>NZ_JAMMTO010000007.1:105039-275030 GCF_051807745.1 Salmonella sp. NW38 | reverse complement strand
GCGGGGGCCGGATTTGAACCGACGACCTTCGGGTTATGAGCCCGACGAGCTACCAGGCTGCTCCACCCCGCGTCCGTGGATGCGCACTATACTCCGCTGAGCTTTTGTTGCAACCCTTTTTTCATATAAATCGCTAATTTCTCATGAATTGCGCAAATACACCGCAGATAGCGCGATTTTTAAACGAATTTACATAATGAGATCGCGATCGCATTTCATTACTTCGGACGGTTTGTTATCTTCACCGGGCACTTTCGATTACGCAGAAGACGAGACACCATGAAAGGACGTTGGGCAAAATATGTGGCGACAGGCGTAATGCTGGCAATGCTGGCTGCCTGTTCATCAAAACCGACCGATCGCGGTCAGCAATATAAGGACGGGAAATTTACCCAGCCCTTCTCCCTGGTAAACCAGCCGGACGCGGTGGGCGCGCCGATTAATGCTGGTGACTTTGCCGAGCAGGTCGACCAGATCCGTTCCGCGTCGCCACGTTTATACACCAATCAAAGCAACGTCTATAACGCTGTCCAGAACTGGTTACGTTCCGGAGGCGATACGCGCACTATGCGCCAGTTTGGTATCGATGCCTGGCAGATGGAAGGCACCGACAACTACGGTAACGTCCAGTTCACGGGCTACTATACGCCCGTCGTTCAGGCTCGCCATACGCGGCAGGGCGCGTTCCAGTACCCTATCTATAGTATGCCGCCAAAACGCGGACGCTTACCGTCCCGCGCTCAGATCTACGCAGGCGCGCTGAGCGATAAGTACATCCTGGCCTGGAGTAATTCGCTGATGGATAACTTTATTATGGATGTCCAGGGCAGCGGTTATATTGATTTCGGTGATGGTAGTCCGCTGAACTTCTTTAGTTATGCTGGTAAAAACGGCTGGCCTTATCGCAGTATTGGTAAAGTACTTATCGATCGCGGTGAAGTGAAAAAAGAAGATATGTCGATGCAGGCTATACGCGAATGGGGAGAGAAGCACAGCGAAGCGGAAGTGCGTGAATTACTGGAGCAGAACCCGTCGTTCGTCTTCTTTAAGCCGCAATCTTTTGCGCCGGTCAAAGGCGCCAGCGCCGTACCGCTGATTGGGCGAGCATCCGTCGCTTCCGACCGCAGCATCATTCCGCCTGGCACGACCTTGTTGGCGGAAGTACCGTTGCTGGATAACAACGGTAAATTTAGCGGTCAGTATGAGCTACGTTTGATGGTCGCGCTGGATGTCGGCGGAGCGATTAAAGGCCAGCACTTTGATATTTACCAGGGGATTGGCCCGGATGCCGGGCATCGTGCCGGATGGTATAATCACTATGGTCGCGTCTGGGTGTTAAAAAGCGCGCCGGGCGCCGGTAACGTGTTTAGCGGCTGATTGTGGTATTCTGCGACAACCGGATTGCCCGATAACGCGATCGCTATCGGGCCTGAAAATAGTGAGCAGGGGTGAGGAATAACCTCACCTTTTTTTATTCTGAGGTCATATGTCAGTGGTGATAAGTGATGCCTGGCGCCAACGCTTTGGCGGCACCGCGCGTCTGTACGGTGAAAAAGCGCTGCAGCGGTTTGCTGAGGCGCATATCTGCGTCGTGGGAATCGGCGGGGTGGGATCATGGGCGGCAGAGGCGCTGGCGCGTACGGGCATCGGCGCGATTACGCTGATTGATATGGACGATGTCTGCGTGACCAATACGAACCGCCAGATCCATGCGTTGCGTGATAACGTTGGGTTGGCGAAAGCGGAAGTGATGGCCGAACGGATTCGTCAAATTAACCCGGAGTGCCGGGTAACGGTTATCGATGATTTCATCACGCCGGATAATGTGGCGGGTTATATGAACGCGGGTTTTACCTATGTCATTGACGCCATTGACAGCGTTCGTCCAAAAGCCGCGCTGATTGCGTACTGTCGCCGATATAAGGTTCCTTTAGTGACCACTGGCGGCGCAGGCGGGCAGATCGATCCGACGCAAATCCAGGTCGCTGATTTGGCGAAAACCATCCAGGATCCGCTGGCGGCAAAACTGCGTGAGAGATTGAAACATAATTTTGGCGTAGTGAAGAACAGTAAAGGTAAGCTGGGCGTGGACTGCGTTTTTTCCACTGAAGCGCTGGTTTACCCACAGGCGGACGGTTCCGTATGCGCGATGAAAGCTACCGCAGAAGGGCCAAAACGGATGGATTGCGCCTCTGGCTTCGGCGCGGCGACGATGGTGACGGCAACGTTCGGTTTTGTCGCCGTTTCCCATGCGCTGAAGAAGATCATGGCTAAAGCGGCGCGACAAGAATAAAAGGACGGGGTGGAGTGTCACGCAGACGCGTATCCGGCCCTGCGCTCTTTGTTAGCGAAAGAAGCGCTGTACCCTGCCGAACACCGGTTTCAGACGGGCGCGGAGATAATGGGAATATAAATTTTCAGATATGCATAGAAACAACCCGAACCATACTGCACAAAAGCAGAGCAGTTCCGCGTAATTAATGTGCTCGCCAAATATCATAATGGCAAGTAAGAACTGTAAAGACGGCTCTATATATTGCGCCAGTCCGGTGACAATCAACGAGGTATGATTTAACGCGATGGCAAATAATACCAGTGGAATGATTGTCACTGGCGCCGTCATAACATACAAAAAGAAAGGAGTATTAGCGGATATAATTGGTCCAGTGTCGCTAAAGAGAAAAATTAATAGTGAGACAGGCAATGCCCATAATGTTTCAATCGTTATCGATGTCATCACATCATAATGTATAAACTTTCGCGCCAGACCATATAGCGCAAATGATAATCCCATGGTTAGCGCCAGCGCCGGGAAATGCCGTAGCATGATAATTTGAAAAGTCAGGCCACAGACACCAGAAAAAACGGCGATGGCCTGAAACAACGACAGTTTTTCTTTAAGAAAAATGCATCCCAGCGCAATAACAAATAGCGGGTTGATAAAATAGCCGAGGCTGGCATCAAGTACCAGATGATGGGTTAGCGCATAAATAAAAGATGACCATGAGACAATCATCAAAAGTCCGGCGATCATGCAGAAGAAAAAAGATTTTTTATCTTTCCAGGCATCATGAAATCGCGTTCGCTGCCGAAATAACAATCTTACTGCCAGTAATAATGGAATTGACCAGAACACCCGGTATATCAATATTTGTGCGAGATTTCCCCCTGATAAATATTGATAATATAAAGGTGTTAACCCCCATAATATAAATGCCAGTACCACAAACATGGTACCGCTACGCAGATATTTTTCCACTTATCCATATCCTGTTATAACTTCACCCGATGCGTATGAATTTTCCAGTTCTCCTGCTACGCTACATCGAGTGGCTTTATTTACTCTAAAATCTTCACGCCGTTTTAACATGGATTCTAACATTGTAATTTCATTGTGATAGCTGATAAAAATCAAAAGAATGTTTATCAGGGAAATCTGACGCCGAAACTAATAAAGTGACTGGATTATTTTATCTGCATCGCCTGACCGCCGCGGACGGCGCTGTCAGGCGACAGAATATTTACGCTATTTCAACCCTTATGCGTTGCGGCAACAATCGCTTCGCTCAGCGCGTTCAGCCCCTGACTGCGTGAGGCGCTAAGCTGGGCGCGTAAACCCAGCTCATCAAACAGCGCCAGCGGTGAACGAGCCTGTAATTCGGCGGCGTTTTTTCCTTCCACCGCGGTGAGCAATACCGCCAGCAGGCCGCGGACAATCCGCCCCTCACTGTCGCCGAAAAAGTGCATCGTTCCGTTATCTGATCGGGTAAAGCCCAGCCAGACGCGGTTCTCGCAGCCGGCTATCTCTTTCGCCTGCGCTTTGCATTCATCCGGCAGAGCGGGGAGCTGTTTTCCTAACAGAATCAACTGACGATATTTATCCTCCCACTGGGTCAGTGGGAGAAAGATAGCGCGTAACGTCTCTTCCGTTACCGTTGTGCCGAACGGGTGTCCGGTATAAAGAGGGTTTGTCATTAATCCACCAGCAGTTCCAGCGCGCGGTCAACGGCGTTAACCAACGCATCCACATCATGTTGGGTATTATACGGCGCAAAAGAGGCGCGCAGAGTCCCTGTGACGCCAAGTTCCGCCAGCAATGGCTGGGCGCAATGTTGCCCAGCCCGGAGCGCAATACCGTATTCCGCCAGTAGTGTCACCATATCGCCGTGGTGCACGCCGACAAAATCAAAGGCCAGCAGGCTGGAGTCCTGGCTGCGGAACGAACGAAAGCCCGGGCGTTTCGCCAGTGCGTCTTCCGCCAGCGTCGCCAGCCCCCGGCTCCAGTTTTCGGCCTGTTCAATATCGATATCGGACAGCCATTCCAGCGCAGCGCTCAGGCCGATGACCCCGGCGACGTTCGGCGTCCCCGCTTCCAGCTTCCAGGGAGCGCTTTGAGTGGTGAAGCCTTCAAAGCTAACGTCACGGATCATCTTGCCGCCGCCGAGCCAGGGCGACATCGCCTCAAGAAGCTCCGGCTTACCGTACAGCACGCCGATACCGGTCGGGCCATACAGTTTGTGAGCGGAAAAAGCATAAAAATCGATATCAAGCTGCTGGACATCCGCCGGGAAGTGTACCGCGCCTTGCGCGCCATCTACCATCACTACCATTCCCGCTGCGTGAGCGGCGCTGATAGCGCTTGTGAGATCCGGACAGCCGCCCGTTACGTTCGACATTTGCCCCAGCGCCAGAATCCGGCTGCGCGACGTGATCAGTTCCGGCAGACGCTCAACATCAGGAAGACGCCGGTCATTAAGCGGCAGTTTTATGACCTGCGCGCCGGTTTGTTGCGCCACCATCAGCCAGGGCACAAGGTTGGCGTGATGCTCGGCGACGCTAACGATAATTTCATCGCCGGGGCGCAGACGAGGACGGGCGTAACACTGCGCCACCATGTTGATCGCTTCGGTGGTGCCGCGTGTCCAGACGATACTTTTTTCATCGGGCGCGTTTAACAGTCGCGCCGCTTTTGCTCTGGCCGCTTCATATTGCGCCGTCAGGCGCTGCGCCTGCGCAAACTGGCTACGATGAACGTTACCGGCGCTCAAACAATAAAACTGGTGCGTGGCGTCAATGACTGCCTGTGGCTTTAATGCCGTGGCGGCGCTATCGAGATAAACACCCGCATCGGCTAGCGCGGGAAACTGCGCGCGAAACTGCGTGGGATTAAAAGCGTTCATGATATTCCTCGGTTCAGTTTACCGATCGTGGCGTAAAAGCGCGGCTGATACAAGGTTTGTCCTAACCATCGGAATCGTCTGTATATCCTGGCGAATTATGTAAAGGAGGTTATGCTGAATAATGTTAGGCGAATGTTTAAGCCTGTTACGGAGTCCGCTTTAAATAGCACAAACAGCTTTAAGGAGAAGAAGATGAAAAAGACTGCCGCAATTATCTCTGCATGTATGCTGACTTTTGCCCTGAGCGCCTGTTCCGGTCCTAATTACGTTATGCACACCAATGATGGACGTAGCATTGTGACCGACGGTAAACCCCAGACCGATAACGATACCGGTATGATTTCGTATAAAGACGCTAATGGCAACAAACAGCAGATCAATCGTACTGACGTGAAAGAGATGGTGGCTCTGGAAAACTAACCGTTTGTTATACAAAAAAAAGCACCGCAATATGGCGGTGCTACATTAATCACTATGGACAGACAGGGTAAATGTACAGGAAGTGAAAAAGGGTAGTCTCGCTACCGTGGTCTGAATCGCAGACCAATTGCAAACACAACAACACAACATCACAACCGTAAGCCAAAAGCCCATCAGAACACGCATTCCGATAAAACTTTTCGTTCCGGCTCAGGAAGTGCCGCCACTATAGGTATTTGCTGGTAGAACCTCAACGGACAATTTATAATGTCTCAGATTAAAAAAACTAATAGGTTACATATTGTTACCTATTTGTTAAATTCATTCGACATTAAGTCCAGAGGCCATGTCAAAACGATTACCTCCTTTAAATGCGTTACGCGTTTTTGATGCTGCCGCGCGCCATTTGAGCTTTACGCGAGCAGCGGAAGAACTTTTTGTGACGCAGGCCGCAGTAAGCCACCAAATTAAGTCACTTGAGGATTTTTTGGGGCTAAAACTGTTCCGCCGCCGCAATCGTTCGCTGCTGCTGACGGAAGAAGGCCAAAGCTATTTTCTCGACATTAAAGAGATATTTTCCCAGCTCACGGAAGCAACGCGTAAGCTCCAGGCGCGCAGTGCCAAAGGGGCGCTGACGGTGAGTTTACCGCCCAGTTTTGCCATCCAGTGGCTGGTGCCCAGACTCTCCAGCTTTAACTCAGCTTATCCGGGAATTGACGTTCGGATACAAGCCGTTGACCGTCAGGAAGATAAACTGGCAGACGATGTCGATGTCGCGATTTTTTATGGCCGGGGAAACTGGCCGGGCTTGCGCGTCGAAAAATTATACGCAGAATATTTACTGCCCGTCTGTTCTCCTTTATTGCTCACAGGCGAAAAACCGTTAAAAACGCCGGAAGATCTGGCGAAACACACGTTATTGCACGATGCTTCCCGGCGTGACTGGCAGGCCTATACTCGTCAGTTAGGGCTCAACCATATTAACGTTCAGCAAGGGCCGATATTTAGCCACAGCGCGATGGTGTTACAGGCCGCTATTCACGGACAGGGGATCGCGCTGGCGAATAATGTTATGGCGCAGTCGGAAATTGAAGCCGGGCGACTGGTGTGTCCATTTAACGATGTTCTGGTGAGTAAGAATGCTTTTTATCTGGTTTGTCATGACAGCCAGGCAGAACTGGGTAAAATAGCCGCCTTCCGTCAGTGGATTTTGGCGAAGGCGGCGACGGAGCAAGAAAAATTCCGTTTTCGTTACGAACAATAATTAACTTAGGGTATGACCATGACCAGCCGTTTTATGCTGATTGTCGCCGCTATCAGCGGTTTTATTTACGTTGCTCTGGGCGCGTTCGGGGCGCATGTTTTGAGTAAAACCCTGGGCGTGGTTGAAATGGGCTGGATTCAGACCGGCCTGCAATATCAGGCGTTCCATACGCTGGCGATCTTTGGCCTGGCGGTGGCGATGCAGCGCCGTATCAGCATCTGGTTTTACTGGAGCAGCGTTTTTCTGGCGCTGGGCACGGTGCTGTTTAGCGGCAGTCTGTACTGCCTTGCGCTTTCGCATCTGCGCTTGTGGGCGTATATCACGCCTGTCGGCGGCGTCAGTTTCCTGGTGGGCTGGGCGCTATTACTGATTGGCGCCATTCGTATGAAACGTAAGGGCGCGAGCCATGAATAAAGTTGTATTGCTCTGCCGTCCGGGGTTTGAAAAAGAGTGCGCTGCAGAAATTACCGATAAGGCGGGAAAACGGGAAATATTTGGTTTTGCACGCGTAAAAGAGAACGCAGGCTATGTCATTTATGAATGCTATCAGCCGGAAGATGGCGAAAAGCTGATTTCAGAACTGCCGTTCAGTTCGTTGATTTTCGCCCGCCAGTGGTTTGTGGTGGGTGAACTGCTGCAACATTTACCGCCGGAAGACAGAATTACGCCGATTGTCGGCATGTTGCAGGGCGTAGTGGAAAAGGGCGGCGAGCTGCGGGTTGAAGTCGCCGACACCAATGAAAGTAAAGAACTGATGAAGTTCTGCCGCAAATTTACGGTGCCGCTGCGCGCGGCTTTGCGTGATGCGGGCGTATTGACGAATTATGAAACGCCGAAGCGTCCGGTCGTTCATGTCTTTTTTATCGCGCCAGGATGCTGCTATACCGGTTATTCGTTCGCGCATAACAATTCACCGTTTTATATGGGCATCCCGCGTTTGAAGTTTCCGTCTGATGCGCCGAGCCGCTCAACGCTGAAACTGGAAGAGGCGCTCCACGTTTTCATCCCGGAAGATGAGTGGGATGAACGTCTGGCGAACGGCATGTATGCGGTGGATTTGGGCGCCTGTCCCGGCGGATGGACGTACCAGTTAGTGAAGCGCAATATGTGGGTCTACTCCGTAGATAACGGCCCGATGGCGCAAAGCCTGATGGACACCGGACAGGTGACCTGGTTGCGTGAGGATGGCTTCAGGTACCGTCCGAACCGGAATAATATTTCATGGATGGTCTGCGATATGGTGGAGAAGCCGGCCAAAGTCACCGCGTTAATGGCGCAGTGGCTGGTGAACGGCTGGTGTCGGGAGACGATTTTTAACCTTAAACTGCCGATGAAAAAACGCTATGAAGAGGTGTCGCATAACCTGGCGTATCTTCAGGCGCAGTTGGATGAGCATGGCGTTAATGCGCAGATCCAGGCGCGTCAGCTTTATCACGATCGCGAAGAAGTGACGGTACACGTGCGTCGGTTGTGGGCGGCTGTTGGCGGACGTCGCGACGAGCGGTAAAAACGCGCTGCCGTCATCCGGCGCGTCATCAGCGCCGGATGGCGCACGCTTATCCGGCCTATGACTGCGGCGCATCTGAAACAATATGCGTCACGTCATCCAGATGGCCGATGCGCGCCTCTCCTGAACGATTAAATTTACTTTTATCAATCAATAATAAAGACTGCGAGGCGCGCCTGAGCAGGATAGATTTAAAATCGGCGTTGATCGCATTGGAGTCCCACAGATCGCCGCCGCCGTCGATCCCCTCGCAGGAAAAGATGAACAGATCGATATCAAGCGATTTTAGCTGTGAGATAAGCGACGGATTAACGTAACAGCCATATTTACGTTCAAGCTGGCCGCCGGAACTTATCAGCGCAATGCGTTCGCGTTTTCCCAGCTCCTGACAGATAGGATGGCTATTGGTAAAAACCTGAATGGGAATATCCGGCAACTGGCGGGCCAGATACCAGCAGGTTGAACTGGCATCCAGCGCAATCGTCATTCCTTCTTCTATCCACGCTAACGCTTCACGGGCAATATCGGCTTTATGCGCATAATGGCTTTTCAGGCGGATATGGAATGGATCGCCGCTGTCCTGATTTTCACGATGAATATATTTAGCTCGTCCGTGATTACGCAGCACTTTTCCCTGCGTCTGTAGTTCACTGAGATCGCGGCGGATGGTCTCTTTACTGACGTTAAGCCGGGTGGCCAGCGCTTCGGTGGTCAGACTTTTATGATTGATCAGCAGATCGACTATCGCTTGTTGGCGTGCCGCTTTCATTTTTCTCACCCCATCATTCGATGAACGCCCGCGTTATGCGGGCGCACCGGCAAGAGATTACGGCGTTACCCCTTTTTTTAAAAGAATATTTCCGTACTTCGCGCACTCACCTGTGATAACGATCGCAAACGCTTTTTGCGCCCGCTCATAAAACGCATAGCGGTCGATACGAACGATATCCGGGCACGGCGCTTCTAATGACAAGGCATCGCGATAGCGCGCTTCAACGCTGGGATCGAGCGTGTCGCCTTCCACGGCGGCCATCATCACCAGCGGCGGGGCGTAGCTATCCAGCTCAAAGAGCGGAATAATTGCCCGCAGTAGATCGCTGACGCTAAGACCATCGGCGCGAATCACCTGCGGGCCCAGGCTATGCGCGGGAAAGTGAGCGTCGGAAAAAATGATTTCGTCCCCGTGGCCCATCTCGGCCAGCACTTTGAGCAGTGTCGGGGAAATTAACGGTGAAATGGTTTTTAGCATTTCATACTCCCTCAATAATTTCAGGTTCGGTTTGCGGCCAGAAATAGCGATACTGATAATTGACCTGCGCACGCGCCTGTTCCGGGCTATTAAATTCGCCTACGCCGTACCAGCCAAACATGGCAGCGCCGGCCACGGTGGTTTCCGCGTCGTCCAGCACTTTGATAGGGATATCAAGCTGATTCGCTTTAATTTGATTCCATAAAGCGTTGCGACTGCCGCCGCCAACCAGTAACAGTTCTGTGGCGTTAAAATGGCCGATTTTCTCCAGCGTGCGCAGATTACGCTGAAGTTGCGCCGTCAGGCCTTCCAGCGCGGCGCGATAGAAATGGCCGCGGGTGGTATTGAGCGTCACGCCCTGCCAGCCTGCATTTTGGCAGGCGAGCAGATCGCACTGCATCCGCACGCCTTCCGCGCCAGCGGGAATAGCGCGCGCTTCGTCGATCAGCGTTTGCCATGGCGTTTCCGGCGTCCACAGCAGTTTTCGTACCCATTCGAGTACGCCGGAGGCCAGCCACTGCATTCCGGGGTTATAAAGCCCCGACTGACTGTCCAGTTCACAGGTCGAGCCTGGATACTGGCTGAGCAGCGAGGTATCCACCTGACCGCTGCGCACCATCAGAATCTCCCATGTTCCTGAGGAGAGCACCGGTTCACCTTGCTGCGCGCCAGCGCCGAATAACGCGAACTGAGTATCGTGTCCGGCAGAGATCACCGGCACACCCGCCGGGAGACCGAGTAGCCTGGCCGCGTCTGTCTGTAGCGTGCCTATCTGGGCGCCCGCTTCCACGATACGCGGGAACAGGCGGCGCGCCAGGCCCGTCGCCTGCAGGATTTCCGGACTAAAGTCGCGCTGATGGATATCCAGTAGCTGGCTGGTGCCTGCCATAGTGATATCGGTCGTAAACTCGCCGGTCAGACGGTGGTTAATCAGCGACGAGATAAACAGCCAGCAGTGAGCTTGTTCCAGCAGGCGCGGATGATTCTCTTTAAGCCAGACCAGTTTATACAGCGTGTTAAAGCTGAACGCGCCGACGCCGGAGAGCGTCTGCAATTGCCGGGGCGAGATAAAGCGCCCAATCGTTTCCATCACGGCAGCGGTTCGCGGGCATTTCCAACTGATGACCGGGTAGAGCAGCTCGCCCTGCGCATCGACCAGCGCGCCATCGACGCCGAACGTAGTCACCGTAATACCGCGAACAACACACTCCGACAGGGCGCTGGAAAGTGACCTGCAACAATCGGCGAAACGTTGCAGGATGGCGTCCAGCGACCACTGATGCCAGGTGCTATTTTCTGCGGCAATGTCGCTGGCGTTAGCGGTTGAGGCGCGGGCGACAATTTTCCCCAGGCGATCAACGGCGATCGCCCGAACGTTAGTCGCACCGCAGTCGAGAACCAGGATAACGTCTTGTTTCATAGATAACTCCATAAACGCCGCCCGATGGCGCTACGCTTATCCGGCCTACGGTTCACGCGTCCGTAGGCCCGGTAAGCCTGCGCCACCGGGCTAAGCCGCATTAACGTTTATACAGCGGGCCATAATTCTGGCAGGCACGATAATCCTGGCCTTCGATATCCATACCGTGAGCCGCCCAGGCGGAAGGACGGTAGATCTTCGCCTCCTCCACGTTGTGCATACATACCGGGATACGCAGCATCGCGGCGAGAGTAATAAAGTCCGCCCCTACATGGCCGATGGTGAGTACGCCGTGGTTAGCGCCCCAGTTCGCCATCACCGAATAGACATCGGTAAACGGGCCTTTGCCGGTAAGACGCGGCGCAAACCAGGTGGTAGGCCAGGTAGAGTTGGTGCGGGCATCGAGCTGATCGTGCATCGCTTTCGGCAGTTCGACGCTCCAGCCCTCGGCGATTTGCAGTACTGGTCCCAGGCCTTTGATGATATTCACGCGGGTCATGGTGAATGGCACGCCGCCTTCGGTCAGGAAACGGGATGAGTAGCCGCCGCCGCGGAAGTATTCGTGAATCGCCGGGCACCATTCAGTGGCCGCCAGACACGCATCCGCCTCTTGTTGGCTGATTTCCCAGTGCGGTTTCATGGTCGGCTTGCCTTCGCTGTCGCGCTGTTTACAGGCACCGTCCAGAGCGGCAGAACCGGAGTTAATCAGGTGAATAATGCCGTGCTCCGCCAGGCCGCTAAGCGCCTGGCCGGTGACGCGTTCTACGGCTTCCGGCGACCAGTAGGTTCGCACGTCGGCGAATATCTGCGCGGTACCGGTGAGTTGATGGCCAAACAGCATCGCTACGCCGTTCAGACTGTCATTTTCGGTGGCGACGACAAACGGTTCGCGTACGCCGTTCCAGTCAAAAGAACTATTGAGCAGCGCTTCGGCGGTATCGCCGTTCGGGTATTGATCGGTCCAGTGGCGCTGACCCTGGAAGCCGGCGGCAATGGCGTTGTAGCCCAGCGATTCTTCAACTAACCCTTTGTCCGCCAGCGTCTTGTTGCCCTGCATCATGTCGCGAATACACATCGCCATCAGCAGGCTCTCTTTTAACACCGCGCGGTTCTGGGCTTCATTGCGCTTATACTGCGAGGCGTTCTGATCTTCGCCGTAGCGGAAGTTTTTATCCGCCCACGCCAGCGCCATCTCCAGTTCGGCCTCATCATAAATTTTTTGATCGATACGGCGGCGCAGTTCGGTCATATCTACCGCTTGCACCTTCATGCCCAGCCAGGATTCGAAGAAGTTATGATCGACAATGGAACCCGCGATCCCCATCGACACGCCGCCGACGGAGAGGTAGCTTTTGCCTTTCATACTGGCAACCGCTAACCCTGCCCGCGCAAAACGCAGCAGTTTTTCTTCGACGTCGGCAGGAATGGAGGTATCGTCGGCATCCTGCACGTCATGGCCATAAATGGAGAACGCCGGAATGCCTTTCTGGCTGTGCGCCGCCAGCGCCGCGGCAAGGTAAACCGCCCCAGGACGCTCTGTGCCGTTAAAGCCCCAGATGGCTTTCGGACGCATCGGGTCCATATCAATGGTTTCGCTGCCATAGCACCAACACGGCGTAACGGTAATGGTCACGCCCACGTTCTGGCTACTGAATTTTTCTTCACAGGCGGCGGATTCCGCCATTCCGGCAATACAGGTATCCGCAATGACGCACTCCACCTGTGCCCCGCAGGCGTGGCGGATTTTCTCGGTGATGAGCGCCGCCGTCGCTTTCGCCATGTTCATGGTTTGCTCTTCGAGCGACTCGCGTACGCCCATACGACGTCCATCAATCACCGGGCGGATACCGATTTTCGGTAAGCTGATTTTTTTCATGACAGATTCCTCACGTTATTCGGATAAATGTTCAGTTTGTCGCCGCTTGTGAACGGAAACGGGCAAAAATGAAGATGACGGCAAAGCACAATGCCGGAACCAGTTCGGCGGTCGGGATTTTGCCTGCGGCGTCGCTAACGAAGCCCATTACTGGCGTGACAATACCGCCGCCAATGATGGTCATGACGATAAAAGACGAGCCGTACTTAGTGTCCTGTCCCAGATTTTTGATACCCAGCGAGAAGATGGTCGGGTACTGGATTGACATAAATGCGCTACACAACGTCAGCGCCAGCAGGCCGATATGTCCGCCGCTAAAGGCGGAAATCAGACACAGGAGCATGGCAAACAGGGCGTAGGCGGCCAGCACTTTATGCGGCGCGAAGCGGCTGATAAGCCAGGTCCCGGTGAAACGGCCGATAAAGAAGCACACCATAGTGCCGGTCAGGTAATTGGCGGCGAAACCGGGCGTCATTCCAGGGATCTCCTCAATGGCGTAGCGGATCAGATAGCTCCAGCAGGCGGTTTGCGCCCCCACGTAGCAGAACTGCGCCAGCACCGCCCAGCGCCAGTGGCGGATACGGATGAGTCGGGAGAGAGAAGATAAGAAAGAGCTTTGTTTAGCATCGCTATGATCGTCACTTTGCAGGGCCGGAAATTTGGTCAGCATAATCAGCAGCGCAACTACTAATACGATGGCGACGATAATCATGTATGGCGTTTGTACCGATAACACCAGGCTGTGTTTATAGGCGCTAAGCTGATCCGGCGTCATTTTATCAAGCGCTTCTTGCGATTGATGCGGCACGTTAGACAAAATAAGGCTTTGCCCAAACACAACGGCGATAATAGCGCCAAAGGAGTTAAAAGTTTGCGCCAGATTAAGCCGGAAATGTCCGCCGCTTTCTGGACCTAATACCGTAACAAAAGGGTTGGCTGCAGTTTCAAGGCAGCCTAAACCGGCGGCGATGATAAACAGGCCAATTAAAAATAATGTGTAATTCATTATCTCGGCGGCAGGCCAGAATAATGCGGCGCCAACAGCATACAAAAAAAGCCCGGTGATAATCCCTGCTTTATAACTGAGTTTTTTCATCAAAATCCCAGCGGGGATTGGAATGACGAAATAACCGAAATAAAACGCTGACTGAATAAGCCCAGCCTGAAAGTTAGTTAGCGTAAAAGCTTGTTGAAACTGCGGTAATAAAATGTCATTCAGATTATTGGCGACGGCCCACAGAAAAAATAGCGAGCAAAGTAAGGCGAATGGAATAATGTAGCGCTTGCTCTTGCTTTGCTCTGCATCCACAGCACGAAAACTCTGCGTTTGTATTGTTGTGTTTCCCATAGCATCCTCATCGGTTCAGAAGCTTTTGCGTGCGGTCGGTTCTGGTCACCAGACCGTAAAATTAGGTGAGTTCGCTTTTCTTTCCGGTAATAAATTGGCGTCCGGAATGAACTCATGGATTCATTTTCAAATAAAAAAGGCCTTTTAATATGATGGCGGTCACATTTATACCTGAGAGCAGATCGTTCTGTGATTATCATCACTTTAATTTTCATAAAAAAATGACCGTTTGAGATGTTTAATTTAAAAAACCACAGACTGAATGCCCGAATTAAATTATTGCCACGAAAACGGGCAGTAGTAACTTATTCTTCATTTTTGCCCGTTTAAAAAAATATTATTAAGAGCGGGCATTTATCGGCGAGAGAAACGGTAGTCGTCTGGTTTATCGTGGCGAATTAATTGATGTGAATCACAAAATATCGTTATTTAAATTCCCTTCTCTTTATTCAGTATGATGATAGTTGCTAACTATTCGATTATTTCAACAGGACAGCAGTGCGATGCGAAAGGCGGTTTTGTTGTCTCATTTTGAATCACAGAGAGAGGTAAATAATGGAACGAAATAGACTGGCGCGGCAGATTATTGATACCTGTCTGGAAATGACGCGGTTAGGGTTAAATCAGGGGACGGCAGGTAACGTGAGCGTACGTTATCAGGGCGGAATGCTGATTACGCCGACGGGGATCCCCTACGAGAAGCTGACAGAGTCGCACATTGTCTTTATTGATGCAGACGGTCAGCATGAGCAGGGCAAACTGCCTTCCAGCGAGTGGCGTTTTCATATGGCGGCATACCAGACGCGCCCTGACGCCAATGCCGTGGTACATAACCACGCTGTCCATTGTACGGCAGTCTCGATCCTGAATCGCCCGATTCCGGCAATTCACTACATGATTGCCGCCGCAGGGGGAAACTCTATTCCCTGCGCGCCCTACGCCACTTTTGGCACCCGCGAACTTTCTGACTATGTTGCCGTGGCGCTTAAAAATCGTAAAGCGACACTGTTACAGCATCACGGGCTTATCGCTTGTGAAGACAATTTAGACAAAGCATTATGGCTGGCGCATGAAGTGGAAGTGCTGGCGCAGCTCTATTTAAGTACGCTGGCCATTGTCGATCCGGTACCGGTACTGGATGACGAGGCGATCGCTATCGTACTGGAGAAATTTAAAACTTACGGATTACGTATTGAAGAGTGATGTCAGGAGACAGGCGATGGCGAACAGAATGATTCTGAATGAAACGGCATGGTTTGGCCGGGGAGCGGTGGACGCATTAACCGATGAGGTGACGCGCCGCGGTTATCATAAAGCGCTGATTGTTACGGATGAAACGCTGGTACAATGCGGTGTGGTCGATAAAGTGACAAGCAGAATGGATGCCGCAGGGCTGGCGTGGGAAATCTATGCGGGCGTGATCCCTAATCCTACGATTTCCGTTGTCCAGGAAGGGCTTAAGGTCTTTACCCAAAGCGGCGCGGACTATCTCATCGCCATTGGCGGCGGTTCTCCGCAGGATACCTGCAAAGCGATCGGTATTATCAGTAACAATCCGGAATTTGCCGATGTGCGCAGTCTGGAAGGGCTATCGCCGACCCGTAAACCCAGCGTGCCGATTATGGCGATCCCGACAACGGCGGGAACCGCGGCGGAAGTCACTATCAATTATGTGATTACCGATGAAGAGAAACGGCGCAAATTCGTTTGTGTCGATCCACATGATATTCCGCAGGCGGCATTTATCGATGCCGATATGATGGACGGTATGCCGCCCGCGCTGAAAGCGGCAACGGGCGTGGATGCGCTAACCCATGCTATTGAAGGCTATATTACCCGGGCCGCATGGGCGCTGACGGATGCATTACATATCAAAGCCATTGAGATTATTGCTGGCGCGCTGCGCGGCGCCGTAGCCGGAGAAAAAGAGGCCGGTGAGGCGATGGCGCTGGGGCAATACGTTGCCGGGATGGGGTTTTCCAATGTGGGGCTGGGACTGGTGCATGGGATGGCGCATCCGTTGGGCGCGTTTTACAACACGCCGCACGGCGTCGCGAATGCTATTTTGCTTCCGCATGTGATGCGTTTCAATGCCGGGTCTACCAACGAGAAATTCCGTGATATCGCCCGGGCGATGGGGGTGAAGGTAGAAGGATTGAGTCTTGAAGAGGCGCGTAATGCCGCAGTGGAAGCCGTATTTACGCTAAATCGCGATGTGGGAATTCCGCTGTATTTGCGTGATGTTGGCGTTCGAAAAGAGGATATCCCGGCGCTGGCGCAGGCGGCGTTCGATGATGTCTGTACGGGCGGCAATCCGCGTGAAGCGAGTCTGGCGGACATTGTCGAACTGTATCATCTCGCCTGGTAATTTTGCCGGATGGCGCTGCGCTTATCCGCTCTACATTTCGTGCAGTCCTGTAGGCAGGATAAGGCGTTCACGCCGCCATCCGGCAACAAAACTACCGCGCCAGCCGTAGCTGCTGTAAGTTTCCGTCAATATGTAAATCGGTTTGCAGGCGTGCAATATCGCGGCAGAGAAATGCCATTTCTTTATGCGTCTCAAGCTTTTTGCGCCACTTTTCCGGCACCTCGTCCAGATGGGCGTAAATTCCCTCCAGATTTTGAAACTGAATCAACAGCTGGGTCGCGCTTTTGGGGCCGATACCGGCAACGCCGGGGACTTTCGAACTGCTGATTCCTGCCAGACCCCAGTAATCCGGCAACTGCCGGGGAAGTACGCCAAACTCTTTTTCAATAAACGGCGCGTCCAGCCAGCGTTTCTGGAAGTAGTCGCGAATGCGCAATCCCGGAGAGAGCAACTGGCAATAGCCTTTATCGGTTGACACAATGGTTGCCTGGTGTCCGGCTTCGGTAACTTTTAGCGCCAGCGTCGCCGCCAGATCGTCCGCTTCGTTACCGTCTGATGCCCAACAGCGTACGCCGCGCTGTTCAAACGCGGCGCGTAGGGTGGGCATTTCATTATGTAAATCGTCAGGCATCGGCGGACGTCCTGCTTTGTAGTCCGGCAAACGCTGATGACGCCAGCCGCTGCTGCGCGCGTCGTCATCAAATACCGCTACGGCATGGGTTGGCTGGCTGTGGATAATCAATTGATCGAGCGCGTGTTGGCAGGTTTCCACACAGGGCGATCCCTGAACGGCGTGAATACGGCGAATCAAATTGAGCGCGTCGACGATAAGCAGATGAGCAGCCACGGTGTTCTCCCTTACAAACCTGCGCGTAGGGTAACATTCACGGCGGGGGGAGGCGAGCATTGCGAAATAGCACTATCCGTAGGCCTGACAAGCGAAGCGACATCAGGCAACAAAGCCGGATGGCGGCGAGCGCCTTATCCGGCCTACAGATCCTAAAATGTGCTGAGAATTAATCGCAGGTAACGATCTTCATCGCCAGGCCGCCGCGCGAAGTTTCGCGGTACTTAGCGTTCATGTCTTTACCGGTTTCGTACATGGTCTCAATCACTTTATCGAGGCATACACGCGGTTCGCTGGTACGGCGCAGCGCCATACGCGCGGCGTTGACCGCTTTGACTGAAGCAATTGCGTTACGCTCAATGCAGGGAACCTGTACCTGACCGGCAACCGGATCGCAAGTTAACCCCAGATTATGCTCCATGGCGATTTCTGCGGCGATACACACCTGCGCCGGACTACCGCCCAGCAGCTCGGCCAGACCCGCTGCCGCCATGGAACAGGCCACGCCGACCTCTCCCTGACAACCCACTTCGGCGCCGGAAATAGAGGCGTTCATCTTATACAGCGAGCCAATCGCGCTGGCGACCAGCATATAGCGAGCAAGTGAGTTAGCATTTACTTCGCGGATAAACTTGTCATAGTACGCCAGCACCGCCGGAACAATACCACATGCGCCGTTAGTCGGCGCAGTGACTACTCGTCCGCCTGCGGCATTCTCTTCGTTCACCGCCAGCGCGAACATATTGATCCAGTCGACGACCGCCATCGGATCGGTGGTGGTCTTATCCTGACTGACCAGCACCCGACGCAGCGCCGCCGCGCGACGCGGAACGCGCAGTTTGCCCGGCAATACGCCCTCGGTGGTGATACCGCGCTCAATACCGCTGCGCATTACCTCCCAGACCCTGGCGAAGTGCTGCTCCAGCGCTTCTTTACTGTGCAGGGCCAGTTCGTTTTGCATCATCAGACCGGAGAGCGACAGACCCGTCTCCTGGCAGTGGCGCTGTAAATCCGCGGCGGTTTTGTAAGGGTACGGCACGTTAACAGGTTCGCTATTCGTCAAACCAAAGTGCTCTTCATCGACGATAAAGCCGCCGCCAATGGAGTAGTAGGTTTGGCTGTAGAGCACCTTATCGCCCGCCAGCGCGGTAATACGCATCCCGTTTTCATGCAGAGACAGGTTGTCGGCGTGGAAATTCATGCACTTATCGACCGGAAATTCGACTTCATGCTGCCCATTGGCCAGTAGTAAACGCCCATGGGTGTTCACATCCTGGATAAAGGACGGAATGGCGTCGATATCGACGGTGTCCGGCAGATTCCCCGCCAGGCCCATAATAATGGCGATATCAGTGTGGTGGCCTTTACCCGTCAATGACAGAGAGCCGTAGACATCCACCACGACGCGGGTGACATCTGTAAGGATATGGCGGGCAATCAGATCATCCGTGAACTGCTTGCCTGCTTTCATTGGTCCGACGGTGTGAGAACTGGAAGGGCCAATGCCGATTTTAAAAATATCGAATACGCTAATCATAGGGCATCCATTGCGGTTGTATCATAGAGAAGCGCCGCAGTAAGCGGCGCTAAAGGACTTAGCTGAACAGTGAGTAGAAAATAGCGGAGATGGCAATCAGGCCCATAATCACAACGAATACGTTGCTGATATGACCGCTGTACTTACGCATTGCCGGTACTTTCTGGATGGCATACATCGGCATCAGGAACAGAATCATCGCGATGATCGGGCCGCCCAGGGTTTCAATCATGCCCAGGATGCTGGGGTTCAGCGTCGCCACAATCCAGGTGGTGACCAGCATGAACAGCGCGGTAATTTTATTCAGTTTGTTGATTTCGATGGATTTACCTTTACCACGCAGCGATTTAATCACCATACCGTTAAAGCCTTCACGCGCGCCCAGGTAGTGGCCGAGGAAGGATTTGGTGATAGCAATCATCGCAATAATCGGCGCCATCCAGGCGATGATCGGCGCGTTAAAGTGGTTCGCCAGGTAAGACAGAATAGAGATGTTCTGCTCTTTTGCCGCCGCCAGATCTGCCGGCGTCAGGCTCAGCACGCAGCTGAAGACGAAGAACATCACGGTCAGCACCATCATGATGTGGGCGAAGGCCAGAATTTTAGAACATTTCTTCTCAGCGCCTTCACCGTACTCTTCACGCTTCGCAACCGCGAAGGAGGAGATGATCGGGGAGTGGTTGAAAGAGAAAACCATCACCGGAATCGCCAGCCACAGCGTCATCCACAGACCGTTACCGGTAGACGCGGCGGAATCAAAGGACAGCGTTTCCAGCGCCGCGCCGTTCCACTGCGGGATCAGGTACAAGGCCAGCAGCATCAGCGCAGCGACGAACGGGAATACCAGGATACTCATCGCCTTAACGATCATTTGCTCGCCGAAGCGCACGATGGTCATCATGCCAACAATCAGGATCAGGGAAAGAATCGCCCGCGGCGGCGGATTAATCGCTAACTGGTGGGTCAGGAAGCTTTCCACGGTATTAGTAATCGCCACGCTGTAAACCAGCAGGATGGGGTAAATCGCGAAGAAGTAGAGCAGGGTAATCAGTTTACCTGCGCCGATACCGAAGTGTTCCTCAACGACTTCAGTGATGTCTTCACCCGGGTTTTTACCGGACAGCACGAAGCGGGTTAAACCACGGTGTGCGAAAAAGGTCATCGGGAAAGCGAGAATCGCCATGATGATGAGCGGAATCATGCCGCCGACGCCTGCGTTGATCGGCAGGAACAGAACGCCCGCGCCGATTGCCGTGCCGTAAAGGCCCAGCATCCACATGGTATCCGTTTTGCGCCATGCGCTTCGAGAGTCAATCGAAGCAATAGTGCTGGTCTGAGTGGTTTCCATCTATTTCTCCTGGAGGATGCTAAAAATCAGGTTGCTGGTCTAATCCAATGAAAAAAGACCTGATCGTAAAATGAAATCTGCTTAGGGACGCTTTTTATATAATTTTTCGCCGTAATAATTTTCGGGCGGAAAGATACATTTAAGTGATGAATCTATCAGTGATCCCGATCTCAAATGCAATAATCCGCTTCTTACATGGATAAATTTGGACCATTAATCTATTAAAAAAACGTCATAACGAATTTCCGGGCGCGAAGGCTACCATTAACGATATAAGGCCGGAAAGATTGGGGCGCAAGATACGGAGGTTTGACTATAAAAATCAAGGTTTTTAGTGAATTCTGACGAAGAATAAGAGTTTGGACCGATAAATCACGGTAAGAGGAGTGAGGTAAACGTTTGCCTGGCAATCTATTTATGATGAATTATAAATGGTGTTTATAAAACAATGCGGGCTATGCCTCTGATGATCATCATAAAAAATGAAGGCATACGTTAATCGCCATACCGCAATGAAAGGAATGGGAGAAGCGCCCGGCTGCTGGCGGCAACCGGGCATAAGCGCTAAGCGCAGATCTCGTAACAGGGGATGTAGGCGGAACCTGGCAATTTCATACGATGCTGCGCGACGAATCCCTGCAGCAGATCGTCCATGCGACGCATCATCTCTCGATCGCCGTGGATTTTATACGGACCATTAGCTTCAATGGCGCGTATCCCGACCTCCTTCACGTTCCCCGCGACAATACCGGAGAAGGCGCGCCGCAGATCCGCCGCCAGAATCTCAACCGGTTGATCCGGGTACAGTTTCAGGTTGGCCATATTCTCATGCGACGGCTCAAACGGCACCTGCAGATCCGGTGCAATACGCATCGACCAGTTAAAACTATAGGCGTCGCCGGTATCGCGGCGATTCTCTTTCACTTGCGGCATCGCTTTCTTCATCAGCCGCGCTACCTCCGCCGCATCGTCAATGATGATGCGGTAATGACGGCGGGCCGCTTCGCCCAGCGTATGGGTAATAAACTCATCCAGCACGCGGAAGTAATCGGCGCTCTCTTTTGGTCCGGTCAGGATCAGCGGCAGCACCTGATTTTTATTGGCTGGATTCATCAGAATCCCCAGCAAATAAAGCAGCTCTTCCGCCGTACCCACGCCGCCCGGGAAGATGATGATACCGTGTGCGATACGGACGAACGCTTCCAGGCGTTTTTCGATATCCGGCATGATGATCAGTTCGTTCACCAGCGGGTTAGGCGGTTCAGCCGCAATAATGGAAGGTTCAGTCATGCCGATAAAGCGGCTGTCTTTATAACGCTGCTGCGCGTGACCGACCGCCGCGCCCTTCATGGGGGCTTCCATCGCCCCAGGGCCGCAGCCGGTGCAGATGTTCAGCTCGCGTAATCCCAACTGTGTGCCGACGCGACGGGCATACAGGTACTCGTTTTCGTTAATTGAGTGGCCGCCCCAGCATACCACCATGTTTGGCGCTTCGCCGACGTGCAGCGCCCGGGCGTTGCGCAAAATGGAGAACACCAGATTGGTGATATGTGTTGAGCTTTCAAGATCCAGATGCTGGAAACGACCGGCATTATGGATCTGCCCATTCACAAAGAGAATGTCGCGCAGCACCGCGAACAGGTTAGCCTGTAGCGCACGAATAATCCGCCCGTCAACAAAGGCGTCTTCAGGCGGATTAATCAATTCCAGCTTCACGCCGCGCTCGCGGCGCAGCACGTTAATATCGAAATTTTCAAAGCGGGACAGCAGCTCTTTGCTGTTGTCGGTCAGGCTGCCGGAGTTAAGAACGGCAAGTGAACAGTTACGAAACAGTTGATACAGGTCGCTACTGGCCGTGCGTTTCAGCATGTCCACTTCCAGTTGCGACAACATATCCATTGAGCCAAGCGGGCTAATATGTGTAATCAAGTAAACTCCTTATGGGACGCAACACGCCATTCCCTGTTGATTACAATAGCCCTGGCTGATGACCTTTCACAACCTTACATGCGCAATCCGGCACGCAAAATTGACAAAAAAGATTACTGACGCGCCAGCCTGCCCGTGGCGGGCACAAAATCGGCATTGCTGCGCCAGGGATTAATGTCCAGCCCGCCGCGGCGGGTATAGCGCGCATAAACGCTTAACGTTTCCGGCTGGCAGAAGCGCAGAATGTCATTAAAAATACGCTCTACGCACTGCTCGTGAAATTCATTATGGTGACGGAAGGAGACCAGATAACGCAGCAGTTTTTCCCTGTCGATTTTGCGCCCGCGATACTGAATTTGTATTGAGCCCCAGTCCGGTTGGTGGGTGATCAGGCAGTTGGATTTCAGCAGATGACTGACCAGCGTCTCCTCTACTTGCTTCTCGCCGCTGACCGCATGTTGCAGATAGTCGGTAGTAAACTGGTAGTTGTCGATACTGATATCCTGATCGTCAATACAGGTGCCGTGGAAATGGGCGACAGGCTGTCCTTCCAGCTCATCAAGACGATGAAGCCTCACGCTAACGTTGCCCTGCGCGCAGGCGCGCAGATCGCGCTCCAGCGTCTGGCGCACCGTCTCCCAGGTGTCAAAGCGCGTCTGGTTAAAGCTGTTCAGATACAGTTTAAAGCTTTTGGATTCGATTAAATTAACGCTGGTGTAATCCAGTTCGACATGCCCGACGGCGACCTGCGGAAGACCACGGCTGTTAAGCCAGGAAAGTTCATACAACGTCCAGATATCCGCGCCGTGGAACGGCAAATTATCGGCTGTTAATCCGAGCGGGTCGCGATTCAAACTGCGCGGTACGCCCTGCAGCAGGCTGGCGTCATAATTGTCCCGGTAATCCGTTGATTTTCCGAGAGTCAGGCCATCGAGAGCCTGATGGTTTTCATAAGAAGACATGTTTCACCGTCATAAACCAGATACACTATGCGCCAAGTGTATCCTGGCTTTTATGAAGAGAGAAACTGGTGGACGAACTGACAGCGCAGGCATTGAAAGCCTTTACGACGCGTTACTGCGACGCGTGGCAAGAAAAACACGGTAGCTGGCCGTTGAGCGAAGAACTGTATGGCGTACCTTCTCCGTGCATTATTTCTTCAACCCGCGATGCCGTTTACTGGCAGCCGCAACCTTTTGAAGGCGAAGAAAATGTAAACGCGGTTGAACGCGCCTTCGATATTATGGTACAACCTGCGCTCCACGCGTTTTACACCACGCAGTTTGCTGGCGACATGCCCGCGCAGTTCGCGGATGAAAAGCTTACGCTACTGCAAACCTGGAGTCAGGATGACTTTCGGCGCGTGCAGGAAAATCTGATAGGCCACCTGGTCACGCAAAAGCGGCTCAAGCTTCCTCCCACGCTTTTTATTGCGACGCAGGAAAATGAGCTTGAGGTCATTTCGGTCTGTAATCTGTCCGGCGAGGTGATTAAAGAAACGCTGGGCACCCGCAATCGTACCGTTCTTGCCGCAACGCTTGCGGAATTCCTTACGCAACTTAATCCTCTTCTGTAATCGTTTGCCCTAACAGGTGTGAGAGATCTCTTACAAAGTCTGTAGGAGATCGCCAGGATATCAGCGGATACTGAGTCCCGTTTTCTTATGTAAGTCTATATAAAACAACCTGTTAAAATGTTTTTGCGCACTTTCATATGAAAATTTACTTAAGGTATTGTCTGTAGGTGTCTTGTAAGACAAGGTGAAACAGGCGATTCTATCTTCGTCGACAGGGAGTCGTACAACGAAGCGAACGTCAGGATGATGGCGCTTCAGCAGGACACGCCAGGATGGTGTTACAAGGAAAGGCTTCAGGATGAAGCAAAGTGGAAAGCGCAGGATGCGTTAAAGGACACCTCCAGGACGGAGAACGAGAGCCGATCAGGATGTTCGGCGGGTCTGGATGACCAGGGACGCTTCAGGAAGAAGCTATCACATCGGGCGATGTGCGCAGGATGCAAACGTTCAGGATGAACAGGCCGTAAGGTCACAGGAAAAGTTGTCACGGATGAGCAGGGAGCACGAAAAGTAGCTGGAATGCTGCGAAACGAACCGGGAGCACTGTTTATACAGTGCTCCCTTTTTTTTGTTATTCTTCGCGCCAGATTTTCATCATTGAGGTTTTTAACATGACGACTCATGACCGTGTGCGTCAGCAGTTACATGCGCTTGAAACGCTGCTGCGCGAGCATCGCCACTGGCGGCTGGATGCGCCGCAGGCGCACCTGTTTACCAGCACCCAACCATTTTTTATGGATACCATGGAACCGCTGGAATGGCTGCAATGGGTATTGATCCCTCGTATGCATACCCTACTTGATAATGCGCAGCCGCTGCCCGAGGCGTTCGCCGTCGCCCCTTATTATGAAATGGCGCTGGCGGCGGATCATCCGCAGAGGGAGGCGATCCTGGCGGTTTTGCAGGATTTGGATGCGCTATTCGTCCGCGATAAATCCTGATGCTGGAGATCCTCTATCAAGACCCGTGGCTGGTTGCCGTGAATAAACCCGCAGGCTGGCTTGTTCACCGGAGCTGGCTGGATCGCGACGAAAAAGTCGTGGTCATGCAAACGGTGCGCGACCAAATCGGCCAGCATGTTTTTACCGCCCACCGTCTCGACAGACCCACGTCGGGCGTACTGTTAATGGGGCTGTCCAGCGAAGCGGGACGCCGTCTGGCGCAGCAGTTCGAGCAGCACCACATCCGTAAACGCTACCATGCCATTGTGCGCGGCTGGCTGATGGATGACGCAGTACTGGATTATCCGCTGGTGGAAGAGCGCGATAAAATTGCTGATAAATTCGCCCGCGAGGATAAAGCGCCCCAGCCGGCTGTAACGCAGTATCGCGGACTGGCGACGGTCGAAATGGCGGTGCCGACCGGACGTTATCCCACCACGCGTTATGGTCTGGTTGAGCTGGAACCAAAAACGGGACGCAAGCACCAGCTTCGTCGTCATCTGGCGCATCTGCGTCATCCTATCATCGGCGACAGCAAGCATGGCGATTTGCGACAAAACCGCAGCGCCGCAGAGCATTTTGCCTGTCGTCGCCTGATGCTTCATGCCAGTCGGCTTGAACTGACGCACCCCTTCACCGGACAGCCGTTGATGATTCAGGCCGGGTTGGATGAAACCTGGATGCAGGCGCTGACACAGTTTGGCTGGCGTGGACTTCTCCCTGACAATGAAAGGGTTGAGTTTACGGCGGCGTCCCGGCAGGATGAGACTCATCAGGCATAATTCAGGGAGATACGCATAATGGCGGAAATTGGTATTTTTGTCGGGACCATGTATGGCAACTCACTGCTGGTGGCGGAAGAAGCGGAAGCGATCCTCGCCAGACAGGGCCACAGCGCGACCGTGTTTGAAGATCCTGAACTGTCCGACTGGCAGCAATATCAGGATAAGGTTGCGCTGGTCGTTACCTCGACGACCGGGCAGGGCGATCTACCGGATAGCATTGCGCCGCTCTTTCACGGCATTAAAGATACCGTCGGTTTTCAACCAAACCTGCGTTACGGGGTGATTGCGTTAGGTGATAGCAGCTACCCCAATTTCTGTAATGGCGGCAAACAGTTTGATGCCCTGTTGCAAGAGCAAAGCGCGCAGCGGGTGGGGGAGATATTATTCATTGACGCCAGCGAACATCCGGAGCCGGAGAGCCAATCCAATCCCTGGGTTGAAAACTGGGGAACTTTACTTTCCTGAGGTAAATCCCTCCCCCCTACGGGAGGGTACCTTTTCGTTTGCTTGCGTTGCCAGTAAGCAAAATCACGACCTGTATACAGTATAAAGTAACTGAATCGTGTTAGCTTTGGGCATATGCCCGCAAAAGCGGCAGTTTTTTACGGGCGTTTTCATGTAATCAAGCGACCTGTTTCACATTCTTCTCTTTTTATTCCTCCTGCGTCGACGCCTGACGCCTTCTGATTTCATTTCCGTGAAGTGGCTTCCACTGTCCTGGGCTTTTGCCATAAACAGGCGTAATTCATCGCCAAAATACTGTGTTGTTGCACGGTGAGTGTGTGTGGCGCGCTTTTTATACTTCTCCTGCCAGTGAATAAAAGCATGCAGCGTGCAAAGCAAACGACCTAATAAAAGCTGCAACAAGGAAACGTTATCTCTGATTCCCTACCGGTTGTGCAGTTCAGAGTGAGCGTAGCTAACGCGAAATTTCAGGAGTGCAACAATGAGTTCATTAAGTCACGCGGCGAGCAGTGCGGAGAAACGCACGAACGCCCGCTACTGGATAGTGGTGATGCTGTTTATCGTCACATCCTTCAACTACGGCGACCGCGCCACATTGTCCATTGCCGGCTCAGAAATGGCCAAAGATATCGGCCTTGATCCGGTAGGCATGGGCTATGTTTTTTCTGCTTTTTCATGGGCCTATGTTATCGGGCAGATCCCGGGCGGCTGGCTGCTGGACCGCTTTGGTTCCAAACGCGTCTATTTCTGGTCTATTTTCATTTGGTCAGTCTTCACCCTGTTGCAGGGTTTTGTCGATATCTTTAGTGGTTTCGGCATTATTGTTGCCCTCTTTACGCTTCGTTTCCTGGTTGGTCTGGCGGAATCGCCTTCTTTCCCGGGCAACAGTCGCATTGTTGCAGCCTGGTTCCCGGCGCAGGAGAGAGGAACGGCGGTGGCCATCTTTAACTCCGCGCAATACTTTGCCACGGTTATTTTCGCGCCGATTATGGGCTGGCTGACGCACGAAGTGGGCTGGTCGCATGTCTTCTTCTTTATGGGCGGGTTAGGGATCATCATCAGCTTTATCTGGTTGAAAGTTATTCATGAACCAAATAACCATCCGGGCGTAAATAAGAAAGAGTTGGAGTACATCGCAGAAGGCGGCGCGCTGATCAATATGGATCAGAAAGACACCAAAGCGAAAGTACCGTTTAGCGTCAAATGGGGCCAGATCAAACAGCTGCTGGGCTCTCGTATGATGATTGGCGTTTACATCGGTCAGTACTGTATTAACGCATTGACCTATTTCTTTATTACCTGGTTCCCGGTCTATTTGGTTCAGGCGCGCGGCATGTCGATTCTCAAAGCGGGCTTTGTCGCCTCGGTTCCTGCGGTCTGCGGCTTTATCGGCGGCGTGTTGGGCGGCATCATTTCCGACTGGCTGATGCGTCGTACTGGCTCCCTGAATATCGCGCGCAAGACGCCGATTGTGCTGGGGATGTTGCTGTCAATGGTTATGGTGTTCTGTAACTATGTGAACGTGGAATGGATGATCATCGGCTTTATGGCGTTGGCCTTCTTCGGTAAAGGTATCGGCGCGTTGGGCTGGGCAGTAATGGCGGATACCGCGCCGAAAGAGATCAGCGGTCTTTCCGGCGGCTTGTTTAATATGTTCGGCAATATTTCCGGTATTGTGACGCCAATCGCGATTGGTTACATCGTTGGCACCACCGGTTCCTTCAACGGCGCGTTGATCTATGTCGGCGTTCATGCCCTGGTGGCCATCATCAGCTATCTGGTGCTGGTAGGCGATATTAAGCGTATTGAACTGAAACCTGTCGCAGGACAATTATCATGACAACGCAATCCAGTCCCGTTATTACGGACATGAAGGTCATTCCGGTTGCCGGACATGACAGTATGCTACTCAACATCGGCGGCGCGCATAACGCGTACTTCACCCGTAACATCGTCGTCCTCACCGATAACGCCGGGCATACTGGCGTCGGTGAGGCGCCGGGCGGAGAAGTGATTTATCAGACGCTGGTCGATGCTATTCCGATGGTATTAGGCCAGGAAGTCGCCCGCCTGAACAAAGTGGTGCAGCAGGTGCATAAAGGCAACCAGGCCGCTGATTTTGACACCTTTGGTAAAGGCGCATGGACGTTTGAACTGCGGGTTAACGCGGTGGCGGCTTTGGAAGCGGCGCTGCTTGATCTACTGGGACAGGCGCTTAATGTGCCGGTCTGTGAACTGTTAGGACCCGGTAAACAGCGCGATGCCGTCACCGTGTTAGGCTATCTCTTCTATATTGGCGATCGTACTAAAACCGATCTGCCGTATCTGGAAAGCACGCCGGGCAGTCATGAATGGTACCGTCTGCGCCATCAGGAAGCGCTGAACAGCGACGCGGTCGTGCGGCTGGCGGAAGCGTCTCAGGATCGCTACGGTTTTAAAGATTTTAAACTCAAGGGTGGCGTGCTGCCGGGCGAACAAGAGATTGATACCGTTCGCGCGCTAAAAAAACGCTTCCCGGACGCGCGTATTACCGTGGATCCGAACGGCGCCTGGCTACTGGATGAAGCCATTGCGTTGTGCAAAGGGCTGAATGATGTACTGACCTACGCGGAAGATCCGTGCGGCGCGGAGCAAGGATTCTCTGGTCGTGAAGTCATGGCGGAGTTCCGCCGTGCTACAGGACTGCCGGTAGCGACCAATATGATTGCCACCAACTGGCGTGAAATGGGACACGCGGCGATGCTCAATGCGGTAGACATTCCTCTTGCCGACCCGCATTTCTGGACTCTCACCGGCGCCGTTCGCGTGGCGCAACTGTGCGATGACTGGGGGCTAACCTGGGGCTGCCATTCGAATAACCATTTTGATATTTCACTGGCGATGTTTACCCATGTCGGCGCGGCGGCGCCAGGCAAACCCACCGCTATTGATACGCACTGGATCTGGCAGGAGGGCGATTGCCGCCTGACTAAAAATCCGCTGGAAATTAAAAACGGCAAAATTGCCGTTCCGGATGCGCCAGGACTGGGCGTGGAGCTTGACTGGGAACAGGTGCGAAAAGCGCATGACGCGTATAAAACGCTGCCAGGCGGCGCGCGTAATGATGCAGGCCCGATGCAATACCTGATCCCCGGCTGGACTTTTGACCGCAAACGCCCTGTTTTTGGTCGTCACTAATTCTGAATAAGGACACAGTTATGAGTACTCAATTTACGACGCCTGTAGTGACTGAAATGCAGGTTATCCCGGTTGCGGGCCATGACAGTATGCTGATGAACCTGAGCGGCGCGCATGCCCCGTTCTTCACGCGCAACATCGTCATTATTAAAGATAACTCCGGTCATACCGGGGTCGGCGAGATTCCGGGCGGCGAAAAAATCCGCAAAACGCTGGAAGATGCGATCCCACTGGTGGTGGGAAAAACGCTGGGTGAATATAAAAATGTCCTGACCGCCGTTCGCAACCAGTTTGCCGATCGCGATGCGGGCGGACGCGGTTTACAAACGTTCGATCTCCGTACCACTATCCATGTGGTGACTGGTATTGAAGCGGCAATGCTTGACCTTTTAGGCCAACACCTGGGCGTCAACGTCGCTTCGCTGTTAGGCGACGGTCAGCAGCGCAGCGAAGTCGAAATGCTGGGTTATCTGTTCTTTGTCGGCAATCGCAAGGCCACGCCACTGCCGTATCAGAGCCAGCCGGATGAGCCATGCGACTGGTATCGTCTGCGCCATGAAGAGGCGATGACGCCGGAAACGGTAGTGCGTCTGGCGGAAGCCGCCTATGAAAAATACGGCTTCAACGACTTCAAACTGAAAGGCGGCGTGCTGGCGGGCGAAGAAGAGGCCGAGTCAATCGTAGCGCTGGCGAAACGTTTCCCACAAGCGCGCGTCACGCTCGATCCAAACGGTGCCTGGTCGCTGAACGAAGCGATCAGCATTGGTAAATACCTGAAAGGTTCTCTGGCCTATGCAGAAGATCCGTGCGGCGCGGAGCAGGGTTTTTCCGGACGTGAAGTGATGGCGGAATTCCGTCGCGCGACCGGATTACCGACGGCCACCAATATGATAGCGACCGACTGGCGTCAAATGGGGCATACGCTGTCGCTGCAATCCGTCGATATCCCGCTGGCGGACCCGCACTTCTGGACTATGCAAGGCTCTGTACGCGTGGCGCAAATGTGTCATGAGTTCGGTCTGACCTGGGGCTCGCACTCTAACAACCACTTTGATATTTCGTTGGCGATGTTTACCCATGTTGCCGCGGCGGCGCCGGGCAAGATCACCGCGATCGATACCCACTGGATCTGGCAGGAAGGCAACCAACGTCTGACTAAAGAACCGTTTGAAATTAAAGGCGGCATGGTGCAAGTACCGACCAAACCGGGGCTGGGCGTTGAGCTCGATATGGATCAGGTGATGAAAGCGCATGAGCTTTATCAAAAGCATGGCTTAGGCGCGCGTGACGACGCGATGGGAATGCAGTACTTAATTCCTGGCTGGACGTTTGATAATAAGCGTCCTTGCATGGTGCGTTAAGTCAGAGCCGGTTCCGTAAGGAACCGGTCCTTCTCTGGGTGTATGCTTAACAGGATCAACATGCGTAAGGACGACTTATGAAAATAGTGATCGCACCAGACTCGTATAAGGAAAGTTTGAGTGCTCTTGAGGTAGCGACCGCCATTGAACAAGGATTTCGCGAGATCTGGCCTGACGCCGATTACCTGAAATTACCGCTGGCTGATGGCGGAGAAGGTACTGTCGAAGCGATGGTTGAAGCGACGGCGGGTCGAATCGTGCATGTTGAGGTCACCGGGCCGTTGGGGCATCGCGTCAATGCGTTTTATGGGCTTTCCGGCGATGCGCGTTCCGCGTTCATTGAAATGGCGGCCGCCAGTGGGCTGGAGCAGGTACCGCCCGCGCAACGCGATCCGTTGAAGACCACATCATGGGGAACCGGCGAGCTGATCCGTCATGCGCTGGATGCGGGCGTTGAGCATATCATTATTGGTATCGGCGGTAGCGCCACCAACGATGGCGGCGCGGGGATGGTGCAGGCGCTGGGGGCCAGGCTACGGGATGCGCAGGGCAATGATATTGTGCAAGGCGGCATTGGGCTGGAAACACTCGCCAGCATTGATATCAGCGGCCTGGATAAGCGTTTGTCGGCGTGTCATATAGAGGTCGCCTGCGATGTCACGAATCCCCTTACCGGCAAAGAGGGCGCGTCTGCGGTTTTTGGTCCGCAAAAAGGGGCGACGCCGGAAATGATTGAACGCCTGGATACGGCATTGACTCGCTATGCGCATTTGATTGCCCGCGATCTGCATGTCGATGTGTTGGATCTGGCAGGCGGCGGCGCGGCAGGCGGCATGGGGGCGGCGTTATACGCGTTTTGCGGCGCGCAGCTACGGCGTGGTATTGAGATTGTCACCGATGCGCTTCATCTGGAAGCGTGTCTTGCGGATGCTGATTTAGTCATCACCGGCGAGGGGCGCATCGACAGCCAGACCATTCACGGTAAAGTCCCTATTGGCGTGGCAAACATCGCCAAACGGTATAACAAGCCGGTAATTGGTATTGCGGGTAGCCTGACGGCGGATGTTGGCGTGGTTCATGAACATGGGCTTGATGCCGTTTTCAGCGTGATTTATACCATCTGTACGCTGGAGGACGCGCTGAAGAATGCGAGTGAAAACGTACGAATGACCGCGCGCAACGTGGCTGCAACGCTGAAAGCGGGGCAACAGTTACGCTGAGTTATAGGCCGGATAAGGCGGTCATGCCGCCATCCGGCGAATATCAGCCCAATATCTTCTTCGCTTCACGCGCGACATTATCCATCTCATCCAGCAGCTCCAGAAACTCAGGCTCCAGCTCCTCTTCGTGGACGCCGCTGCGAAGCTGTTGCTCAATAAGCTGGCAAAGGTTCTTCATCCGCGGTACGCCGCTATAGCCGCAGCTCCCGTGTAGCTTATGGATCAGATCGACCAGACCGTTGGGGTTTTCTCCCACCAGTTGTTCTTCAATTTTGTTGCGCACTTCCGGCAGAAAATCAATCAGCATTTGCAGCATATCCCGTGCCAGATCGGGCTTACCGGCAGCCTGGCGGAGCGCAAGCTGCCAGTCGAGCGTCGCATTCGGATTGAAGATAAACTCAGCCGGTTCCGGCGCCATCAGGCGCGCTGCTACGTTGGCGCCGGGTTTATAGCGCAGCAACAGATTATGCAACTTCTCTTCTTCTATCGGTTTAGCCAGATAGTCGTTCATGCCCGCGCTGAGCAACTTCTCTTTTTGCCCGGCCATCGCATGTGCCGTAACGGCAATAACCGGTGTTTGCTGCTGATGAGGAAGCTGGTGAATTAACTCGCAGGCGCGTATGCCGTCCATATCCGGCATCTGAATATCCATCAAAATCAGATCAAACTGCATTTGTTTCGCCCGATCCACCGCCTGATGTCCGCTATCACAAAGCTCTACGTGCTGGACTTTATCTTCCAGTAACGCGCCGATAAGCTTCAGATTAGCGGGATTATCATCAACCGCCATAACCGTCATGGTGATTTTACTGGTATCCATTAGCAGCGGTTCAGGATGGTGATTCAACTGGCAATATTCCGTCAGCGCTGGCAACAGGCGCGTTGACGTCAATGGTTTTAACAGACAGGCCGCCGCGCCTCCTTGTTTCAGCTTTTCGGCGTTAATTTGCGCATGGCAAGGTAGCGCCAGCAGTAGAAAGTCCGTCATTGACGCCGCTTTCGCCAGACGTTCATGCTGCATGGTGAGCGGCTCGCGGAAGGTCACCGGAACGCTCAAAATCATAATATCGTAGTGCGCTAACGGCAGCGCGGAGAAGGTCGGGCTGTAAACCACCTCCACCGGCGTGTCGCTCAGTAGATCCAGGGTACATTGCGCGGCGGTAGCATTCGGTTCGACATAAGCCAGCCGTTTTCCGGCCAGACATGCGGTCGACGGCCCGTCAATAATAACATTTGGGTTAAGATCAAGATTAATATGAAACCAGAAGGTCGAGCCGCGATTAGGCTGGCTGTGGAAAGAGATATCCCCGCCCATTTCGTTGACCAGCTTTTGCGTAATCACCAGCCCAAGCCCGGTGCCGCCGTGACGGCGAGAAATACTGGCATCGGCCTGGCGAAACGCCTGAAACAGTCGCGACTGGTCGCGTTCTGGAATGCCGATCCCCGTATCGCGGATCTGCACTTCAATCTGTACTTTGGTGTTACTGAGCGCCCGCTTTTCTACCAGAATATCGATATTGCCACTCTCGGTGAACTTAATGGCATTACCCACCAGATTAGTAATGACCTGTTGCAGGCGCAGCGGGTCGCCAATCACATTATCCGGGACGTCGTTTTTAATATTTAACGTCAACTCCAGCCCTTTATCATGCGACGAGTGGGCCAGCAGCGTAACCACTTCATCCAGCGTGTTGCGCAGTGGAAAAGGGATACTTTCCAGAATGAGCTTACCGGCTTCCAGCTTGGAGAAATCGAGCACGTCATTAATGATTGCCAGCAGATTATTCGCGGAACGCTCAATGGTGTTCAGATGGTCACGCTGGGTGGGGTTCAGCTCCGTTTTTAATGTCAGGCGGGTAAAGCCAATGACGCCGTTCAGCGGCGTTCGCAGTTCGTGAGACATGTTCGCCAGGAACTCCGACTTAATACGCGCCGCTTCCTGGGCACGCTTTTTCGCCAGATCCAGCTCAACGTTTTGGATTTCCATCTGCTCAAGGGTTTCACGCAGGTCCGAAGTGGCCTGATCGATATTATGCTGCATCTCTTCGTGATAGGCGGCAAGCGACATCGCCATGGAATTAATGCCGTTTTTCAGCATATCCAGTTCGCCCAGCATAAATCCTTCCACACGGCTATCCAGTTGTCCGCGGCGAATGCGGTCAACGGTATTCACCATATTACGGATAGGCCCGGTGACATCGCGCATAAGCCGCCAGCCAAAGATCAGCGCAATGCCAATACAAAAAAGCATCATCACGCTGGAGATAAAAATCTCTTTGTATTGCTGTAGCCTTACCGACTTGAGATCCAGTTCAAGCGCCACATACCCCAGCATATTTTTGGTATTTTTCGCGTCGGCAATGGCTGACTCGTCCGGCGAATAGCTCTCCGAGATAATCGGAGTGCGCAGAATCATAATATCGCCGTGGCGATCGACGCTCAGACGACGTGGAAACGGCGCTCCGGCGGGAAGCTGCATCTGTGAGGGGTCCAGATGGAAATTAGACGTTACAAACAGACGGTTATGATCGTCATAAACGGAAATCGCCCGCACAATATCAGAGTGTCTGCGGTGCAGGACGCTGATAAGTTGGCCGATAGACTCCCGGTTTTGTAAGTTCATACCATATTCGCTGGAGACGGCGAGCGGTTCAATAATACTGGCGCCGGCATCTTCCAGTTGACGCTGCAGGTCGTTATAGCGGTGCACTACAAAAAAGATACTGAGCAGCAAACCTATCAGGACGGTCGGGGCCAGGATCAGAATCATCATGCGTGCGCGCAGGCTGTAGTTGGTCATGGAGTTCCGTTATGGGACAATTAGGGTCACACTGTTAAATTGAGAAAAAGCTGGTCGATGGCGCAATTCTACTCTGCAAAACGGCGCGTGACGACGCGTCAGATCATAACCGTTAAAGTCAATGACCTCGATTCATTTGGTCAGGGCGTAGCCCGTCATAACGGAAAGGCGCTGTTTATCCCCGGTTTATTGCCTGAGGAAAGCGCAGAAGTCATTATTACAGAAGATAAAAAGCAATTTGCCCGCGCACGCGTTTCGCGTCGTTTGAATGATAGCCCGGAACGAGAAACGCCGCGCTGCCCGCATTTTGGCGTCTGCGGTGGTTGTCAGCAACAGCATGTCAGCATCGCCCTGCAACAACGCAGCAAAAGCGCGGCGCTGGCGCGTTTGATGAAACACGAGGTGAATGACATCATTGCCGGCGCGTCCTGGGGTTATCGGCGTCGTGCGCGGTTAAGTCTGAATTGCCCGCCGGATAAACCGCTGCAAATGGGATTTCGCAAAGCGGGTTCCAGCGATATCGTCAATGTCGAACAGTGCCCCGTTTTGGCGCCCCAGCTTGCAGCATTGCTGCCCCGAATCAGGGCGTGTCTGGCGAGTTTACACGGCACCCGACATCTTGGGCATGTTGAGCTGGTACAGGCGGGAAGCGGTACGCTGATGATTCTGCGCCATACCGCGCCATTAAGTGCGGCGGATAAAGAAAAACTGGAACGCTTTTCGCATTCTGAGGGATTGTCTCTGTTTCTGGCGCCGTTTAGCGAGATACTGGAAACGGTATCTGGCGAGGCGCCCTGGTATGATTCGCACGGCTTACGTTTAGCCTTCAGTCCGCGAGATTTTATTCAGGTTAATGAGGCGGTAAACCAGCAAATGATCGCCCGCGCGCTGGAGTGGCTTGATGTGCGCGCCGAGGATCGTGTCCTGGATCTGTTCTGCGGAATGGGGAATTTTACGCTGCCGCTGGCAACGCGCGCGGCAAGCGTGGTAGGGGTTGAGGGCGTTCCGGCGCTGGTAGAAAAAGGCCGTGAAAACGCCATCCGCAATGGTTTACATAATGTGACATTCTTCCATGAGAACCTGGAGGAAGATGTCACGAAGCAGCCGTGGGCGAAAAACGGCTTTGACAAAGTCTTACTCGATCCTGCGCGTGCGGGGGCTACAGGAGTGATGCGACATATTATAAAATTAAAACCTATTCGCATTGTTTATGTATCCTGTAACCCGGCGACGCTGGCGCGCGATAGTGAAGCGCTAGTCAATGCGGGATATGAGGTTACGCGTTTAGCGATGCTCGACATGTTCCCGCACACAGGACATCTGGAATCAATGGTTCTGTTCGAGCGCATGTAATGATTACCGGCTTACCGACTTCGGTAGGCCTGGTCCCTTAAGGAGAGGACGATGGTCGCGGTAAGAAGTGCACATATTAATAAAGCTGGTGAATTTGATCCGAAGAAGTGGATCGCAAGCCTGGGAATTTCCAGCCAGCAGTCGTGTGAGCGCTTAGCCGAAACCTGGGCGTATTGCCTGCAACAGACACAAGGACATCCGGATGCGGATCTGTTGCTGTGGCGTGGCGTGGAGATGGTAGAAATTCTTTCCACGCTGAGTATGGATATCGACACGCTGCGGGCGGCGCTACTGTTCCCTCTGGCCGACGCCAACGTAGTCAGCGAAGATGTACTGCGCGAAAGCGTCGGCAAATCTATCGTTACCCTGATTCATGGCGTGCGCGATATGGCGGCGATCCGTCAGCTAAACGCCACTCATAACGACTCTGTTTCTTCGGAGCAGGTTGATAACGTCCGTCGAATGTTATTGGCGATGGTGGATGATTTCCGCTGCGTGGTCATCAAACTGGCCGAGCGAATCGCTCATTTGCGCGAAGTGAAAGAGGCGCCGGAAGATGAGCGCGTGCTGGCGGCGAAAGAATGTACCAACATCTATGCGCCGCTCGCTAATCGTCTGGGCATCGGGCAACTGAAGTGGGAACTGGAAGACTACTGTTTCCGCTACCTGCATCCGGCGGAATACAAACGCATCGCCAAACTGCTGCATGAGCGCCGTCTCGATCGCGAACATTACATCGAAGAGTTTGTTGGACATCTGCGCGCCGAAATGAAAAACGAAGGCGTGCAGGCGGAAGTCTACGGACGACCAAAACATATTTATAGCATCTGGCGCAAAATGCAGAAAAAGCATCTGGCGTTTGATGAACTCTTTGACGTGCGCGCCGTGCGTATCGTCGCTGAACGTCTGCAAGACTGCTACGCCGCGTTGGGGATAGTGCATACGCACTATCGCCACCTGCCGGATGAATTCGATGATTATGTCGCTAACCCGAAACCGAACGGTTACCAGTCTATCCACACCGTGGTCCTGGGGCCGGGCGGTAAAACCGTTGAGATCCAGATTCGTACCAAACAGATGCATGAAGACGCCGAACTGGGCGTGGCGGCGCACTGGAAGTATAAAGAAGGCGCCGCGTCCGGCGGCGTGCGTTCCGGTCATGAAGACAGAATTGCGTGGCTGCGTAAGCTGATCGCCTGGCAGGAAGAGATGGCCGATTCCGGCGAAATGCTGGATGAAGTGCGCAGCCAGGTGTTTGACGATCGGGTCTACGTTTTTACGCCAAAAGGCGACGTGGTTGACTTGCCTGCCGGTTCTACGCCGCTCGATTTTGCTTACCACATCCACAGCGATGTCGGGCACCGCTGCATTGGCGCTAAAATCGGCGGCCGTATTGTGCCATTCACCTATCAGTTGCAGATGGGCGATCAGGTTGAAATTATCACGCAGAAGCAGCCGAATCCCAGCCGCGACTGGCTGAATCCAAACCTGGGCTATGTGACGACCAGCCGCGGGCGCTCGAAAATTCACGCCTGGTTCCGTAAACAGGACCGTGACAAAAATATCCTGGCTGGACGGCAGATCCTCGACGATGAGCTGGCGCATTTAGGGATTAGCCTGAAAGAGGCCGAGAAACATCTGCTGCCGCGCTACAACTTTAATGAGCTGGAAGAGTTGCTGGCGGCGATAGGCGGCGGTGATATCCGTCTTAATCAGATGGTGAATTTCCTGCAATCGCAGTTCAATAAGCCGAGTGCAGAGGAGCAGGATGCAGCGGCGCTGAAACAGCTTCAGCAAAAAACATACGCGCCGCAAAATCGTCGTAAAGACGACGGGCGCGTGGTGGTAGAAGGCGTGGGTAATTTGATGCACCACATTGCCCGCTGCTGCCAGCCGATTCCGGGGGATGAAATTGTCGGCTTCATTACTCAGGGGCGGGGGATTTCCGTGCACCGGGCCGATTGTGAACAGTTGGCTGAGCTGCGCTCACATGCGCCGGAGCGGATCGTAGAGGCGGTATGGGGCGAAAGCTACTCGGCGGGATATTCGCTGGTGGTGCGCGTCCAGGCCAACGATCGCAGCGGCTTGCTACGCGATATCACCACCATTCTGGCTAACGAAAAAGTCAACGTGCTGGGCGTCGCCAGCCGCAGCGACATTAAGCAGCAGATCGCCACCATTGATATGACCATCGAGATCTACAACCTGCAGGTGCTGGGCCGGGTGCTCGGTAAGCTGAACCAGGTGCCGGATGTGATTGATGCCCGTCGTTTGCACGGGGGGTAAACCCCAGACAGTAATAATGTAGCGGCTTTGCTACTCGTTCAGCAAAGCCGCATTAGCCAACCCCATAAGCATGAGACATGGGGTATGTTTTTGACGTACATTTCATTTCCGGTGTACTCTTATGTAAGATTTATACTTACAGTGGAGGCTGTTATGGCCAGAACAATGACCGTTGATCTTGGCGATGAACTGCGCGAGTTTATTGAATCGCTCATAGAATCAGGTGATTACAGAACACAAAGTGAAGTGATCAGAGAGTCTCTTCGTCTGCTGAGGGAAAAACAGGCCGGGTCACGACTCCTGGCGTTACGTGAACTTCTGGCTGAAGGTCTGAACAGCGGAGAGCCCCAGGCCTGGGAAAAGGATGCCTTTTTACGGAAGGTCAAAACAGGGATGATCAAACCCGATGAGAACGGTAAAATTAACGCCAAAGGCCAGTGAAGATCTGGAAAATATCTGGCATTACGGCTGGCAGCATTTTGGCGAAATACAGGCCGATCGATATATTAATCATCTATCAGAAATATTCAGCATTATGAGTGCCAATAACATTTGGCACGCCTCGACCTGAACTGGGTGAATACATTTATGCCTTACCGTTTGAAAGGCATATTATCTATTTTATACAATCAGTTACGGAAGTTATCGTGATACGTATTCTGAGCCAGAATCAGGATGCTGGTAAGCATGTAAATTGGTTATAGCCTTTTTATCTAAAAAACAAGTGTGATAGAGCAGGGGGAATCAACAATATTACCAAGGAAAGTGACCTTTGCTGTGTTGCTACCCGCGGCTTGAGCGCCGGAGACAATTCCTATAACTAAAGATGCAGTTACTGCCAGTTTACAAAAATGAGATGACTTCATCGTGTTATCCTTAATTAACGTATTTTATGGCAGCATTTTGTACGCGTATACCAAGGGATATGCGGCATAGAGCCATGCTGCGGGCTTTGGGTAAAAAATAGGCCATAATAAAATATTATATTTCTACATTTTTATGAGTATATTCTTAAGGGCTGAATGATCGTACAGGCTCATAAAATATTATATGTAATACTTTCAATATGTTTATTTCATGTATGTTCCAGAAAAAACAAAAAAAGTGGTCTTTTTTGGATATTAAACTGGCGTGCATGCTACTCGTTTTTCCGTAAAAGTGAAATAATTTATTTTTTTGAAAGGGAAGGCTCTTTGGGTGGGGTGCTTATAGCGTTTGCTTAATTGATGTTATTTATAATGCCTGGTGCAAATATCTGTTTTTTTTAATAAGTTATTTATATGATTATTATATTGTTGTGTATCGATTAATAATTTTAAAATTATACGGGAGAGGTAGCGTTCAACACCTGTTAACAATATATTTTATTATATAGGCGTTGCCGTAGTGTCTCTGTGCGTGAATGGTTAAGAATAATACGTTACAATTGTCGCTAGTATTTACAACCGATTAAAAACCATGACAACTAACTATCAAATTGACCGTCTTCTCACCCTCATGCAGCGCCTGCGTGACCCGGAAAACGGCTGCCCGTGGGATAAAGAGCAGACCTTCGCCAGCATCGCGCCTTATACGCTGGAAGAAACCTATGAAGTACTGGATGCGATTGCGCGTGAGGATTTTGACGATTTGCGCGGCGAACTGGGCGACCTGTTGTTCCAGGTGGTGTTTTACGCGCAGATGGCGCAGGAAGAAGGCCGCTTCGATTTTAATGATATCTGCGCTGCCATTAGCGACAAGCTGGAGCGCCGCCATCCGCATGTTTTTGGCGAGCTTTCCGCGGATAATAGCGAAGAAGCATTAGTTCGCTGGGAGCAAATCAAAACGGAAGAGCGCGCGCAAAAAGCGCAGCATTCCGCGCTGGACGATATTCCGCGCAGCTTACCGGCCTTAATGCGCGCGCAAAAAATCCAGAAACGGTGTTCAAACGTGGGCTTTGACTGGACGACGCTGGGACCGGTCGTCGATAAGGTCTATGAAGAGATCGATGAGGTGATGTTCGAGGCGCGGCAGGCGGTTGTTGATCAGGCTAAACTGGAAGAGGAAATGGGCGATTTGCTCTTTGCCACGGTCAACATGGCGCGTCATTTAGGTACGAAAGCGGAGCTCGCTTTGCAAAAAGCGAACGATAAATTTGAACGTCGTTTTCGCGAAGTTGAACGTATTGTCGCAGCCAGAGGCCTGGAAATGACCGGGGTGGACCTGGAAACAATGGAAGAAGTTTGGCAGGAAGTAAAACGCCAGGAAATTGATCTCTAAAGGTTTTAGGCGGTCAAGAGCGATTTGTGTGATTTTTTAAATAACAAGCGCTTGATTTACGTCAAAAACATTTACCTCAAAGGGGCTATTTTCTCCCTCCCTGTGTGAATGTCAGCCTGACGAAGAGGAGGAATAATGAAAGTTTGTGGCGTAGGTCATGTTCGGGTATACTGCTTTCCCGTCCTGGTTATTCCATCGTCTTTTAAACCTAACTTCTCAGGTTCCGCATGACAACGAACTATATTTTTGTGACCGGCGGGGTCGTATCCTCTCTGGGTAAAGGCATTGCCGCAGCCTCCCTCGCAGCCATTCTGGAAGCCCGTGGTCTCAACGTGACCATCATGAAACTGGATCCGTACATCAACGTTGATCCGGGTACTATGAGCCCAATCCAACACGGGGAAGTGTTCGTTACTGAAGACGGCGCTGAAACCGACCTGGACCTGGGGCACTACGAGCGTTTCATCCGCACCAAGATGTCTCGCCGCAACAACTTCACGACTGGCCGTATCTACTCCGACGTTCTGCGTAAAGAACGCCGTGGCGACTATCTGGGCGCAACCGTACAGGTAATCCCTCACATCACTAACGCGATTAAAGAGCGCGTTCTGGAAGGCGGCGAAGGCCACGATGTGGTACTGGTGGAAATCGGTGGTACCGTTGGTGATATCGAATCGCTGCCGTTTCTTGAGGCGATTCGTCAATTGGCGGTAGATATCGGTCGTGAACACGCGCTGTTTATGCACCTGACGCTGGTACCTTACCTGGCGGCTGCGGGCGAAGTGAAAACTAAACCGACTCAGCACTCCGTGAAAGAGCTGCTGTCTATCGGTATTCAGCCCGATATTCTGATTTGTCGTTCCGATCGCGCGGTTCCTGCCAACGAGCGTGCAAAAATTGCATTGTTCTGTAATGTGCCGGAAAAAGCCGTTATTTCAATGAAAGATGTCGATTCCATTTATAAAATTCCAGGCCTGTTGAAATCTCAGGGGCTTGATGATTATATTTGTAAACGATTCAGCTTGAACTGTCCGGAAGCTAACCTGTCTGAATGGGAACAGGTCATTTACGAAGAAGCGAACCCGGCAGGCGAAGTGACTATCGGCATGGTCGGCAAATATATTGAACTGCCGGATGCCTATAAGTCGGTGATCGAAGCGCTGAAACACGGTGGTCTGAAAAACCGCGTTACCGTCAACATCAAATTGATCGATTCGCAAGATGTTGAAACGCGCGGCGTCGAAATTCTGAAAGATTTGGACGCTATCCTGATCCCCGGCGGCTTCGGCTATCGTGGCGTTGAAGGTAAAATCGCCACTGCGCGCTATGCGCGTGAAAACAATATTCCTTATCTGGGCATTTGCCTGGGGATGCAGGTTGCGTTGATTGAGTTCGCTCGTAACGTGGCCGGCATGGACAACGCCAACTCAACGGAATTTGTGCCAGACTGTAAGTACCCGGTTGTGGCGTTAATTACCGAGTGGCGCGATGAAGACGGTAACGTTGAAGTCCGTAGCGAGAAAAGCGATCTGGGCGGCACCATGCGCCTGGGCGCGCAGCAGTGCCAGCTTAGCGATGACAGTCTGGTACGTCAGTTGTACGGCGCGTCGACGATTGTTGAACGTCATCGCCATCGTTACGAAGTCAACAATATGTTGTTGAAACAAATTGAAGCAGCGGGTCTGCGTGTTGCAGGCCGTTCCGGTGATGATCAGTTAGTCGAGATCATTGAGGTACCGAATCATCCGTGGTTCGTGGCCTGTCAGTTCCATCCGGAATTTACTTCCACGCCGCGTGATGGACATCCGTTGTTCGCTGGCTTTGTTAAAGCTGCCAACGAGCATCAGAAACGTCAGGCGAAGTAAAAAAGTTAGAACGGCGGTGCACCCTCAGCGGTGCACCGTTTGTCTGAAGTTTTAGTTTAACTAGTGACTTGAGGAAAACCTAATGTCCAAAATCGTTAAAGTCATCGGTCGTGAAATCATCGACTCCCGTGGTAACCCGACTGTTGAAGCTGAAGTACACCTGGAAGGTGGTTTCGTAGGTATGGCGGCGGCTCCGTCAGGTGCTTCTACTGGTTCCCGCGAAGCGCTGGAACTGCGCGATGGCGACAAATCCCGTTTCCTGGGTAAAGGCGTAACCAAAGCTGTTGGCGCGGTTAACGGCCCGATCGCTCAGGCTATTCTTGGCAAAGACGCTAAAGACCAGGCTGGCATCGACAAAATCATGATCGACCTGGACGGTACTGAAAACAAATCTAACTTCGGTGCAAACGCCATTCTGGCTGTCTCTCTGGCTAACGCCAAAGCTGCTGCTGCCGCTAAAGGTATGCCGCTGTACGAGCACATTGCTGAACTGAACGGCACTCCGGGCAAATACTCCATGCCGGTTCCGATGATGAACATCATCAACGGTGGCGAGCACGCTGACAACAACGTCGACATCCAGGAATTCATGATCCAGCCGGTTGGCGCGAAAACGGTTAAAGAAGCCATCCGTATGGGTTCTGAAGTTTTCCATCACCTGGCAAAAGTGCTGAAAGGCAAAGGCATGAACACCGCTGTGGGTGACGAAGGCGGCTATGCGCCGAACCTGGGTTCCAACGCAGAAGCGCTGGCGGTAATCGCTGAAGCGGTTAAAGCGGCTGGTTACGAGCTGGGTAAAGACATCACCCTGGCGATGGACTGCGCAGCATCTGAATTCTACAAAGACGGTAAATACGTTCTGGCTGGCGAAGGCAACAAAGCGTTCACCTCCGAAGAATTCACCCACTTCCTGGAAGAACTGACCAAACAGTACCCTATCGTTTCCATCGAAGATGGTCTGGACGAGTCTGACTGGGACGGTTTTGCATACCAGACCAAAGTACTGGGCGACAAAATCCAGCTGGTTGGTGACGACCTGTTCGTAACCAACACCAAAATCCTGAAAGAAGGCATCGAGAAAGGCATCGCTAACTCCATCCTGATCAAATTCAACCAGATCGGTTCTCTGACCGAAACTCTGGCTGCAATCAAGATGGCGAAAGACGCTGGCTACACTGCTGTCATCTCTCACCGTTCTGGCGAAACTGAAGACGCTACCATCGCTGACCTGGCTGTTGGTACCGCTGCAGGCCAGATCAAAACCGGTTCTATGAGCCGTTCTGACCGTGTTGCTAAATACAACCAGCTGATTCGTATCGAAGAAGCTCTGGGCGAAAAAGCACCGTACAACGGTCGTAAAGAGATCAAAGGCCAGGCGTAATCCTGCTTTTACCTCTTAACGTAAAAACCCGCTTCGGCGGGTTTTTTTGTATCTGTTCAATAGCGCAGCCGCTGTGCATGACCGGGCAGACGAAATCTGCAATAATTAACGATTATCCCCTTAACAGAGAACGCTATGCAGTACCCGATTAACGAGATGTTCCAGACCCTACAAGGCGAGGGTTATTTTACCGGCGTCCCCGCTATTTTTATTCGTTTACAGGGATGTCCGGTCGGCTGTGCCTGGTGTGATACTAAGCATACCTGGGATAAACTGAGCGATCGGGAAGTGTCTCTGTTTAGCATTCTGGCAAAAACCAAAGAGAGCGACAAATGGGGTGCTGCGAGCAGTGAAGACTTGCTGGCAGTAATTAATCGTCAGGGCTATACCGCCCGTCACGTTGTCATCACCGGTGGCGAGCCCTGTATTCACGACCTCATGCCGCTCACCGATCTGCTTGAAAAGAGTGGTTTTAGTTGCCAGATTGAAACCAGTGGGACGCACGAAGTGTGCTGTACGCCTAACACCTGGGTAACGGTTTCACCAAAAGTGAATATGCGCGGAGGATATGACGTGCTTTCCCAGGCGCTGGAGCGCGCCAATGAAATCAAGCATCCCGTTGGGCGAGTTCGTGATATTGAGGCGCTGGATGAACTGTTAGCCACGCTGAGCGATGATAAACCGCGCGTGATTGCTTTGCAGCCCATTAGCCAGAAAGAAGACGCGACGCGTCTGTGTATTGAAACTTGTATTGCGCGTAACTGGCGGCTGTCTATGCAAACGCATAAATATTTAAATATCGCCTGATGCATTACTAATCTTACAGACGGCCTGCCGATGCCGTCTGTGACTCATCCATTACCTTGCATTGTTTATTTTCTCTATGCGAATTTCGATGAGTGTATAAAAGCGCTGATAAATTTTTCCATAGCGATGCACGGATCACGCTATTTTGGTAAATTTAAAGAAAAAATCATTCTATGAACTTTTTTGCATCATAATCAGCAAATTAGCTGTTCTTTAATAATTTAAATTGTTGCGATTATGTTGGTGGAATGTGGTGATGATAAAAAGTGCTTTATAAAGAACGATATACGTTTAGTGTGTTCCCCGCGCCAGCGGGGATAAACCGGGTCAGGCGATCATATTCGCGTGGATTGACGAGTGTTCCCCGCGCCAGCGGGGATAAACCGGTTCAGGTTTCGCGTCATCTGACGTTGGTAATGTGTTCCCCGCGCCAGCGGGGATAAACCGTGTCCGCAATTGAGCGTTTCTCGGCTGATATCGTGTTCCCCGCGCCAGCGGGGATAAACCGATCCGAGTAGCTCAACTGGGGGATATCCCCAAGTGTTCCCCGCGCCAGCGGGGATAAACCGGCGGTGCGGCAGGCGTTCCATGCCTCCATAGCGTGTTCCCCGCGCCAGCGGGGATAAACCATGCCATCGCCGAGGGAGGGCCTCCAGATCATCGTGTTCCCCGCGCCAGCGGGGATAAACCGCTGAATAATTCGCCGTAGGTAGCCAGCGCAATGTGTTCCCCGCGCCAGCGGGGATAAACCGCCGTCGCTGACGAACTGACTTTTCTTCATCTCGTGTTCCCCGCGCCAGCGGGGATAAACCGTTCACCTTTCCCCACAATGTCAGAGGTTATTTGTGTTCCCCGCGCCAGCGGGGATAAACCACATTGGGCACCGTACCGTTGCGAATACGTCGCGTGTTCCCCGCGCCAGCGGGGATAAACCGCCAGTAATCACAGACTTTCTCCGTGTCTTCACGTGTTCCCCGCGCCAGCGGGGATAAACCGACCACTGTCCGCAATCTGTCGGCGAACTACCGGTGTTCCCCGCGCCAGCGGGGATAAACCGGAGATCCCCCAGCGTGAATATCTGGGAGTGTCGTGTTCCCCGCGCCAGCGGGGATAAACCGGCTGAATTGCTAAATAAAGCGGCCTGCGCTGCCGTGTTCCCCGCGCCAGCGGGGATAAACCGACGATTTATGAAATCCACCCGGTAAAAATGAAGTGTTCCCCGCGCCAGCGGGGATAAACCGATGATCCGTGAGGGGGTGGCAACGCACGCGTTGTGTTCCCCGCGCCAGCGGGGATAAACCGGGACAGGTAACAGCGTGCTTGGTTCTGGTAACGTGTTCCCCGCGCCAGCGGGGATAAACCGAGTGAGTATCAACTCAACCTTATTGAAGATATGTGTTCCCCGCGCCAGCGGGGATAAACCGAAATAATTGCGCAGTTTTAAATGCCTGAATATGTGTTCCCCGCGCCAGCGGGGATAAACCGTCACAGTCACCGGTGATGACGGCGTCGTCGCTGTGTTCCCCGCGCCAGCGGGGATAAACCGCGCAAATGAGCCAGGCGGACAGGCATTTTAATGTGTTCCCCGCGCCAGCGGGGATAAACCGCCATACCATTTCCACTGGCGCAACGATTTTTGGTGTTCCCCGCGCCAACAAGGATAGCCGTTGCATAATCATAATCTGTGTACCAGTAATGGCAGCTACAAACCTGTAAAGTAAAAAGGCCGCGTTTTTCCGGGGAGGCTTTTATACAGGAGAAGGCCATGGCGTTAAGGATCAGGGTATTGCTCGAAAATCATAAGGGAGTTGGAGCGGATAAATCGTTGAAGGCCCGGCCAGGGTTAAGCCTGTTGGTCGAGGATGAGTCTACGTCTATCTTGTTCGATACCGGCCCTGATGGCAGTTTTATGCAAAACGCGTCGGCGATGGGGATCGACCTGTCCGATGTGTCTGCTGTGGTGCTTTCGCATGGTCATTACGATCATTGCGGCGGCGTGCCGTGGCTTCCTGATAACAGTCGAATCATCTGCCATCCCGATATTGCGCGTGAACGTTATGCGGCAATGACTTTTCTCGGTATTACCCGAAAAATAAAAAAATTGTCATGTGAGGTGGACTATTCACGCTACCGAATGATGTACACGCGTGACCCCCTGCCGATTGGCGAAAACTTTATCTGGTCAGGGGAAATACCGGTGGTCGCGCCTGAAGCCTACGGCATTTTTGGCGGTCACGATGCGGAGCCGGACTCTATTTTGGATGAGGGCGTACTGATTTACCAATCGGCAAAAGGATTAGTCATCATTACGGGATGCGGGCATCGGGGGATCGCAAATATTGTCCGGCACTGTCAGAACATTACCGGTATAAAGCGGATTTACGCGCTTGTCGGCGGATTTCATCTCCGCTGCGCATCACCGCTCACGCTGTGGCGAGTCAGGCGCTTTCTGCAAGAACAAAAACCTGAAAAACTATGCGGTTGTCACTGTACAGGGGCCTGGGGGCGGTTGTGGCTACCGGAAATAACCGCACCTGCAACCGGTGATGTGCTGCGCTTTTAACACCGCGCTGGACAATATTTTCACTGATAAAACGTCGTGTGGATAGGCTGGAATCAATTTGGCATCCAGCCCACGCGTTAATAAACCTTATTCGCCGCGATAGATGCAGCCGGCTGTACAGGTTTCTTTCACCATCACGGCGCTCAGTAGCGGCACGACGGGCTTAACCTGATCCCAAATCCATTTTGCCAGCACTTCGCTGGTGGGATTGGACAGTCCTGGAATATCATTCAGATAGTAGTGATCAAGACGATCGTAAGTAGGTTTAAACGCCGCTTTGAGATCCGCGAAATCCATAATCCAACCGGTATGCGGATCGACTTCACCGGTAATTTCGAGACGCACCATAAACGAGTGTCCGTGCAGGCGGCCGCACTTATGCCCTTCAGGCACGTGAGGCAGGCGGTGAGCGGCTTCAAAGGTGAAATCTTTATACAACGTGGTGGACATGATGAACTCTCAGGCAATAAAAAAACCGCCGTAGGGTACCGGAAAGCGCATTTTTTATCATTAACTAAAACCATTCTCCGCCTTGTGACGGGCAATTAATTTAAGAATTTCCAGAAAATTCAATAATTATCAATCAATTATGAAATCGATTTTGGCGTTAATAACGATAACTAAAACAGGTTAGTTCATTTGGTTATTTGTTATTTCCAACCCTTCTTTAATTGTTATTCCTCTCACCGTTAACCTTATCCTCAGTTTGGGATTTATCGCTTATACACTTCATCCTTCAAGCCGCATCTGTGTTGACTGCGTTTACTCGCCCCAGTCACGTATTTATGTACGCTCCTGGGGCGCGATCAGCTTACAGTCTGGGCTACAGCGAACTTGAATGATTTTGTGTATAGATCCGCTTTGCTTACTGGAACATAACGACGCATGACGACACCGGCTCCACTGACTGGGTTGCTTCCGCTTAATCCGGAGCAACTGGCGCGCCTTCAGGCCGCGACAACCGACCTTACTCCCGAACAGCTTGCCTGGGTCTCCGGCTATTTTTGGGGCGTACTGAACCCGCGCTCAGGCGCTGTTGCCGTCACGCCTGCTCCTGAGGGGAAGATGCCGGGGGTTACGCTTATCTCCGCTTCGCAAACCGGCAATGCGCGTCGTGTGGCGGAAGCGCTGCGTGATGATCTGCTGGCGGCCAACCTTAATGTGACACTGGTGAACGCCGGCGACTACAAATTCAAACAGATTGCCAGTGAAAAACGGCTGGTGATAGTGACGTCCACCCAGGGAGAAGGCGAGCCGCCGGAAGAGGCCGTCGCGCTGCATAAATTCCTGTTCTCCAAAAAAGCGCCGAAACTGGAAAACACCGCTTTTGCCGTGTTTAGCCTCGGCGACACCTCTTATGAATTTTTCTGCCAGGCCGGTAAAGATTTTGACAATAAGCTGGCGGAACTGGGTGGTGAACGTCTGCTCGACCGTGTCGATGCTGACGTTGAATATCAGGCAGCTGCCAGCGAATGGCGCGCCCGCGTGGTTGATGTTCTGAAGTCCCGCGCACCTGTCGCGGCACCTTCGCAATCCGTCGCTACTGGCGCGGTAAACGACATCCACACCAGCCCCTATACCAAAGACGCGCCGCTGACCGCGACCCTCGCCGTGAATCAGAAAATCACCGGTCGCGATTCAGAAAAAGATGTGCGCCATATTGAGATTGATTTAGGCGACTCCGGCCTGCGCTATCAGCCGGGCGATGCGCTGGGCGTCTGGTATCAGAACGATCCCGCGCTGGTCAAAGAGATCGTGGAATTGCTGTGGCTGAAGGGCGATGAGCCGGTGACGGTTGATGGTAAAACCCTGCCGCTCGCCGAAGCGCTGGAGTGGCACTTCGAGCTGACGGTGAATACCGCCAACATTGTTGAGAACTACGCGACCCTGACGCGCAGTGAGTCGCTGTTGCCGCTGGTGGGCGATAAAGCCCAGCTTCAACAGTATGCCGCCACCACGCCGATCGTTGATATGGTGCGTTTCTCTCCGGCGCAGCTGGATGCTCAGGCGCTAATCGACCTGCTGCGTCCGCTAACGCCGCGTCTGTACTCCATCGCCTCCGCACAGGCTGAAGTGGAGAGCGAAGTGCATATCACCGTTGGCGTGGTTCGTTATGACATTGAAGTCCGCGCCCGCGCGGGTGGCGCTTCCAGCTTCCTCGCCGACCGCGTGGAAGAAGAGGGCGAGGTGCGCGTGTTTATTGAACACAACGATAATTTCCGCCTGCCAGCTAACCCGGAAACGCCGGTGATTATGATTGGCCCAGGTACGGGTATCGCGCCGTTCCGCGCCTTTATGCAGCAACGCGCCGCCGACGGTGCGGAAGGCAAGAACTGGCTGTTCTTCGGTAACCCGCACTTCACCGAAGACTTCCTTTATCAGGTTGAATGGCAGCGTTACGTGAAAGAAGGCGTGCTGAACCGGATCGATCTGGCCTGGTCCCGCGATCAAAAAGAAAAAATCTACGTACAAGACAAACTGCGCGAACAGGGCGCGGAGCTGTGGCGCTGGATCAATGACGGTGCCCACATTTATGTCTGCGGCGACGCCAGGCGTATGGCCGCAGATGTCGAAAAAGCATTGCTGGAAGTGATCGCTGAATTCGGCGGTATGGACCTCGAATCGGCAGATGAATATTTAAGTGAGCTGCGCGTAGAGCGCCGTTATCAGCGAGATGTCTACTAATGAGCGAAAAACATCCAGGCCCACTGGTGGTCGAAGGTAAACTGTCCGATGCCGAGCGCATGAAGCTGGAAAGCAACTACCTGCGCGGTACCATTGCAGAAGATCTGAACGACGGTCTCACCGGCGGTTTTAAAGGCGACAACTTCCTGCTAATACGCTTTCATGGCATGTATCAGCAGGATGACCGCGATATTCGCGCCGAGCGTGCGGCGCAGAAGCTGGAGCCGCGTCATGCGATGCTGCTGCGCTGCCGCCTGCCGGGCGGGGTGATTACTACGACGCAATGGCAAGCGATCGACAAATTCGCGGCGGATAACACGACTTATGGCAGTATCCGTCTGACCAACCGCCAGACCTTCCAGTTTCACGGTATTCTGAAGAAGAACGTCAAGCCGGTGCACCAGATGCTGCATTCGGTCGGGCTGGACGCGCTGGCGACCGCCAACGACATGAACCGTAACGTGCTGTGTACCTCTAACCCGTACGAGTCTCAGCTGCATGCTGAAGCCTACGAATGGGCGAAGAAGATCTCCGAACATCTGCTGCCGCGCACTCGCGCCTATGCGGAGATCTGGCTCGATCAGGAGAAGGTGGCGACTACCGATGAGGAGCCGATCCTCGGTCAGACCTATCTGCCGCGTAAATTTAAAACCACGGTGGTGATCCCGCCGCAGAACGATATCGATCTGCACGCCAACGACATGAACTTCGTGGCGATTGCTGAAAACGGCAAGCTGGTGGGCTTTAACCTGCTGGTCGGCGGCGGTCTGTCTATTGAGCATGGTAATAAGAAAACGTATGCCCGTACCGCGAGCGAGTTTGGCTATCTACCGCTGGAGCACACCCTGGCGGTGGCAGAAGCGGTAGTGACGACGCAGCGCGACTGGGGTAACCGTACCGACAGGAAAAACGCCAAAACCAAATACACCCTTGAGCGCGTGGGACTGGAGACGTTTAAAGCGGAAGTCGAGCGTCGCGCGGGGATCACATTTGAACCCATTCGTCCGTATGAATTTACCGGGCGTGGCGACAGGATTGGCTGGGTGAAAGGCATTGATGATAAATGGCACCTGACGCTGTTTATCGAAAATGGTCGTATCCTGGATTATCCGGGGCGTCCGCTGAAAACCGGCCTGCTGGAGATCGCGAAGATTCATCAGGGCGAGTTCCGTATTACCGCTAACCAGAACCTGATTATTGCCAGCGTGCCGGAAAGCCAGAAAGCGAAGATCGAGACGCTGGCGCGCGATCATGGGCTGATGAATGCGGTGAGCGCGCAGCGTGAAAACTCAATGGCCTGCGTGTCGTTCCCGACCTGCCCGCTGGCAATGGCGGAAGCCGAGCGTTTCCTGCCGTCGTTCACGGACAAAGTCGAAGCGATTCTGGAAAAACACGGCATTCCTGATGAGCATATCGTGATGCGCGTGACCGGTTGCCCGAACGGCTGTGGCCGCGCGATGCTGGCGGAAATTGGCTTAGTAGGGAAAGCGCCGGGTCGCTACAACCTGCATCTTGGCGGCAACCGTATTGGGACACGTATCCCACGGATGTATAAAGAAAACATCACCGAGTCGGATATTCTGGCCTCGCTGGATGAACTGGTTGGGCGCTGGGCGAAAGAGCGTGAAGCGGGTGAAGGCTTCGGCGACTTTACGGTGCGTGCGGGCATCATTCGCCCGGTGCTCGATCCCGCGCGTGATTTCTGGGAATAACCTGAATTGCCGGATGGCGTCTGTGTAGGCCTGATAAGCGCAGCGCCATCAGGCAAGGCAAACAGTGAGGAACTTATGTCCCAACTCGATCTCAACGCATTGAATGAACTGCCAAAAGTCGATCGCGTACTGGCGTTGGCGGAAACCAGCGCCCAACTGGAAACGCTGACTGCCGAAGAACGCGTGGTCTGGGCGCTGAAAAATCTGCCCGGCGAATACGTGCTCTCCTCAAGCTTTGGTATCCAGGCGGCGGTGAGCCTGCACCTGGTGAACCAGATTCGCCCGGATATCCCGCTGATCCTCACCGATACCGGCTATTTGTTCCCGGAAACCTATCAGTTTATTGATGAGTTAACGGACAAACTCAAACTCAACCTGAAAGTTTACCGCGCGGGCGAAAGTCCGGCCTGGCAGGAAGCGCGCTACGGCAAACTGTGGGAGCAGGGCGTAGAAGGTATTGAGAAATACAATGAGATCAACAAAGTCGAGCCGATGAACCGGGCGCTCAAAGAGTTAAACGCGCAGACCTGGTTTGCCGGTCTGCGTCGCGAGCAGTCCGGTAGCCGCGCGCATTTACCCGTTCTCGCTATCCAGCGCGGCGTGTTTAAAGTGCTGCCGATTATCGACTGGGATAACCGCACGGTTTACCAGTATCTGCAAAAGCACGGTCTGAAATACCATCCGCTGTGGGATCAGGGCTATCTGTCGGTGGGCGATATACATACTACCCGCAAGTGGGAGCCGGGCATGGCGGAAGAAGAGACGCGGTTCTTCGGGCTGAAGCGCGAGTGCGGACTGCACGAAGGGTGATTGTCCTTACGCGGTATGATTATACTTGCTGCTATGAAAAATCCGGCAGGCAGCCGGATTTTAAATTGGTTATATTACTGACTATCTTTATGTCAGTAATATATTACGACTGCACCCATCTTTACCAATGTGCAAAGAACGTTCATGCGTTAGATATAGCTTTTCAAGAATTACATCAATAAACATTTTTTTTGCATGATAGTCGTTATAATCCTGATTAAGTTTTTTTAAAAAACCAGAATTTGTTGGTTTAAACTCTGCAAACGGTGAATAGCTGTGTAGTAAATAGGAGATGCACGGATGCATCATGCTAAAAGCGACTTCACCTTGTACCTCCTGATAACCTATTTTGCAAAACTGAGTTGTAGGCTCAAAGTTACCGGCATTAATACAGGCCAGCATCGATTTTTCATCTGCAGTAAGTAAGTCCTGCCATTCGACAAGCGGGTGGTCTGGAGCCTCTGCGGGACGCATCATCTCATAAACCGCCGTTTTGATTTGTGCATTGCCCGTCACTTCTTTTCGTAGAGTAGAAATCGACTCCTGAAGTAATTCCGGGTGCCAGGTCATCTTCGCACCAATCACCTCGCATATTTGTAAAAATAACTGTCTCTCCTCTCTACTCATAGATTCTATCACTGCATCATCTGATATATTGAGGATGTCCTTAATATTGCTTTGGCTGATCACCGTGTCGCCGACCATAAGTAAAAATTGTGTCTGAGAAGCGTCCAACTTGATAGTAAACAGATCCTGATGAGCCGGGCAGGCCAGATGTTGTAGCCGTTTAAAGGCGTAAATTTTATTTATATCCTCTACGTTAACTTCCATCTCTCCAGGTTCACCACGGCCCTGCCCGTGAATGATGGAGTGTAACACTTCCAGCGCATGGTCCTTTTTTTCCGCTCTAAAATGATCCTGGACTTTATCCCAGCCCCCCATATGGATTGCTTTTTCTTTATCTGCGCTTAACAGATGAGCAAGCCGACTTTCATTAAGCGTATAATTTTGATGATTACCGAAGCTTAAAGTGACTGGCATAATATTTTCCTTCAAATTTATATTATTTAATATCCGGAGTAAAATATATCGTTCAACTCCCTCTTTTTTATTAAACAGACAAGGTTTACTACAGGAGAGAATTTGAACGGCATTATCAATACAGCACATTTATGGTTGGTAATCCTTTGTGGTGACGATAATTCAGACAAAAGGTAGATGATTCGCCGCAAATGGTCGTTTTTTTAAATTTTGCCTCATGCAGGGGGCATTGGACGAAGCCTCTTTGATCGCTTCTTCCAGAAGAAAAAGGGCGGAAAAATTTATAATAATCATTCGTGAAATAAATATTTCCGAAGAATATATAAACTTGAGTGAGTATATTTAAATATAATCTCATGGTATGCGATTTTTGTGAGGTATATCAACAAAAAAGACCATTAAAAAGGCGTAGAGTGCTTTTATTATCCACATGCTGGAGTTTACGTGTCGATATATCACTATTGGGGAAAGTCTCGACGAGGAGAAATTGACGGCGGTGATGATTACCATTTGCTTTGCTGGCATTCTTTAGATGTTGCGGCTGTGGGTTACTGGATGGTGATAAATAATATTTATTTTATTGACCATTATCTAAAAAAATTAGGCATCCAGGATAAGGAGCAGGCGGCGCAATTTTTTGCCTGGATTTTATGTTGGCATGATATTGGAAAATTTGCTCATTCCTTCCAGCAACTATACCGTCATGAGGCTTTAAACATCTTTAATGAGCCTACACGGCATTATGAAAAAATCGCGCATACCACGCTGGGATACGTGTTGTGGAACTCCTGGCTAAGTGAATGCCCTGAATTGTTTCCTCCTTCTTCGCTTTCAGTTCGTAAAAGTAAGCGCGTTATGGCGCTTTGGATGCCAGTCACTACAGGTCATCATGGACGCCCTCCAGAGGCAATCCAGGAGCTGGACCATTTTCGCCAGCAGGATAAAGACGCGGCAAGAGATTTTCTTCTGAGAATAAAAGCGCTCTTTCCTTTAATTACTTTGCCTGAATCCTGGGATGAAGATGAGGGTATCGACCAATTTCAGCAACTTTCCTGGTTTATTTCCGCTGCGGTTGTACTGGCTGACTGGACTGGTTCTGCCAGCCGTTATTTTCCGCGTACTGCGGAAAAAATGCCTGTTGATACCTACTGGCAGCAAGCTCTCGCTAAAGCACAAACTGCCATCACGCTATTTCCCTCAGCGGCGAATGTGTCTGCCTTTACGGGCATAGAAACGCTTTTCCCTTTTATTCAGCATCCCACACCGTTACAACAAAAGGCGCTTGAGCTGGATATCAACGTGGGTGGCGCCTAACTCTTTATTCTTGAAGATGTCACCGGGGCCGGAAAAACAGAGGCGGCGCTCATATTAGCTCATCGACTGATGGCGGCAGGTAAAGCGCAGGGACTCTATTTTGGACTGCCGACAATGGCGACAGCCAACGCGATGTTTGAACGTATGGCGAACACCTGGCTGGCGCTGTATCAGCCGGACTCCCGTCCCAGCCTGATTCTGGCGCATAGCGCGCGTCGCTTAATGGATCGTTTCAATCAGTCAATATGGTCGGTCACTCTTTCCGGTACGGAAGAACCCGATGAAGCGCAGCCTGATAGTCAGGGATGCGCCGCCTGGTTTGCCGACAGCAATAAAAAAGCGTTGTTGGCGGAGGTTGGCGTAGGCACGTTGGATCAGGCGATGATGGCGGTAATGCCATTTAAACATAACAACCTGCGGTTATTGGGTCTTAGCAACAAGATTTTACTGGCTGATGAGATCCATGCCTGTGATGCATGGATGTCCCGAATACTTGAAGGTTTGATCGAACGGCAGGCCAGTAATGGCAACGCCACTATTCTCTTATCCGCGACGCTATCGCAGCAGCAGCGAGATAAGCTGGTGGCGGCATTTTCCCGTGGGGTGAGGCGTAGTGTGCAGGCGCCGTTGCTAGGCCATGACGATTATCCCTGGCTGACTCAGGTCACACAAACAGAGCTGATTTCTCAGCGGGTTGATACACGCAAAGAGGTTGAGCGCAGCGTAGATATTGGCTGGCTACATAGTGAAGAGGCGTGTCTTGAACGTATAGGTGAAGCAGTGGAAAAAGGAAACTGTATCGCCTGGATACGTAACTCCGTTGATGATGCGATTCGTATCTATCGCCAGCTTCAACTGAGTAAGGTCGTCGCCACGGAAAACCTTTTACTCTTCCATAGTCGCTTTGCTTTTCACGATCGTCAGCGGATTGAGTCGCAGACGCTGAATCTCTTTGGCAAACAGAGCGGCGCGCAACGTGCCGGTAAGGTCATTATCGCCACGCAGGTAATCGAACAAAGTCTGGATATTGACTGCGATGAGATGATCTCTGATTTAGCGCCGGTGGATTTATTAATTCAGCGGGCCGGTCGACTACAGCGTCATATTCGCGATCGTAACGGTCTGGTGAAAAAGAGTGGGCAGGATGAGCGAGAGACGCCAGTGCTGCGCATTCTTGCTCCGGAGTGGGATGACGCGCCGCGAGAGAACTGGTTATCCAGCGCCATGCGTAACAGCGCCTATGTCTATCCCGATCATGGGCGCATGTGGCTGACGCAGCGCATATTACGTGAGCAGGGGACGATTCGGATGCCGCAATCTGCCCGATTGTTGATTGAGTCGGTCTACGGCGAGGACGTCAACATGCCGGTTGGATTTGCAAAAACCGAGCAATTGCAGAAAGGCAAATTTTATTGCGACCGGGCATTTGCCAGACAGATGCTGCTTAACTTTGCGCCGGGCTATTGTGCTGAAATTAGCGATTCTCTACCGGAGAAAATGTCAACGCGGTTGGCGGAAGAGTCTGTCACGCTGTGGCTGGCGAAAATCGTGGATGGCGTCGTAACCCCTTATGCCAGCGGTGAACATGCCTGGGAGATGAGCGTGCTGCGGGTACGTCAGAGCTGGTGGGATAAACATAAAGGCGAGTTTGAACGGTTAGATGGTGAACCGCTACGCAAGTGGTGTGCGCAACAGCATCAGGATAAGGATTTTGCCACGGTGATTGTGGTGACGGACTTTGCCGTTTGTGGTTATTCGGCGAATGAGGGATTGATTGGCATGATGGGGGAATAACGAATACAGATATGGACAATTTTTCACTTTTAACAACGCCCTGGCTCCCCGTCCGTTTCAAAGATGGCTCGACGGGTAAGTTGGCCCCCGTCGATCTGGCAGATGAAAACGTGGTGGATATCGCCGCAACGCGAGCAGATTTGCAGGGAGCGGCCTGGCAGTTTCTGTTGGGATTGCTGCAATGCAGTATCGCGCCAAAAAGATACAAAAACTGGGAGGATATCTGGTTTGATGGATTGCATGCCGATGCGCTCCATAAGGCATTAGCACCGTTAGAACACGCTTTTCAGTTTGGCGCGGAAACGCCGTCTTTTATGCAGGATTTTGAAGAATTACCCGACAATAAAATAACTATAGCTTCGCTATTACCGGAAACACCAGGTATTCAAACTACTGAGTTAAATACAGATCATTTTATCAAACGTGGCGTAATGGAATGTTTTTGCCCGCATTGTGCCGCGTTGGCGTTGTTTTCAATGCAGCTTAACGCTCCTTCCGGCGGACAAGGCTACCGCACTGGGCTGCGCGGCGGCGGGCCGCTGACTACATTGATTGAATTGCAGGAATATCAGGGAGAGCGGCAAACGCCGCTCTGGCGCAAGCTGTGGCTCAACGTGATGCCGCAGGATGCTGCGGATCTGCCTTTGCCTGTCGTCTATGATGCGGCTGTATTTCCCTGGCTTGCCGCAACACGTACCAGCGAGCCACCAGCTCATACTATTACAACAGATGAGCAGGTAAATAAATTACAAGCATACTGGGGGATGCCACGCCGTATCCGTCTGGATTTCGCGACAATACGTCAGGGAGTGTGCAATATCTGCGGTAATAATGGCGATGAGCTGCTAATCCAGATGTTGGTCAAGAATTATGGCGTTAATTATGACCGCTGGCGGCACCCATTAACACCACATCGCCTGCAAATAAAGAATAGTAAGGGATTTGAACCTGTTATAACCCAACCTGGTGGACTTCTTTGGCGAGATTGGCTGGGACTAAGTCAAGAAAACCCGACGGAAAAGAATACCGAATATCCGGCACAGGTGATCAAAGTGTTTAATGCCCGAGAGCTCAGGAATATCAAAGTAGGCTTGTGGGGATTTGGTGCCGATTTCAAAAAAATGAAAATTCGCTGCTGGTATGAGCATCACTTTCCGTTGCTGATGACGGAAGGTCTGATCCCTGATTTACGTAAAGCAACACAAACTGCTACCCGCCTCCTCAGCCTGCTGCGCGGTGCGCTAAAAGAAGCGTGGTTCGCCAATGCGAAGGATGCCCGCGGTGATTTCAGTTTTATCGATATTGATTTCTGGAACCTGACGCAGGGGCGCTTTCTCAATCTGATCCACGATCTGGAAAACGGCCACAAGCCGGACGAAAGGCTGAATAAATGGCAAAGAGAACTTTGGCTGTTTACCCGTTGTTACTTCGATGATCACGTCTTTACCAACCCCTACGAGAGCAGCGATCTGGAGCGCATCATGAAGGCGCGCAAAAAATATTTTACTTCATCGGCGGAAAAGCAAAGCGCGAAAGCCGCCAAAGCAAAGAAGCAGGAGGCTGCTGAATGAGTATTGTGCAAGAGGATCACAAAGCCACGCTGCGCAAATGGCATGAGGATTTGCAGGAGAAGCGGGGTGCACGGGCCAGTCTGCGGCGCAGTAAAACGGTGAATGAGGCCTGCTTGTCTGAGGGATTTCATTTGCTGTTAATGCAGACGCATTCGTTGTGGAAAAACAAGGCAGCCTGGCATGTTACTGCATTGGCAATTACTGCGGTACTGGCTGCGCATATCAAATTTATTGATGAGCGACAGAGTTTTGCTACGCAGCTTGGACAGAAGAAGAGTGGTGACAATCCGGTAATGTCAAAACTACGCTTCTCCCACCTATTAGCGGTAAAAACGCCGGATGAACTGCTGCGCCAGTTACGGCGTGCGGTGAAGCTGTTAGATGGTTCGGTCAACCTGTTTTCTCTTGCAGACGATATTTTCTGCTGGTGCCAGGAGCAGAATGACTTGCTGAACCACCATCGCCGCCAGCAGCGGCCAACCGAATTTCTCCGTATCCGCTGGGCGCTGGAATACTACCAGGCTGGCGATAACGAACAAGATTAACAGGGATATCTTTATGACAACGTTTATTCAACTCCATTTATTAACCGCTTATCCTGCCGCCAACCTCAACCGTGACGATACCGGCGCGCCAAAAACCGTGGTGCTTGGCGGCGCGACGCGTCTGCGTATCTCCTCTCAGAGCCTGAAACGTGCCTGGCGTACCTCGGAACTGTTTGAGCAGGCGCTTGCCGGGAATATCGGTATTCGTAGCGGACGTATTGCGCGCGAAGCGGCGCAGATCCTCGTTGAAAGCGGCATTGACGCCAAAAAAGCGGTTGAGTACGTCAAGAACATCGCTAACTATTTTGGCAAGGTAAAGGCGGAAAAGAAACCCAAAGATGAGTTGACGAATGCTGAAACCGGGCAACTGGTGCATATCAGCCCAGCTGAGTTTGAGGCTGTGAAAGCGCTGGCGCACCGTCTGGCAGAAGAAAAACGCGCGCCAAAAGAGGAAGAGCTTGCACTGCTACGTAAAGATCGCATGGCCGTCGATATTGCCATGTTTGGCCGGATGTTAGCGAAGAAAACTGATTTTAACGTTGAAGCCGCCTGCCAGGTCGCCCACGCCTTCGGCGTCAGCGAAACGATCGTCGAAGACGATTTCTTTACTGCTGTGGATGACCTACGCCAGGCATCGGCAGAAGATGCAGGCGCAGGCCATCTCGGCGAAACCGGCTTTGGCTCCGCGCTGTTTTACACCTATATCTGCATCAACAAAGATCTGCTGGTGAAAAACCTGAACGACAATGAAGAACTGGCAAACAAAACGCTGCGCGCCTTTACTGAAGCGGCGCTGAAAGTGTCGCCGACCGGCAAACAGAACAGCTTTGCCAGCCGTGCCTATGCCTCGTGGGCGCTGGCCGAAAAAGGCACCGACCAACCACGTTCACTGGCGGCCGCGTTTTATGAACCGATCAACGGTACAGACCAATTGAACGTTGCGGTTAAGCGTATTACATCGCTGCATAAGAATATGAATAAGGTTTATGGCCAGCGGACTGATACCGCCAGTTTCGACGTGATGAATCAGCAGGGAAGCATGAAAGACGTGCTTGACTTCATCTGCGCGTAAGGGGCGGCTTATGAGCCAATATCTGGTTTTTCAGCTTCATGGGCCGATGGCCTCCTGGGGCGTGGATGCGCCAGGCGAAGTGCGCCACAGCCATGAGCTACCCTCGCGCTCGGCGCTGTTGGGGTTATTAGCTGCGGCGCTGGGAATTCGCCGCGATGAGGAGGAACGGCTAAACGCCTTCAATCGTCATTACCAATTTTTGCTGTGCGCCAGTGGCAACCCGCGCTGGGCGCGGGATTATCACACGGTGCAGATGCCGAAAGAGGTACGTAAGGCACGTTACTTCAGCCGCCGTGAAGAGTTGCAGGATCCTGAATTACTGAGCGCGCTGATTTCCCGACGCGACTACTACACCGACGCTTGGTGGATGATTGCTGTCAGCGCGACGCCGGACGCGCCTTACACGTTGGCGCAGCTTCAGGCGGCGTTACAACATCCTGTGTTCCCGCTGTATCTGGGGCGCAAAAGTCACCCTCTGGCGTTGCCGCTTGCGCCGCAACTGCTGGAAGGACGCGCGCCGGATGCCCTGCGCGAAGCGTATCGTCAGTACCAGGATAAATTTAATGCGCTGAGACTACCTCTTCCCAGGCTACAGAACGAATGCTGGTGGGAAGGTGAACACGATGGCTTAACGGCGAACAAAATTTTACGTCGTCGCGACATGCCATTGAGCCGCCAGCAATGGCTGTTCGGTGAACGTAGCGTGAATCAGGGGCCGTGGCTCAGCAAGGAGGACGCGTGTATCTCTCAAGAATAACGCTGCACACCAGCGAGCTTTCGCCAGCACAACTCTTGCATCTGGTGGAGCGCGGTGAGTACGTGATGCACCAGTGGTTATGGGATCTCTTTCCCGGCGGCAAGGAACGGCAGTTTCTGTATCGCCGCGAAGAGTTACAGGGCGCGTTTCGCTTTTTTGTCCTCTCGCAGGAACAGCCTGCCGCCAGCGCGATTTTTGACGTGCAGACTCGCCCGTTTGCGCCAACGCTGAGCGCGGGGCAGACGCTGCGGTTTAACCTGCGCGCCAATCCGACAATTTGCAAAAACGGTAAGCGTCACGATTTGCTGATGGAGGCGAAACGCCAGCGTAAAACGCAGGGCGATAGCCAGGATATTTGGTCTTATCAGCAGCAGGCGGCGTTGGAATGGCTGGTGCGCCAGGGGGAGCAAAATGGCTTTACCCTACGCGAGGCGAGCGTTGATGCTTACCGGCAGCAGCAGATACGTCGCGAGAAATCCCGGCAGATGATTCAGTTTAGCAGCGTGGACTATACCGGCGTGCTGGTGATTAACGATCCCGCGCTTTTCCTGCAACGTCTGGCGCAGGGGTACGGTAAAAGCCGGGCGTTTGGCTGCGGAATGATGATGATCAAACCCGGAGAGGACGCGTGACGTTCGTACCGCTCAACCCGATCCCGTTAAAAGATCGAACCTCGATGATCTTCCTCCAGTACGGTCAAATTGACGTGCTGGATGGGGCATTCGTGCTGATCGATAAAACAGGAATCCGCACGCATATTCCTGTTGGTTCGGTTGCCTGCATCATGCTGGAACCGGGAACGCGGGTTTCCCATGCGGCTGTGCGTCTGGCATCGACGGTAGGAACGCTGCTGGTATGGGTGGGCGAGGCGGGAGTGCGGGTCTATTCCTCCGGACAACCCGGCGGCGCACGAGCCGATAAGTTGCTTTATCAGGCAAAGCTGGCGTTAGATGACGATCTGCGGCTGAAGGTGGTGCGCAAAATGTATGAACTGCGTTTTCGCGAACCGCCGCCCGCCCGTCGCTCCGTTGAGCAACTGCGCGGTATTGAAGGTTCTCGCGTGCGGGCGACCTACGCATTACTGGCGAAGCAATACGGCGTGAAGTGGCATGGTCGTAACTATGATCCGAAAGACTGGGAGAAGGGGGATGTCGTCAACCGATGTATTAGCGCGGCAACATCGTGCCTGTACGGGATTTCAGAAGCGGCTATCCTGGCGGCGGGATATGCGCCGGCTATCGGTTTTATCCATAGCGGTAAGCCGCTTTCTTTTGTTTATGACATTGCCGATATCATCAAATTTGAATCGGTGGTGCCCAAAGCATTTGAGATCGCCGCTCGTCACCCGGCGGAACCAGATAAAGAAGTGCGCCTGGCCTGCCGTGATATTTTTCGCAGTTCGAAGCTGACCGGAAAATTGATCCCACTGATCGAAGAGGTGCTCGCTGCCGGTGAAATTGAACCGCCTCAGCCTGCGCCGGATATGCTGCCGCCAGCAATACCGGAACCTGAATCCTTGGGGGATAGCGGCCATCGGGGGCATGGTTGATGAGTATGGTGGTTGTGGTCACGGAAAACGTACCGCCGCGCCTGCGGGGACGTCTTGCCGTCTGGTTACTCGAGGTTCGTGCAGGTGTTTATGTTGGTGATACCTCGAAGCGTATTCGGGAAATGATTTGGCAACAGATCACACAGCTTGGCGGAGTCGGAAACGTAGTAATGGCCTGGGCAACAAATACTGAGTCTGGTTTTGAGTTCCAGACCTGGGGTGAAAACAGACGTATTCCGGTAGATTTGGATGGACTGCGTTTGGTTTCTTTCCTTCCTGTTGAAAATCAATAAGTTGAATGTTCTTTAATAATAAGGAATTGTTATCTTACCGTTGGTAGTTTGTTAGGTAGTAAAAAAGGGCTTTTAGAACAAATATATAGTTTTAGTGTGTTCCCCGCGCCAGCGGGGATAAACCGTGTCCAGGCGATTTCCTGGAACCTGGCATTGCGTGTTCCCCGCGCCAGCGGGGATAAACCGGTCGCGGTGTGAGCGGAAAGCCTGGCGAACAGGTGTTCCCCGCGCCAGCGGGGATAAACCGCGAGCTCGTCAGGGAGGGAAAGGTTATCCGGGGTGTTCCCCGCGCCAGCGGGGATAAACCGGTAGGTAGCGCCCAATGGATGTTGGGGGAAATGTGTTCCCCGCGCCAGCGGGGATAAACCGGTTTATCTCTCCGTTATGTGTCGGACACCAAAGTGTTCCCCGCGCCAGCGGGGATAAACCGCAAACAGTGCATAATTCGCAAAATTTGCGCTAGTGTTCCCCGCGCCAGCGGGGATAAACCGGTTCCACAGGACGTTGAGAACGGCTTTATACAGTGTTCCCCGCGCCAGCGGGGATAAACCGACGAGCACTGCAACGGCGAACTGGCAATGGCAGTGTTCCCCGCGCCAGCGGGGATAAACCGGAATTATTTAGTTGATCTGAAGAATTCAGGAAGTGTTCCCCGCGCCAGCGGGGATAAACCGAACAGTGCAACCAGAAAGTATTAAAAAACCAAGTGTTCCCCGCGCCAGCGGGGATAAACCGCAAAAGGCCGACGGTGTGTACACCTCTAAAAAATGTTCCCCGCGTCAGCGGGGATAAACACGTTTCACCAGCATATCAGGACGTTTTTTCCGCCTTCGCCAGCTCTTTTACCAACGGCAGCATTATCCGCACTACATCGCGGCTACGGCGCTCAATTCGCCCTGGCAGCGCCTTGTCAATATGCTGTTGATTATCAAGCCGTACGTCGTGCCAGCTATTGCCGTTCGGGAAGGAGGCATTTTTCACGCGTTGCTGGTATCCGTCTTTTTTACCCAGATTCCAGTTCGTCGCCTCAACAGAAAGCACCGATATTCCCGCTTTATCGAAAACCTCCGCATCATTACAGCAACCCGTTCCTTTGGGGTAGGATGGATTGCGTCCCGGATTGGTGTTGGCGGCGATACCATAACGGCGCGCAATCACTAATGCCCGATCGCGGGTCAGTGTACGCACCGCTTCCGGCGTATTTTTCCCGCTATTAAAATAGAGCTTGTCGCCAACAATCAGGTTATCGAGATTAATGACCAGCAGCGTATTTTTCTTCTCAGCGTCACTCATTCGTTTGAGTAAATTTTCCGCGCCTAGCTTTCCCTCTTCTTCCCCGCTGGTGGCGATAAAACGAATCCCGTAATGGGTCGGTATATCTTTCAGGCGCGCCGCCAGTTCCAGCATAACGCCTAATCCCGCGGCATTATCATCCATTCCCTGTAACGTTAAACCGCCCAGATTGGCATCGACATCAGCGTCGCTCTGCGGAGCGTAGGTATCCAGATGCGCCATAATGATGATCTGCTGCGGCACGCGCCCTTCATGGGCGGCGATGACCGTACTGCCCGTCACGTTATGCCAGTTTTTGCGATTATCCTTCGTGGTATAAATAAATCGGCTATTAAACGTTCGAATATCGCTTTGGTATCCCATCTGGGTAAATTGTTGGCGTAAATAATCGGCAGACAACATCTCGGCGGGGGAGCCAGTCATTCTCCCGGGAAAAAAGGTGGCGATATGTCGTGCCTGAGTATTCGCTATTTCACCAGGCCCTGGTGATGCTGCTTGTGCAGGAAGGATAAAGCCTACGCCGAGCGCCAGAATGACGGCAAAGCGGCGCGTTGCGGAAAACATAATGAGTCCTTAAATACAGAACAAAATTTTACGTGGCTAGTATGAAACCGCGATCGTGTTAATACAATTTCATTTGCTCCTAAATGCTGGCAATCCGGTACGTTAAGCATTTTTTGATATTGGTTTTTGGGCCGCGTTATTCCTTTGAGGAACTACTCATTCCAATTCGTCATTTCATTCACTCTCCTGCGCTCCCTATAGTCGTGTAATCGAAATGTTTAGCAAAAAACGGTATTGCAAAGGAACGGTTATGGATCAAAAACGACTCACCCACCTGCGGCAACTGGAGGCGGAAAGTATCCACATTATCCGTGAAGTGGCAGCGGAATTCGCTAATCCGGTCATGCTGTACTCCATTGGTAAAGACTCCAGCGTCATGCTGCATTTGGCGCGTAAGGCGTTTTATCCGGGTACGTTACCGTTCCCGCTATTGCACGTTGATACCGGTTGGAAATTCCGTGAGATGTACGCCTTTCGCGATCGTACCGCCAACGCATACGGCTGCGAATTGCTGGTACATAAAAATCCGGAAGGTGTGGCGATGGGCATCAATCCGTTCGTTCACGGTAGCGCTAAACACACCGACATTATGAAAACCGAAGGGTTAAAGCAGGCGCTGAATAAGTACGGTTTTGATGCCGCGTTCGGCGGCGCACGGCGCGATGAGGAAAAATCCCGCGCGAAAGAACGTATTTACTCCTTTCGTGACCGTTTCCATCGCTGGGACCCGAAAAATCAGCGGCCAGAGTTGTGGCGTAACTATAACGGTCAGATTAATAAAGGCGAAAGTATACGCGTCTTCCCGCTCTCCAACTGGACAGAGCAGGATATCTGGCAATACATCTGGCTGGAAAACATCGACATCGTGCCGCTGTATTTGGCTGCTGAACGCCCGGTTCTGGAACGTGACGGCATGTTGATGATGGTGGATGACGATCGTATCGACCTCCAGCCTGGCGAAGTCATCAAAAAAAGGATGGTGCGCTTCCGTACACTTGGCTGTTGGCCGCTCACCGGGGCGGTGGAATCCCACGCGCAAACGCTGCCGGAAATTATCGAAGAGATGCTGGTTTCTACCACCAGCGAGCGCCAGGGAAGGATGATTGACCGCGATCAGGCGGGGTCGATGGAGCTTAAAAAACGTCAGGGGTATTTCTAAGGAGCCGCCATGAACACCATACTTGCACAACAAATCGCCAATGAAGGCGGCGTCGAAGCCTGGATGATTGCCCAACAGCACAAAAGCCTGCTGCGTTTTTTAACCTGTGGCAGCGTTGATGACGGTAAAAGTACGCTGATAGGTCGTTTGCTACACGATACCCTGCAAATTTATGAAGATCAGCTCTCTTCTCTGCATAATGACAGTAAACGTCATGGCACGCAGGGAGAAAAACTCGATCTGGCGCTGCTGGTAGATGGGCTACAGGCCGAGCGTGAGCAGGGCATTACTATTGACGTCGCGTACCGCTATTTCTCCACGGAAAAACGAAAATTTATTATCGCCGACACGCCGGGCCATGAACAATATACTCGTAATATGGCGACCGGGGCGTCCACCTGCGATCTGGCGATCCTACTGATCGACGCGCGTAAAGGCGTGCTGGATCAGACGCGTCGCCATAGCTTTATCTCCACTCTGTTGGGGATCAAACACCTGGTGGTGGCAATCAACAAAATGGATCTCGTTGACTACCGCGAAGAGACCTTCGCCCGTATTCGTGAAGATTACCTGACCTTTGCTGAACAGTTGCCGGGCGATCTGGATATTCGCTTTGTCCCGCTTTCGGCGCTGGAAGGGGATAATGTCGCCGCGCAGAGCGCGAATATGCGCTGGTACAGCGGTCCGACGCTGCTGGAAGTCCTGGAAACGGTAGACATACAGCGTGCGGTAGACCGTCAGCCGATGCGCTTTCCGGTACAGTACGTCAATCGCCCGAATCTTGATTTTCGGGGGTATGCCGGCACTCTGGCGTCTGGTAGCGTCAAAGTCGGAGAGCGCATTAAAGTGCTGCCGTCTGGCGTGGAATCCAGCGTGGCGCGTATCGTCACTTTTGATGGCGATAAAGAAGAAGCCTATGCGGGCGAAGCCATTACCCTGGTACTCAACGACGACATTGATATTAGCCGCGGCGATCTGCTGCTGGCGGCAAACGAGACGCTGGCACCTGCGCGGCACGCCGCGATCGATGTGGTATGGATGGCGGAACAGCCGCTGGCACCGGGCCAAAGCTACGACGTTAAACTTGCGGGTAAGAAAACCCGCGCGCGTATCGAGGCTATTCGCTATCAGATTGATATCAACAATCTGACCCAACGAGACGTCGAGAGCCTGCCGTTAAACGGTATTGGTCTGGTGGAGATGACATTCGATGAGCCGCTCGCGCTGGATATTTATCAGCAAAATCCGGTGACGGGCGGGCTGATTTTTATCGACCGACTTTCTAACGTCACCGTGGGCGCAGGCATGGTGCGGGAACTGGATGAACGCGGAGCGACGCCGCCCGTGGAATACAGTGCGTTTGAGCTGGAGCTGAATGCGCTGGTACGCCGTCATTTTCCGCACTGGGACGCCCGCGATTTGCTGGGAGATAAACATGGCGCTGCATGATGAGAACGTGGTCTGGCACTCTCATCCCGTTACTGTCGCCGCCCGTGAACAGCTCCACGGCCACCGTGGCGTGGTGCTGTGGTTTACCGGGCTCTCCGGTTCGGGAAAATCAACGGTGGCCGGCGCGCTGGAAGAGGCGTTACATCAGCGTGGCGTCAGTACCTACCTGTTGGATGGCGATAATGTGCGCCACGGTTTGTGCTGTGATTTAGGCTTTAGCGATGCCGATCGCCAGGAGAATATCCGGCGGGTAGGCGAAGTGGCCAGTCTGATGGCGGACGCCGGTCTGATTGTTTTGACGGCATTTATTTCTCCGCACCGCGCCGAGCGGCAACTGGTAAAAGAGCGCGTCGGCCACGATCGTTTTATCGAGATTTATGTCAATACGCCGCTGGCTATCTGTGAACAGCGCGATCCTAAAGGGTTGTATAAAAAAGCGCGCGCGGGCGAGTTGCGTAACTTTACCGGCATCGACGCCATTTACGAAGCGCCTGACTCGCCCCAGGTTCATCTTAATGGTGAACAATTAGTAACAAATTTGGTTTCCCAATTATTAGACCTGCTGAGACGGCGCGATATTATCAGATCCTGAGACACCACCGGGCTTGTATGCCCGGTATGGTCAAGGTTACAGGATTTAATATGCGTAATAGCCATAACATTACTTTCACAAGGTCAGACGCCTTCATGGTCGACGATGACGCCACCAGTGCATTTCCGGGGGCGGTGGTCGGCTTTGTGTCATGGCTGCTGGCGTTGGGGATGCCTTTTCTGCTTTATGGCCCTAACACGCTGTTTTTTTTCCTCTATACCTGGCCCTTTTTCCTCGCGTTAATGCCGGTATCGGTGATTATCGGCATTGCGTTGCATCTGCTGGTAAAGGGCAAAATACTTTTTAGCATCATGTTTACTCTACTGGCGGTAGGCGCGCTGTTCGGCGCGTTATTCATATGGCTATTAGGGTAGACGGGTTATCACTGCGCCTCCGGTCATAATTCAAACCGTAACCAACAATGAGATTATGTTCTCCTTACTCGGGTATACGTAACATCCGGCAAATGTGGTACATTTGCCGGCGTTGTCGCGGCAATCCCGTCCTGAATGTGGAGTCACAGAGGACGTTATGGGATGATGATGCCGTTTTTCAGGGGGCAGGATGGGTAAACTAACGCTGCTGTTGCTGGCTTTACTGGTCTGGCTACAGTACTCGCTGTGGTTCGGTAAGAACGGCATACATGACTATAGCCGCGTCAACGATGATGTGGTCGCGCAGCAGGCGACAAACGCCAAACTTAAAGCGCGTAACGATCAGCTTTTTGCCGAAATTGACGATCTCAATGGCGGCCAGGAAGCGATTGAGGAGCGCGCGCGCAACGAACTTAGCATGACCAAACCGGGCGAAACCTTCTATCGTCTGGTGCCTGACGCCTCAAAACGCGCGGCAACGGCGGGGCAAACTCATCGATAAACCATCCAGGGATTTAACATGGCAGCCACTTTATTGGACGTTTGCGCCGTGGTGCCGGCTGCCGGATTTGGCCGCCGAATGCAAACAGAATGTCCTAAGCAGTATCTCTCAATCGGTAATAAAACCATTCTGGAGCACTCAGTTCATGCGCTGCTGGCGCATCCTCGGGTGACACGCGTTGTTATTGCTATCAGTCCTGGCGATCATCGCTTTGCCCAACTTCCGCTGGCGAATCATCCGCAAATCACCGTTGTGGATGGCGGCAACGAACGCGCTGATTCCGTTTTGGCCGGGTTACAGGCCGTTGCAAAGGCGCAGTGGGTGCTGGTGCACGACGCGGCAAGACCCTGTTTGCATCAGGATGACCTTGCGCGGTTGCTGGCTATCAGCGAAAACAGCCGGGTCGGCGGTATCCTCGCCAGTCCGGTGCGCGACACCATGAAACGCGGCGAACCAGGGAAAAACGCTATTGCCCATACCGTAGAGCGCGCCGATTTATGGCACGCGCTCACCCCGCAGTTTTTCCCCCGCGAACTCTTGCATGATTGTCTGACGCGTGCGCTGAATGAAGGCGCGACCATCACCGACGAAGCGTCAGCGCTGGAGTATTGTGGTTTTCATCCGGCGCTGGTAGAAGGTCGCGCGGATAACATCAAGGTCACCCGTCCGGAAGATCTGGCGCTGGCGGAATTTTATCTGACCCGAACCATCCACCAGGAGAAAGCATAATGCGAATTGGACACGGTTTTGACGTACACGCGTTTGGCGGAGAAGGGCCGATTATCATTGGCGGCGTGCGTATCCCTTATGAAAAAGGGCTATTGGCGCATTCCGATGGCGATGTGGCGTTACATGCGCTGACCGATGCGCTGCTGGGCGCGGCGGCGCTTGGCGATATCGGCAAGCTCTTCCCGGATACCGATCCGGCATTTAAGGGAGCGGATAGCCGCGAACTACTGCGTGAAGCCTGGCGTCGTATTCAGGCGAAGGGGTACACCCTCGGCAACGTGGATGTCACCATTATTGCGCAGGCGCCGAAAATGCTGCCGCATATTCCTCAAATGCGTGTCTTTATCGCCGAAGATCTCGGCTGCCATATGGATGACGTTAACGTGAAGGCGACGACGACGGAAAAGCTCGGATTTACCGGACGCGGAGAAGGCATTGCCTGCGAAGCGGTCGCGTTGCTGATGAAGGCGGCGAAATGACAGAGTTTGACAATCTCACCTGGCTGCACGGAAAACCACAAGGTAGCGGATTGCTGAAAGCGAATCCGGAAGATTTTGTGGTGGTTGAAGATTTAGGCTTTACGCCGGATGGTGAAGGCGAGCACATTCTGCTGCGTATTTTGAAAAACGGTTGCAATACCCGTTTTGTCGCTGACGCGCTGGCGAAATTCCTGAAAATTCACGCTCGCGAAGTGAGCTTTGCCGGGCAAAAAGATAAACACGCCGTTACCGAGCAGTGGCTGTGCGCGCGCGTGCCGGGGAAAGAGATGCCCGATTTCAGCGCCTTTCAGCTGGAAGGTTGTAAAGTGCTGGAATACGCGCGTCACAAGCGTAAGCTGCGTTTAGGCGCGCTGAAAGGCAATGCCTTTACGCTGGTGTTGCGTGAAATAAGCGATCGCCGCGATGTCGAAACGCGATTGCAGGCGATTCGCGATGGCGGCGTGCCGAACTATTTTGGCGCACAGCGATTCGGCATTGGTGGCAGCAACTTGCAGGGCGCGCTGCGCTGGGCGCAAAGTAACGCGCCGGTGCGCGATCGCAATAAACGCAGTTTTTGGTTGTCGGCGGCGCGTAGCGCGTTGTTTAATCAAATTGTTCACCAGCGGCTGAAGAAACCAGACTTTAATCAAGTTGTTGACGGCGATGCGCTACAATTAGCGGGGCGTGGAAGCTGGTTCGTCGCGACATCTGAAGAACTGCCTGAATTGCAGCGCCGGGTAGACGAAAAAGAGCTGATGATTACAGCATCGTTGCCGGGCAGCGGAGAGTGGGGAACACAGCGTGCGGCGCTGGCGTTTGAGCAAGATGCCATTGCCCAGGAAACGGTGTTGCAATCGCTGTTGCTGCGCGAAAAAGTAGAGGCGTCGCGCAGAGCGATGCTGCTTTATCCGCAACAATTAAGCTGGAACTGGTGGGATGACGTTACCGTCGAGTTACGTTTCTGGCTGCCCGCAGGCAGTTTTGCCACCAGCGTAGTAAGGGAACTGATCAACACAATGGGTGATTATGCGCATATTGCTGAGTAACGATGACGGGGTTCACGCGCCCGGTATACAAACGCTGGCGAAAGCGCTGCGTGAGTTTGCTGATGTACAGGTCGTAGCCCCGGATCGTAACCGCAGCGGCGCGTCTAATTCCCTCACGCTGGAATCTTCGCTTCGTACTTTTACCTTTGATAATGGCGATATCGCCGTACAGATGGGGACGCCGACCGATTGCGTCTATCTGGGCGTTAATGCCTTAATGCGTCCGCGTCCGGATATTGTCGTTTCCGGTATTAACGCGGGTCCGAATCTGGGTGATGATGTGATCTATTCCGGTACTGTCGCCGCGGCGATGGAAGGTCGTCATCTCGGCTTTCCGGCATTAGCGGTCTCCCTTAACGGCTATCAACATTATGATACGGCTGCAGCCGTGACTTGCGCGCTTTTGCGAGGGTTAAGCCGGGAGCCGTTGCGTACCGGGCGTATTCTCAACGTGAATGTCCCGGATCTACCGTTAGCGCAGGTTAAAGGCATCCGCGTGACTCGCTGTGGTAGCCGCCATCCAGCGGATAAAGTGATCCCGCAGGAAGATCCGCGCGGTAATACATTGTACTGGATTGGCCCGCCGGGCGATAAATACGATGCCGGGCCGGATACCGATTTCGCGGCGGTGGATGAAGGCTACGTCTCCGTCACGCCGTTGCATGTGGATTTAACCGCGCACAGCGCGCATGATGTGGTTTCAGACTGGTTAGACAGCGTGGGAGTTGGCACGCAATGGTAAGTGGACGTGTACAGGCTCTTCTTGAACAATTGCGCGCGCAGGGTATCAGAGATGAGCAGGTGCTTAATGCGCTTGCTGCAGTGCCGCGCGAGAAATTTATTGATGAAGCGTTTGAACATAAGGCCTGGGAAAATATCGCTTTGCCGATAGGCCAGGGTCAGACGATTTCGCAGCCCTATATGGTGGCGCGAATGACGGAGCTGCTCGAACTGACACCGCAATCCAGGGTGCTGGAAATTGGCACCGGTTCCGGCTATCAGACGGCGATTCTGGCGCATCTGGTACATCACGTTTGCTCCGTTGAGCGGATTAAGGGGCTGCAATGGCAGGCGCGTCGCCGCCTGAAGCAGCTCGATTTACATAATGTTTCTACCCGTCATGGCGATGGCTGGCAAGGCTGGCAGGCGCGTGCGCCGTTTGACGCTATCATTGTGACGGCCGCGCCGCCGGAAATTCCTACCGCGCTCATGGCACAGTTGGATGAAGGCGGCATTCTTGTTCTGCCCGTGGGCGATGAGCAGCAGTTTTTGAAACGCGTGCGTCGCCGGGGCGGCGAATTTATTATCGATACCGTGGAGGCCGTTCGCTTCGTCCCGTTAGTCAAGGGAGAGCTGGCCTAGTTTGCCCTGCAAACACCCACTATTACGCCTGATGAAGCCGAAACGAATACCTGGAGTTTTCCTGGTTATTCCCGGTGGGTTAAGCGTATCGTGAACACATTTTCCCGTGTTCACTTAATGCGTTGCACGGTTCTTACGTCACTGGTTGTTAACCAAATTTTTTCCTGGGGGATAAATGAGCGCGGGAAGCCCAAAATTCACCGTTAGTCGCATTGCGGCACTATCACTGGTTTCACTATGGCTGGCAGGTTGTACCAGTTCGTCAAACCCTCCGGCGCCGGTTACGTCTGTGGACAGTGGTTCGTCATCAAATACCAATTCCGGGATGTTGATCACACCGCCGCCAAAAATGGGCGCGACGACGCAACAAACGCCGCAACAAGCGCCGCAAATTCAACCCGTTCAGCGTCCTGTAACGCAGCCCATGCAAACTCAACCGGTCGCGGAACAGCCCGTGCAGATGGAAAATGGGCGAATCGTATACAATCGCCAGTATGGGAATATTCCGAAAGGTAGCTATACGGGTGGCAGTACTTACACCGTGAAAAAGGGTGATACGCTTTTTTACATCGCCTGGATTACCGGGAACGATTTCCGCGATCTGGCCCAGAGAAACAGTATTCCTGCCCCGTATAGCCTGAATGTAGGGCAAACTTTGCAAGTTGGTAACGCATCCGGTACGCCAATTACTGGCGGAAATGCGATCACCCAGGCGGATGCAGCACAGCAAGGAGTTGTGACCAGGTCTGCACAAAATTCCACCGTTGCAGTTGCGTCTCAACCAACAATTACGTATTCTGAGGGCTCAGGTGAACAAAGTGCTAACAAAATGTTGCCAAACAACAAGCCTGCTGGGACGGTTGTCACAGCGCCTGTAACGGCACCAACGGTAAGCACGACCGAACCAAATGCAAGCAGTACGTCAACCAGCGCGCCGATTTCCGCATGGCGCTGGCCGACGGATGGCAAAGTGATCGAAAACTTTGGCGCTTCCGAAGGGGGCAATAAAGGGATCGACATTGCAGGCAGTAAGGGACAGGCTATCGTCGCAACCGCTGATGGGCGCGTCGTATATGCCGGTAACGCGCTGCGTGGTTACGGTAATCTTATTATCATCAAACATAACGATGATTACCTGAGTGCCTACGCCCATAATGATACGATGCTGGTCCGGGAACAACAGGAAGTTAAGGCGGGGCAAAAAATCGCTACTATGGGTAGCACCGGCACCAGCTCTACACGCTTGCATTTTGAAATTCGTTACAAGGGGAAATCCGTAAACCCGCTGCGTTATTTACCGCAGCGATAAAGCGGCGGAACCAGGCTTTGACTTGCTAGTTCCGTCAAGGGATCACGGGTAGGAGCCACCTTATGAGTCAGAATACGCTGAAAGTTCATGATTTAAATGAAGACGCGGAATTTGATGAGAACGGAGTAGAGGCTTTTGACGAAAAAGCCTTGAGTGAAGAGGAACCCAGTGATAACGACCTGGCTGAAGAAGAGCTGTTATCGCAAGGGGCCACACAGCGTGTGTTGGACGCGACTCAGCTTTACCTTGGTGAGATTGGGTATTCACCACTGTTAACAGCCGAAGAAGAAGTCTATTTTGCGCGTCGCGCACTGCGTGGAGATGTCGCTTCTCGCCGTCGCATGATTGAGAGTAACCTGCGTCTGGTGGTAAAAATTGCCCGCCGTTATGGCAATCGTGGACTGGCGTTGCTGGACCTGATTGAAGAGGGCAACCTGGGGCTTATCCGTGCAGTCGAGAAGTTTGACCCGGAACGCGGGTTCCGCTTCTCAACATACGCAACCTGGTGGATTCGCCAGACAATCGAACGGGCGATTATGAACCAAACCCGTACGATTCGCTTGCCGATTCACATTGTTAAAGAGCTGAACGTATACCTGCGCACCGCACGTGAGTTGTCGCATAAACTGGACCACGAACCGAGTGCGGAAGAAATTGCAGAGCAACTGGATAAACCGGTTGATGACGTCAGCCGTATGCTTCGTCTCAACGAGCGCATTACCTCGGTAGACACCCCGCTGGGCGGTGATTCCGAAAAAGCGTTGCTGGACATCCTGGCCGATGAAAAAGAGAACGGTCCGGAAGACACCACGCAAGATGACGATATGAAACAGAGCATCGTCAAATGGTTGTTCGAACTGAACGCCAAACAGCGTGAAGTGCTGGCGCGCCGTTTCGGTCTGCTGGGATATGAAGCTGCGACACTGGAAGATGTAGGTCGTGAAATCGGTCTTACGCGTGAACGTGTTCGTCAGATTCAGGTTGAAGGCCTGCGCCGTCTGCGCGAAATTCTGCAGACGCAGGGGCTGAATATCGAAGCGCTGTTCCGCGAGTAAGTACCCTTGTCAAAAAAAGGCCAGTCGACAGACTGGCCTTTTTTTTACCGTTTGTCTTCTGCCAGCAACGGCGGGATACTCGGCACCATTGGCGCGTTATCAATATCTTTTTGCGTCATGCGAAACGCTTGTGGATAGTGTTCGCGGCTGGTACGACGTAACGGTTCGGTATCGCGCCAGGTATACAGACAATGCTGACACTGATATACCGTCCAGACTCCTTTTACCGGCGAAGTCGCCATGAGTTCAATATGTGCATCGGCACAGCGTGGACAAATCATCGGTTACTCCTTATTTACGGTTGGCCAGCATGGCGGTCAGCTTTTCAGCCCAGGCTTTAGTTTCCGGTAAATCAAAAACCGGCTGGCTATAGTGACCACGGTTATCTGGCGCAACCGGCGTGGTGGCGTCAATGATCAGCTTGTCGGTAATCCCCGCCGGGCTTGAGCCCGGATCCAGTTCCAGGACGGACATATTCGGTAGCTGTACCAGATCGCCTGCCGGATTCACTTTCGACGACAACGCCCACATCACCTGTGGCAGATTGAATGGATCGACATCTTCATCGACCATGATCACCATCTTCACATATCCCAGACCGTGCGGCGTCGTCATCGCTCGCAGGCCCACCGCACGGGCAAAGCCGCCGTAGCGTTTTTTGGTTGAGATGATGGCCAGCAGGCCGTGGGTGTACATGGCGTTTACCGCCTGCACTTCCGGAAATTCGGCTTTCAGCTGTTGATACAGTGGCACGCAGGTCGCCGGCCCCATCAGGTAGTCGATTTCCGTCCACGGCATACCTAAATAGAGCGATTCAAAAATGGGTTTGCTGCGGTAAGAGACCTTATCGATACGCACCACGGTCATGTTGCGACCGCCGGAATAGTGGCCGGTAAATTCGCCGAACGGTCCTTCAATTTCACGTTTACGGCTTTCGATGACCCCTTCAAGAATGACTTCAGATCCCCACGGCACATCAAAACCGGTCAGCGGCGCGGTGGCGATAGGATAGGGGCTTTCACGCAGCGCGCCTGCCATTTCATACTCTGACTGATCGTATTTCAGCGGCGTTGCGCCCATCAGGGTAATGATCGGATCGTTACCCAACGTGATCGCAATCGGCAGATCTTCGCCACGCTCTTCAGCTTTGTGCAGGTGCAATGCGATATCATGCATCGGCACTGGTTGCAGACCCAGCTTACGCTTGCCTTTAACTTCCATACGGTAGATGCCGACATTCTGCTTGCCGAAGTTATCGGGATCGAGCGGATCGCGTGATACCACACAGGCTTTATCCAGATAGAATCCGCCGTCGCCGTCGTTCAGACGAAACAGCGGCAGGATATCAAACAGGTTGATCGCGTCGCCGTCGACGGTATTTTCCGCCCAGCCCGGATTCGCCCGTCGTTCCGGCGCTACCGGAAAATTGTCCCAGCGGCGAATAAATTCATCGATCTGTTTTTTAACCGGCGTGTTAGGCGGCAAACCCAGTGAGATGGCATGGTTCTGCCAGGAACCGATGGTATTCATCGCCACGCGGGCGTCGGTAAAACCACGAATATTGTCAAACCACAGCGCGGGCGCGCCATCGCCGATGCGTCCCGTTGCGTTGGCAGCGGCGGCGAGATCCGGCTCCGCATTCACTTCCTCGCTGATTTTCAGCAGTTGTCCCTGCTGATCCAGCGCATGTAAAAAACTGCGCAAATCATCAAATGCCATTATCCATTCTCCTGTGAAAAATTTGCTGCCTGTCGCAGTCCTTGCCAGCGGCGCGCGCGCGTATGCTCCAGACCAAACTGGTCGAGAACGCGCGCTACGATGTGCTGGATAATATCGTCAACGGTTTGCGGCAGGTTATAGAACGCGGGCATGGGCGGCACTATCGCCACCCCCATACGAGAAAGCGCAAGCATGTTTTCCAGATGAATCGTGCTGAGCGGCATTTCCCGCGGCACAAGCACCAGCTTGCGACCCTCTTTCAACACGACATCGGCAGCGCGTCCCACCAGCCCCTCGGCATAGCCGGCGCGAACCCCCGCCAGTGTTTTCATACTGCAGGGGATAATAATCATGCCGTCGGTACGAAATGAGCCGGAGGAAATGGTCGCCGCCTGATCGGCCGGGCTATGACAATAATCTGCCAGGGCGGCTACCTCAGCGGGCGTGTAGGGCGTCTCCAGTTCAATAGTGGTTTTCGCCCACTTTGACATTACCAGATGCGTTTCAACATCAGGTATCGCCCGCAATGCCTGGAGTAGCTCGACGCCAAGCGGCGCGCCGGTCGCACCGGTCATCCCCACAATCAATCTCATTTCTTACCTCAAATATCGTTCGTATACGAACATTTTGATCAAAATACGCCCACACGGCCTTTGCGACAAGATCGCTCCCGACGCCTGCGCACGTTTAGCTAAAGCATTCGTCATTAAAAAACCGTGCATAAGTCGTTATGATAGAAAAAGTTAATTTATCCGGAGCGCTCATGGAGTTACGAAACACCGCGTTTCATCTGTTACGCCAACTTTTTCAGCAACATACCGCACGCTGGCAGCATGAACTACCGGAGCTCACCAAACCTCAATATGCGGTGATGCGCGTTATTGCTGAACATCCGGGTATTGAACAGGTCGATCTGACCGAAGCGGCGGTCAGCACTAAAGCGACGCTGGCGGAGATGTTAAGCCGGATGGAAAATCGTGGGCTGGTAAAGCGAGAAAACGATCCGCTGGATAAACGTCGGCGTTTTGTCTATCTCACCGTTCAGGGCCAAACGTTGCTCGCCGCCGCGATACCACTGGGGGATCGCGTTGACGATGAGTTTTTGGGGCGACTGAGCGCTGAAGAACGCGAACAGTTTACGCAACTGGTACGCAAGATGATGACGTAAGCGGCTTGCGCCGCTTCGCTATTGTTTGGCCATCAGCAGTGAGATATCCACTTTGGCCAGCGCCCGAATTGCGCTTTCCGGCAGGCCGTCATCGGTGACGATTTGGTTGAATTCCGCCAGCGGTAACGCCAGCCATGTAGCGACCTGGCCGTATTTGGTCGCGTCGCACACCAGAATTTTTTGGCGGCTGGCGCTGGCGACGGCCCGTTTCACCGTGACTTTATCTTCTGCCGGCGTTGAAATACCGCGCACGCTCCAGGAAGAGGCGGAAATAAAGGCCTGGTCAATCATCAGCCCGCGCAAAAGCGTCGCTGCGGCTTCACCGACGCACGACCGGTTTTCCCGACATACCGCCCCGCCAGTGTGAATAATTGTGCAATCGCTATTGTCCATCAGGTAATCGGCGATAACGAAATCATTCGTCACCACCGTAAGTTTATTCATCGTAACCAGCTGCCTGGCAATCGCCAGCGTGGTAGTACCTGCATCAAGGTAGATACAGCTTTCTGGCTGTACCAGGCTGGCGGCCAGTTTGCCAATCGCCGCTTTCTGCGGCGTCGCCAGTTCGGTTTTGATCTGATGCGAGGGTTCGTGCGCCACGCGAGTCGATGATTGCACGCCGCCAGAGACCTGGATTACCGCGCCTTGCTGCTCCAGTTTTTGTAAATCACGGCGGATAGTCATGTGGGATACATGCATGCGCTCGGTCAGTTCAGCGATACTGACGATGCCTTTCTCCGCCACCATATCAAGAATGATTTGTCGACGCTCAGTAGGTATCAACGTCTGCTCCTTTCTTTAGTCCTGTCGCGATTTTACGCGATTTCTCGTCACAGCGTGTGAAGTTCTATGAGGATTGCCTTCACAAAAAACAACACATTTTGTTATTTTTTGTGAAACAACTCACCGCAATTGTTTACAAAAACTCCTATATTCACATAACAAAACATAATATCACGTAAATTAACATGGAGTGATAATGACAACAGGAACTGATTTTCATGTCGGCATTGTGGGGCTTGGCTCAATGGGAATGGGCGCTGCGCGTTCATGCCTGCGCGCCGGGCTTTCCACATGGGGGGCCGATCTTAACCCGCAAGCGTGCGCGAATCTTCTCGCTGAAGGGGCTTGTGGGGCTGCCGCCAGCGCCAGGGAGTTCGCCAGCGTCGTGGATGCGTTAGTCATTCTGGTCGTCAATGCCGCCCAGGTCAGACAGGTGTTATTCGGTGAGGATGGCGTCGCCCATCTGATGAAACCCGGAAGCGCGGTGATGGTTTCGTCTACGATCTCAAGCGCCGACGCGCAAGAGATCGCCGCGGCGTTGACGGCATTGAATCTTAACATGCTGGATGCGCCGGTTTCCGGCGGCGCGGTAAAAGCGGCGCAGGGCGAAATGACGGTGATGGCCTCCGGGAGCGAGGCGGCGTTTACCCGCCTGAAGCCTGTGCTGGACGCCGTTGCCAGCAACGTTTATCGCATCAGCGATACGCCGGGCGCAGGCTCAACCGTCAAAATCATTCATCAACTGCTGGCTGGCGTGCATATTGCGGCGGCGGCCGAAGCGATGGCGCTGGCCGCGCGGGCCGGTATTCCTCTGGACGTGATGTATGACGTCGTGACCCATGCCGCCGGCAACTCCTGGATGTTCGAAAACCGTATGCAGCATGTCGTTGACGGCGACTATACCCCGCGTTCGGCCGTCGACATTTTTGTCAAAGATTTGGGGCTGGTTGCCGACACGGCGAAAGCGCTGCGCTTCCCCTTACCGCTGGCCTCTACGGCGTTAAATATGTTCACCAGCGCCAGTAACGCCGGTTATGGCAAAGAGGATGACAGCGCTGTGATCAAAATTTTCTCAGGGATTACTCTGCCTGGCGTCACGCCTGAGGAGCCGTCATGTTAAAAATTGGCGTCATTGCCGACGATTTTACCGGCGCGACCGACATCGCCAGTTTTCTGGTCGAAAACGGGATGCCGACAGTGCAGATCAATGATGTCCCAACCGGGACGCAACCGGAAGGGTGCGACGCGGTGGTTATCAGCCTGAAAACCCGCTCATGCCCGGCGCAAGAGGCGATAAAACAATCGCTGGCGGCGCTGGTATGGCTGAAAAAACAGGGCTGCCAGCAAGTCTATTTCAAATATTGCTCGACTTTCGATAGTACCGCCGAAGGCAATATCGGCCCGGTCACCGATGCGCTGATGGTGGCGCTGGATACCTCATTTACCGTGATTTCTCCCGCGCTGCCGGTTAACGGACGCACGGTTTATCAGGGCTATCTGTTTGTCATGAACCACTTGCTGGCGGAGTCCGGTATGCGCCACCACCCTATCAATCCGATGACCGACAGCTACCTGCCGCGTCTGATGGAAGCGCAGGCGCAAGGGCGCTGCGGCGTTATTCCGGCTCAGACGCTTGATGAAGGCGTTGCCGCGACCCGTGCGGCGCTGTCGCGTTTACAGCAGGAAGGATATCGCTACGCGGTACTTGACGCGCTCAATGAGCGGCACCTGGAAATTCAGGGCGAGGTTTTGCGTGATGCCCCGCTGGTGACTGGCGGTTCCGGGTTGGCAATGGGGCTGGCGCGTCAGTGGGCGAAGCACGGCGTTTCTCAGGCCCGTTCCGCAGGCTATCCGCTGAGCGGTCGCGCGGTGGTGCTTTCCGGTTCCTGTTCGCAAATGACGAATCAGCAGGTGGCCTTCTATCGACAACATGCTCCCACACGCGACGTTGACGTGGCGCGCTGCCTGTCATCCGAGACGCGCGAGGCCTACGCTGAAGCGCTGGCGCAGTGGGTGCTCAGTCAGGACAGCGAACTGGCGCCAATGATTAGCGCCACCGCCTCCACGCAGGCGCTGGCCGCCATCCAGCAGCAATATGGCGCTACCGAAGCCAGCCATGCGGTAGAGGCGCTCTTTTCCCTGCTGGCCGCTCGCTTAGCGGAAGGCGGTATCACCCGGTTTATCGTGGCGGGCGGCGAAACCTCGGGCGTGGTGACGCAAAGCCTCGGTATTACCGGTTTTCACATTGGACCGTGCATTTCACCCGGCGTGCCGTGGGTCAACGCGCTCCATGCGCCAGTCTCACTGGCGCTAAAGTCAGGCAATTTTGGCGATGAATCCTTTTTCATCCGCGCTCAAAGGGAGTTTCAGATATGACGACACTGGCAAAAGAAGAGCACGCTTTGCGAGAAGAGATGGTCAGGATAGCCGCCTCGTTTTTCCAGCGCGGCTATGCCACCGGCTCGGCAGGCAACCTCTCGCTGTTACTGCCGGACGGCAATATTCTGGCGACGCCCACCGGTTCGTGTCTGGGTAATCTCGACCCGCAGCGGCTATCCAAAGTGGACCCGCAGGGCGAATGGCTCAGCGGCGATAAACCGTCTAAAGAGGTGCGTTTTCATCTGGCATTGTATCGCAATAACCCTTGCTGCAAGGCCGTGGTACATCTGCACAGCACCTGGTCAACGGCGCTTTCCTGTCTCGAAGGGCTGGACCCGCAAAATGTGATTCGCCCGTTTACCCCCTATGTGGTGATGCGGATGGGAGACATTCCGCTGGTTCCCTACTATCGCCCGGGGGATGACCGAATTGCCCGCGATTTGGCAGCGCTGGCGGCCCGGCATCAGGCCTTTTTACTGGCTAATCATGGGCCGGTCGTGTGCGGGGAGAATTTGCAGGAAGCCGCTAATAATACCGAGGAGCTGGAAGAGACGGCAAAGCTGATTTTTATCCTTGGCGAACGCCCGATTCGTTATTTAACCACCGAAGAAATTGCGCAGTTAAGGAGATAACCCGATGCCGCGTTTTGCCGCCAATTTGTCGATGATGTTTACCGAAGTGCCGTTTATCGAGCGTTTTGCCGCTGCTGCCGAAGCCGGTTTTCAGGCTGTTGAGTTTCTGTTCCCCTACGGCTTTGCCGCCAGCGAGATTAAAGCCCAGCTATCGCGTCATGATCTGACGCTGGCGCTGTTTAATACTTCGGCGGGCGATACCGCGGCGGGCGAGTGGGGACGTGCCGCGCTACCGGGGCGCGAACACGACGCGCGCGCCGATATCGATCTGGCTCTGGAATACGCTCTGGCGCTGGAATGTGAGCAGGTTCACATCATGGCGGGCGTAGTGCCGGATGGCGCTGATGGCGCACGTTATCGCGCCACGTTTATCGATAATTTGCGTTATGCCGCCGACCGGTTTGCCGCCCACGATAAACGTATTTTGATCGAAGCGCTGAGTCCCGGCGTTAAACCCGGCTACCTCTTTTCCAGCCAATATCAGGCGCTGGGCATCGCAGAAGAGGTTGACCGCCCGAATGTGTTCATCCAGCTCGACACTTTCCATGCGCAAAAAGTGGATGGCAATTTGAGTCACCTGATTCGCGAGTACGCGGGCCGCTATGCCCATGTACAAATCGCCTCGCTACCGGACAGACATGAACCGGATGATGGCGAGATCAACTACCCGTGGCTGTTCCGGCTGTTCGATGACGTAGGTTATCGCGGCTGGATAGGCTGCGAATACCAACCACGGAATACCACTCAGGACGGGCTTGGCTGGTTTAACGCCTGGCGCTAACCCTGAACTACCCTACACAACAATAAAGAGGACATCCGGATGCAGATTATCATTACCGGCGGGGGCGGCTTTTTAGGCCAGAAACTCGCAAGCGCCTTATTAAACTCATCGCTGGCGTTTAACGAACTGCTTCTTGTTGATTTAAAAATGCCTGCACGGTTATCAGATTCCCCTCGTTTACGCTGCCTGGAAGCTGACTTAACCCAGCCGGGCGTGTTGGAGAGTGTGATTACCGCTAATACCTCTGTTGTTTATCATCTCGCTGCGATTGTCAGCAGTCATGCGGAAGACGATTTCGATCTGGGATGGAAAGTTAACCTGGATCTTACACGCCTGTTACTTGAGGCGTGTCGTCGACAACCGCAGAAAATTCGTTTTGTCTTCTCCAGCTCGCTTGCCGTTTATGGCGGTACGCTGCCGGAATGCGTCACCGATACCACCGCGCTCACGCCGCGCTCGTCTTATGGCGCGCAGAAAGCCGCCTGTGAACTGTTGGTCAACGATTATACCCGCAAAGGCTATGTGGATGGGCTGGCGCTGCGTTTGCCGACGATCTGTGTTCGCCCGGGTAAACCAAACCGCGCCGCTTCTTCTTTTGTCAGCGCGATTATTCGTGAACCGTTGCAGGGCGAGACGACCGTCTGCCCGGTGTCGGAAAGTTTGCGGCTGTGGATTTCCAGCCCGGCGACGGTGATCCATAACCTGTCGCTGGCCGCAACGTTACCCGCGCCTGGCGAGGCGAGCAGCATCAACTTACCCGGGATCAGCGTAACCGTGGGCGAGATGCTGGAAACGTTGCGTCAGGCGGGCGGCCAGGCGGCGCGCGATCGGGTTACGCATCAGCGCGACGAAGGCGTCGAGAAAATTGTCGCCTCCTGGCCGGGACGTATCGATAACCAGCGTGCGCTGGCGTTAGGTTTTGTCGCCGATAAACGCTTCGATGACATTATCGAACGCTTTCGACAAGATGATATGGAGGGGAGGTCATGACAAGTTTACCGACCCCAATTATCGGCCTGATCGTTGCCGTTTTCGTTCTGGTATGGCTGGTGTTACGCACCCGTGTTCATGCGCTGATCGCGATGCTGGCGGCGGCCTGTATTGCCGGTCTGTTGGGGGGAATGGGCATTGATAAAACGCTCTCTGTCATCACCAGCGGATTCGGTACGACGCTGGGCAGCATTGGCCTGGTGATTGGTCTCGGCGTAATGATGGGGCGCTTGCTGGAGGTTTCCGGCGCGGCGGAGCGTATCGCCTGGAGCTTTATCAAATGGCTGGGGAAACGCCGTGAAGAGTGGGCGCTGGCGATCACGGGTTATATTGTCAGCATCCCCATTTTCGTCGATTCCGCTTTTGTCATTCTTTATCCGGTGGCGAAAGCGCTGGCGAAAAGCGGTAAACGTTCGCTACTGACGCTGGGCGTCGCGCTGGCGGGCGGGCTGGTGGTCACTCACCATACGGTACCTCCGACGCCCGGTCCGCTGGGGGTAGCCGGGATTTTTAACGTCGACATCGGCGCAATGTTATTGACCGGGATGGCGCTGGCGGTGCCCTGTGTGATCGGCATTGTGTTCTATGCGCAGTGGCTGGATAAACGCTACCCTGATTTCGTGCCGCGCACGCTGAACGCCGATGAAGTCAATGCCGCGCTGGAGCAGTACAACAAAGAGAAAGAGCAAAAGGATCTGCCGAGCCTGACGCTCTCTCTGCTGCCTATTGTGGTGCCGATCGTGCTGATCTTCCTGAAGGCTATCTGTTCCACCCTCGCCACTGTAGAAGGATGGTCCGGCCTGGCGACGCATCCGGTGGTACAGGCAATCAACTTTGTGGGAAGTCCGGTGATCGCGTTGGCCATCAGCGTTCTGCTGGCGGTGTATACGCTGGTGCCGCGCATGGATAAACATACCACCGCAGAGCGTCTGGAAGAGGGCTTGCAAAGCGCCGGGATTATCTTACTGGTCACGGGCGCTGGCGGCGCGTTGGGCGCGATCCTGCGCGACAGCGGCGCGGGACAACAGCTGGCGGAGCAGGTTGCCAACCTGCCGATCTCGCCGATCCTGATCCCGTTTATCGTGGCGACGCTGGTACGCCTGATTCAGGGATCGGGGACGGTGGCGATGATCACTGCCGCCTCGATTTCCGCGCCGATCCTGGCGCAGATCCCCGGCATCAATATGTTGCTTGCCGCTCAGGCCGCAACGATGGGGTCGCTGTTCTTCGGCTACTTCAACGATAGCCTGTTCTGGGTGGTTAACCGCATGATGGGCGTCTCTGATGTCAAACAGCAGATGGTGGTTTGGTCTGTACCGACGACCATTGCCTGGGCGATTGGCGGCACCGGCGTGGCGCTGATTAACCTGCTGTTTGGTTCCGGCGGCAGTTGGCTCGATCCGTTACTGCCGATTGTCGTTCTGGCGGCAATTATGCTGTGGGTGCGTTGGCAGGCGCAGGGGATCAAAGACAAGCTGGTAGTTAAGGATTAAGACGGTATTATCCGTCCGGGAGCGCAATGCTCCCGGACTGGCTACAATGATGGGGCGTGCTCCCCGCAATCCCATTGCGAACGTAAAAAATCAATAAATGTGCGTACTTTTGTCGATACATGGCGGGCGTCCGGATAAACGGCATAAATGCCCTGACGGGGAAAATGATAGTCGGGTAACAGGTGAATTAACGTTCCATCCTCCAGTGCGGTGTTGACTAACCATTGCGGCAGTAATGCGACGCCGCTTCCCGCAAGAGCGAAGGCCATCAGCGAGCGCGCGCTGTCGACAGAAATTTTGCCGGCTTTGCTTATCTCCAGGCGTGAGTGTTGGCCATGATTATTCGTTACTGTCCACCGTAGCGGCGTAGGTAATCGCTCATGAATAATCCATTCCGCCTGAGCCAACGACTCCAGCGACGACACGGGGTTGCGGGCGAGCCACTGCGGCGCGGCGACCGGCAGAATGGTAAAGCGGGATATCAGCGCGGCGCGATAGCGGGAGTCGGCCAGCGAGCCAAGCCGAATCGCCACATCAAAGCGCTCGGCAATTAAATCGGCATGATGTGATGAGGACATATGCCGAATACGGAGATCGGGATGGCGCTGACTAAACTGCGCCAGTACCGGAATGACCACCTGTTCGCCAAACTCGGGCGTAGTGGTAATACGTAACTCGCCGCCCAGCCCACTATGGCTGGCACGCACTTCATCCTGCAAATTTTTCGCTGCGTTGAGTAAATTCACGCCTTTTTGGTAAAAGAGGACGCCGGCGTCTGTGAGCGTCAGTCGTCGGGTGGAACGTAGCAGTAACGTTACGCCAAGCTCTTTTTCAAGCTGCCGAATATTAAAACTCACTACCGCTTTTGTTTGGCCCGATGCGGCGGCGGCCGCCGTGAAGCTGCCGCTATCTACCACGGCGACAAACAGCGACATACGCTGCAAATTGAGCATGGCGAGCTCCTTTACTGTCAAAATTATTTTGACAGTATATCGTTGAAGCGCGGACTTATCTGGCTTTCTCCGGACGGCTACATTAGCGCCTCTGACGGAGGATGCATAATGACGTATCGCAGTAAAGTGGCAGTGGTTTACCTGCTCGGCTTCTTTCTTGATCTGATTAATCTGTTTATTGCCAGCGTGGCTTTTCCTGCGATGTCCGTGGATCTGCATACGTCCATATCGGCGCTGGCATGGGTGAGTAATGGTTATATCGCAGGATTAACGCTGATCGTTCCGTTTAGCGCGTTTCTTTCGCGTTATCTCGGCGCTCGACGGCTGATCATATTTTCGCTCATCCTGTTTAGCGTTGCCGCCGCTGCCGCAGGTTTTGCCGATTCCTTACACAGCCTTGTTTTCTGGCGTATTGTGCAGGGGGCGGGCGGTGGCTTATTGATCCCGGTTGGTCAGGCGTTAACCTGGCAACAGTTTAAACCGCATGAACGCGCTGGCGTGTCATCGGTCGTCATGATGGTGGCGCTACTGGCGCCGGCATGTTCGCCTGCGATTGGCGGGCTGCTGGTGGAAACGTGCGGCTGGCGCTGGATATTCTTTGCCACGCTGCCGATGGCCGTTCTCACTTTATTGCTCGCTTATCGTTGGCTGAACGCCGCGTCGACGACAATGGCGTCAGCAAGATTGCTCCATCTGCCGTTGTTGACGGACAGGCTGCTGCGTTTTGCCATGATCGTCTATCTGTGCGTACCGGGTATGTTCATTGGTATCAGCGTGGTCGGGATGTTTTATCTACAGAACGTCGCGCAGCTATCGCCTGCGGCGGCGGGGTCGCTGATGCTTCCCTGGTCGATCGCTTCATTTGTCGCCATTATGCTTACCGCACGTTACTTCAATCGGCTTGGGCCGCGTCCGCTGATTATCGTCGGCTGTCTTCTTCAGGCCGCAGGGATACTGCTTTTAACTAACGTTACGCCTGCGACATCGCACCGTGTACTGATGATGATATTCGCCTTAATGGGCGCTGGCGGCAGTTTGTGCAGCAGTACCGCGCAGAGTGGCGCTTTCCTGACTATTGCTCGCCGGGACATGCCTGACGCCAGCGCGCTATGGAATCTTAATCGTCAGCTCAGCTTTTTCCTTGGCGCGACGCTGTTGACGCTGCTGTTAAATGCGCTCCAGCGCGTTATGTCGCTTGAGGTTGCTTATCGCTGGACCTTTATTGCTGCCGCCGGTATCACCCTGCTGCCCCTTATTTACGCTGTCTGTCTAAACAATAGACAGGCGCTTCTGTGCCTGAAAAAGGAAAGATCATGAATCCATATAAAGATGAAATTATTCACGCCCATGCGGCGATTGAGAGCTGGCTTAGTAAGGGGATAGGTAGCCTGGAGGCGTTGATAGCGCGTTTCGCTGCTGATTTTACGATGATAACGCCAGGCGGTGTTTGTCTGGATTATCCGGCGCTCGGCGCTTTTTTCCAGGCGCAGCGCGGGTGTCGCCCGGGGCTGGTTATCGTGGTTGAGCATATTGACCTTGTGGCGGAGTGGCCGGAAGGCGCCGCGCTGCGTTATCGTGAGCGACAGCAACTGCCGGGCCAGGCCGAGACGGTACGCTGGTCGACGGTTATTTTAAAAAGGGAAAGAGGACGGATAGTCTGGCGTCATTTACACGAAACGACAGTCACAGCCTGAAAAGCCTGTTCCGGCGCGTGGGCCCGATAACGCGCCGCTATCGGGCCCGACACGTTTACACCAGACTTTTCAGCCGATAGATCCACTCCAGCGCCTGGCGTGGCGTCAGGGAGTCCGGATCGAGATTCTCCAGCGCTTCAACGGCAGGCGATGTCTCCTCCGGGGCCGCAAGCAACGACATTTGCGTGCCGTCCACCTGCGTTGCCGCCGCATTGGGCGAGATGCTTTCCAGCTCGCGGAGTTTTTGGCGCGCGCGTTTGATGACTTCTTTAGGGACGCCCGCAAGCGCCGCGACCGCCAGGCCATAGCTCTTACTTGCCGCGCCGTCCTGCACGCTGTGCATAAACGCGATAGTATCGCCGTGTTCCAGCGCATCCAGGTGGACGTTCGCCACGCCTTCCATTTTCTCCGGTAATTGGGTCAGCTCGAAGTAGTGGGTAGCGAACAGCGTTAACGCTTTAATCTTATTCGCGAGATTCTCCGCGCAGGCCCAGGCCAACGACAGCCCGTCATACGTGGAGGTACCGCGCCCGATTTCATCCATCAATACCAGACTGTTTTCCGTGGCATTATGCAGAATGTTCGCGGTTTCGGTCATCTCCACCATAAAGGTCGAACGCCCGGAAGCCAGGTCGTCCGCTGCGCCGACGCGGGTAAAAATACGGTCGATGGGGCCGATTTCCACGTTTTGCGCCGGAACGTAACTGCCGATATAGGCCAGCAGGGCGATCAATGCTGTTTGCCGCATATAGGTACTTTTACCGCCCATATTGGGGCCGGTAATGATCAACATCCGGCGCTGCGGCGACAGGTTGAGCGGGTTAGCGATAAACGGCTCATTCAGTACCTGTTCAACCACCGGGTGGCGACCTTCGGTAATACGGATACCGGGTTTATCGGTAAATGTCGGGCAGGTGTAATTCAGCGTCCAGGCGCGTTCGGCCAGGTTAACCAGCACATCCAGCTCCGCCAGCGCGTTGGCGCTCTGCTGTAAATCGGCCAGATGCGGCAACAGCAGATCAAACAATTCGTCATATAGCTGTTTTTCCAGCGCCAGCGCTTTGCCTTTCGAGGTCAGAACTTTATCTTCGTACTCTTTTAGCTCAGGAATAATGTAGCGTTCGGCATTTTTCAGCGTCTGGCGACGCACATAATTGATGGGTGCCAGATGGCTTTGACCACGGCTAATCTGAATGTAATAACCATGTACCGCGTTATAGCCGACTTTCAGCGTATCCAGCCCGGTACGCTCGCGCTCGCGAATTTCCAGACGATCGAGATAATCGGTGGCGCCGTCCGCCAGCGCGCGCCATTCGTCCAGCTCTTCATGGTAGCCGGGCGCAATAACGCCGCCGTCGCGGACCAGTACCGGCGGCGCGTCAATAATGGCGCGTTCCAGGAGGTCGCGCAGCTCGGCGAAATCGCCCATTTTTTTACGCAACGCCTGTACCGGCGCGCTGTCAACGGTTTCAAGCTGAGCGTGCAATTCCGGCAGTTGCTGAAAGGCGTGACGCATTCGGGCGAGATCGCGCGGACGCGCGGTGCGCAGCGCCAGACGCGCAAGGATACGCTCCAGATCGCCGACCTGACGCAGCACCGGTTGCAGCTCGCTGACGGTGTCCTGCAAGGCGCCGATGGTCTGCTGGCGTTCACGCAATATGTCGGTATTTCGTACCGGCATATGCAGCCAGCGTTTAAGCATTCGGCTACCCATTGGCGTCACGGTACAGTCAAGCACCGCGGCGAGGGTATTTTCGACACCGCCGGCCAGGTTCTGGGTAATTTCCAGATTGCGGCGGGTGGCGGCATCCATAATGATGCTGTCCTGCTGGCGTTCCATCGTAATGGAACGAATATGCGGCAGGGAGGTGCGCTGGGTATCTTTTACGTACTGTAACAGGCAGCCTGCCGCACATAATCCACGCGAGGCATTTTCGACGCCGAAACCGACCAGATCCCGCGTACCGAATTGCAGATTTAACTGCTGGCGGGCGGTATCAATCTCAAACTCCCACAGCGGGCGACGGCGCAGACCCCGGCGTCCCTCTATTAACGCCATTTCAGCAAAATCTTCGGCATACAACAGTTCGGCGGGATTGGTGCGCTGCAACTCTGCGGCCATCGTTTCACGGTCGGCGGGTTCGCTCAGACGAAAGCGCCCGGAGCTGATATCCAGCGTGGCGTAACCGTAGCCTTTACCATCCTGCCAGATAGCCGCCAGCAGGTTATCCTGACGCTCCTGTAACAGGGCTTCATCGCTGATGGTGCCAGGCGTAACGATACGCACGACCTTACGTTCAACGGGACCTTTGCTGGTGGCCGGATCGCCAATCTGTTCGCAAATAGCGACGGATTCGCCCTGATTGACCAGTTTCGCGAGGTAGTTTTCTACGGCATGGTGCGGGATACCCGCCATAGGGATAGGTTCGCCAGCCGATGCGCCGCGTTTGGTCAGCGAAATATCGAGCAACTGCGACGCACGCTTTGCGTCGTCATAAAACAGCTCGTAAAAGTCTCCCATACGATAAAAGAGCAGGATCTCCGGATGCTGGGCTTTCAGCTTGAGATACTGCTGCATCATTGGTGTGTGGTTGGAGAAGTCCTTATCAAATGACTCATTCATATTGATTTTACTCGTTTTTTTATTCTTTCAAGTGCTCATGTGGCCCCGGGGAAAACCCTTATAAACTCACATAAACCCATAAATTTGTAGCTCACCTGTAGCCTAAAATGTGACAGGTTACATTCTCATCATTCCTGGACTACAACAGGGGTGATACTTTGAAAACAACTCTCAGCCAGCCTTTCATTATCAACAAGTTAAGTATCAATGTTAAGTCTGCGCTCAGTCGCTCTGGAAAAATCGTTTTCGAAGCTAACCCAGCTCAAAAACTCTACATTGTTTTCGATGACCACAGAGAAGCTCCTGTTGGTTTCGGGGTAAAAGCCAGTTTGACGAAAAAAACCTACGTAATCCAGCGAAGAGTAGCCTCGTCAGATCGTAATGTCAGTGAGGGTAGGAAGCCAAGTTCTGTCTTGAAAGTAAAAGTTGGAAATGTGTTCGATTTTCCAAATATTGACGAAACAAGGCAAGTAACCAGGCAATTAGTTCAGACCATGCTCGCAACAAAGAGAAATCCCAACAAAATTAAGAGGGAAACGGATGCTTCCGAACTCAAAATGAGACTGTAATTAAAATTGTGTAATTGCCTGATTTTGATATGTTCGATTCAACATCAAAAGCTGGTTGCTTTATGGACGAAAACAGTTGCAGGATCTGGCTAATGCACTGGCCAAAATCTCAAAATACCTGAAGATCTCAGCCCGTTCGATCGTCTGCTGAAGAAAAACCAGACTCGCATTTCCTGCATAGATAACCAACATGCTATCAAAAGCGTACAGTGTTTCCGACGGACGAGTCAGTGAAAAAGGTCGTGTGACTGGCAATTCAGGCCGACATCCGAAAATGGACAATGTCGCTAAGGGACTGGCTCATGACAACGAGTCGCTTTATTATCACGCTCGGGTTCGGTAGCCGCCTGGACGTTCACTTCTGAGAAAGGCATTTACACCGAATGGTGTATAGGCTCGTGGTTGGTCTTCGGTGAGAGGCAGGATGTCTCTCATTAATCTCCGGGAGCGTACAATAGTTGCTCCGGCAGCCTGAAGGATGAAGTGTATATAACTTAAAACATAACGGATATAGCTTCCTTACTCAACCTGACGTAATACGCCGACAGTAAAATCAGGGATACCATACCATCATGGAAAGTCGTCAATACACCCGGCATCTTTCGCTTTCGGAGCTGAAATGGTTTGCTATCGGGATCGGTTTTTTTATTCTCAGCATAGCAACAGCCACCGTGAATTATCGGCTTTCCGGTATATCGCTACTGGTGGGCCTGTTGTTTATCATCTGGAAATTCAGCGTCACAGTTCTGTTTCTGTTTACGCCACGCAGGATGACGTTAACCGAAACCGCGTTGCAGGCCGGGCATCGGGTTATCCATTACGATGCGCTTGAATCAATGCGTCTGCTCCACCAATCCGACAAACTCATCTTGCGCCACAGTGGCGGCAAGAAGTACGTCATCTACCTTGATTTCTGGAACGATGGCAACGGAATTTACGACCGACTGGCTGCTGAACTTGTCCGGCGACACGGTTCTGCGCTGGGTGCGCGCCTCGCCGCCGATGGACGTCTTAAATTCGGCAAAGTGACCGCGCTGGCGGATCGGCTTGAACACAAAAACCGGGCGGTGCCGTATGCGCAGATCGCCAGTATTCGCACCCAGCGCGAGGAGGGTGCTGGCAGTTCAATGAGCTATCTGATGATTAGCACCGCTACGGGCCGGATCTGCAAAATCGACCGCTCCACTATCGTCAATGAGCCGCTGCTGCTCAACTTTCTTTCCCAGCGTTTACCCGCCTGACGACATTTTTATACAAGGATGAATCAATGGAACTGTATGTATCAAAAACCAGCCAGCAAAACATGCCTGTGGAGTTCAATATCTATTATTCCAGATCTAAAATGTTGGTTGGTATTGTGTTCTGGATTTGTATGATGGGAGTTTTTATTGCGCTGGCGGTGAGTATGGCCACCGATCCCGAGGAGCCCAAAACTGGCGGTGCCGTCTTTATGGGACTTATTTGTTGCGGCAGTCTGTTATTTATTGTGCGCCTGGCTCGCACATTTTTAAGCGCGGCAAAGCCGGCAGTCACCATCAGTCGTGAAGGTATTCGCTTCTGTAATGGCAAATTCGCGGCCTGGACAAATATCGCCGAAAACACCTGGCATTCACAGAGCATTAACTTCATCCCGGCCGCCGCCGGTATTAAGATTGTGTTGCATGAAGGCAAGCCGATCCATTTCGCCACCACGGTTATTGCGCTTTCTTCCGATAGGTATCTTGAGATGTGCGATCTTTACTCGTCTCAGGCGATCGAGTAACTACCTGCGTCGGATTACGGCTTCGTTTTTTGGTCAGCGATCTTAATGATGAAATCGGCAGAAAAACGCGAAATTTAGACGCTATTACGAATGGGCAATGGTACTTATTGAAGGCTATATCATTGCCCATAATGCAGGGAGGGTTGATATTATATAATTCTATTTCCAGATTACTTTATTTTAAAAAAAGACAGATTGCCTGAACAGAAAGAACCGGTGTCAATGTAGATTTGATTGGCGAATGTTGTTGTGTAGTCAACAATCATATGGCCGAAGATAAAAGTATCCGCACCGCGTATTGGATGGATATTCCCCTGTAACGAACCAAGCAGACGATCGCGTGACCATAGAACGCTATCAATATCAACTTGCTTCCCATAATCGTAGCTGTCATCTGGATAATCGGCATGGGCAATCACGTACTTCTTTGAGGACGTTTCAACTTCTATGATGTGAGGACGCTGCTTAAAAGTTAGTAATAGCTCAGTGGCTTCTTGCCTGTCTTTTTCGGTGACCGAGTCGTACCAGTAACCACCGTTTATATACCAGAAATTGCCATCCTGTGTTTCAAAAGCGTCAAGTGCCATAGCTTCATGATTACCCACTACAGAAATAAACCATGAGGTATTTAACAGTCTCAGTGTTTCAAGGTTTTCTTTTCCTCGATCAATGTTATCTCCAGTGGAGATCAAGAGATCGGTATCAGGAGAGAAATTTAATTGAGCCAGTCTGGTTAACAATAAGGAGTAACATCCATGAATATCACCAACGACCCAAATGTGGCGATAGAGATCGCTGTTGATGTCAGCATAACGAATTAATTCCATGATGTTCCTATAGCACAATTTTGGAGGCTGGTATTATAACAAAGAAGTAGGGTGATATTAATTTTTATTCTTTAAAATACACAGTTATTAAAATAGCCTACAAGCTAGAAATGAACAGAGAATATATATTTTATGAATCGGTTAATTAAAGTAGACGATGTGCTTGAAAGATGCACGATTTCTCGCGCAACACTTTACTGATTAATTGCAAAGGCATACTTTCTCGCTCAGCGGAAGCTCTATCCCGAAGGGGCTTTGTTGAATAAAGAAATTGGCGGATCTGATCGTTACTGTCGTTTCAGCATCGGGTTCCCATGGCAAAGCAAAAGTTTAAAATCAACATCGGAGCGGCAGCAATGAGGTCTGGAAAAGAAAGTGGGCTATCACCGTCGTTCAGTAGTGGAAACAGCGATGTTCCGTATCAAAACCTTGCTGGGCGGTTATCTGAGCCTGCGGAACTATGGTGCGCAGGTGGGTGAAGCGATGGCGATGGTCAAAGCGCTGAACTGGATGACGTTGTTGGCAATGCCGACCAGCGTCAGGCTCGTATAACGAGTGCTCCGGTGGGAGTCCTGTATCCTTATCGTTGGCCGATTCTGAATTATTCAACAAAGCCTCATGTTGTCATAACCTACCAGATGCAGATAAAGCAGCATAAAGCGTTTTAAACGACAGCAACAAGGAAAGGGGTTGATCGTTTAATGGTACTGCGCCAAATCCTTTGTACCAGTCGCAGACCTGTTTATTTTTGGCATCAATCAGCAGGGCTACGCCACCGACCTGCAAAGCCGCCTGTATGCAACGCTTTCCGGCAGATAACAAAAGTTGTGCTCCCAGCCCTTGCCCCTGCATAGATTTGTCTACGGCTAAACGACCCAGACGAAACACTGGCACATCGTATCTCCCTAATCCTTTGCTGATTGCGCCAGGAACCTGTGCATATATCAGTGATGCAGGACTGACTGAGTAAAAGCCGTGGATACGTGTAACATCCGAATTATCAAGCGCAACATAGGTTTTCGTTGTCCCTTTCTCATGATTTTGTCGTGCATGGCGTTGCAGGAATTGGTTCAGATCGGCATCCCCACAATCAAAATTCATTCGATTGTGGGTTTTCCCTATCGCGGCCTCATGCCAGTCTGTAAACATCATTTCTTCATGTCCGGCAGGGCGAAAGCAGCGGCAAGAAGCTTTTCATTCGGCGCTGGCGGGTTATCTAAAATTTCCATGATCATTTGAGTATCGCGCTCCGTCAGATATACCCGTTCGGCGGCATCAACAATCTTCTGTGCGACAGGTAGTACGTTACTGACCACAAAATCCGTCAGGTTGGTTTGCTGGATTGCCGCAGCGCGGACTATCAACTTTTTGGCATCCGTCGATACACGCAACGACAGCCTTTCGTTAGATTCTATAGCTATCTGAGGCATGGTTTTCATCCTCCTGTTTATGAACAATATGTACAATTATAATACATATATGTACGCTTTCAAGGCGTACATATGAGGCTGATATGGTCCAGGCATGGCAAGAAGGTCGTTCACTGTCTTTAAACAGGGGATTAACTTCGGTTTATCGCGATTGCATTACTTTAATCTCACTGATTACGTATCATCAGGGAGTTTGCTAAATATATTCATGATTCTCTTTTTTGCCGTAACTGCTTGATTGATCCTACCCGCGTAATAGGGACACAACCCTAAGCGGCGGACATCTCCTGCTCACGTTCAGAAGAAGAGAGCTGAGTTTGCTGTTTGCTTCGCCAGCTGTAGATCTATGGTTTATACAGGTTAAGCTCGCGGGCGGCAGCGTCCACCCCAATGCGTTCCGCCAGTTTCAGGGCTTCCTGACGAAATTCAGGCGTGTGCTGCTTGCGTAGCTTTTTGGTGGTTGATGCTGGTTTTGTCATGTGAGTCACCTCTTGCTTGAGCGTTTACTCACTTAGTTGCATGTCCACTATTGCTGGGTAAGATCAGATGGTTAAAAATCAACAAAGGCTCAACGGCGTGCATTAGGCCCTGGTGATGAAGGTGGCATATGGGAGGATGTATATCCTACGCTTTCATCCGGATGATGTAACAAAAATACAGATATCGGTAATGAAAGGATCATCACCGTTTAATAGAGGCCCATATATTGAGGTTCCATAATGGAAGAAGTTAACTCTGAATTCACAATCGTTGTTGAGTCTGATCTGGATAAATATGAGTTAATTGATTTTTTATCCCAAGGGATTCCAGACATAATAAAAGTGAACTTATTATATTTAAGATACGAAAATACAATGATTACAATAGAAAGAAATTATGACTGTAATCCTAAGTTGATAAATGAGAATGATGGTTGGCTATATTATAACTATGAATTAACGGTATTTTCCATGGAGAATACCTCGTATGAATATCAGTATGAATTAGCGAATAAAATTATGAATGCTCTACGTGAGGCGGGATATCTGGCAGAATCAATTTGGTAATATTACCGGTACCTATGTAACAGCATCGTCGCCGCCATACACGCAGGCTAAAAAAGAGTGAATAGTCAAGCACTTCAGAAATATCTACTCGCGATATACCACCAGAACAAAATAGTCAATTTAAAACGGATGGCGTCAAAGTTACTGGTGGTCGAAAAGTAGATACAACAAATTATTTTAATTTGAAAAGCATATGAAATTTACTACTTTTAATTTTAACCGATTAACAAAATTCATAGTAATTAACTCCTGATTAATTCGACATATTTTTCATTAATCATAAAGCCATTTCCCAGCTTTCGCTGATTCAGAAAACATTCTGATTGTTAAAGGCTTACGAGTTCGTTCTACATCTTCCCGTTTTAATTTAAACCATCGTGTAAGCAGTGGAGTATTCTCCCAGGGAAAATAACACGACCATTTAACTTGTGATAAATCTACATTAAATTTTTTTTCAAATTTATCCAAAGCTTCATGCAGGTCATCGCCTGGAGCTTCAAATAAATCAGAATCAAGTTCTAAAGGGATTTCTTTCCAATTGCTGTCTAAATATCCGGGAATCTCTTCACGGAAGAGTGTTAACACCTCTTGCTGAATTGTGTCCATCAAAAGGATGTCCATTGTATACGATCTTTAGGGCGTGCTATTAGGTTGTATTTTGCCTGAGTTCTCCTTGATACCTGGTAAATTGAATTCACAAGACCAACCCAACCTAACCATGGAACATATCGTGCTATGACTGCGGCAAGATTATTTGTTTTTCGCATTCTTATACCAACGGGTGTAGGAACTCTAATACCGAAAGGAGTTTGTGCATTTCGTAAAAGCATTCTCCCATACCTGGAGATAACACTTGTCCCTTTGATTGCCTCTCCCGGTTTCGTTCTGGTTTTTAACCACGGTTGCCCGGCGAGGATAGCAGCACCTGACTCAATGCCAATCCCAGGTTCATCACAAAATTGCTCAAGGAAAATTACATCAAATAGTTCACCTGCTGACAGGTTCGATTGTCCGTGGTAGAAGTAGGTTCCGTTTAGTTCTTCTGTCGTATCCATTCAATCACCTTATAGACTGTTTGCCATTCATTCCAGACATCGGGACGTTTCTGCCGCTATACTAGCCTGGTAGTCAATACGCTGTCACAGGTAAAAAGAACGTTATTCGCGAAAAGTGGATGGGGTATCGTAAGAATGCCAACATGTGGGGCAAGAGGGGGATGTTAGTTTACCGCGATATACGAGATGATAGTTTGTCAGTATAAGTTTCGGCTATTTCCCAAGTCTGGGAGGCCGTTCTTTATCACAAATAAAAAAAAGCAGCAGCGAGGTGCTGCTGTATCAAAAAGCAGATTGATAAATGCAACGTAAGAGACAAATGGCCAACCGTAAAAGTGACCATAGCTATAATAATTATATTGATATTAAGTGGCAATGCAAAATATGGTCTTAATTATATCATGATGAGTTCAGCCAACGGTGATATGGCCTTATAAGGCTTGCAGTCTTTCATGGGCAGCAAGTAACGTCTGATATATGCTTAAATTCTTACTTCCGGGTTCAAGCAAAACTTTTTTAAATTCGGTCATGAGTTGCTCTTCATCTTCTTTCGAACGCATGTATTGTGGATGTTCCTGGAAGAAGGTGAGCGCCTGCTCTTTGGTTTGTTTATATTTTTCGCAAAAAATGCTTGAGCTGATTGCGCTATTTTTTGATGCGGAATTATCAGCGTTCTGGTTTGATAATGATTTATTCTTCGCAAGGTCTGACGGCACATACGGAAGAGACTGACACTCATCAATACTATTTGCGTTGGCCAGTTGCTCTTTCTGAGCGCCAGGTTGCTGTACCGGTTTGCTCACGGAGGAAGGGAGGGGCACCTGGGCACAGCCAATCAGTAAAAAGACAGGAAGGCAGCTATAAAATTTTTTCATATTAACTCCAACTACAGAAGAATGAGGCACAATGTTTTTACACAACCGTCAGAACGTTATCTGACAATAGTTATAAGGGGGCGAATGCGTTTCAGGAATGCTAGCAAAAAAAACTCCTGATATAAATAATTAATTCTCCATTCCGATGACAATATTTGAATTTTTGCTGCTGCAGAATAATAAGCCAGAATTTATACACTATGAGCTGATTTTCTATTTTAAATTATCAAGCGCTGTGCAAGTGGGCCAATTTAATTAGCGGGTGGCATCAGTTTCATAATGATTGCATCAGGATTTTGCCACCAGCTCCCGGTATTGTTTACATATTAAAATGATTTTTAACTGGTGCTGACAACTATGCTAAATACGCAGGAAGTACTTAAAGAAGGAGAGAAGCGGAAAATCCGCAGCCCGGAAGCATGGTTTATACAGACGTGTTCCGCGCAAAAGCTGCATATGTCATTTTCTGAAGGCCGACACAATGAAAACTGCCTGATTCAGGAAGGCGCGCTGCTTTTTTGCGAGCAGGCTGTTGTCACACCAGTATCAGGAGACCTGGTTTTTCAACCGTTAAAAATTGAAGTACTCAGCAAATTACTGGCATTTATCGATGGCGCAGGATTAGTGGACACGACATATGCTGAATCCGATAAATGGGTTTTGCTGAGTCCTGAGTTTCGCGCTATTTGGCAAGATCGTAAACGCTGCGAGTACTGGTTTTTGCAGCAAATTATTACGCCTTCTCCGGCCTTCAATAAGGTACTGGCGCTGTTACGAAAAAGCGAGAGTTACTGGTTAGTTGGCTATTTACTTGCTCAGTCAACCAGCGGTAACACGATGAGAATGCTGGGAGAAGACTATGGCGTTTCTTATACCCATTTTCGTCGTTTGTGCAGCAGAGCGTTGGGCGGAAAAGCGAAGAGTGAATTACGAAACTGGCGTATGGCGCAATCGCTGCTGAATAGTGTAGAAGGCCACGAGAACATCACCCAATTAGCCGTTAATCATGGTTACTCATCGCCTTCACATTTTTCTAGTGAGATCAAAGAGCTGATCGGCGTTTCGCCGCGGAAATTATCAAATATTATTCAATTGGCAGACAAATGAAGACACATATTCTTTTGGCCAGAGTGCTGGCATGTGCCGCGCTTGTTCTGGTTGCACCTGGTTATTCTAGTGAAAAAATACCTGTAACGGGAAGTGGGTTTGTTGCGAAAGACGATAGCCTGCGGACATTTTTCGATGCAATGGCGCTACAGCTAAAGGAGCCTGTCATTGTTAGCAAAATGGCGGCACGAAAAAAAATTACGGGCAACTTTGAGTTTCACGATCCTAACGCATTACTGGAGAAGCTTTCCCTACAACTGGGGCTGATTTGGTATTTCGATGGGCAGGCTATCTATATTTATGACGCCAGTGAAATGCGCAATGCCGTGGTTTCTTTACGCAACGTCTCACTCAATGAGTTCAACAATTTTCTAAAACGCTCAGGTTTATATAACAAAAATTACCCGCTACGTGGCGATAACCGTAAAGGAACATTCTATGTTTCAGGGCCACCCGTCTATGTTGATATGGTGGTCAACGCCGCCACCATGATGGACAAGCAAAACGATGGTATTGAGCTGGGACGCCAGAAAATAGGGGTGATGCGTCTGAACAATACCTTCGTGGGCGATCGTACCTACAATCTGCGCGATCAGAAAATGGTTATCCCCGGTATTGCTACGGCGATTGAAAGGTTATTGCAGGGAGAAGAGCAACCCTTAGGTAATATTGTCAGTAGCGAACCTCCGGCGATGCCAGCGTTTTCAGCGAATGGAGAAAAAGGTAAAGCAGCAAATTATGCCGGTGGCATGAGTCTGCAGGAAGCTTTAAAGCAAAATGCCGCGGCGGGCAATATTAAAATCGTGGCCTATCCGGATACCAACAGTTTGTTAGTAAAAGGAACGGCTGAGCAGGTGCATTTTATCGAAATGCTGGTTAAAGCGCTGGATGTCGCCAAACGTCACGTAGAATTATCCCTGTGGATTGTCGATCTTAATAAAAGCGATCTGGAGCGTTTGGGCACTTCATGGAGCGGCAGCATTACTATTGGGGACAAACTTGGCGTGTCATTAAACCAGGCTTCAATAAGTACCCTCGATGGCAGTCGATTCATCGCCGCGGTAAATGCGTTAGAAGAGAAGAAACAGGCGACGGTGGTTTCGCGCCCGGTATTACTGACTCAGGAAAATGTTCCCGCTATTTTTGATAACAACAGAACGTTTTACACCAAGCTGATTGGGGAACGTAATGTGGCGCTTGAGCATGTAACATACGGAACAATGATCCGAGTGCTGCCCCGTTTTTCCGCAGATGGTCAGATAGAAATGTCGCTGGACATTGAAGATGGTAACGATAAGACGCCGCAATCCGATACTACCACCTCCGTAGATGCGTTACCCGAAGTCGGACGAACGTTAATTAGCACTATTGCGAGAGTTCCGCACGGAAAAAGTTTGCTGGTCGGTGGTTATACACGGGATGCAAATACCGATACTGTCCAAAGTATTCCGTTTTTAGGCAAATTACCGCTTATTGGTAGCCTGTTCCGTTATTCCAGTAAGAATAAAAGTAATGTTGTTCGTGTATTCATGATTGAACCAAAAGAAATTGTCGACCCGTTAACGCCGGATGCCAGCGAATCGGTAAACAATATTCTGAAACAAAGCGGTGCCTGGAGTGGGGACGATAAGTTACAGAAATGGGTTCGTGTTTATCTGGATAGAGGTCAGGAGGCAATTAAATGATTCCTGGCTCAACCTCCGGTATTTCATTTTCCAGAATATTGTCCCGGCAGACATCTCACCAGGATGCGACCCAGCATACTGATGCGCAACAGGCGGAAATACAACAGGCCGCAGAGGATTCGTCTCCAGGGGCGGAAGTACAAAAATTTGTCCAGTCGACGGACGAAATGTCAGCGGCGCTGGCGCAATTTCGTAACCGTCGCGATTATGAAAAAAAATCCAGTAATTTATCTAATAGTTTTGAACGCGTGCTGGAGGATGAGGCTTTACCGAAGGCGAAGCAAATATTAAAGCTAATTAGCGTACATGGCGGCGCGTTAGAAGATTTTTTACGTCAGGCGCGTAGCTTATTTCCTGACCCCAGTGATTTAGTCCTTGTGTTACGCGAATTGCTTCGTCGTAAAGATCTGGAAGAGATCGTGCGGAAAAAGCTGGAGTCGTTACTTAAGCACGTTGAAGAGCAAACCGATCCGAAGACCCTCAAGGCAGGGATTAATTGTGCGTTGAAGGCCCGGCTTTTTGGGAAAACATTATCGTTAAAACCAGGCTTATTGCGCGCCAGCTATCGGCAATTTATCCAGAGTGAATCACATGAAGTGGAGATTTACTCTGACTGGATAGCCAGTTATGGCTATCAACGTCGACTGGTGGTACTGGATTTTATCGAGGGTTCGCTATTAACCGATATTGACGCGAATGACGCCAGCTGTTCGCGTCTGGAGTTTGGCCAGCTTTTACGACGCCTGACGCAACTTAAAATGTTGCGCTCCGCTGACCTACTGTTTGTGAGTACATTGTTGTCGTATTCGTTTACCAAAGCGTTTAATGCGGAGGAGTCGTCGTGGCTACTACTGATGCTTTCACTATTGCAACAGCCACATGAAGTGGATTCGCTGTTAGCCGATATTATAGGTTTGAATGCGTTATTGCTTAGTCATAAAGAACATGCATCCTTTTTGCAGATATTTTATCAAGTATGTAAAGCCATACCCTCTTCACTCTTTTATGAAGAATATTGGCAGGAAGAATTGTTAATGGCGTTACGTAGTATGACCGATATTGCCTACAAGCATGAAATGGCAGAACAGCGTCGTACTATTGAAAAGCTGTCTTAATTTAATATTAACAGGATACCTATAGTGCTGCTTTCTCTACTTAACAGTGCTCGTTTACGACCTGAATTACTGATTCTGGTACTAATGGTGATGATCATTTCTATGTTCGTCATTCCATTACCTACCTATCTGGTTGATTTCCTGATCGCACTGAATATCGTACTGGCGATATTGGTGTTTATGGGGTCGTTCTACATTGACAGAATCCTCAGTTTTTCAACGTTTCCTGCGGTACTGTTAATTACCACGCTCTTTCGTCTGGCATTATCGATCAGTACCAGCCGTCTTATCTTGATTGAAGCCGATGCTGGTGAAATTATCGCCACGTTCGGGCAATTCGTTATTGGCGATAGCCTGGCGGTGGGTTTTGTTGTCTTCTCTATTGTCACCGTGGTCCAGTTTATCGTTATTACCAAAGGTTCAGAACGCGTCGCGGAAGTCGCGGCCCGATTTTCTCTGGATGGTATGCCCGGTAAACAGATGAGTATTGATGCCGATTTGAAGGCCGGTATTATTGATGCGGATGCCGCGCGCGAACGGCGAAGTGTACTGGAAAGGGAAAGCCAGCTTTACGGTTCCTTTGACGGTGCGATGAAGTTTATCAAAGGTGACGCTATTGCCGGCATCATTATTATCTTTGTGAACTTTATTGGCGGTATTTCGGTGGGGATGACCCGCCATGGTATGGATTTGTCCTCCGCCCTGTCTACTTATACCATGCTGACCATTGGTGATGGTCTTGTCGCCCAGATCCCCGCATTGTTGATTGCGATTAGTGCCGGTTTTATCGTGACTCGCGTAAATGGCGATAGCGATAATATGGGGCGGAATATCATGACGCAGCTGTTGAACAACCCATTTGTATTGGTTGTTACGGCTATTTTGACCATTTCAATGGGAACTCTGCCGGGATTCCCGCTGCCGGTATTTGTTATTTTATCGGTGGTTTTAAGCGTACTCTTCTATTTTAAATTCCGTGAAGCAAAACGTAGCGCCGCCAAACCTAAAACCAGCAAAGGCGAGCAGCCGCTCAGTATTGAGGAAAAAGAAGGGTCGTCGTTGGGACTGATTGGCGATCTCGATAAAGTCTCTACAGAAACCGTACCGTTGATATTACTTGTGCCGAAGAGCCGGCGTGAAGATCTGGAAAAAGCTCAACTTGCGGAGCGTCTACGTAGTCAGTTCTTTATTGATTATGGCGTGCGCCTGCCGGAAGTATTGTTACGCGATGGCGAGGGTCTGGACGATAACAGCATCGTATTGTTGATTAATGAGATCCGTGTTGAACAATTTACGGTCTATTTTGATTTGATGCGAGTGGTAAATTATTCCGATGAAGTTGTTTCCTTTGGCATTAATCCAACAATCCATCAGCAAGGTAGCAGTCAGTATTTCTGGGTAACGCATGAAGAGGGGGAGAAACTGCGGGAGCTTGGCTATGTGTTGCGGAACGCGCTTGATGAGCTTTACCACTGTCTGGCGGTGACGCTGGCGCGCAACGTCAATGAATATTTCGGTATTCAGGAAACAAAACATATGCTGGACCAACTGGAAGCGAAATTTCCTGATTTACTTAAAGAAGTGCTCAGACATGCCACGGTACAACGTATATCTGAAGTTTTGCAGCGTTTGTTAAGCGAACGTGTTTCCGTGCGTAATATGAAATTAATTATGGAAGCGCTCGCATTGTGGGCGCCAAGAGAAAAAGATGTCATTAACCTTGTGGAGCATATTCGTGGGGCAATGGCGCGTTATATTTGCCATAAATTCGCCAATGGCGGCGAATTACGAGCAGTAATGGTATCTGCTGAAGTTGAGGATGTTATTCGCAAAGGGATCCGTCAGACCTCTGGCAGTACCTTCCTCAGCCTTGACCCGGAAGCCTCCGCTAATTTGATGGATCTCATTACACTTAAGTTGGATGATTTATTGATTGCACATAAAGATCTTGTCCTCCTTACGTCTGTCGATGTCCGTCGATTTATTAAGAAAATGATTGAAGGTCGTTTTCCGGATCTGGAGGTTTTATCTTTCGGTGAGATAGCAGATAGCAAGTCAGTGAATGTTATAAAAACAATATAAGGGCTTAATTAAGGAAAAGATCTATGCAACATTTGGATATCGCTGAATTAGTTCGTTCCGCACTGGAAGTAAGTGGTTGCGATCCTTCATTAATTGGAGGAATAGATAGCCATTCAACAATTGTTCTGGATTTATTTGCATTGCCAAGTATCTGTATCAGCGTCAAGGACGATGATGTATGGATCTGGGCGCAATTGGGTGCTGACAGCATGGTGGTATTACAACAGCGGGCTTATGAAATCTTAATGACCATAATGGAAGGATGCCATTTTGCCCGCGGCGGGCAATTACTACTGGGGGAGCAGAATGGGGAGCTAACGCTTAAAGCCTTAGTGCATCCGGATTTTTTATCTGACGGTGAAAAGTTCTCTACTGCCTTGAATGGGTTTTACAACTATCTGGAAGTTTTTAGTCGGTCGCTAATGAGATGAAAACACCTCGTTTACTGCAATATCTGGCCTACCCACAAAAAATAACCGGCCCAATTATTGAGGCGGAATTGCGCGATGTAGCCATTGGCGAACTGTGTGAAATACGCCGTGGCTGGCACCAAAAACAGGTTGTTGCACGTGCGCAGGTGGTTGGCTTACAGCGGGAACGCACCGTGCTGAGCCTTATCGGCAATGCCCAGGGGCTGAGCCGCGATGTCGTGCTTTATCCCACTGGACGCGCGTTATCGGCGTGGGTGGGATACTCGGTATTAGGCGCGGTGTTGGATCCGACAGGGAAAATCGTTGAGCGTTTTACCCCTGAAGTGGCGCCAATTAGCGAAGAACGCGTTATTGATGTCGCACCGCCTTCTTACGCTTCGCGCGTTGGCGTCCGTGAACCACTGATTACCGGTGTGCGCGCGATTGACGGGTTATTGACCTGTGGCGTAGGCCAGCGAATGGGCATTTTTGCCTCCGCAGGATGCGGTAAGACCATGCTGATGCATATGCTGATCGAGCAAACGGAGGCGGATGTCTTTGTTATCGGTCTTATCGGTGAACGAGGCCGCGAGGTCACTGAATTCGTGGATATGTTGCGCGCTTCGCATAAGAAAGAAAAATGCGTGCTGGTTTTTGCCACTTCCGATTTCCCCTCGGTCGATCGCTGTAATGCGGCGCAACTGGCGACAACCGTAGCGGAATATTTTCGCGACCAGGGAAAACGGGTCGTGCTTTTTATCGATTCCATGACCCGTTATGCGCGTGCTTTGCGAGATGTGGCACTGGCGTCGGGAGAGCGTCCGGCCCGTCGAGGTTATCCAGCCTCCGTATTCGATAATTTGCCCCGCTTGCTGGAACGCCCCGGGGCGACCAGCGAGGGAAGCATTACTGCCTTTTATACGGTACTGCTGGAAAGCGAGGAAGAGGCGGACCCGATGGCGGATGAAATTCGCTCTATCCTTGACGGTCACCTGTATCTGAGCAGAAAGCTGGCCGGGCAGGGACATTACCCGGCAATCGATGTACTGAAAAGCGTAAGCCGCGTTTTTGGACAAGTCACGACGCCGACACATGCTGAACAGGCATCTGCCGTGCGTAAATTAATGACGCGTCTGGAAGAGCTCCAGCTTTTCATTGACTTGGGAGAATATCGTCCTGGCGAAAATATCGATAACGATCGGGCGATGCAGATGCGGGATAGCCTGAAAGCCTGGTTATGCCAGCCGGTAGCGCAATATTCATCCTTTGATGACACGTTGAGCGGTATGAATGCATTCGCTGACCAGAATTAAAGTATTGCAGCGGCGCTGTACGGTATTTCATTCACAGTGTGAGTCGATATTACTTCGCTATCAGGATGAGGACCGCGGGCTGCAGGCCGAGGAGGAGGCGATCCTTGAACAAATAGCGGGTCTGAAATTGTTATTAGATACGCTGCGTGCAGAAAACAGACAGCTCAGTCGTGAGGAAATTTATACGTTATTACGTAAGCAGTCTATTGTTCGCCGGCAGATAAAAGATTTAGAACTCCAGATTATACAAATTCAGGAAAAACGGAGCGAGCTGGAAAAGAAAAGGGAAGAGTTTCAGAAAAAAAGTAAATATTGGTTGCGCAAAGAAGGGAACTATCAACGCTGGATAATCCGTCAGAAAAGACACTATATCCAGCGAGAGATACAGCAGGAAGAGGCCGAGTCAGAGGAGATAATTTAATGGGCGATGTGTCAGCTGTCAGTTCATCCGGGAACATTTTACTGCCGCAGCAGGATGAGGTTGGCGGTTTATCAGAAGCATTAAAAAAAGCGGTGGAAAAACATAAGACAGAATATTCCGATCATAAAAAAGATCGCGACTATGGCGATGCTTTCGTAATGCATAAAGAAACGGCTTTACCGGTATTGCTGGCGGCATGGCGACATGGCGCGCCAGCGAAATCAGAACATCACAATGGCAACGTTTCTGGTCTGCATCATAACGGAAAAGGCGAACTCAGGATTGCTGAAAAACTGTTGAAAGTCACTGCTGAAAAATCTGTCGGTTTGATCTCTGCGGAGGCCAAAGTAGATAAATCCGCAGCGTTGCTATCGTCTAAAAATAGGCCGTTAGAAAGCGTAAGTGGTAAAAAATTATCTGCTGATTTAAAAGCTGTGGAATCCGTTAGTGAAGTAACCGATAACGCCACGGGAGTCTCTGACGATAATATCAAGGCATTGCCTGGGGATAATAAAGCCATCGCGGGTGAAGGCGTTCGTAAAGAGGGCGCGCCGCTGGCGCGGGATGTCGCACCTGCCCGAATGGCCGCAGCCAATACCGGTAAGCCTGACGATAAAGATCATAAAAAGGTTAAAGATGTTTCTCAGCTTCCGCTGCAACCAACCACTATCGCCGATCTTAGCCAATTAACTGGCGGCGATGAAAAAATGCCTTTAGCGGCGCAATCAAAGCCGATGATGACTATTTTTCCCACTGCCGATGGCGTGAAAGGAGAGGATAGCTCGCTGACTTACCGTTTTCAGCGCTGGGGAAATGACTATTCCGTCAATATTCAGGCGCGGCAAGCAGGGGAGTTTTCGTTAATACCGTCAAATACGCAGGTTGAACATCGTTTGCATGATCAATGGCAAAACGGTAATCCCCAGCGCTGGCACCTGACGCGAGACGATCAACAAAATCCGCAGCAGCAACAGCACAGACAGCAATCTGGCGAGGAGGATGACGCCTGATGTCATTGCGTGTGAGACAGATTGATCGTCGCGAATGGCTATTGGCGCAAACCGCGACAGAATGCCAGCGCCATGGCCAGGAAGCTACGCTGGAATATCCGACGCGACAGGGAATGTGGGTTCGGTTGAGCGATGCAGAAAAACGGTGGTCGGCGTGGATTAAACCTGGGGACTGGCTTGAGCATGTCTCTCCCGCTCTGGCGGGGGCGGCGGTTTCTGCCGGTGCTGAGCACCTGGTCGTTCCCTGGCTTGCTGCAACAGAGCGACCGTTTGAGCTGCCCGTGCCGCATTTGTCCTGTCGGCGTTTATGCGTAGAGAACCCCGTGCCGGGAAGCGCGCTGCCGGAAGGGAAATTGTTGCACATTATGAGCGATCGGGGCGGCCTGTGGTTTGAATATCTTCCTGAACTGCCTGCAGTCGGGGGCGGCAGGCCGAAAATGCTGCGTTGGCCGTTGCGCTTTGTAATCGGTAGCAGTGATACGCAGCGTTCGTTGCTGGGCCGAATCGGGATCGGAGATGTTCTCCTGATTCGTACTTCCCGTGCGGAAGTTTATTGCTACGCAAAAAAGTTAGGTCATTTCAACCGTGTTGAAGGGGGAATTATTGTGGAAACGTTAGATATTCAACATATCGAAGAAGAAAATAATACAACTGAAACTGCAGAAACTCTGCCTGGCTTGAACCAATTGCCCGTCAAACTGGAATTTGTTTTGTATCGTAAGAACGTTACCCTCGCCGAACTCGAAACCATGGGGCAGCAGCAGCTATTATCACTGCCGACCAATGCTGAACTTAACGTTGAAATTATGGCGAATGGTGTTTTGCTGGGTAATGGCGAACTGGTACAGATGAATGACACCTTAGGCGTTGAGATCCATGAATGGCTGAGCGAGTCTGGTAATGGGGAATGATATCTCATTAATTGCCTTACTGGCATTTTCCACCCTGTTGCCATTTATTATTGCGTCAGGAACCTGTTTCGTTAAATTTTCTATTGTATTTGTCATGGTGCGTAACGCCCTGGGATTGCAGCAGATACCTTCAAATATGACGCTTAACGGCGTCGCATTGCTGCTTTCTATGTTTGTTATGTGGCCCATAATGCATGATGCCTACGTCTATTTTGAGGACGAAGATGTCACCTTTAATGATATTTCGTCATTAAGTAAACACGTTGATGAAGGTCTGGATGGTTATCGCGATTATCTGATCAAATATTCAGATCGCGAGTTAGTTCAGTTTTTTGAAAACGCGCAACTGAAGCGTCAGTATGGAGAAGAGACCGAGACGGTAAAGCGTGACAAAGATGAAATTGAAAAACCATCAATATTTGCGTTATTACCTGCTTATGCGCTGAGCGAAATAAAAAGCGCGTTTAAAATTGGTTTTTATCTCTATTTGCCCTTTGTTGTCGTCGACCTGGTGGTATCCAGCGTGCTACTGGCGCTGGGGATGATGATGATGAGTCCGGTGACGATATCTACACCTATTAAGCTGGTGCTTTTTGTCGCGCTTGATGGCTGGACATTACTGTCTAAAGGATTGATTTTACAGTATATGGACATTGCAACATGACATCATTACGAGACGGGATAGTTAAATGGATGATTTAGTGTTTGCAGGTAATAAGGCGCTCTATCTTGTTTTGATCCTGTCAGGGTGGCCGACGATTGTCGCAACGATTATCGGCCTCCTGGTAGGGTTATTCCAGACGGTAACGCAATTACAGGAACAGACGCTGCCTTTTGGCATTAAATTACTTGGCGTGTGTTTGTGCTTGTTTTTACTGTCTGGCTGGTATGGCGAAGTTTTACTCTCTTACGGGCGTCAGGTGATATTCCTGGCGTTGGCTAAGGGGTAAAAAATGTTTTACGCGTTGTACTTTGAAATTCATCACCTGGTTGCGTCTGCGGCACTAGGGTTTGCTCGCGTGGCGCCGATTTTTTTCTTCCTGCCGTTTTTGAATAGCGGGGTATTAAGCGGCGCGCCGAGAAACGCCATTATCATCCTGGTGGCATTGGGAGTATGGCCGCATGCATTGAACGAGGCGCCGCCGTTTTTATCGGTGGCGATGATCCCGTTAGTTCTGCAAGAAGCGGCGGTAGGCGTCATGCTGGGCTATCTGCTGTCATGGCCTTTTTGGGTTATGCATGCGCTGGGTTGTATTATCGATAACCAGCGAGGGGCAACGCTAAGTAGCAGTATCGATCCGGCAAACGGTATTGATACCTCGGAAATGGCTAATTTCCTGAATATGTTTGCCGCTGTCGTTTATTTACAAAACGGCGGTCTGGTCACGATGGTTGACGTGTTAAATAAAAGCTATCAGCTATGCGATCCGATGAACGAGTGCACGCCTTCATTACCGCCGCTATTAACGTTTATTAATCAGGTGGCTCAAAACGCCTTGGTTCTGGCCAGTCCGGTGGTATTAGTGCTGTTGCTGTCAGAAGTATTCCTGGGTTTATTGTCGCGCTTTGCTCCGCAAATGAACGCCTTTGCGATTTCACTGACGGTAAAAAGCGGCATTGCCGTTTTAATTATGCTGCTTTATTTCTCTCCGGTGCTACCGGACAATGTACTGCGACTCTCTTTCCAGGCCACAGGATTAAGCAGTTGGTTTTACGAGCGAGGGGCGACGCATGTCCTCGAATAAAACAGAAAAACCGACTAAAAAACGGCTGGAAGACTCCGCTAAAAAAGGCCAGTCATTTAAAAGTAAAGATCTCATTATCGCCTGCCTGACGCTGGGAGGAATTGCCTATCTGGTGTCGTATGGCTCATTTAATGAGTTTATGGGGATAATTAAGATCATTATTGCGGATAATTTTGATCAGAGCATGGCTGACTACAGTTTGGCCGTTTTTGGGATAGGGTTAAAATATCTGATTCCATTTATGCTGCTCTGCTTAGTGTGTTCCGCATTACCGGCGTTATTACAGGCCGGTTTTGTGCTGGCGACAGAAGCATTAAAACCTAATTTATCGGCGTTAAACCCGGTAGAAGGGGCGAAAAAACTTTTTAGTATGCGAACGGTTAAAGATACGGTCAAAACCCTACTGTATCTCTCATCCTTTGTGGTGGCCGCCATCATTTGCTGGAAGAAATATAAGGTTGAAATCTTTTCTCAGCTAAATGGCAATATTGTAGGTATTGCCGTCATTTGGCGTGAGCTTCTTCTCGCGTTGGTATTAACTTGCCTTGCTTGCGCATTGATTGTCTTATTATTGGATGCTATTGCGGAATATTTCCTGACCATGAAAGATATGAAAATGGATAAGGAAGAAGTGAAGCGTGAAATGAAGGAGCAGGAAGGGAACCCAGAGGTTAAATCTAAAAGACGTGAAGTTCATATGGAAATTCTGTCTGAACAGGTGAAATCCGATATTGAAAACTCACGCCTGATTGTTGCCAACCCCACGCATATTACGATCGGGATTTATTTTAAACCCGAACTGATGCCGATTCCGATGATCTCGGTGTATGAAACGAATCAGCGCGCACTGGCCGTCCGCGCCTATGCGGAGAAGGTTGGCGTACCTGTGATCGTCGATATCAAACTGGCGCGCAGTCTTTTCAAAACCCATCGCCGTTATGATCTGGTGAGTCTGGAAGAAATTGATGAAGTTTTACGTCTTCTGGTTTGGCTGGAAGAGGTAGAAAACGCGGGCAAAGACGTTATTCAGCCACAAGAAAACGAGGTACGGCATTGAGCCGCGTAAAGCAGTAGCGATGTATTCATTGGGCGTTTTTTGAATGTTCACTAACCACCGTCGGGGTTTAATAACTGCATCAGATAAACGCAGTAGTTAAGTTCTACAAAGTCGGTGACAGATAACAGGAGTAAGTAATGGATTATCAAAATAATGTCAGCGAAGAACGTGTTGCGGAAATGATTTGGGATGCCGTTAGTGAAGGCGCCACGCTAAAAGACGTTCATGGGATCCCTCAAGATATGATGGACGGTTTATATGCTCATGCTTATGAGTTTTATAACCAGGGACGACTGGATGAAGCTGAGACATTCTTTCGTTTCTTATGCATTTATGATTTTTACAATCCCGATTACACCATGGGACTGGCGGCAGTATGCCAACTGAAAAAACAATTTCAGAAAGCATGTGACCTTTATGCAGTAGCGTTTACGTTACTTAAAAATGATTATCGCCCCGTTTTTTTTACCGGGCAGTGTCAATTATTAATGCGTAAGGCGGCAAAAGCCAGGCAGTGTTTTGAACTTGTCAATGAACGTACTGAAGATGAGTCTCTGCGGGCAAAAGCGTTGGTCTATCTGGAGGCGCTAAAAACGGCGGAGACAGAGCAGCACAGTGAACAAGAAAAGGAATAATTATGGTAAATGACGCAAGTAGCATTAGCCGTAGCGGATATACCCAAAATCCGCGCCTCGCTGAGGCGGCTTTTGAAGGCGTTCGTAAGAACACGGACTTTTTAAAAGCGGCGGATAAAGCTTTTAAAGATGTGGTGGCAACGAAAGCGGGCGACCTTAAAGCCGGAACAAAGTCCGGCGAGAGCGCTATTAATACGGTGGGTCTGAAGCCGCCTACGGACGCCGCCCGGGAAAAACTCTCCAGCGAAGGGCAATTGACATTACTGCTTGGCAAGTTAATGACCCTACTGGGCGATGTTTCGCTGTCTCAACTGGAGTCTCGTCTGGCGGTATGGCAGGCGATGATTGAGTCACAAAAAGAGATGGGGATTCAGGTATCGAAAGAATTCCAGACAGCTCTGGGAGAGGCTCAGGAGGCGACGGATCTCTATGAAGCCAGCATCAAAAAGACGGATACCGCCAAGAGTGTTTATGACGCTGCGGCCAAAAAACTGACGCAGGCGCAAAATAAATTGCAATCGCTGGACCCGGCTGACCCCGGCTATGCACAAGCTGAAGCCGCGGTAGAACAGGCCGGAAAAGAAGCGACAGAGGCGAAAGAGGCATTAGATAAGGCCACGGATGCGACGGTTAAAGCAGGCACAGACGCCAAAGCGAAAGCCGAGAAAGCGGATAACATTCTGACCAAATTCCAGGGAACGGCTAATGCCGCCTCTCAGAATCAGGTTTCCCAGGGTGAGCAGGATAATCTGTCAAATGTCGCCCGCCTCACTATGCTCATGGCCATGTTTATTGAGATTGTGGGCAAAAATACGGAAGAAAGCCTGCAAAACGATCTTGCGCTTTTCAACGCCTTGCAGGAAGGGCGTCAGGCGGAGATGGAAAAGAAATCGGCTGAATTCCAGGAAGAGACGCGCAAAGCCGAGGAAACGAACCGCATTATGGGATGTATCGGGAAAGTCCTCGGCGCGCTGCTAACCATTGTCAGCGTTGTGGCCGCTGTTTTTACCGGTGGGGCGAGTCTGGCGCTGGCTGCGGTGGGACTTGCGGTAATGGTGGCCGATGAAATTGTGAAGGCGGCGACGGGGGTGTCGTTTATTCAGCAGGCGCTGAACCCGATTATGGAGCATGTGCTGAAGCCGTTAATGGAGCTGATTGGCAAGGCGATTACCAAAGCGCTGGAAGGATTAGGCGTCGATAAGAAAACGGCAGAGATGGCCGGCAGCATTGTTGGTGCGATTGTCGCCGCTATTGCGATGGTAGCGGTCATTGTGGTGGTCGCAGTTGTCGGGAAAGGCGCGGCGGCGAAACTGGGTAACGCGCTGAGCAAAATGATGGGCGAAACGATTAAGAAGTTGGTGCCTAACGTGCTGAAACAGTTGGCGCAAAACGGCAGCAAACTCTTTACCCAGGGGATGCAACGTATTACTAGCGGCCTGGGTAATGTGGGTAGCAAGATGGGCCTGCAAACGAATGCCTTAAGTAAAGAGCTGGTAGGTAATACCCTAAATAAAGTGGCGTTGGGCATGGAAGTCACGAATACCGCAGCCCAGTCAGCCGGTGGTGTTGCCGAGGGCGTATTTATTAAAAATGCCAGCGAGGCGCTTGCTGATTTTATGCTCGCCCGTTTTGCCATGGATCAGATTCAGCAGTGGCTTAAACAATCCGTAGAAATATTTGGTGAAAACCAGAAGGTAACGGCGGAACTACAAAAAGCCATGTCTTCTGCGGTACAGCAAAATGCGGATGCTTCGCGTTTTATTCTGCGCCAGAGTCGCGCATAAAAACTGCCAAAATAAAGGGAGAAAAATATGTTAATTAGTAATGTGGGAGTAAATCCCGCCGCTTATTTAAATAATCATTCTGTTGAGAATAGTTCACAGACAGCTTCGCAATCCGTTAGCGCTAAAGATATTCTGAATAGTATTGGTATTAGCAGCAGTAAAGTCAGTGACCTGGGGTTGAGTCCTACACTGAGCGCGCCTGCGCCAGGGGTATTAACGCAAACCCCCGGAACGATCACGTCCTTTTTAAAAGCCAGTATTCAAAATACCGACATGAATCAGGATTTGAATGCCCTGGCAAATAATGTCACGACTAAAGCGAATGAGGTTGTGCAAACCCAGTTACGCGAGCAGCAGGCAGAAGTCGGAAAGTTTTTTGATATTAGCGGAATGTCTTCCAGTGCCGTTGCGCTGTTGGCTGCCGCGAATACGTTAATGCTGACGTTGAACCAGGCTGATAGCAAACTGTCTGGTAAGTTGTCATTAGTCAGCTTTGATGCAGCTAAAACGACGGCAAGCTCCATGATGCGCGAAGGGATGAATGCGTTGTCCGGTAGTATTTCCCAGAGCGCGCTTCAGTTGGGGATCACTGGCGTGGGCGCCAAACTGGAATATAAGGGGCTGCAGAATGAAAGAGGCGCGCTTAAACATAATGCCGCGAAGATCGATAAACTGACCACTGAAAGCCACAGTATTAAAAACGTGCTGAACGGGCAGAATAGCGTCAAACTCGGTGCTGAAGGCGTCGATTCTCTGAAATCGTTAAATATGAAGAAAACCGGTACCGATGCGACGAAAAATCTTAATGATGCGACGCTTAAATCTAATGCCGGAACCAGCGCCACGGAAAGTCTGGGTATTAAAGACAGTAATAAACAAATCTCCCCTGAACATCAGGCTATTCTGTCGAAACGTCTTGAGTCTGTCGAATCCGATATTCGTCTTGAGCAGAATACCATGGATATGACCCGAATTGATGCGCGCAAGATGCAGATGACGGGCGATCTGATTATGAAGAATTCGGTCACGGTCGGTGGTATTGCAGGGGCGTCCGGGCAGTACGCCGCTACTCAGGAACGTTCCGAGCAGCAAATTAGCCAGGTGAATAACCGTGTTGCCAGCACCGCATCGGACGAAGCCCGTGAAAGTTCACGTAAATCGACCAGCCTGATTCAGGAAATGCTGAAAACAATGGAGAGCATTAACCAGTCGAAAGCATCCGCACTTGCTGCTATCGCAGGCAATATTCGCGCTTAATCTGAAAGGTCATCTATACGCCATCAGGGGTGTGATTTAATCGCGCTCCTGATGGCGAACTGGGGATATTATGCTTAATATTCAAAATTATTCCGCTTCTCCTCATCCGGGGATCGTTGCCGAACGGCCGCAGACTCCCTCGGCGAGCGAGCACGTCGAGACTGCCGTGGTACCGTCTACCACAGAACATCGCGGTACAGATATCATTTCATTATCGCAGGCGGCTACTAAAATCCAGCAGACACAGCAGACGCTGCAGTCAACGCCACCGATTTCTGAAGAGAATAATGACGAGCGCACGCTGGCGCGCCAGCAGTTGACCAGCAGCCTGAATGCGCTGGCGAAGTCTGGCGTGTCATTATCCGCAGAACAAAATGAGAACCTGCGGAGCGCGTTTTCTGCGCCGACGTCGGCCTTATTTAGCGCTTCGCCTATGGCGCAGCCGAGAACAACCATTTCTGATGCTGAGATTTGGGATATGGTTTCCCAAAATATATCGGCGATAGGTGACAGCTATCTGGGCGTTTATGAAAACGTTGTCGCAGTCTATACCGATTTTTATCAGGCCTTCAGTGATATTCTTTCCAAAATGGGAGGCTGGTTATCGCCTGGTAAGGATGGAAATACCATTAAGCTAAATGTTGACTCACTTAAAAGTGAAATAAGTAGTTTAATTAATAAATACACTCAAATAAATAAAAATACGATTTTATTTCCCTCGCAAACTGGCAGCGGAGTGACAACAGCAACGAAAGCGGAAGCTGAGCAGTGGATTAAAGAATTGAATTTACCGGCCAGCTGTCTAAAGGCGTCTGGTTCTGGTTATGTCGTACTGGTGGATACGGGGCCACTGAGCAAAATGGTTAGCGATCTTAATGGAATAGGATCGGGTTCAGCCCTTGAACTGGATAACGCCAAATATCAAGCCTGGCAGTCGGGTTTTAAAGCACAGGAAGAAAATCTGAAAACCACATTACAGACGCTGACGCAAAAATATAGCAATGCCAATTCATTGTACGACAACCTGGTAAAAGTGCTGAGCAGTACGATAAGTAGCAGCCTGGAAACCGCCAAAAGCTTCCTGCAAGGATAACAGAAGAGGATATTAATAATGGTTACAAGTGTAAGAACTCAGCCCCCCGTCATGATGCCAGGTATGCAGACCGAGATCAAAACGCAGGCCACGAATCTTGCGGCGAATCTTTCCGCAGTCAGAGAAAGTGCCACAGCGACGCTGTCAGGGGAAATTAAAGGCCCGCAACTGGAAGGTTTTCCCGCGCTGATCAAACAGGCGAGTCTGGATGCATTGTTTGCATGCGGGAAAGACGCCGAGGCGTTAAAAGAAGTTTTTACCAATTCAAATAATGTCGCCGGTAAGAAAGCGATAATGGAATTTGCCGGGCTCTTTCGTTCAGCGCTCAACGCCACCAGTGATTCTCCTGAGGCGAAGACGCTACTAATGAAGGTGGGGGCAGAGTATACCGCGCAAATCATAAAAGATGGCCTGAAAGAAAAGTCAGCTTTTGGACCATGGCTGCCAGAAACAAAGAAAGCGGAAGCGAAGCTGGAAAACCTGGAAAAACAGCTGTTAGATATCATCAAAAATAACACTGGCGGTGAATTAAGTAAATTATCGACGAATCTTGTTATGCAGGAGGTGATGCCCTATATTGCCAGCTGCATTGAACATAACTTTGGCTGTACGTTAGATCCGTTAACCCGCAGCAATCTTACGCACCTTGTTGACAAAGCGGCGGCGAAGGCGGTTGAGGCGCTTGATATGTGCCACCAAAAATTAACGCAAGAGCAGGGTACCAGCGTAGGACGGGAAGCCCGGCACCTTGAAATGCAAACGTTGATACCCCTGCTGCTACGTAATGTTTTTGCACAAATTCCTGCAGATAAACTGCCCGACCCTAAAATTCCGGAACCTGCGGCTGGACCAGTACCTGATGGTGGGAAAAAAGCAGAACCTACGGGTATTAATATCAATATTAATATTGATAGCAGTAACCGTAGCGTGGATAACAGTAAGCATATTAACAATAGCCGAAGCCATGTCGATAATAGCCAGCGCCATATCGATAATAGCAACCATGATCATAGCCGGAAGACGATTGATAATAGCCGAACATTTATTGATAACAGCCAACGCCATGGCGAGTCACACCATTCGACTAACAGCAGTAACGTAAGTCATAGTCATTCGCGTGTGGATTCGACTACGCATCAAACGGAGACGGCACACAGCGCCAGCACAGGGGCAATTGACCATGGCATCGCGGGTAAAATTGACGTCACGGCTCATGCGACGGCAGAGGCTGTGACCAACTCTTCATCCGAAAGTAAAAATGGAAAGGTGGTCACGTCAGAAAAGGGCACTACGGGTGAAACCCCCTCTTTTGATGAAGTCGATGGCGTAACCAGCAAGAGCATTATCGGCAAGCCGGTACAGGCCACGGTGCACGGCGTTGATGATAATAAACAGCAAAGCCAGACGGCAGAGATTGTGAATGTGAAGCCGCTTGCCAGTCAACTGGCTGGCGTCGAGAATGTTAAAATCGATACCTTACAATCAGACTCGACGGTAATTACAGGTAATAAAGCCGGTACGACCGATAATGATAATAGCCAGACAGATAAGACTGGCCCATTTTCTGGTTTGAAGTTTAAGCAAAATAGTTTCCTCTCAACAGTACCGAGCGTTACGAATATGCATTCAATACATTTCAACGCCCGTGAGGCGTTTTTGGGTGTGATACGTAAAGCCCTGGAGCCGGATACCTCCACACCGTTCCCTGTACGCAGAGCGTTTGACGGCTTGCGTGGGGAAATATTACCCAATGACACGATAAAGAGTGCAGCGTTGAAAGCGCAATGTAGCGATATTGACAAGCACCCAGAATTGAAAGCGAAAATGGATACGCTTAAAGAGGTCATTACTCATCATCCACAAAAAGAAAAACTGGCTGAGATTGCATTGCAGTTTGCCAGAGAGGCGGGGTTGACCAGGCAAAAAGGGGAAACTGACTATGTGTTAAGTAATGTGCTGGACGGCCTTATCGGAGACGGTAGCTGGCGAGCTGGCCCGGCTTACGAGTCATACCTGAATAAACCTGGCGTGGATCGGGTTATTACTACCGTTGATGGCTTGCACATGCAGCGTTAATTAACCGGGAAAGATGCGATGAATATGGATATTGAAGCAAGAGTCAAAAAAGTGATCACCTCCTGTATTGCCGTTGATGTTGATAGTATCAATGGTCAGACCCATCTGGTTGAGGATCTTTATGCTGACTCATTGGATTTAATTGATATTGTATTTGGTCTTAGTGAGGAGTTTGACATTAGTTGCAATGAAAACGATCTTCCTGATATGACGACCTTTGCAGATATATGCCGTGTTGTTAAAAAAAGTCTTGAGTCCAGGGTGTAGTATTTTTCTCTCGCTCGACAACAATTGAACAAGATTAATTGTTATGAAAATCATCACACACGTAGTACCCGGTTCAGGTATGGCTGCAATATATGATGATATTGCTGACAGTCCGCGTTTTGTTATTAAAGGCAAGTTACGTCATGTTGAAAATGATCCGAAGGAGCTGCTGATATGTGTTCCGATGCGTAGTGAATGGCTATTCTACTGGATTAAAGGAGAGAAATATTGCGCCCGGCGATGGGCGCGAAAAAGTATCAAGACATTGTGTAACCAGATTAAATTTGAAGAAGCAATCTTATAAAAGATATAATTCAAGAGGAAAGTAAATTGCAAGCACACCAGGATATTATCGCTAATATTGGTGAGAAATTGGGTTTACCGCTCACTTTTGACGACAACAATCAGTGCTTATTACTACTCGATAGCGATATTTTTACGTCTATTGAAGCTAAAGATGATATCTGGTTATTGAACGGTATGATTATACCGTTATCGCCTGTTTGTGGCGATTCTATCTGGCGGCAGATTATGGTGATTAATGGTGAACTGGCTGCGAATAATGAAGGTACGTTAGCGTATATTGAGGCCGCAGAGACGTTGTTGTTTATACATGCAATTACCGATCTGACAAATACTTACCATATTATATCGCAGCTTGAGTCATTTGTGAATCAGCAGGAAGCGCTCAAAAACATACTGCAGGAATATGCTAAAGTATGAGGAGAGAAAATTGAATAATTTAACGTTGTCTTCTTTTTCAAAAGTTGGTGTGTCGAATGATGCCCGACTTTATATTGCTAAGGAAAATACTGATAAGGCATATGTTGCGCCTGAAAAATTTTCGTCAAAAGTATTAACCTGGCTTGGAAAAATGCCGTTATTTAAAAACACTGAAGTGGTGCAAAAACATACGGAAAACATCAAGGGACAGGATCAGAAAATTTTACAAACATTTCTCCAGGCACTAACGGAAAAATATGGGGAAACAGCGGTCAATAACGCACTGTTAATGTCCCGTATAAATATGAACAAACCCCTTACCCAACGTTTAGCAGTGCAGATCACGGAGTGTGTAAAAGCTGCTGACGAAGGGTTTATAAACCTTATTAAGAGCAAGGATAATGTTGGTGTCATGAATGCCGCTTTAGTCATAAAAGGCGGCGATACAAAAGTGGCAGAAAAAAATAACGATATTGGAGCAGAAAGTAAGCAACCTTTACTCGATATCGCGCTAAAAGGACTTAAGAGAACAATACCGCAACTGGAACAAATGGATGGAAATAGCCTGCGAGAAAACTTCCAGGAGATGGCTTCAGGTAACGGCCCGCTACGTTCATTAATGACGAATTTACAGAATTTAAATAAAATTCCAGAGGCTAAACAACTTAATGATTATGTTACAACGTTAAAAAATATTCAGATAGGAGCAGACAGGTTCTCACAATGGGGAACCTGTGGGGGAGTGGTTGAGAGGTGGATTGATAAAGCCTCTACTCATGAATTAACCCAGGCTGTAAAAAAAATTCACGTTATTGCTAAAGAACTGAAAAACGTTACAGCTGAACTTGAGAAAATAGAAGCCGGCGCGCCAATGCCACAGACGATGAGCGGACCGACACTGGGCCTGGCACGGTTTGCGGTCAGCAGCATTCCAATTAATCAGCAAACCCAAGTGAAACTGAGCGATGGAATGCCTGTGCCAGTGAATACGTTAACTTTTGACGGTAAGCCTGTGGCATTAGCCGGTTCGTACCCAAAAAATACGCCGGACGCGCTGGAAGCGCATATGAAAATGCTTCTTGAAAAAGAATGCTCGTGCCTGGTGGTGTTAACGTCGGAAGATCAGATGCAGGCAAAACAATTACCACCCTATTTCAGAGGGAGCTACACTTTTGGCGAGGTGCATACCAACAGCCAAAAAGTGAGCTCAGCCAGTCAGGGAGGAGCGATAGACCAATACAATATGCACCTGTCCTGCGGGGAAAAGCAGTATACAATCCCGGTATTGCATGTGAAAAATTGGCCAGATCACCAGCCGTTACCGTCTACTGATCAGTTAGAATACCTGGCAGATAGGGTGAAAAATAGTAACCAAAATGGCGCGCCGGGGCGTAGTTCATCAGATAAGTATTTACCGATGATTCATTGTCTGGACGGAGTGGGGAGAACCGGAACGATGGCGGCGGCTCTTGTACTTAAGGATAATCCTCATAGTAATCTGGAGCAGGTACGTGCAGATTTCCGGGATTCACGGAACAATAGAATGCTGGAAGACGCCTCACAGTTTGTACAACTAAAAGCAATGCAAGCCCAGTTGCTTATGACGACAGCAAGCTGATAAAAACATAGCTTACTTTTAGAACTATCTGAAAGTAAGCTATTTCTGTATAATTATTTGTTTACCGCGATAGAAAGTCTTTTGTTTTTCTCTTCTGCTGACATCCCTTTTAATTTTCTGTAATTCTCCCAAATTTTTTTAGCATAACGCTTCCTTATATCCGATCGTTTCGGTGACGTCCCGGCATTATAAGCGCCAACGGCCTCCCAGCTATAACCGTAGATTTTCATCATATCTGATAAAATGGATGCGCCCACAATGACAGAAATGCAGGGGTCCTGTAACAACTGTTTTTCACTAATCCCCATTTTTTTCAGCCTTTTCATATGGAAGCTGTTAATTTGCATCAGGCCAAGATCGGTTGAACCATCTCGGTTATAACCAATGGCGCCTGGTTTCATCGCCGATTCCTGCTGGGCGATAGCGTAAAGTAGTTCGGATTCAATATTGAACATTTTTTCAGCCTGAAGCCAGCAATCAGCCCATGCCGTATTTATGCTAAGCAACCAGATTACGATGATAAAAAAATAATGCATATCTCCTCTCTCAGATTTTACCGTAATTTAATCAAGCGGGGATCCTGTTTCCATCTTTTGAACCAAATATTGTCTTCGTTTTTAAATTTATTCCACATTTTCTCGGCAATAGCTTCGCCGTGGGCAACCAGCACTAACGGTAATAATCCCGGATTATTATCTATACGCTGTTCACTTTCCAGAAATTCTCTTATCGTCGGTAAGGCTCGCTCACTATTCTGACAGTATTCAGCATAAAGAAGATTAACAGCAATAAGCCCTGTTATTTCCTGCGTGGATATTTCTTTAGTTAATTTTCGTGCCAGTTCATGTTTACCTTTAAGCGAAAGAAACATAACCTGCATACTTAATAATATTGGATTATCCTGCAGGTGTTGTGAGCGTAATTCATCGCCTAAACGTATAGCATCATCAATACCAGTATGATAATAGGTAATCCACAGCTTAGTGATCCCTGCGGCTGCGCGCGTTGGATCCAATTTTAAACACTCATTAATCGTTTGTAAGGCCTCCTCCAACTGACCAGCCATGAAAAGATTCCAGCCATAATAATATTTAATATCTGCAGAAATGGGCGAAAGTAAGTTAGCTTGTTTGAATAGCAAACTCCCGACGATGTATTCTGAATGAATCGTATTAATTAGCCCCAGTAATCCTAAAGCTTGTGGATTATTGTGGTCCAGCTCTGTCGCCTTAATCGCATGTTCTTTAGCTTTGATCATGGCGTTTTGTTTATCAAAAATCCCCATTTGCGCCATGCTGAGGTAGCATTCTGCCAGCGCACAGTAAGGCGCAATGCTGTTTGGCGACATGTTAACGCATTGAGTCAGCAATTTAAGCGCTTGCTGTAAGCTATAGGGGGTATATTGATTTAACTCATGCTTACCGCGTAAGTAAACCATAGTACTGTCAATCGAATTTAGCTCGCTAACCTGCTTTGTGTCCCAGCGAAGCCCGGGAATACATCTGAGCAAAAGATTAGCAATTTTGTTTTGCAAGAGAGAAGCGGGTTGGTGTTCTATCAACTTAATGCTTTCCTGGTGCAGCAGGTGATAACCTTTAACCCGAACTATCTCGATCTGTACAATATTATCATTGCCATCGGGTATCATCTGCCCGGAGATATAATAATCGGGGCGTAATTGATCCATGAGCTCAAGTATATCCTTAACACTGCGACAGTTCTTCGTAATGGTCACCGGCAGCACGCTCAGGCCAAAGGGCGCATACTGCGATAATCCCTTCACGATAGAGTAATGCAGACTCTCGGATTGAACCTGATCCTGCATCTGAAAAGGAAGTATCGCCAATGTATGAGTCGTAGGTTGCGGCGCTGGCGGAGACACCACTACGACCGGACGATTAAACCGATAGCCCTGTCCGTACAGTGTTTCAATGTAACGATGCTCTTTATCTTCCGACAGAATACGTCGTAAGGCATAAATACAGCGGGTAAGAGATTCTTCGTTAACTTCCGCGTCGCCCCATACCTGGTCCAGTAAGGTGTTTTTACTCACAATCTCGCCGGCGGCTTCGAGCAGGATGACCAGAACGGCATATTCTTTTGGCGGAATATTGACTTTCTTTTCTGAGCGTAGCAGGGAGCCGTCCATGTTGAGTATGAAATCATCAAAGACGAATTTTTTATTCGATACAGGAACAGGATTAAAATGTGGCATGATAATAGTGTATTCTCTTACAGGGTGAAAAGTTATAATAGCTAATACAAGTCGTTAGGATAGAATCTACTGTTTCAGTAATTCTGCTGTTAGTACTAACGGTCAGGTTGAGCTTTTATTATGAGCTTAATGTCATATTGTACGGGCTCGGGTTTATATGTTTTTAACATTTGATTATTTAGCTTATGCCTGTGCTTTAAATAACTGACATGTTGGTAATAATATTGTTATAACTAACCGTGATTATCGAATGGACGCTGTCGTATATCCTGGTGCAGAGAGTCAGCGCCGGGCATCTAAATATTTACATATTTAACTTGGCCTCATTGCAATAGAGATTAGTTTTGTAGCTATCTTACTGCATTTTTTGGGGGTGTAAATGCTGCTTATTATATCTTCATGGTTAATGGTCTGATAATTACACCATCAGAACCATTTTTCTCGAAGATTTCCACTAAATGACCATTCGTTGAAAGTTTAAGAGTGTAATTTGTCTTAGGTTCCAAAATATAAATGAAAGACTGTTTTTAATGGTGCGCTTATTTTTATATTTTTTTGCAAAATAATGATATCGTCTTTTCTTTACACCCTTCAGCTATAGCGTCAAAAAGGCAGGGGGTTATGAGCAGTATCATCCTCAGGCTGGCCCCCAGGCATTATATCGATATCAGGAGGAAGAGAAGAGGTATGCCAGGCAGAAGCTAACAAGCGTGACTGTTTCGGTGTAGACCGTTCAGGCAAATAGTTCCCAGAGGGAACGGATGATGTATAAATATGAATAAAATGCCGGCCTTAATCCACAGGGTTAAAGCCGGAAGGAGATAGTGTCATCTGGATGGATTGTTACGCTGTGAATAAGGCAATATCGATTTACCAGTCATCATAGCGATGACAAGTTCACAAAAATCGTGTTATATAATCAGCCTTACTTTAAATTACCAGAGATATCAGTATAAGCTGTCTTCCTGACAGAACAATGATATTGAATAGCCTCCCATCCTGATATAGCGTGTTAATGCGCAGTCTGAATTTTAAATTATTACAATTTTAATAAAAATCTTTACTTGAGTGACAGATACAAAAAATGTTAATGGTTCGCCATTTTTATGAATGTCGATGGCGTAGTTTTAAAATATTTTTTGAAACATTGAATGAAATAGGACGTGCTGTCATAACCACATTTTAATGCTACAGCATTAACATTATGGTTGCCTATGCGTAAAAGTTTTGCTGCCTGATTCATTCTTGCCGATAAGTAGATGTCGCTAAAGCTGGTACCTTCTTCTGCAAGTTTCCGTTTGAGCGTTGACGTACTCATAAATATATGATCGGCAACATCCGTAAGCTTCCACTGTCTACTGGGTGACGAAGATATAATGTTGTAAACGCGCTCCTTTAACGTTATCTGAGCCGAGCTAAGGATGATCTCATAACTCTCCGGGAGTCGGAGAAAAGCAGTAAGCAGGAACAGCAGAAAATAAGGAATTAACTCTTCATTTTCAATACAACTTTTGTTGTTACAGTTACTGCAACCTTTGCTTGTATCCTTCGTACAGGAGAACGCCGTTTTCAGATGTTCAAATACCTCTCTTCTGGCAGGAAAGTCAGGCGTATAGAAGATTTTCTGCGCTTTCTCTGTGGGTACCGCCATTTTGGTTTGCTGCTCGTTTGGGATAAGTGCATAGAGAGCGCCAAGTCGTTGCGTCGGTATCTCGAGTATATCGAAATCCATATGGCCATTGACTTCTTCAAGCGTCACGCTAACTACCTGCTCTTTTTTGAGCACCAACATCCCAGGTTCGTCACAGTAAATCGTATCGTGATTATTGCTAATCGTCAGTTTACCGCTCCGAAAGCAAACTAAAGTGAAACTGCTTACATAAAGATTTTTGATGGTAACCTGCTGAGTCTGACTTTTAATTTGCTGCCGGGTATTTGTCAAAAGTGATTTTAATTTCTGTAAGTTATCTGCGGCAGGACGCTGATGACTATTACTTACAAAGGTTACATTTTCCATATTATCCCTTTGTTGATGTTATTTTAATGTTCCTTACTGGTATCCTACTGAAAAAATCTGAGTTGTAAATGCTCTTTATTAGCGTGTGTTGGCAATGGTCTGATTGTTACACCAAAAGAACCCAAATTTGGGTAATTTATCTACAGTAGTTTAAGCCCCAATGGGGATGATGGTTCTTTTAATATGTGTTGAGACGCATTATACAGAATAAATTGATTTTATTTCTCACTTTTCATTCTATTTTCATCAGGAATCCCTGTGTCCTGTGCGGTAATCTGCTGCTATCGAGAACGACAGACATCGCTAACAGTATATATGGAAACATCAAAAGAGAAGACGATAACAAGCCCAGGGCCATACATAGTTCGATTACTTAACAGCTCACTGAACGGCTGTGAGTTTCCATTGCTGACAGGCCGAACACTCTTTGTGGTAGGTCAGAGTGATGCGCTCACTGCTTCAGGCCAACTCCCTGATATACCTGCCGATAGCTTTTTTATCCCGCTGGACCATGGCGGAGTAAATTTTGAAATCCAGGTGGATACGGATGCGACCGAAATTATACTCCATGAGCTGAAAGAAGGAAATTCTGAATCTCGTTCGGTGCAATTAAATACGCCAATACAGGTCGGTGAATTGCTTATCCTGATTCGCCCGGAAAGCGAGCCGTGGGTGCCCGAGCAGCCTGAAAAGTTAGAAACGTCTGCAAAAAAGAACGAGCCGCGTTTTAAAAACGGAATTGTAGCAGCACTGGCCGGGTTTTTTATATTGGGAATTGGGACGGTGGGGACGTTATGGATACTTAACTCGCCGCAGCGGCAGGCCGCAGAGCTCGATTCGTTATTGGGGCAGGAGAAGGAGCGCTTTCAGGTGTTGCCAGGACGGGACAAAATGCTCTATGTCGCTGCGCAAAATGAAAGAGATACGCTGTGGGCTCGTCAGGTTTTAGCGAGGGGCGATTATGATAAAAATGCGCGAGTGATTAACGAAAACGAAGAAAATAAGCGTATCTCTACCTGGCTGGATACCTATTATCCTCAGCTGGCTTATTATCGGCTTCATTTCGATGAGCCGCGTAAACCCGTTTTCTGGCTAAGCCGCCAGCGAAACACGATGAGCAAGAAAGAGCTCGAGGTGTTAAGTCAAAAGCTGAGAGCGCTAATGCCCTACGCGGATTCGGTTAACATCACGTTGATGGACGATGTTACCGCAGCAGGCCAGGCGGAAGCGGGGCTAAAACAGCAGGCGTTACCTTATTCCCGCAGGAATCATAAGGGGGGCGTAACGTTTGTTATTCAGGGGGCGCTCGATGATGTAGAAATACTCAGAGCTCGTCAATTTGTCGATAGCTATTACCGCACATGGGGAGGACGCTATGTGCAGTTTGCGATCGAATTAAAAGATGACTGGCTCAAGGGGCGCTCATTTCAGTACGGGGCGGAAGGTTATATCAAAATGAGCCCAGGCCATTGGTATTTCCCAAGCCCACTTTAATTTAACGCAAATAAGGAAGTCATTATGCCAACACCTTGGTCAGGCTATCTGGATGAAGTTTCAGCAAAATTTGATACGGGCGTTGATAATCTACAAACGCAGGTAACAGAGGCGCTGGATAAATTAGCAGCAAAACCCTCCGATCCGGCGCTACTGGCGGCGTATCAGAGTAAGCTCTCGGAATATAACTTGTACCGTAACGCGCAATCGAACACGGTAAAAGTCTTTAAGGATATTGATGCTGCCATTATTCAGAACTTCCGTTAATCAGTTATAAGGTGGATTATGTCGATTGCAACTATTGTCCCTGAGAATGCCGTTATAGGGCAGGCGGTCAATATCAGGTCTATGGAGACGGACATTGTCTCGCTGGATGACCGGCTACTCCAGGCTTTTTCTGGTTCGGCGATTGCCACGGCTGTGGATAAACAGACGATTACCAACAGGATTGAGGACCCTAATCTGGTGACGGATCCTAAAGAGCTGGCTATTTCGCAAGAGATGATTTCAGATTATAACCTGTATGTTTCTATGGTAAGTACCCTTACTCGTAAAGGAGTCGGGGCTGTTGAAACGCTATTACGCTCATGATTCGTCGATATCTATATACCTTTCTGCTGGTAATGACCCTTGCCGGCTGTAAGGATAAGGATCTTTTAAAAGGACTGGACCAGGAACAGGCTAATGAGGTCATTGCCGTTCTGCAAATGCACAATATAGAGGCGAATAAAATTGATAGCGGAAAATTGGGCTATAGCATTACCGTTGCTGAGCCTGATTTTACCGCTGCGGTGTACTGGATTAAAACTTATCAGCTTCCTCCCCGGCCACGGGTGGAAATAGCGCAGATGTTCCCGGCGGATTCGCTGGTATCGTCTCCGCGAGCTGAAAAGGCCAGGTTATATTCGGCTATTGAACAGCGACTGGAACAGTCATTACAGACGATGGAGGGCGTGCTCTCCGCCAGGGTCCATATTAGTTATGATATTGATGCTGGTGAAAATGGCCGTCCGCCAAAACCTGTTCATCTGTCGGCATTAGCCGTATATGAACGAGGTTCGCCGCTTGCGCATCAGATCAGCGATATCAAGCGTTTCTTAAAGAATAGTTTTGCCGATGTGGATTATGACAACATTTCTGTTGTGTTGTCAGAACGTTCTGATGCCCAATTACAGGCTCCCGGCACACCAGTAAAACGTAATTCTTTTGCAACCAGTTGGATTGTGTTGATTATTTTGTTATCCGTGATGTCAGCAGGCTTTGGCGTCTGGTATTACAAAAACCATTATGCCCGCAATAAGAAAGGCATAACGGCTGATGATAAGGCGAAATCGTCAAATGAATAGGCAGCCATTACCCATTATCTGGCAAAGAATCATTTTTGATCCGTTATCGTATATCCATCCTCAGCGGTTGCAGATAGCGCCGGAAATGATTGTCAGACCCGCCGCCAGGGCGGCGGCAAATGAGTTAATACTGGCGGCATGGCGGCTTAAGAACGCAGAAAAGGAGTGTATTCAAAACTCACTGACGCAGCTGTGGCTGCGTCAGTGGCGCCGACTGCCGCAAGTAGCGTATTTACTCGGTTGCCATAAACTGAGAGCCGATCTGGCAAGGCAGGGAGCCTTGCTTGGCCTGCCGGATTGGGCGCAAGCATTTTTGGCAATGCATCAGGGAACAAGTTTATCTGTCTGCAATAAGGCGCCGAATCACCGGTTTTTACTTAGCGTCGGGTATGCACAGTTAAATGCCCTGAATGAATTTTTACCTGAATCTTTAGCACAGCGTTTTCCTTTGCTTTTTCCTCCATTTATTGAGGAGGCATCGAAGCAGGATGCTGTAGAAATGTCAATTTTGCTACTGGCCTTACAATATGCTCAAAAATATCCCAATTCCGTCCCCGCTTTCTCCTGTTGAGGGGATACTGATAAAGCGTAAAACGCTGGAACGTTATTTCTCTATTGAAAGATTAGAACAGCAGGCGCATCAACGGGCTAAGCGTATTTTGCGAGAGGCGGAAGAAGAGGCAAAGACCTTGCGGATGTACGCCTATCAGGAAGGTTACGAGCAGGGAATGATAGACGCGTTACAGCAGGTCGCCGCTTATCTTACTGATAATCAGACAATGGCCTGGAAGTGGATGGAAAAAATACAGATTTATGCCCGCGAGTTATTTTCAGCTGCGGTCGATCATCCCGAAACGCTTTTAACCGTCCTGGATGAGTGGCTGAGGGATTTCGATAAGCCGGAGGGGCAACTTTTTTTAACACTGCCAGTTAATGCGAAAAAAGATCACCAAAAACTGATGGTGTTGCTTATGGAGAACTGGCCAGGCACTTTTAATCTTAAATATCATCAGGAACAGCGCTTTATCATGAGTTGCGGCGATCAGATCGCAGAATTTTCACCTGAACAATTTGTTGAAACGGCAGTAGGCGTCATTAAGCATCATCTTGATGAACTTCCACAAGACTGCCGGACAATTTCTGATAACGCCATTAACGCACTTATTGATGAATGGAAGACAAAAACGCAAGCATTGTAAAATGGAGGTTATAAGGTGATACCGGGTACGATTCCGACTTCTTATTTGGTCCCGACAGCGGATACTGAAGCGACGGGTGTGGTTTCGTTGAGTACCAGGGCCGCTATGCTGAATAATGTGGATAGCGCGCCTTTAAGCAATGGCGGCGACGTTGATCTTTATGATGCATTCTACCAACGACTTTTGGCGCTTCCTGAGTCAGCCTCTTCTGAAACGCTTAAAGATAGCATTTATCAAGAGATGAATGCCTTCAAAGATCCTAAAAGTGGTGATTCGGCTTTTGTTTCTTTTGAGCAGCAAACGGCTATGCTACAAAACATGTTAGCAAAAGTTGAACCGGGCACCCATTTATATGAGGCTTTAAACGGGGTATTAGTTGGTACAATGAATGCACAGTCACAAATGACCTCCTGGATGCAGGAGATTATTTTATCGGGCGGGGAAAACAAAGAGGCAATTGACTGGTGAACCCCCCATTGCTGGCGATTTGTGATAAGGTATGGTGTATATATCAGCAAATAATGCAGAAAATGCACCATGCCAGTGTATCTATCTTATTGATGTATATGGATTATTAAGGTATCTACCAGGCGTTTTATTCTGAAATGATTATATTAATATTGTAAGCTTCCATTACAAAATTGTGCATAAAGTTTGTAAGAGTATCTTTTTGTGACGAAATGAACGCGCGTTGGAATGTAATTATTGGCTATAATAATAAAAAAATCGGATTTAAATCATCTCTGTGAGTTTTAATTATTTGTTTATAAGAATATAACGATTTTGAGTTCCTTATAGCACACAGGATAAAATATGGTATTGCCTTCAATGAATAAATCAGTTGAGGCCATTAGCAATAATCACCTTCAACAGCCGAACAAATTTCCATTAATAAATGGATTAGCTGACGTAAGAGACTATTATGTCGCAAACTGCTTATTATTTAAACTTAATAAAGGCAGTTTGCGAATTGAAAACGAATTTGGGGAGTTCATCGAACAATCTGCGCCGTGTTTATTTTTATTGGAAAAAGATCAAACAATCACTCTTAGTATGAGCGAAATAGAAGGGCATATTGATTTTTCTTCACTGGAAGTTTCCTATGACTTAATGCAAAAATTCTACAAAGTTTTTTACAGTACAAGAAACTATAATGATCGAGAGCTATCATTAAAAACGAAACCAAAGTATTTTTTTCATGCGGACTTGTTGCCAGGGATGAGTGATACTTTTGACTCTATTTTGCATGGTGTGGCATGTCCACGGGTTTGTAGTAATGTGAGTATTGATGATCATGATTATTCATATTTCTCATTGATGTATCTTATATCGGCATTTGTACGTAAGCCCGGTGGGTTTGATTTCCTTGAGCGAGCAATAAAAATTACGACAAAAGAGAAAGTTTATAACATTATTATCAGCGATCTCACCCGCAAATGGTCACAGGCTGAGGTGGCAGGAAAGCTGTTTATGAGCGTATCAAGTCTGAAGCGAAAACTGGCCGCTGAAGAGGTGAGTTTTAGCAAAATATACCTGGATGCTCGTATGAATCAGGCTATAAAATTATTACGTATGGGGGCTGGAAATATTTCACAAGTCGCGACGATGTGTGGCTATGATACGCCTTCTTATTTTATCGCTATTTTTAAACGGCATTTTAAGATTACACCGCTTAGCTTTATGCGTACAATGAACCATTGATTTGTGAAATTATTTTAAACGTTACTATCTGTTTGCGTTACAGATACCAAATATTTTTTAATCGTAGTGTATATTTCAGTATCGCTACACCAGTGATATGTAGTTAATGAAAGGGAATCGAAAGCGTTCATTGTCAGACATACATGGCCACCAGGCGCCGGGCAATCGTTGTACTCTAAGAGATTACAGTAAAGTAAAACAGCAAATTTAATCATTATCAGATTTGTAAAAGGAATTCATTTCGGTAACGACATTGCGCATGTAATAACGTATCTGGTCTTATTACCTTTGTAGTAAGAAGGCGTTATCTACTTGCGCAGTAGTCGCCCAGGAAGAAAAATCATTACCGAAGCTGTGGTCAGTTTTCAAAAAAGGATAAATAAATGAGAAATGTAATTATATACGGTATTAACTGGACTAATTGTTATGCCCTTCAGTCTATTTTTAAGCAAAAATATCCGGAAAAGTGCGTTAAAACGTGTAACTCATTAACCGCACTTTTGCATTCTCTATCCGATATGCCGGACGCCGGGCTGATTTTAGCTTTGAACCCGCATGAGCATGTTTATCTTTTTCATGCGTTGCAAACGCGGTTGCAGAACCGTAAAGTTTTGGTAGTGGCAGATCGCTTGTATTATATCGATCGCTGTGTGCTGCAATATTTTGGCGTTATGGATTATGTTTTAAAAGATGAACTATCCTGCGCTATCCGCTCGGATCGAGAGAAGCTTCGTCTTCCGGAAGCCTGGCTGCGTTTCTGCCACAGGCCACAAAAGAAAACCGTGGTTGCTACGTATGCTTTTAATGCCGGCGAAACGCCGGAAGAGGTATTGTTTAATATCAATCAATACGCCTGGTGGAATCTACCTCCCGGCGTCACTCAGGCGAAATATGCGCTGCTGATATTATTATCCTCCGGACATCCGGCAATTGAACTGGCGAAAAAATTTGGTCTGGGAACAAAAACCGTCAGTATTTATCGTAAGAAGGTTATGTATCGTTTGGGGATGGACTCTTCGCCGCTATCTCTGTTCCGGGGACTGAAACTAGACGCGCATTTACAGCGCACAGCTTTTGCACATAACCCTGCTGTACCTGACGATAATTGCGCGTTACCGATTGCAGTAGGAATGAATTAAACTATTTTTTATGTGACAATCATGCTCTTGTATTACGTGTAGTTATAGATTTATTTTTTGCTGGGATATTACAGATCTTGTGAGTAATAATCACATTGTGCTGGGTTAGCCAAACTCTGAAAAAATTTCGAAACAGGAAAAATATGGGGAGTAAAGCAGCTCATCTTTACGCTTGTCGCAAAGAAATTTAAAGATAGCTGCTTACCATACTGACCAACAATAGATATAGGGTGGCTTTCTACTACAACTGCCGTATTTATTTTCTGAACGCAGCTTTTAACCTTGCGCCTCTGGTACGATTTCATTACGCCTGTCGCGCCATGTTGCGTAAATAAATACCGCAATAAACACGATGGCAAATAATACCACGATGGTCGGCGCTGGCGCGCTATCAAGATAAAAAGACAGATAGACGCCCGCAAAAGCGGTAATAACTGACAGACTCACCGCTAATCCCAGCGCGCGCGCAAAGCGTCGCGTCAGCAAAATGGCAATTGCGCCGGGGGCGATAAGCAATGAAATCGACAGAATAATACCCACCGATTTCAGCGTGGCGACGATAGTCAGCGCAATCATACATAGCAGGCCATAATGCAGTAGCGTGATATTCAGCCCGCTGGCTTTCGCCTGGTGCGGGTCAAAAGCGTGTAGCAGGAGATCTTTCCATTTCAGCCCAATGATTAACGCAATACCCAGTGCAATAACTGACGTTTGTACGATATCCCCCAGCGATACGCCCAGCATATCCCCAAACAGGATGTGATCCAGATGCACTTCCGATTGAATAGAAACATAGAGCACCAGACCTGCGCCAAACATCCCGGAAAAGACGATGCCCATCACCGTATCACGTTTGATGCGGCTGTTATCGTCCAGATAGCCGGTCGCGATAGCGCAAAATAATCCGGCAATGAAAGCGCCAATCGCCAGGGGGATCCCCACAATATATGCCAGCACGACCCCGGGGAATACCGCATGACTCATTGCGTCGCCCATTAACGCCCAGCCTTTTAACACTAAAAACACGGACAGCAAGGCGCAGGGAATCGCTACAATGACCGAAACCATAAGGGCGTTCACCATAAAATCAAACTGAAAGGGTTCCAGTAACGTTGTTAAGAACATGTCGGCTCCTTCTGCAGGCGGGCGCGTCGACGGTTGGCTAACAGACCGTGTTTCGGGGCGAAAATAAAGGCCGTGATGAACAGTAAGGTTTGCATGACGACAATAATTCCGCCAGTGGCGCCATCCAGCCAGTAGCTAAGCCATGCGCCCAGAAAACTGGTCAGGCTGCCAATCACGACGGCAATCATGAGCAGACGTGGAAAACGGTCGGTGAGTAACCAGGCTGTCGCGCCCGGCGTGACGACGAGACAGATCACCAGGAACGCCCCAACGGTTTGCAGGGCCGCCACGGTGGAGACGGACAATAGAGTGAAAAACAACAGCTTTAGTCGACCCGGATTAAGCCCGATAGAACGCGCATGAGTTTCATCGAAAAAGACGACCATCAGATCTTTCCACTTTAACAGCAGAATCGTCAGCGAGACTGCGCCGATAATCGCCAGTTGCGCAATATCCGCTGGCGCGATCGCCAGCACGTTGCCGAGAATAATCGTCTGGATATTCACCGACATCGGATTGAGCGACACCATAAAAAGGCCGACGCCAAAAAAAGAGGAGAAGATAAGCCCGATAATCGCGTCTTCTTTCAGGCGTGAGCGTTGGTTAAGAAAGAGCATACTGCCTGCCGCCAGTCCGCCGGAAAGAAACGCGCCGAGCGAGAAGGGCAGCCCTAACATCCAGGCGCCAGCGACGCCAGGCACAATAGAGTGAGATAGCGCATCGCCAATGAGCGACCAGCCTTTGAGCATCAAATAGCAGGAGAGAAACGCGCACAGACCGCCCACCATTGCGGAGACCCACATCGCGTTGAGCATATACTGGTAGCCAAACGGCTCAACAAGCCAGTTCATGACGATTTTCCTCCGCTGGCCACGCGCCGGGAAATAAAGGGGCGCTCGTCATCGGTGATGATGTGCTCTTCACCTCCGCTTAGCGCGATATGACGTAGAACGCCGCTAAACGCCTGTTCCAGATTCGCGGCGGTAAACGTGGTTTCGGTAGGGCCGCTGGCCAGTACGGTTCCTTTAATCATTACCGTATAGTCGCAAAACTCGGTGACGGAGCCGAGATTATGCGTTGAGACCAGCATCGTGCGGCCTTCATCGCGCAGTTCCCGCAGTAGATCGATGATTCGCGCTTCGGTTTTTACATCCACGCCGGTAAAAGGTTCATCCAGCAGGATTACCTGTCCATCCTGGGCGATGGCCCTGGCAAGAAACACACGTTTTTTCTGCCCGCCGGACAGCTCGCCAATCTGCCTGTGACGATACTCCTGCATATCCACCCGCGCCAGCGCGGCGTCAACACAGGCGTGATCATGCGCAGTGGGACGGCGTAGCCAGCCCATATGGCCGTAGCGTCCCATCATCACCACATCTTCTACCAGCACCGGAAATGACCAGTCCACTTCTTCCGATTGCGGAACATAAGCAATGAGGTTTTTTTTCAGCGCCTTGTTGACTGACTGTTGCAGGATAGTGATATCGCCCTGCGCAAGATGCACAAAGCCCATTAACGCTTTAAATAACGTAGACTTACCGGAACCATTTACGCCTACCAGCGCGGCGATTGAACCGCCAGGCACCTGAAAAGTGGCGTCCCGTAGGGCGGTATGACCGTTGCGATACGTCACCGTGACTTGATCAACGGTAATCGCAGATTGACTCATTGTTGACTCCTCAGTCCGTCGTTAATGCCGTTGACGATGGTTTCGGTCGTGACGCGCAGCAGATCCAGATAGGTTGGCACAGGGCCGTCAGCGGCGCTCAGAGAATCGACATACAGTACGCCGCCATAATGCGCGCCGGATTCACGCGCGACCTGGCGGGCCGGTTTATCGGAAACCGTACTCTCGCTAAAGATGGCGGGAATATGGTGCTTTTTAATGGTATCAATCACTTTACGCACCTGTTTTGGCGTCCCCTGTTGATCGGCGTTAATTGGCCAGAGATAAAGCTCTTTCATGTCGTTATCGCGCGCCAGGTAAGAGAACGCGCCTTCACTGGTGACCAGCCAGCGCTGATCGGCAGGAATTTTTTCCAGCTCGGCACGCAACGGATCGGCCATCTGGCGAATTTTCGCTTTATAGCGTTCGGCATTTTGCTTATAGATCTGCGCATTATCCGGATCGTACTTCACCAGGGCATCGCGAATGTTATCGACATAAATCAGCGCGTTTTCTGCCGACATCCAGGCGTGCGGGTTCGGTTTACCGTTATACGGGCCTTCGGTAATGCCCATCGGTTTGACGCCGGTGGAGACGACGACTTCCGGTACGCCGGAAAGGTGCTGATAAAAGCGGGCGAACCATCGCTCCAGGTTCAGACCATTCGCGAGGATAAGCTGTGCCCCCTGCGCTCGTTTAATATCGCCGGGCGTTGGCTGATACTCATGGATTTCAGCGCCGGGCTTGGTAATTGAGCTGACTTCCGCTGCGTCGCCCGCCACGTTTTTCGCCATGTCGGCAATAACGGTAAACGTGGTGATGACTTTAAATTTCTCTTTTGCATAGGCTGGCGATAGCGCGAGTATTGCAACAATACCGGCAATCAGGAGTGTTTTCAGACGATGTAGATTCGTCATAGTATCCCTCGCAACAATGTGGTTAATTAATCATCGAATATAGCCTTTGCTATGTTATATAGCACAAGGTATGAATAAATGAAAATAATTCTTATTTGCGAAATGGCGACGATATGCAGTGATAGTACTAAAGAGGGATAAGGTGTAAAATAAATACACCTTAATGTTCGGAGAGAGCACGATGCCTGGTAAACGTATCGCTCGTGAAAAACTGACGATCAAAAAAATGATCGCGCTGTATGAAAGCCAGTGCCCACAGGCGTCAGCGGTGCAGGGGCATTACGAGGCGCTGTTCGCCTACGCGCAAAAACGTCTTGATAAATGCGTATTTGGCGAGGAAAAACCCGCCTGTAAGCAGTGCCCGGTGCACTGCTATCAGCCGGCTAAACGCGAGGAGATGAAGCAGATTATGCGTTGGGCAGGTCCGCGAATGCTTTGGCGGCATCCTGTCCTGACCTTGCGGCACCTTATCGACGATAAGCGCCCCGTTCCGGAATTGCCGGAAAAATATCAGCGCAAGAAGTGAAGGGGAAGCGCCAGGCCTACGGCGCGCATCATCTCCAGGCCGGATCAGATCCGGCAACCCGTTACGCTAACGCGTCTTTATCAATACCCAATCGCTTCATACGCGACAGCAGGGTGGTTCGTTTAAGCCCCAGACGCTGCGCCGCGCCTTTTGGTCCAGCCACTACGCCATTGGTCTCTTTCAGCACGCGTATAATAAGCTGATATTCATCTTCGCCTTCTTTGGCGCTTTCAGTCGCAACAGGCGAGGTATCGGGCGTTACGGCGGTAATATCCGGCAGCGACAGTTGTAGCACATTGCCGCGCGTCAGCAGCACGGCGCGCTCGACGACATTCTCCAGCTCGCGAACGTTCCCCGGCCATTCCATGCTGCTGAGCGTGCGCAGTGTTTCGGCGGGAATGCTGTCGATATTACGCCCCATTCGGCGGGCGATTTTGAAGGTGAACGCTTTGACCAGTAGTGGTATATCTTCCGGACGTTCGCGTAACGGAGGAAGCTGGATCGGAAAAACATTCAGCCGATAGTAGAGATCGTTACGGAATTCGCGATCGGCGACCATTTTTTTCAGATCGCGGTTAGTCGCGGCGATCAGCCGCACGTCGGTCTGGATCAGTTTATTGCTGCCGAGACGTTCAAACTCTTGCTCCTGAAGGACACGCAGCAGCTTAGGCTGTAGCTCCAGCGGCATGTCGCCCACTTCATCCAGAAACAGCGAGCTTTTATCCGCCAGCTCGAAACGGCCAATCCGCTGCGCGCTGGCGCCGGTAAACGCGCCGCGCTCATGACCAAACAAATCGCTTTCCAGCAGCCCCGCCGGCATCGCGGCGCAGTTCATCTTTACCATCCTGCGCCCGCTACGTCCGCTCAGGTTGTGAATGGCGCGGGCAATCAACTCTTTACCGGTTCCCGTTTCGCCCAGAATCAGTACGGTACTGTCGCTTTGCGCCACCATCTCAACCTGCTTTAGCACGTTGTACATCGCTTCGCTGCGTCCGATGATCTCGCCAAACTCGCTGTCGACGTTATTAAGCTGCTCTGTGAGCGCCAGATTTTCGTCGACCAGGCGTTCCTTCAGACGGTGGATTTCCTGATAGGCCAGCGCATTATCCACGGCAATGGCTACCCGTTCGGCAATCTGACGCAGCAGCTTGAGGTTGGCGGTGGTAAACACTTTTTCTTCGCACTGGGCCAGTTTGAGCACGCCAAGCATCGTCTTGCCGGACATCAACGGCAGCAGGCAAAGCGTCTGGATCTGATTGCCCCAGGTATCGAACAGCATGCGTTCGTACGGGGCAAGCGGATCGCGTTCGTTGAGGTTGATAAGCAGCATCTCTTTACTTTTAAAGACGCGCTCCGTGAGCGTGCCGGCTTCGTCGACTTCGCTCTGTTCGTGCGCCGGATGATGCTCATCAAGATAGTGGGTGGAGTAGATATTCAGCTTATTTTTGCGATGGCTGCGCAACACGATGCTGATTGCGTCGATATTGAAATAGTGGTGGATCTCTTTTGCGACTTCGCTTACCAGCTCATCAATATCCAGACGCGACAGGACGGCGTTGGTGATCGCAACCAGAATACGGAAGTTATCGCGTTCGCGGCACAACAGATCATAATCGACATTATTGTTTACCCGGTTTTGAATTTGCTCGGCGACCACGCCGACAATTTGGGTAAACGTATGCAGACGGTCATATTCCTTTTCACTCCAGGGGCGATCTTCCTGACGGATGAATTCGCAGCCGCCGAAAATACGGCCCTCCGCGGCTAAAGGAAGCAGACAGTAATGACCAAATTCAGGGTAGAGGCCGCTCGCGGCAAGCTGCGGCCAGGTTTCGGTAAACTCATGGAAATTACAGTGCAATGCATCGGGGCGAGAAAGGATGCGACGTACCGGGCCGTGCGCCAGTACGGTTTCATCTTCATATTCAACAGGACGGCCATTTTCTCGCGTCGCATAATATTGTGCGCGTTGCGACTGCGCCTGCCATAGCACAATGCCGGCGCTGTCGGCGAGCGCTGAACGCTTTACCAGTTGTGAAAGCGCTTCACTGAGCGACGCCAAATCGGGCTGCTGCAATAAGGTACGAGTGATATCGAACAAGCCTTGCTGTCCAAGATCGCTCATGGGTGTATACGACATGTTGCTTTTCCAGGAAAATACCGCAAAACGGTGCGAAAACGGTAAATGAATTATAGGTATAAGTCGTAAGTTATTGCCGGATGGCTGACCGCAAACTCGCTGGTCACACACTCCGTAGGCCTGATAAGCAAAGCGCCATCAGGCGTTCATGCAGCGTTAATGCCGGATGTCGACGCAAATGCGTCTTATCCGGCCTACAGTATGCTGCCAACAGGCTGCTAGCATATACGAGGTAATGGTTCGGCGTGTGGCAAATCAAGGGTTCGCTTCACGCCATAGAGTCCGGCTAAGCGAACGCCTTTGCGTTCCACGACTTCGCCAATCAGCGCCGCATCACGTCCCAGCGGATGCGCGCGTAATGCCGCCAACGCCCGATCTGCGGCCTGCCGTTCAACGGCAATCACCAGTTTTCCTTCGTTGGCAAAGTTCAGGGCATCCAGCCCCAACAGCTCGCAGACGCCGCGCACGGCAGGTTTGAGCGGCAGTGCGGATTCGGACAATTCAATACCGTAACCGCAGGACGCCGCAAACTCATGGGCGACCGCATTCACGCCGCCGCGCGTGGCGTCACGCAATGCCTTCACTCCGTCAATATGACGCAGCGTCTGAATAAGCGGCGTTAATACTGCGCAGTCGCTCGCCAGCTCGCCATCCAGTCCCAGTTGCTCACGCAGGTTGAGGATAGTGGCGCCGTGATCGCCAAGCGTACCGCTGACTAACAGCACATCGCCAACGTTCAGCGTTTGCGCGCCCCAGTGAATATCGGCGGGAATCGCCCCCATGCCGGCAGTGTTGATAAACAATTTATCCGCCGCGCCGCGCTGCACAACTTTGGTGTCGCCGGTTACAATGGCGATACCCGCTTCCCGCGCGGTCGCCGCCATGCTATTGACCACGCTTTTTAACGTCTCCATCGGCAGCCCTTCTTCAAGGATAAAGCCGCAGGAGAGATAGCGGGGGATCGCGCCGCTCACCGCAACGTCGTTCGCCGTACCGCAAATCGCCAGTTTGCCGATATTGCCGCCGGGGAAAAAGAGCGGATCGATCACATAGCTATCGGTAGAAAACGCCAGACGGTCGCCCTCCGCCGTCAGCTGCGCCAGCTCCAGACGCGCCTGATCTTCTTGTTCCGCCAGCCACGGGTTGGCAAAGGCCTCCATAAACAGGCTATTAATCAACTGTTGCATAGCCTGGCCGCCGCTGCCGTGGGCGAGTTGTATATTGTTCAAACTTCACACTCCTGCTGACGATACTGATACCAGGCGGCGCATGCGCCTTCGGAAGAGACCATCAGCGCGCCGAACGCGGTCTCTGGATTACATGTTTTACCAAATAGCGGGCACTGATGCGGCTTGCATCTGCCGGTCAGCACTTCGCCGCAGCGGGCGCGCGGATCGTCATAGACCTGCTGCGGCGCTGGGCGGAAATGCGCTTCGGCGTCAAAGCGCTGATACTCTGGCGTCAGGTGGACGCCGGAGGATTCAATCACGCCCAGACCGCGCCACTCGCTATCGCCATTAACGCAGAACACATCGGCGATGGCCTGCTGCGCCAGCATGTTTCCGGCATCCGGCACCACGCGACGGTATTGGTTTTCAACCTGGCTTAGGGCCGCTATTTTCTGCTCAACCAGCATGACCACGCCTTGCAGTAGATCAAGCGGTTCGAATCCAGCCACCACCAGCGGGCGATTAAAATCGGCGGCGATAAACTGGTACGCCTCGGTGCCGATGACCATGCTGACGTGGCCTGGCGCAAGAAAGGCGTCAATGCCGTTGTCCGGCTGCTCCAGTAAGCTACGCAGCGTCGGGATCAGCGTAATGTGCTGGCAGAAAAAGTAGAAGTTTCGCACGTCACGCTGTTTTGCCTGCTGCAGCGTGATGGCGGTGGTCGGCATGGTGGTTTCAAAGCCCAGCCCGAAAAATACCACTTTGCGGGTCGGGTTATCCTGCGCCAGCTTCAGCGCGTCCATCGGAGAGTAAACAATACGGACATCCGCGCCGCGCGCTTTAGCCTGCAACAGAGAACCCTGTTTCCCCGGCACGCGCATGGCATCGCCAAAGGTGCAGAAAATCACCTCCGGATGGCTGGCGATTTCCACGCAACTGTCGATGCGTCCCATCGGCAGCACGCAGACCGGACAACCGGGACCGTGAATAAACTCCACGTTTTCGGGCAGTAACTGATCGAGACCAAATTTAAAAATCGCGTGGGTATGACCCCCGCAGACTTCCATAATGCGCAACGGACGTTCGGCAGTGTAAGGAAGAAGGGCGGCGCGTTCACGCAGGTGTTCAATGAGCTGCATCACCTGTTCCGGCGCACGGTACTCGTCAACAAAACGCATTATCTCTCCTCACCATACAGCAGTGCGCCGACGTCCGGCTCAACATCAAACATATTTTGTAGCGCGTCGAGCGTGTCGCGCGCTTCCGCTTCGTTAATGACGCTCATGGCGAATCCGACATGAACCAGCACCCACTGACCCAGACGCGGCTGACCGTTTTCATCACAACTGCCAACTAATGTGAGATCGACGTCGCGCTGAATGCCGCAGACGTCAACTTTTGCCTGATTGCCGTCAATGGCGCGGATTTGACCCGGCACGCCTATGCACATCGCTGCACCTCCAGCCAGGCCAGCCACTGATCCATGCCTTCGCCGCTGGTGGCGGAAATCAGGATAATTTCAATCTCCGGGTTCACTTCACGCGCGCTGGCGATGCACTTCTCAACGTCAAAATTGAGGTAGGGCAGCAGATCGACTTTATTGAGCAGCATGAGCGACGCAGCGGCAAACATATGGGGATATTTCAGCGGCTTATCTTCACCTTCGGTTACGGAAAGCACTGCGACTTTATGCTTTTCGCCCAGATCGAAGCTGGCCGGGCAGACAAGGTTACCGACGTTTTCGATAAACAGAATACCATGGTCATCCAGCGGCAGGCGCGGCGCGGCGTCGGCGATCATTTGCGCGTCAAGATGGCAGCCTTTACCGGTGTTGACCTGAATGGCGGGCGTGCCGGTAGCACGGATGCGGGCGGCGTCGTTCACTGTCTGCTGGTCGCCTTCAATCACCGCGCACGGTACACGGTCTTTCAATTTCATCAGCGTTTCGGTCAGCAGGGTGGTTTTACCGGACCCGGGGCTGGACACCAGGTTGAGCACCAGTTGCTGGCGGGCGGCGAAACGGGCGCGGTTGCGCTCAGCCAGACGATTATTTTTGTCCAGCACGTCGATTTCAACCTCCAGCATCCGCCGCTGACTCATACCAGGCGCGTGGGTTCCGGCTTCGCCGTGGCCGTAATGCAGATCGCCTTCTGCGGTCTGACTTGGGGCAAAGTCAGGCGTTTTAATGCCGGTAATATTCAGCGCCGGGCGAGCCGCTGGGGCAAAGGGCGCGCTACGAAACGCTGAGTGCGGATTATGTTCATCGCCTTCTATATAAAGGTTGCCTTCAGCGCAACCGCAAGTCGTACACATCGCTTACTCCTGATCTTTTTCTTGTTACAGGCTTTCTGCCGGATGGCGACGCGAGCGTCTATCCGGCATTAATCTTCAGTTTCATCAATCTCTATGCGCCGAATTTGTAAGCCGTCATCGGCCACAATTCGCAGCGTATCGCTATGACATTGCGGACAACGACGTACACGGTGGGTTAACAACGTGACATATTGTTGACAATGCTCACACCAGCATTCGGCTTCCTGTTCTTCGAGGTGCAGTTTACAACCTTCTGCTATCGTGCCGCGGCATACCAGATCAAAACAAAAGGAAAGAGCGCTGGTTTCCACGCAAGAAAATGCGCCAATTTTGATCCAGACGGCTGTCACACGTTTTGCACCGTATGCTGAAGCCTGTTGTTCAATCAATTCCAGTGCCCGTTGGCAGAGGGTGATTTCGTGCATATCGCCTCCCGTAGTGGTTGCCCCTGTAAAGCAATATTTATGCCAATATTTTTATCCCCTGGCAGGTTAATGTCGACGATGACGAAATGACATGTCGTCACCGCGTCGAAACGGCAGTTACTGTGCGCGTCTGCCATTAAAAACAATAAGTTAAAAATTGGCATGGAAAATGCTTAACGCAGGCATCTCTGTTAAACGGGTAACCTGACATGACTATTTGGGAAATAAGCGAAAAGGCCGATTACATCGCGCAACGGCATCGTCGCCTACAGGACCAGTGGCATATTTACTGCAACTCGCTGGTTCAGGGGATCACCCTCTCGAAAGCGCGCCTGCATCACGCAATGAGCTGCGCGCCGGAAAGGGATCTTTGCTTTGTCCTGTTTGAGCACTTTCGTATTTACGTCGCGTTGGCGGATGGTTTTAACAGCCACACCATTGAGTACTACGTTGAAACCAAAGATGGCGAAGATAAGCAATTGATTGCACAGGCGCAGCTCGATATCGACGGCAAGGTTGACGAACGGGTTAATAACCGCGATCGCGAGCAGGTGCTGGAGCACTATCTGGAAAAAATCGCCAGCGTTTACGACAGCCTCTATACCGCTGTAGAAACCAATTCGCCGGTTAATTTGCGTCAATTGGTAAAGGGAAACAGCCCGGCGGTATAAGCCTGAGGTGTTGCCCGCTTTGATTCTCGATATGGCGTTGCGCCATGTCATGAATGTTTTGGGGATGGGCGTGTCGATAAGTGTCGAAAATGACATTTCAACGGCATGTTTTCGTCAAAAATGACAATCACCTGAGGAATGCCTGGTGAATCGTTTTGTAATTGCTGACTCCACTCTCTGTATCGGCTGCCACACCTGTGAGGCCGCCTGTTCAGAGACGCATCGCCAGCATGGCCTGCAGTCAATGCCGCGCCTGAAAGTGATGCTGAATGAAAAAGAATCTGCGCCGCAGCTTTGTCACCACTGTGAAGATGCGCCATGCGCCACGGTATGCCCGGTTAACGCGATTAATCGCGTTGACGGCGCTGTCCAGCTTAATGAAAGCCTGTGCGTGAGCTGCAAACTGTGCGGTATTGCCTGTCCGTTTGGCGCTATTGAGTTTTCCGGCAGCCGTCCGCTGCATATTCCGGCGAACGCCAATACGCCGAAAGCGCCGCCCGCGCCGCCAGCGCCTGCGCGCGTCAGTACGTTGCTCGACTGGGTGCCGGGCGTGCGCGCTATCGCGGTGAAATGCGACCTGTGCAGCTTTGACGAGCAAGGCCCGGCCTGCGTGCGGATGTGCCCGACTAAAGCGCTACACCTGGTAGAGAACACGGATATCGCCCGCGCCAGCAAACGTAAACGTGAGCTGACGTTTAATACCGATTTTGGCGATCTCACCTTGTTTCAGCAGGCTCAGAGTGGGGATGCATAATGAGTTCACTTTCACTGATTACTAGCGGCGTCGCGTGGTTTGCCGCCGCCGCCGTTCTGGCGTTTCTGTTTTCGTTTCATAAAGCGCTGAGCGGCTGGATTGCCGGTATCGGCGGCGCGGTCGGCAGCCTGTGTACGGCAGGCGCGGGGTTCACCGCGCTGACCAGCGCCGTTACGGTGAGCGGCGTGATGCCGTTTACCGGTCACATGCTGCAAATAACGCCGCTGAATGCTATCTGGCTGATTACGCTGGGGCTGTGCGGTCTGTTCGTCAGCCTGTTCAATATCGACTGGCATCGCCATCCACAGGTAAAAGCCAACGGACTGTTGATCAACCTGCTGATGGCGACAGCCGTCTGCGCTGTGGTCGCCAGTAACCTGGGGACGATGGTGGTGATGGCGGAAATCATGGCGCTCTGCGCCGTGTTCCTTACCGGCGGTAGCAAAGAGGGCAAACTGTGGTTTGCGCTGGGCCGTCTCGGTACGCTGCTGCTGGCAATCGCCTGCTGGCTGGTGTGGCAGCGCTACGGCACGCTGGATCTGGGGCTGCTGGATCAACGCGCTCAGCAACTGCCGCTGGGCTCCGATATCTGGCTGCTCGGTGTTATCGGCTTTGGTCTGCTGGCCGGGATTATCCCGCTACACGGTTGGGTGCCGCAGGCGCACGCCAACGCCAGCGCTCCCGCCGCCGCGCTGTTCTCGACCGTGGTGATGAAAATCGGGCTGCTGGGCATTCTCACGCTATCTCTGCTTGGCGGCAATGCGCCGCTGTGGTGGGGCGTGGCGCTGTTGGTGCTTGGGATGATCACCGCCTTTGTCGGTGGTTTGTACGCGCTGATGGAGCATAACATTCAGCGCCTGCTGGCCTACCACACGCTGGAAAATATCGGCATCATTTTGCTCGGTCTGGGCGCAGGCGTTACCGGGATTGCTCTCAATCAGCCGGTACTGATCGCGCTGGGTCTGACCGGCGGGCTCTATCACCTGCTGAACCATAGCCTGTTCAAAAGCGTGCTGTTTCTGGGCGCGGGCAGCATCTGGTTCCGTACCGGTCATCGCGATATCGAAAAACTGGGCGGTATTGGTAAACGGATGCCGGTTATTTCTATCGCCATGCTGGTCGGTCTGATGGCGATGGCTGCGTTGCCGCCGCTGAACGGCTTTGCCGGCGAGTGGGTGATTTACCAGTCCTTCTTCAAACTGGGCAACAGCGGCGCGTTTGTTGGTCGTCTGTTAGGACCGCTGCTGGCGGTTGGCCTGGCGATTACCGGCGCGCTGGCGGTGATGTGTATGGCGAAAGTTTACGGCGTGACGTTCCTTGGCGCGCCGCGCACGAAGGAAGCTGAAAATGCCAGCTGCGCGCCGATCCTGATGGGCGTCAGCGTGGTGGCATTGGCGATTTGCTGCGTACTGGGCGGGGTTGCCGCGCCGTGGCTGCTGCCGATGATTTCCACTGCGGTACCGTTGCCGCTGGAAACCGCGCACACCACCGTATCGCAGCCGATGATCACGCTGCTGTTGGTCGCCTGTCCGCTACTGCCGTTCATCATTATGGCGATGTTCAAAGGCAACCGTCTGCCGTCGCGTTCTCGCGGCGCGGCCTGGGTGTGCGGCTACGACCATGAGCAGTCGATGGTGATTACCGCGCACGGTTTCGCCATGCCGGTGAAAGAGGCCTTTGCCCCGGTACTTAAACTGCGTAAATGGCTGAACCCGGTATCGCTGGTGCCGGGCTGGCAGAACGCGGCGGCAGCGGTGCTGTTCCGTCGTCTGGCGCTGATTGAGCTGGCGGTGCTGGTGGTGATTGTGGTTTCACGAGGAGCCTGAAAATGAGTGTGTTTTATCCGTTAATTCAGGCGCTGGTGCTATTTGCCGTTGCGCCATTGCTGTCCGGTATTACTCGCGTGGCGCGCGCCCGTCTACACAATCGCCGAGGGCCGGGCGTGTTGCAGGAGTACCGCGACATTATCAAACTGCTCGGTCGTCAGAGTATTGCGCCCGCGGATTCCGGCTGGGTTTTTCGCCTGACGCCGTTTGTGATGGTCGGCGTGATGCTGACTATCGCCACCGCACTGCCGGTCGTCACCGTTGGATCTCCGTTGCCGCAACTGGGTGATTTAATCACCCTGATTTACCTGTTCGCCATCGCGCGCTTCTTCTTCTCTATTGCAGGCCTGGATACCGGCAGTCCGTTCACCGCGATCGGCGCCAGCCGTGAAGCGATGCTCGGCGTGCTGGTGGAGCCGATTCTGCTGCTGGGTCTGTGGGTCGCCGCGCAGGTGGCGGGTTCAACTCATATCAGCAATATCGCCGATACCATTTATCACTGGCCTGTCGCGCGCAGTATTCCGCTGATTCTGGCGCTGTGCGCCTGCGCCTTCGCCACCTTTATCGAAATGGGCAAGCTGCCGTTCGACCTGGCGGAAGCGGAGCAGGAGTTGCAGGAAGGGCCGTTGACCGAATACAGCGGTAGCGGCTTTGCGGTGCTGAAATGGGGCATCAGCCTGAAACAACTGGTGGTGCTGCAAATGTTCGTCGGCGTGTTTCTGCCGTGGGGACAAATGGAAACCTTCAGCGCAGGCGGACTGTTGCTGGCGCTGGTGATTGCCGTCGTCAAGCTGATTGTCGGCGTACTGGTGATCGCCCTGTTTGAAAACAGCATGGCGCGACTGCGTTTTTGCGCCACTTCACGCGTGACCTGGGCCGGTTTTGGGTTTGCGTTTTTAGCCTTCGTCTCCTTGCTGGCGGCGTGATTTAAGAGAGTTTGAGCATGTCTGAAGAAAAATTAGGTCAACAATACCTTGCGGCGCTGCACCAGGCGTTTCCGGGCGTCGTGCTGGACGAAGCCTGGCAGACCAAAGATCAGCTGACTATTACGGTGAAAGTAAACTATCTGCCGGAAGTGGTGGAGTTTCTTTACTACCAGCAGGGTGGGTGGCTGTCGGTGCTGTTCGGTAATGACGAACGCCAGTTGTGCGGCCACTATGCCGTTTATTACGTGCTGTCGATGGAGCAGGGCACGAAGTGCTGGATTACCGTCCGCGTTGAAGTGGATGCCAATAAGCTGGAATTCCCATCCGTTACGCCGCGCGTACCGGCTGCCGTGTGGGGTGAACGCGAAGTACGCGACATGTACGGTTTAATCCCGGTCGGTCTGCCGGACGAGCGCCGTCTGGTGCTGCCGGACGACTGGCCGGATGAACTCTATCCGCTGCGTAAAGACAGCATGGATTATCGTCAGCGCCCGGCGCCGACCACCGATGCGGAAACCTACGAGTTCATTAACGAGCTGGGTGACAAGAAAAATAACGTGGTGCCGATTGGCCCGCTGCATGTTACTTCCGATGAACCGGGCCACTTCCGTCTGTTCGTCGATGGCGAAAACATTATCGACGCCGACTACCGCCTGTTCTACGTCCACCGTGGTATGGAAAAACTGGCGGAAACCCGCATGGGTTATAACGAAGTCACCTTCCTGTCGGATCGCGTGTGTGGTATCTGCGGCTTCGCCCACAGCACCGCCTACACCACTTCCGTGGAAAACGCGATGGGCATTCAGGTGCCGGAACGTGCGCAGATGATCCGCGCCATTCTGCTGGAAGTGGAACGCCTGCACTCGCATCTGCTCAACCTTGGCCTGGCCTGTCACTTCACCGGCTTTGACTCCGGCTTTATGCAGTTCTTCCGCGTGCGTGAAACCTCCATGAAGATGGCGGAGATACTGACCGGGGCGCGCAAAACTTACGGACTGAACCTGATCGGCGGGATTCGCCGCGATCTGCTGAAAGAAGACATGATCCAGACCCGTCAACTGGCGCAGCAGATGCGTCGTGACGTGCAGGAGCTGGTGGACATGCTGCTGAGCACGCCGAATATGGAACAGCGTACCGTGGGTATCGGCCGTCTGGACCCGGAAATTGCCCGCGACTTCAGTAATGTCGGCCCGATGGTGCGCGCCAGCGGCCACGCCCGCGACACCCGCGCCGACCACCCGTTTGTCGGCTACGGTCTACTGCCGATGGAAGTACATAGCGAGCAGGGCTGCGATGTGATTTCTCGTCTGAAAGTCCGTATCAACGAAGTTTACACCTCGCTGAATATGATCGATTTCGGTCTGGATAATCTGCCGGGCGGCCCGCTGATGGTGGAAGGCTTTACCTATATTCCGCACCGTTTTGCGCTCGGCTTTGCTGAAGCGCCGCGTGGCGATGATATCCACTGGAGCATGACCGGCGACAACCAGAAGCTGTACCGCTGGCGCTGTCGTGCGGCGACCTACGCCAACTGGCCGACGCTGCGCTATATGCTGCGCGGCAACACCGTCTCCGATGCGCCGCTGATTATCGGCAGCCTCGACCCTTGCTACTCCTGTACCGACCGGATGACCGTGGTCGATGTGCGTAAGAAGAAGAGCAAAGTCGTGCCGTACAAAGAACTTGAGCGCTACAGCATTGAGCGTAAAAACTCGCCGCTGAAATAAGGAATCGCCATGTTTACCTTTATCAAAAAAGTTATCAAAACCGGCACGGCGACCTCGTCTTATCCGCTGGAGCCGATTGCGGTTGATAAAAACTTCCGCGGCAAGCCGGAACATAATCCGCAGCAGTGCATCGGCTGCGCCGCCTGCGTTAATGCCTGCCCGTCGAACGCGCTGACGGTGGAAACCGATCTTGCGACCAATGAGCTGGCGTGGCAGTTCAATCTTGGCCGCTGCATCTTCTGCGGTCGCTGCGAAGAAGTTTGCCCGACGGCGGCGATCAAACTGTCGCAAGAGTACGAACTGGCAGTGTGGAAGAAAGAAGATTTCCTGCAACAGTCCCGCTTCGCGCTGTGCAACTGCCGCGTGTGCAATCGTCCTTTCGCCGTACAGAAAGAGATTGACTACGCCATTGCGCTGCTTGCGCACAACGGCGACAGCCGCGCGGAAAACCACCGCGAAAGCTTTGAGACCTGCCCGGACTGTAAGCGTCAGAAATGCCTGGTGCCGTCCGACCGTATTGAACTGACTCGCCATATGAAAGAGGTCAGCTAATGAGCAATTTATTAGGCCCGCGTGACGCCAACGGCATTCCGGTACCGATGACGGTGGATGAATCCATCGCCAGCATGAAGGCGTCTCTACTGAAAAATATTAAGCGTTCGGCATACGTTTACCGCGTGGATTGCGGCGGCTGTAATGGCTGTGAAATCGAAATCTTTGCGACGCTTTCGCCGCTGTTTGATGCCGAGCGTTTCGGCATCAAAGTGGTACCGTCGCCGCGTCATGCCGATATTCTGCTGTTTACCGGCGCGGTGACCCGCGCCATGCGCTCTCCGGCGCTGCGCGCCTGGCAGTCGGCGCCGGACCCGAAAATCTGTATCTCTTACGGCGCCTGCGGCAACAGCGGCGGCATCTTCCACGATCTCTACTGCGTCTGGGGCGGTACCGACAAAATCGTCCCGGTGGATGTGTATATTCCAGGCTGCCCGCCAACGCCTGCGGCGACGCTGTATGGCTTTGCGATGGCGCTTGGCCTGCTGGAGCAGAAAATCCACGCCCGCGCGCCGGGTGAGCTGGACGATCAGCCCGCAGAGATCCTGCATCCGGATATGGTGCAGCCGCTGCGCGTGAAGGTGGATCGCGCGGCGCGCCGGCTGGCGGGTTATCGCTATGGTCGTCAGATCGCCGATGATTACCTGACACAGTTGGGGCAGGGCGAGCAGCAAGTGGCGCGTTGGCTGGAAGCGGAAAACGATCCGCGTTTAACCGAAATTGTCACCCATCTCAATCATGTTGTTGAAGAGGCGCGTATCCGATGAGCGAACAGGTGGTGTTCAGTCAACTGAGCCGTAAGTTTATTGATGAGAACGATGCGACGCCTGCCGAGGCGCAGCAGGTTGTCTATTACAGCCTGGCGATTGGTCACCACCTGGGGGTTATCGATTGTCTGGAGGCCGCGCTCACCTGCCCATGGGATGAGTATCTGGCGTGGATCGCCACCCTGGAAGCCGGTAGCGATGCCCGGCGTAAAATGGAAGGCGTGCCGAAGTATGGCGAGATCGTCATCGATTTCAACCATGTGCAAATGCTGGCGCGCGCGTTTGATGAGGCGCGCGCCGCGCAGACCCCGCAGCAGCAAGAATGGAGCAAACTGATGCTCAGTATGCTGCATGACATTCATCAGGAAAGCGCCATCTACCTGATGGTGAGGAGGCTTCGTGACTGACGTTTTACTCTGTGTCGGCAACAGCATGATGGGCGACGACGGCGCAGGCCCGTTACTGGCGGAAATGTGCGCGGCGCAGCCGAAGGGCAACTGGGTTGTCATCGATGGCGGCAGCGCGCCGGAAAACGACATTGTGGCGATTCGCGAACTGCGCCCGCAGCGTCTGTTGATTGTCGACGCCACCGATATGGGACTTAATCCGGGCGAGATCCGCATTATCGATCCGGATGATATCGCCGAAATGTTTATGATGACCACCCACAATATGCCGCTCAACTACCTTATCGATCAGCTGAAAGAGGATGTCGGCGAGGTGATTTTTGTTGGTATCCAGCCGGATATCGTCGGGTTTTATTATCCGATGACTCAACCGATTAAGGACGCGGTAAACATCGTCTATCAGCGCCTGGAAGGCTGGCAGGGAAACGGCGGATTTGCCGCGCTGGAAGCGCCGGAGGCGTAAAATGCGCACATATTTAGGGAGAATTTGTGTTACACGGCAAAGGTTGTAAGAAGGACGTGAAGATTATCGTATGGAGCGGACTGCTATTTCTCTGCCTCGCCGCACGCGCACTGGCCACCGGTGTTGTCGGTTACCTGCCGATGAGCGACGGTGAATATGCGCAAAAGCGTGCGCTGAAGCCGCTGTTCACCCTGCCTTATTCTGTATCGCCCGACCAGACCTGGCATTTTCGCCAGGTCGGAGTCAGTGGCGTGACGCTACTGCCGGAGCCGAAAAAAGATAACGAATGGCGGATTAGCGGAAAAGACAGAGCCGGTAATTCGTGGGTTGTCCCGGTGGGAAGGCTGATTAATTTGGCGGGTAATGCGCAATTTTATCGCGCTGACCTCGATCGTAACGGCATTCAGGACCTGGTTATCTGGTTGGGCAATCCTGGGTTGGGCCTGGCGCCGAGCGCGCAATACATCATTTTCACCTTTCTCAAGAATGGCCGCCCCTGCGTCTTTGAACCGTGGGGGTTTTATACCGCCAGCGATACTGGCGTCGATGATTTGCTTGATTTACAGGGCAATGGGCGTACGCAACTGTTGGATATGCAGTTTGACTCAGGCTACTGGATAACCAATTTATATCAGGTGAAGGACGCCCGCTGGCAGCGCGTACACGGCTGGTTTGGCCGGTTGAGTTATCCGGCGCTGACCCGTTTTAATCACTATCCTGGCCGTAAATTAATTATCAAACCTATTGTCGGAAGGAATCCGCAAACGGACGATCTTTCCCTTACGCAGCGCTGTTTAATACGCGGTAACGTATTGCCAGGCGTTAATCAGGATTGATGCCAGTTGCGGTGCAGAGTTGGCTGGCTATCACTGTAAATCTTGACCACCACTGGCGACATTACGTGTCATCGACACTTGTGACGATGACACGTAAATGCTCACGAAAATAGAAATAATATTCTTAAATAACAATGAAATAAAAATTGGCACGATTCGTGTATATATCGGCACATCATCTGTTATTGCTGGAGAATTTGATGAACCGTTTCATCATTGCAGACGCGAGTAAGTGCATTGGTTGCCGTACCTGTGAAGTGGCTTGCGTCGTATCCCATCAGGAAAATCAGGATTGCGCATCGCTGACCCCTGAAACCTTTTTACCTCGTATCCATGTCATCAAAGGCGTGAACGTTTCCACGGCAACGCTGTGTCGCCAGTGTGAAGACGCGCCGTGCGCCAACGTTTGCCCGAATGGCGCCATCAGCCGTGACAAAGGCTTTGTTCATGTGATGCAGGAACGCTGCATTGGCTGTAAAACTTGCGTAGTGGCATGTCCTTACGGCGCCATGGACGTGGTGGTACGTCCGGTGGTTCGCAATAGCGGCGCGGGGCTGAACGTGCGTGCCGAAAAAGCCGAAGCCAACAAGTGCGATCTGTGTCACCACCGTGAAGCCGGTCCTGCCTGTATGGCCGCTTGCCCAACGCACGCCCTCATCTGCGTGGACCGCAATAAGCTCGAACAGCTAAGCGCGGAAAAACGCCGTCGTGCGGCGCTGGATTCAACGGCATCGCTGCTTTTCTGATTTCTGCGATTGCGCGTAGAATACGCCACAAAGCATTGCCGGATGGCGGCATCAATGCCTTCTCCGGTCTACGGTCCGTGCGGTTGTAGGCCTGATAAGCGTCGCGCCATCAGGCATCCGGGTTCGATGATGGCGGGAAAATAAGATGGCGATAGACACACCTTCCGGCGTACAGCTACGCATTCGGGGCAAAGTACAGGGCGTCGGTTTTCGTCCTTTTGTCTGGCAGCTGGCGCAGCAGTTGCGATTACACGGCGACGTGTGTAATGACGGCGACGGCGTCGTCGTTCGGCTGCTGGAAGAGCCGTCGCAATTTATTGCCGCGCTCTATCAGGATTGCCCGCCGCTGGCGCGCATTGACAGCGTTGAACACGCGTCGTTGATATGGGAGCGCGCACCGACGGATTTCGCTATTCGTCAGAGCGCAGGCGGTTCGATGAACACGCAAATCGTGCCGGATGCGGCGACCTGCCCGGCATGTCTTGCCGAGATGAATACCCCTGGCGAGCGGCGCTACCGTTATCCTTTCATCAATTGCACCCACTGCGGACCACGCTTCACCATTATTCGCGCTATGCCCTATGACCGGCCATTTACGGTGATGGCGGCGTTTCCCTTGTGTCCGGAATGCGACAGCGAATACCGCGATCCGTACGATCGCCGTTTTCATGCCCAGCCCGTTGCCTGTCCGTCATGCGGGCCGCATCTTGAGTGGCGGAGCCAACATGAACGAGCGGAAAAAGAGGCGGCTTTGCAGGCGGCGGTCGCCCAACTGAACGCCGGGGGCATTATTGCCGTTAAAGGGCTGGGTGGTTTTCATCTGGCCTGCGATGCGCGCAACGATAACGCAGTGGCGATGCTGCGGGCGCGTAAACATCGCCCGGCGAAACCATTGGCGGTGATGTTGCCCACGGCGCAAACGCTGCCGAGCGCGGCGCGTTCGCTGCTGACCACGCCAGCGGCCCCGATTGTGCTGGTGGATAAGCAGTATGTACCTGCGCTGGGTGAGGGCATCGCGCCAGGGCTTACGGAGGTGGGCGTGATGCTGCCAGCCAACCCGTTGCAACATCTCTTGTTGCAGGCGCTCAATTACCCGCTGGTGATGACATCCGGCAACCTGAGCGGCAAACCGCCCGCCATCACCAACGAACAGGCGCTGGACGATTTACACGATATTGCCGATGGTTTTTTGTTGCACAATCGCGACATTGTTCAGCGCATGGACGACTCTGTCGTGCGCGACAGCGGCGAAATGCTGCGTCGTTCGCGGGGATACGTGCCGGACGCGATTGCGTTGCCGCCCGGATTTCGCGATGTGCCGCCGATACTTTGTCTGGGCGCGGATCTGAAAAACACGTTCTGTCTGGTACGCGGCGAACAGGCGGTTGTCAGCCAACATTTGGGCGATCTCAGCGATGACGGTATCCAGGCGCAGTGGCGCGAGGCATTGCGTTTGATCCAGTCAATCTACGATTTTACGCCAGAGCGTATCGTCTGTGACGCGCATCCGGGCTATGTTTCCAGTCAGTGGGCCAGTGAGATGCGTCTGCCGACAGAGACGGTGTTACACCATCATGCCCATGCGGCGGCTTGCCTGGCCGAGCATGGTTGGCCGCTGGACGGCGGAGAGGTGATTGCCCTGACGGTAGACGGTATCGGCATGGGTGAGAATGGCGCGCTATGGGGCGGAGAATGTCTGCGGGTCAATTATCGCGAATGCGAACATTTAGGTGGTTTACCCGCCGTGGCGCTGCCGGGAGGCGATCTGGCTGCCAAACAGCCGTGGCGTAATCTGTTAGCGCAGTGCCTGCGCTTTGTGCCGGACTGGCAGGATTACCCGGAGACAGCGGGGCTGCAACAGCAAAACTGGAGTGTCCTGGCGCGCGCCATTGAGCGCGGCGTCAATGCCCCATTGGCGTCTTCCTGCGGGCGGTTGTTTGACGCGGTGGCTGCCGCGCTTCGCTGCGCGCCAGCATCGCTTAGCTATGAGGGCGAGGCCGCCTGCGCGCTGGAGGCGCTGGCCTCTCAATGCGCTAACGTTGAGCATCCGGTAACGATGCCGCTTAACGGCGCTCAACTGGACGTCGCTGTTTTCTGGCGGCAATGGTTGAACTGGCAGGCCACGCCCGCGCAACGCGCCTGGGCTTTTCATGATGCGCTGGCGTGCGGGTTTGCCACGCTAATGCGCCAGCAGGCTACGGCGCGGGGGATAACCACTCTGGTCTTCAGCGGCGGGGTGATACACAACCGCTTACTTCGCGCGCGTCTTGCCTTTTATCTTTCTGATTTTAAATTGTTATTTCCGCAGCGGTTACCGGCGGGCGACGGCGGACTGTCGTTTGGACAGGGCGTGATTGCCGCAGCGCGAGCATTAAGGGAAGTGTAGGGCACCGGATGGCGGCTGCGCCTTATTCGGCCTGTAAATAGATGCTCACTCGTGGGCCGGATAAGACGCGAAGCGGCGCCATCCGGCATCACAGGCTTATACGGACAACGTTTTCAGTAGTGCAAAGGCCTCTTTCATGCGGTCTTCACTCACCACAAAGGCGCGTAGTTGGCCTTCTCCGCTCATGCCTTTGGCAATCATACCGTCAGATTCTGCGGTAATCTGCCAGCTTAAATCACGGCGCTGAGTTTCTCCCGCCAGATGCAGCGGCAGTTCCGGCGTTTTGACTTTGACCAGCATCGCCGGTAGCTTCAGCGGCACGTTGCCGCCAGACAGATTTTTCGCCAGGTACATCGCGCTTAGCTGGATCGGTTGCAGGAAGGGCAGCACCTGACCGTTGATTTCCGCGCAATCGCCGATCGCATAAATATCCGGGTGACTGGTCTGTAGATAGCTATCCACGCAGACGCCGCGGTTGACGACTACCCCGGCGCGGCGCGCCAGAGCGGTTTCCGGGCGTAAGCCGGTGGCGGCAATCACCGCATCGACCTCAATACTACGCTGGCTTACCAGCGTAGCGCGGATACCGGCTTCGGTTTTCTCCAGTTTTTGCAACTGCGATTTCAGCAGCAGATGCACCCCCATATCGGTCAGGTGATGCTGTAAGCGACTGCTCACTTCCGGTGGCATCAGTGAGGCGAGAAGGCTGGCGGCGTTATCCATCAGAGTTACCGTTTTCCCGGCGCGGCAGAAATCCATCGCTAATTCACTGCCAATGAGACCGCCGCCGACAATCAGCACTCGCTGCGCGTCGCGCAGTTGTGTCTCACAGGCGCGGTACTCCTGCTGGCTATTCAAAGTAAGCATTAACTCACGTCCTGCAATCGGCGGCACAAAGGCTGTCGCCCCGGTCGCCAGTACCAGCTTGTCGTACTGCCACTGCTTATCCTGACTTTTCACCACATGGGCATCGGCATCAATGTCAGCAACCCAGGTATGCGGGAACAGTCGCAGATTAAACTGTTCAGCAAATTCCCCCGCTAACTGGCGGGTGAGATCATCGGCGCGCTGCGACTGGCTGATAACGTGGCTGAGATCGGGCTTGTTGTACTCATCCATACTGTCCGCCGCAATCAGGGTTAACGGCACATGCGCATCTTGTTTACGGATATTTTTGACGAGCTGGCGGGCGGCGAAGCCCGACCCAATAATGATGATCCCCCGACTCATTTTGCCTCCGTCGCCAGTACGTCGAACACGTCTTTACCTAATGAACATTCCGGGCACAGGAAGTTATCCGGCACGTCGCTCCACGGCGTACCCGGCGCGACATCCTGCAACGGCTCGCCCTGCGCAGGGTCGTAAATCCACTGGCATACGCTGCATTGCATTTTAGGGCCGAGGTCTGCGGCGGCGCAGGTTGTGATTTCTTCGGCTGGCGCGGTTTTCTGTGTGGTTTCCGGCAGCGGAGCAAGCGCCCACTGACGCGCGATGTCGCGACCGTGCTGACGGCACAACTCCAGCGCATCCAGATCCGGACGCCATTTTGCTTTCAGACTCAGGGACATTTCAAAACCGGCATCCTGTAAGCGCGTGGACAGTCGATCCACCGCGCCGCCGCTCCAGCCATGAGAACCGAAGGCGCTGGCGCGTTTGTTGCGAAAGCGCAGGCCGGTCATCTCTTCCACCAGACCAGCGATTTTCGGCATCATCACGTTGTTCATGGTAGAAGTGCCGACCAGCACGCCTTTCGAACGGAAGACATTGGTCAGTATTTCATTTTTATCGCTGCGGGCGACGTTAAAGATTTTGACCGCCACGTTCGGGTCCACTTCATTGATACCCTGTGCGATGGCATCCGCCATCATGCGAGTATTGTTCGACATGGTATCGTAGAAAATAGTGATACGATCTTCCTGATAATCTGCCGCCCATTTCAGATACAGTTCCACGATTTGCGTTGGGTTGTCGCGCCATACCACGCCGTGTGAGGTGGCAATCATATCCACCGGCAGGTTGAAGCCGAGGATTTCGGTAATTTTTGGCGTTACCAGACGGCTGAACGGCGTCAGGATATTGGCGTAGTAGCGCTGGCATTGTTCAAACAGTTCGGTTTGGTCCACTTCATCATTGAACAGGCGCTCGTCGCAATAGTGCTGACCAAAGGCGTCGTTGCTGAATAACACCGCGTCGCCGGTCATATAGGTCATCATGCTGTCCGGCCAGTGCAGCATCGGCGTTTCCACGAAGATCAACTGCTTGTCGTTGCCGATATCCAGCGTATCGCCGGTTTTCACCACCTTAAAATTCCATTCCGGGTGATGGTGATGGCCGTTGATAGAGTCAATGGCGTTGGCGGTACAGTAGATAGGCGTGTCCGGGATCTGCGCCATCAGTTCGGTCAGCGCGCCTGCATGGTCTTCTTCGGCATGGTTAATGATGATGTAGTCGATATCCGCGAGGTCGATTTCACTGCGCAAGTTTTGCACAAACTCACGGCTAAACTTATGATCGACGGTATCGATCAGCACATTCTTTTCTTCACGAATGAGATAGCTGTTATAGCTGCTGCCTCGCAGCGTTTTGTATTCAGTGCCGTGAAAATCACGAACTTCCCAGTCGCGCTGGCCAACCCAATGAATATTATTTTTAACCAGGATAGACATAACCACCTCAATTCATTCAACGTTTGCAAAAAGTTGTTTTGCTTATTGCAGGTAGTGTGCCAACTTTACATCTTATTGATTTATATGAATTTATAATAAGTTTGTATTTTTGATATAGTCAAAAAGACTATAAATGATGCTGTCAATATGACACTATAGGTTGTCAAAATGACAATGAGGTAACCATGAGTTTTTCCGTGGAGGTATTGGCGGGCATCGCCATTGAGTTACAACGCGGCATTGGGCATCAGGATCGTTTTCAGCGGTTGATTACTACGCTGCGTCAGGTGCTGGCGTGCGACGCCTCGGCGCTGCTGCGCTATGAATCACGACAATTTATTCCACTGGCGATTGATGGCCTGGCGCAGGACGTCCTCGGCAGACGTTTTACCCTGGAAGGGCATCCGCGCCTGGAAGCCATCGCCCGCGCGGGGGACGTGGTGCGTTTTCCGGCTGATAGCGATTTGCCCGATCCGTATGACGGGTTAATTCCCGGACAGGAAAGCCTGAAAGTCCACGCCTGTGTTGGTCTGCCGCTGTTTGCCGGACAGAACCTCATCGGTGCGCTGACCCTTGATGCTATGACGCCGGAGCAGTTCGAGGTATTTAGCGATGAAGAACTACGGCTTGTCGCCGCGCTGGCCGCCGGGGCATTGAGTAATGCGCTGTTAATTGAACAACTGGAAAGCCAGAACATGCTGCCGGGGTCGTCAGGCGTGTTTGAACCGATAAAAGAGACGCACATGATCGGCCTGTCGCCTGCGATGACGCAGTTGAAAAAAGAGATCGAGATTGTGGCGGGCTCCGATCTTAACGTGCTGATCGGCGGTGAAACGGGGACCGGTAAAGAGCTGGTGGCGAAAGCTATTCACCAGGGCTCCCCCAGAGCGGTCAATCCGCTGGTCTATCTCAACTGCGCCGCGCTGCCGGAAAGCGTGGCGGAGAGCGAGTTGTTTGGTCATGTAAAAGGGGCTTTTACCGGGGCTATCAGTAATCGTAGCGGTAAGTTCGAAATGGCAGATAACGGTACGCTGTTTCTGGATGAGATTGGCGAACTGTCGCTGGCGCTACAGGCCAAGCTGCTTCGCGTGTTGCAGTATGGCGATATTCAGCGCGTCGGCGACGATCGTAGCCTGCGCGTGGATGTGCGGGTGTTGGCGGCGACCAACCGTGACCTGCGTGAAGAGGTGCTGGCGGGACGTTTTCGCGCCGATCTGTTCCATCGCCTGAGCGTTTTCCCGCTCTTTGTGCCGCCGCTGCGCGAGCGCGGCGATGATGTGGTGCTGTTGGCGGGCTATTTTTGCGAGCAGTGCCGACTGCGGCTGGGGCTGTCCCGCGTGGTGCTGAGTCCCGGCGCGCGCCGCCATTTGCTCAACTATGGCTGGCCGGGCAACGTCCGGGAACTGGAACATGCCATTCACCGTGCGGTTGTACTGGCGAGAGCGACCCGGGCAGGGGATGAGGTGATACTGGAGGCGCAGCATTTTGCCTTGTCAGAGGACGTTTTACCCGCGCCGCCTGCGGAAAGCTTTCTGGCGCTGCCGACTTGCCGCAATTTGCGCGAATCGACGGAGAACTTTCAGCGAGAGATGATTCGCCAGGCGCTGGCGCAAAATAATCATAACTGGGCGGCCAGCGCGCGGGCACTGGAAACCGACGTCGCCAACCTGCATCGGCTGGCGAAGCGTCTGGGACTGAAGGATTAGATAATCCCCGCCTGGTAGAAATCCTGTAGGTTAATGGCGCCGGTGAGTTTGCCGTTTTCATCGACCACCGGCGCGGCGGTAATTTTGCGTTTCATCAGGAGCTCTTTGGCGTCAATAGCGCGGCTTTGCGCCTGGAGCGTAATACCGTTGGGCGTCATGGCTTCGCTTACCGGCGTGGTGAGCGCGCCGCCGCCCACCAGCCAGCGACGCAGGTCGCCGTCGGTAAAGACGCCTTTCACAACATGTTGCTCATCGCAAACTGCCACCAGCCCCAGTCCGGTACGGCTAAGTTCCAGCATGGCATCCATTACGCTGGTGGCGAGCATCACCTGCGGTATTGCATCGCCCTGGCGCATCAGGTGATGCACATTATTGAGCAAACGCGCGCCCAGTGCGCCAGCCGGATGCGAACGGGCGAAATCTTCTTCGTTAAAACCGCGCGCCTGCATGACTGCCATCGCCAGCGCATCGCCCATCATCAGCGTATTGACGGTACTGGACGTCGGTGCCAGATGCATCGGGCAGGCTTCACGCTCGACGGAAATATCCAGAACGGCTTTTGCCGCTCGCCCCAGCGGAGAGTGAGGTTTACCGGTCATCGCCAGCAGCGCGACGGATTTATCTTCCAGACGCGGGATGATGAGGTCGAGTTCTTTTGCGCCGCCGGAATAGGAGATAAATAACATCACGTCGCGGCTTTCAATCATCCCCAGATCGCCATGCAGTGCTTCCGCCGGATGAACAAAAAAAGCGGGAGTACCGGTACTGGCAAGCGTCGCGGCGATTTTTTTACCAATATGACCTGATTTACCAATACCGGAAACGATCACTTTGCCTTCACAGTGAATAATGATATTGGCGGCGCGGACAAAATCATCGCCCAGACGCTCCGGCAGACGGCTGGCTTCCTGTAGCTCCAGCATTAAGGTCTGACGGCCCGCGTTTAGTAGTGCATCACTCATTGCTTTCTCCGGTTATGATTACTTCAATCCCTTTTGCTTCCAGCGCCTGACGAAATGCCGGATCGATACCCGCGTCCGTGATCAGTTTGTCGACGGTTTCCAGACTGCACACCACATTGGGGCTTTTACGACCAAATTTTGAGGAGTCCGCCATCAGAATCACCTCGCGTGCTGCATTGCACATTGCGTTACTGACGGTGTAAACCTCATTGAACGTGGTCACACCGACGTTCAGGTCAATACCGTCAGTTCCCATGAAAAGTTTATCAAAGCTGAATTGCTCAAAGGCGTTTTCCGCCAGTTGACCGTGAAACGACGCCGATTTTTTACGGAAGGTGCCGCCGGGCATCAGGATAGTTTGTTCGTTGTCCAGTTCCGATAGCGCGTTGACAATATGGAGGCTGTTGGTCATCACCGTGATGTTGCTAAAACGCGAAAGCAACGGCACCATCTGTAACACGGTACTTCCGGCGTCCAGAATAATGGAATCGCCATCATGGATATATTTCACAGCGGCTGCGGCTATCAGCGCTTTTTTGTGGGTGTTGATAAGCGTTTTGTGATCAATAGGCGGATCGGACTCTTCTTTATTCAACACCACGCCGCCATAGGTGCGGATGACGGTTCCGGCATTTTCCAGAATGACCAGATCTTTACGGATAGTGGTGCCTGTCGTGTCAAAGTACTGGGCCAGTTCTTCAACCGAGCATTTTCCCTGTTTTTGCAGGTGCTCCAGAATCGCGGCCTGACGCTGACGAGGTTTCATAGGCGTGATTACCCTGACTTATGTATTTACCCGTCATACTTCACGCTGCATGTGCGTTGGCTTTCCTCGCTCACCCCGGTCACGTACTGATGTACGCTCCTGGGATTCGCTGCGTCGCCGCCTTCCTGCAACTCGAATTATTTAGGGTATTGGTTGCAAAATGATAATTTCGCAAGCTATACGCATTCACAACGAAATTACCCATGTTTCAGTTTAAGCGCCAATGATAGTGCATTCTGCGCGAGCGAATCATGGGGAAAGATCACATCAGGCTGTAATTCATGCAAATGTTTTCCTTGCATTGCGGCAATTTTAACCGGTCTGGCGAATACCGTAAGGCCTTTCATCAATAAAGTGTCCGTCACCCGCTGCTGTTCGTCCAGCGCCACAGCAACCACCACCCGGGGCTTAAAACGCCCGCCGGAGCGCCCGACGCCGACCCGCCCCTGTTGGCTAAGTTTATCGAAAGCCCGATTAAAGCGGGAAATCTGCCAGCCGCCCAGCGCCAGTTGCGCGCACCAGGCGATAACGGCGACGGTAATCAGAGTGGAAACCATAATGTGCTCCTGTTGTTTTGCCTGATGGCGGCGTAACCGTCTTATCCGGCCTACGGCGCCATCCGGCAATTCACGGTCAGAACATCACTTGACCGCCGGTTACGTTGATCGACTGCCCGGTGCAATAAGACGCTTTCGGGCTGGCATAAAATAACAGCATGTTCAGCACATCCTGATAATCACACCCGCGTTTGAGTGGTACCTTATCAATGTAATACTGTTCCACCTCGTCGGGCTTAATGCCCAGTTTAGTGGCGTATTGCGGCAGCAGTGACTGGAACATTGGCGATTTCAAAAGGTTGCCGAGCATCAACGAGTGTACGGTAATGCCGTATTCCGCCAGATCCAGCGCCAGAGACTGGGTTAACCCCACGCCGCCGAATTTCGCCGCGCTGTAGCCGGAGTTGTGTTTACTGCCCACTTTGCCGGATTTAGAGTTAATCTGAATAATGCGCCCCTGAATGCCGTCGCGGATCATCAGGCGGGAAAACTCACGGGCGCAGAGGAAATAGCCCACCAGATTCACCTGTAGCGAGCGGTCAAAATCGCCCAACTGGAAATCGCTGATAAACGCCGCTTTGGCGATACCCGCGCTGTAAACCAGCAGATCGGCGCGCCCGAAAATCTCGTCTACGCCGCGGGACAGCGCCAGCACGCTCTGCTCGCTGGTAGCGTCGGCGCCAAAACCGTACGCCATACCTTCGCCAAAATCGGCGTTAATTTCCTGGGCGACATTCGCGGCTTTATCGCTTTGAATATCAACGACCGCCACGCGGTATCCTTCTTCTGCAAGCCCACGGCAAAGGAATGCCCCCAGGGTCTGGCCTCCGCCAATGACAACGGCAACTTGATTCATGTTTTTTCTCCTTAAGCGACAAACGTCAAAATACAGCCCGGCGCGATATCGTCCGGTACAGGCCCCGCAACGTGTACGGTGCCGGGAAATTCCGCTTCGCGCAGACCATCGAAGCGCAAAGTGATATGCCCCAGTTCACGCAGGTTTTGCTCGGCTACGCTGCCGACCGCCGTGACCGGATAGCAATGTTGGCCCAATTCACACCGCGCGCCAGGCTGCAGCGCGCCGGTCAGTTCGCCATGACAATGGATGAAGCAAAATTCTTCGATATCCGCCGGCGCGCCTTCCCGAAACGTAATCAGCATCTGTTCGCCGAGCGCCTCCTTCGCGCTCTGGCCGATACGGGTGATGGTGGTTTGATAAATCACGCTCATGTCTGAACCTCTTATTGATAGATAAAGCCGGAAACAAACCAGGCGATAAGTACCGTGGGCGCGCCAGTCAGGAAGCGTCCGACCAGCACGGAAGGTACGCCGACGCGAACGGTGTCTTGTTTCGCTTCTGCCAGCGACAGGCCGACCGGGATAAAGTCGCAGGCCGCCTGCGCGTTAATCGCGAACAGGGCAGGAAGCGCCAGATGCGGGGGGATATTGCCCAGGCCTATCTGAACGCCAATCAGGACGCCAATGACCTGAGCGATAACCGCGCCAGGGCCGAGAAAGGGCGACAGCAGTGGGAAAGAGCAGATCAATGCCAGCGTCACCAGCCCCAGTGGATGGCTGGCTAATGGCGCCAGACCGTGGGCGATCCAGTCGCCAAGACCTGAGGCCATAATGATGCCGATCAGCGCCGAAACGAACGCCATAAACGGCAGGATTGTTTTCAGGACCGTATCAATGGTGTCGCGACCGGACTGGAACAGTACCGCCACGGCGGAGCCCATTCCCATACCAACTTTTGCCAGCAGCCCGTCGCTCTGCTCGGTGATTTTTTTGCTGGTGTCGTAGTCACGTCCTAATGTCGTTTTGGCAGGCTGGGGACTGTCAGGCGTTTCGCCGACAAGAGTAATGTTTTCTTCTTTTACGCCGGAGACATAAATATCCTCAACAATATACTGCGCCAGTGGGCCGGACTTACCCGTCGAGTGAATATTAATGGTTGGAATCCGGCGTTTCGGATAGATACCGCAGCGCAGCGTACCGCCGCAGTCGATAATGGCCGCGCCGATTTCCGCTTCCGGCGGTTCGCCTTCTTTAAAGCCGTCCACCGCTTGCCAGCCTGTTAGTTGCGCCAGTTTGTCGACGATCGCCGGGCGCGTACCGGCTGTGATATAGACGATCTTTTTGCCTGGCGTAACGTCCAGTTCAAGTGGGCCGCCCCAGCCGCCGGCGCCTTTCTCAATACGAACCCGTGTCATGATACCGCTCCTGTCAGATGAACTTTCTGCTCAAGTTGAATCCCCATTTTTTTCTCAAAAATAGCGGTGGTGAGATCGGTGACCCAACCGCGGAAGAAGTTCGTCACCAGACCTACCAGCAGATAGCTCACCGCGAGCGGGCCGAGAGGAAGCCCTAACGTGGTGAGTCCGCTGGCGATACCCAGATAAACAAACAGTTCGCCGGGATTGATATGCGGAAACAGACCGTTCATGGAGTGACAGCTATAGGAGGCCGCCGCGTAATAGCTCGGCTTGTACTTCTCCGGCATAAAGCGTCCCAGACTCAGGGTCATCGGATTACAAAAAACAAATGTCCCGATACACGGTAAAAGCAGGTAACGAGATAGCGGATTTCCGGCGCAACGTTGGGCAAAACGCTCAATACGCTGCTGGCCGATAAAATTGATGAGCGCATTCATGATAACCAGCAGGCTTATCAGTAGCGGAAGAATACCTGTCACCATACCGGTAAACACCTCTCCGCCTTTCTGGAATAACCCGATGAACCACTCCGCACCATGTGTAATGGTTTCGATCATTGTTCTCTCCTGTAGGGTTTTTAGTTTTCTTGCTAATTTCCTGTTCATTTTAATCATGTTGAAAGATTCAAAAGTGTTATTGTGATCGCAAAATAAAAGAAAAATATTTTAAGTTGAAAGTTTGTGGGGTGGGGGAGCAGATACAAACTGAAAAGAGGAGAAAGGTGATTTTATTCTCTTGTGCCGCTTCCTTGTGCGGCGGGGGATGCTTTACCATACTTCTCCCTGGCTGAATTTGTTTAATGGATGTCTCATGTTCAAGCGTCGTTATGTAGCGTTACTTCCACTTTGCGTATTGCTTGCTGCCTGTAGCAGCAAGCCAAAATCTTCCGAGACTCAAGCGACGACGGGCACGCCTTCCGGCGGCTTCCTGCTTGAGCCGCAGCATAACGTCATGCAAATGGGCGGCGACTTCGCCAACAACCCTAATGCGCAGCAGTTCATTGATAAAATGGTCAGTAAACACGGTTTCGACCGTCAGCAGCTGCAGGAGATCCTCTCGCAGTCTAAAAGACTGGATTACGTCCTGCGTCTGATGGACAGACAAGCGCCGACCACTCAGCCGCCCGCTGGACCAAATGGCGCCTGGTTGCGCTACCGCAAACAATTTATTACGCCGGATAACGTGCAAAACGGCGTCGCGTTCTGGAATCAGTATGAAGACGCGCTGAACCGCGCCTGGCAGGTATACGGCGTACCGCCGGAAATCATCGTGGGGATTATCGGTGTGGAAACCCGCTGGGGACGTATCATGGGGAAAACGCGGATTCTGGACGCGCTGGCGACGCTGTCATTTAACTATCCGCGTCGGGCGGAATATTTCTCCGGCGAGCTGGAAACCTTCCTGCTCATGGCGCGCGATGAGCAAGACGATCCGCTCAATCTGAAAGGTTCCTTTGCGGGCGCGATGGGCTACGGCCAGTTTATGCCATCTTCCTATAAAGAATATGCGGTCGATTTCAATGGCGACAATCACATCAACCTTTGGGACCCGGTTGATGCCATCGGCAGCGTGGCGAACTACTTCAAGGCGCATGGTTGGGTGAAAGGCGATACGGTTGCGGTGCCGGCGAATGGTCAGGCGCCTGGGCTGGCGAATGGTTTCAAAACAAAATATAGCCTCTCTCAGCTTGCTGCCGCAGGCTTAACGCCGCAGCAATCGTTGGGCAATCATCAGGAAGCCAGCCTGCTGCGTCTGGATATCGGTACGGGCTACCAGTACTGGTACGGCTTGCCGAACTTCTACACCATTACCCGATATAACCACAGCACGCATTATGCGATGGCGGTTTGGCAGCTGGGCCAGGCGGTAGCGCTGGCGCGGGTGCGCTAATTTACGCTTAGGGAGGGGAGCACCCCCTCCGCTATTATTATGGCTTTTGGGGCTGATTCTCTGCCTGCAAGTGGGATATCTTCTTTGATAGTGCCAGACTATATCCCAGACATCCCAGGCCTAAGATAATTTGACCGCCATCATACGTTTCAAAATAGCCTGACGACAATATATTCAGTACTCCCATTCCTAATGAACATACTCCACCCACAATTAACCACAGCCGTAGTTGACAGGTTTGTTTCAGTTTGTGCTGTGTGCTTTCCGTTTTTTTGAGTGACATCCTTGCTTTCTCTCCGTGCGTGTAAATTTAGCAACATGGTACTGCTATTTAGTCATGTGCTACCTCTTTCATTCTGCATAAATAACCTGCTGGCATTTTTTCGGAATCCGACTCGTAAAATCGACTGCTCGTCCCCATCTCTGGTGAGAAAGTGCTATCTTGTGCGGCAGGATTTCTAACTGACAGAGGTCATGATGACTGACAGTGAACTGATGCGGCTTAGCGAGCAGGTCGGGCTGGCGTTAAAAGCGCGCAGGGCGACCGTAACGACGGCAGAGTCCTGTACCGGCGGCTGGCTGGCGAAAGCCATTACCGACATCGCCGGAAGCTCCGCCTGGTTTGAACGCGGCTTTGTCACCTATAGTAATGAAGCCAAAGCGCAGATGATTGGCGTGCGTGAAGAGACTCTGGCGCAGCATGGCGCGGTCAGCGAACCCGTAGTGGTCGAAATGGTGATCGGGGCGTTGAAGGCCGCTCGCGCCGATTTTGCTGTCGCTATTAGCGGAATTGCCGGGCCGGATGGCGGCAGTGAAGAAAAGCCGGTTGGTACGGTGTGGTTTGCTTTCGCCAGCGTCAGCGGAGAAGGGATTACGCGTCGGGAATGCTTCAGCGGCGACCGTGAATCGGTGCGTCGACAGGCGACGACGTACGCGCTACAAACCCTGTGGCAACAATTTCTACAAAACACTTGATACTGTATGAGCATACAGTATAATTGCTTCAACAGTACGAATTCACTATCCGGTTCAATACCAAGTTGCATGACAGGAGTAATAATGGCTATCGACGAAAACAAACAGAAAGCGTTGGCGGCAGCACTGGGCCAAATTGAAAAGCAATTTGGTAAAGGCTCCATCATGCGTCTGGGTGAAGACCGTTCTATGGATGTGGAAACTATCTCCACCGGTTCGCTTTCACTGGACATCGCACTCGGTGCGGGCGGTCTGCCGATGGGGCGTATCGTCGAAATTTACGGGCCGGAATCTTCCGGTAAAACGACCCTGACGCTGCAGGTGATTGCCGCTGCGCAGCGTGAAGGTAAAACCTGTGCGTTTATCGATGCGGAACACGCGCTTGACCCTGTTTACGCACGCAAGCTGGGCGTCGATATCGATAACCTGCTTTGTTCTCAGCCGGATACCGGCGAGCAGGCGCTGGAAATCTGTGACGCGCTGGCGCGTTCAGGCGCGGTGGACGTCATTGTGGTCGATTCCGTAGCGGCGCTAACGCCGAAAGCGGAAATCGAAGGCGAAATCGGCGACTCTCACATGGGCCTCGCGGCGCGTATGATGAGCCAGGCGATGCGTAAGCTGGCGGGGAACCTGAAACAGTCCAACACGCTGTTGATTTTCATCAACCAGATCCGTATGAAGATTGGCGTGATGTTCGGCAACCCGGAAACCACCACCGGCGGTAACGCGCTGAAATTCTACGCTTCTGTTCGTCTTGATATCCGTCGTATTGGCGCGGTGAAAGAGGGCGATAATGTCGTGGGTAGCGAAACGCGTGTGAAAGTGGTGAAAAACAAAATCGCCGCGCCGTTTAAGCAGGCCGAGTTCCAGATCCTCTACGGCGAAGGCATCAACTTCTATGGCGAACTGGTTGATCTGGGCGTGAAAGAGAAGCTGATCGAGAAAGCGGGCGCATGGTACAGCTACAACGGCGAGAAGATTGGCCAGGGCAAAGCGAACGCGACTACCTGGCTGAAAGAGAACCCGGCGACAGCGAAAGAGATCGAGAAAAGGGTTCGTGAATTACTGTTGAGTAATCAGAATGCCACGCCCGATTTCGCCGTTGACGATAGCGAAGGCGTTGCAGAAACCAACGAAGATTTTTAATCATCAGGTGATGGTGGGTCGGACAAAACGAAGCCGCCATTCAGCAAAACGTTAAATTACCATCAAGGGCTGCATTTATGCGGCCCTTTTGGCATTTCTCCCTGTTAAGGTTTTTTATGAGTGAACCCACATCGCGCCGTCCCGCTTATGCTCGTCTCCTTGATCGTGCGGTACGTATTCTTGCTGTCCGCGATCACAGCGAGCAGGAATTACGGCGTAAACTCTCCGCGCCGGTGATGGGCAAAAATGGGCCGGAAGAGATTGATGCGACGGCAGACGATTATGAACGCGTGATCGCCTGGTGCCACGAACATCACTATCTTGATGACGAGCGCTTCGTGATGCGCTTTATCGCCAGTCGTAGCCGCAAAGGCTATGGCCCGGCGCGTATTCGCCAGGAGTTGAATCAGAAAGGCATTTCCCGTGAATCGACTGAAAAAGCAATGCGAGAATGTGAAATTGACTGGAGTGAAATGGCACGTGAACAGGCCATTCGCAAATATGGCGAGCCGCTCCCTTCAAACTTTTCAGAAAAGGTTAAGGTACAGCGCTTTTTGCTCTATCGCGGGTATCTGATGGACGATATCCAGCAAATATGGCGAAATTTTGCAGATTGAGCGCATACGGGATTTTACTTCCCGGTAAAGAAAACTTATCTTATTCCCACTTTTTCCGTCTGGACGCGGGTTGCTTAACGGCGAACAGCGTCTGCGACGAATATTCCTTAAATACACAAAATCATTCAAGCCGCATCAAAGCGGCAAGTGAGCCTCGGGAACGCGTGACCGGGAAACTCGCAGCCAACGCAGAGGCGGCCTGAAGGATGAAGTGTAGCTTGATTTCAGGATAATTATGAGCAAGAGCACCGCTGAGATCCGTCAGGCGTTTCTCGACTTTTTCCATAGTAAAGGGCATCAGGTAGTTGCCAGCAGTTCCCTGGTGCCTAACAATGACCCCACTCTGTTGTTTACCAATGCCGGGATGAACCAGTTCAAGGATGTTTTCCTTGGGCTCGATAAACGTAATTATTCCCGTGCAACCACTTCCCAGCGTTGCGTACGCGCGGGGGGTAAACACAACGATCTGGAAAACGTCGGATACACTGCACGTCACCATACTTTCTTCGAAATGCTGGGCAACTTCAGCTTCGGCGATTACTTCAAACACGACGCCATTCAGTTCGCATGGGAATTACTGACCGGTGAAAACTGGTTTGCTCTGCCAAAAGAGCGTTTATGGGTCACCGTCTATGAAACCGACGACGAAGCCTATGAGATCTGGGAAAAAGAAGTCGGCATCCCGCGCGAGCGTATCATCCGTATCGGCGACAATAAAGGCGCGCCATACGCATCGGATAACTTCTGGCAGATGGGCGACACCGGTCCCTGCGGTCCGTGCACCGAAATCTTCTACGATCATGGCGACCACATCTGGGGCGGCCCTCCGGGAAGCCCGGAAGAAGACGGCGATCGCTATATTGAGATCTGGAACATCGTCTTTATGCAGTTCAACCGTCAGGCTGACGGGACGATGGAACCATTGCCGAAACCGTCTGTAGATACCGGTATGGGGCTGGAGCGTATTGCCGCGGTACTGCAACACGTTAACTCTAACTATGACATCGACCTGTTCCGCACGTTGATTGAAGCGGTAGCGAAAGTCACCGGTGCCACCGATCTGGGTAATAAATCGCTGCGCGTTATCGCCGACCACATCCGTTCCTGCGCATTCCTGGTTGCCGATGGCGTGCTGCCGTCGAATGAAAACCGTGGCTATGTGCTGCGTCGCATTATTCGTCGCGCGGTGCGTCACGGCAACATGCTGGGCGCGAAAGAGACCTTCTTCTACAAGCTGGTTGGGCCGCTGATTGAGGTAATGGGCTCCGCAGGCGAAGAGTTGAAACGTCAGCAGGCGCAGGTCGAGCAGGTTCTGAAAACGGAAGAAGAGCAGTTCGCCCGTACGCTGGAGCGCGGTCTGGCGCTGCTGGATGAAGAACTGGCGAAATTGCAGGGTGATACCCTGGACGGCGAAACCGCTTTCCGTCTGTATGATACTTATGGTTTCCCGGTCGATTTAACGGCGGACGTCTGCCGTGAGCGCAATATCAAAGTCGACGAAGCCGGTTTTGAAGCCGCCATGGAAGAGCAACGCCGTCGCGCGCGCGAAGCTAGCGGTTTTGGCGCGGACTACAACGCGATGATCCGCGTTGATAGCGCTTCTGAATTTAAAGGTTATGACCATCTGGAACTGAACGGCAAAGTGACTGCGCTGTTTGTCGATGGTAAAGCGGTTGAAGCGATTAACGCGGGACAGGAAGCGGTTGTCGTGCTGGATCAGACCCCATTCTATGCGGAATCAGGCGGTCAGGTTGGCGATAAAGGCGAGCTGAAAGGCGCTGGATTTACTTTCGCTGTGGACGACACGCAAAAATATGGTCAGGCGATTGGTCATATCGGCAAATTGTCTGCGGGCGCTCTGAAAGTGGGCGATGCGGTACAGGCTGACGTAGATGAAGCGCGCCGCGCACGTATCCGTCTGAACCACTCCGCCACGCACCTGATGCACGCGGCGTTGCGCCAGGTGCTTGGGACACACGTTGCACAGAAAGGTTCGCTGGTTAGCGATAAAGTGCTGCGCTTCGACTTCTCGCACAATGAAGCGATGAAGCCGTCGGAGATTCGTCAGGTTGAAGATTTGGTGAATGCGCAAATTCGCCGCAACCTGCCGATTGAAACGAACATCATGGATCTCGACGCGGCGAAGGCGAAAGGCGCCATGGCGCTGTTTGGCGAGAAATATGACGAACGTGTACGCGTTCTGAGCATGGGCGATTTCTCTACCGAACTGTGCGGCGGTACTCACGCCAGTCGTACCGGTGATATCGGTCTATTCCGTATTATCTCTGAGTCCGGCACCGCAGCGGGCATTCGTCGTATTGAGGCGGTAACCGGTGAAGGCGCTATGGCCACCGTTCATGCGCAAAGCGATCGCTTAAACGATATTGCGCATCTGCTGAAGGGCGACAGCCAGAATCTGGGCGACAAAGTGCGTGCCGTGCTGGAACGTACACGTCAGCTGGAAAAAGAGTTGCAGCAGTTGAAGGACCAGGCCGCAGCGCAGGAGAGTGCAAATCTTTCCAGTAAAGCGGTCGATCTCAACGGCGTGAAGCTCCTGGTCAGCGAGCTTGCTGGTATTGAGCCGAAAATGCTGCGAACCATGGTTGATGATCTGAAAAATCAACTGGGGTCTACCGTTATCGTACTGGCAACGGTTGTTGAAGGTAAGGTTTCTCTGATTGCGGGCGTGTCGAAGGATGTGACCGACCGGGTTAAAGCAGGGGAATTGATTGGTATGGTCGCTCAGCAGGTAGGCGGTAAGGGTGGCGGTCGTCCGGACATGGCGCAAGCCGGTGGTACGGATGCGGCAGCTCTGCCTGCAGCGTTAGCCAGTGTACAAGGCTGGGTCAGCGCAAAATTGCAATAATTATAAGCGTTCGTTGGCGCCGCAGCCCGTGCTGCGGCGTTTACGTCAACGCTATCGACAACGATAAAGTCAGGTTGAAGTTTTGTATATCGGCTAAACTTAGGTTTAACAGAATGTAATGCCATGACTGCTTACACCTAAGGTGTTTGTCATCGCTTACTTTTTGGCGTTATATGATGGATAATGCCGGGATACAGAGAGACCCGACTCTTTTAATCTTTCAAGGAGCAAAGAATGCTGATTCTGACTCGTCGAGTTGGTGAGACCCTCATGATTGGCGATGAGGTCACCGTGACAGTTTTAGGGGTGAAGGGCAACCAGGTGCGTATTGGCGTGAACGCCCCGAAAGAAGTTTCTGTCCATCGTGAAGAGATCTACCAGCGTATCCAGGCTGAAAAATCCCAGCAGTCCAGTTACTAAGGTTTTCGCGTCTCACTTTTCGGGTGAGACGCAGCCTCTCTTCTCGCTCGCCCTCGTTGTCCCTTCATGACTTTTTTCAACCCCACTGTTGATATGGTGCGCTTTTGGCGGCCAGCGTGTCATCAAATTATCTGTTGATAAAACACTCTTTTTGGCTTTTTTACAGACTAATTGAGCGTGAAGTGTGCAAACGATAAAAGCTCTGGAAAAATTGTTTGACTTATAAGTCCCAGAAAGTAATATGTGCGCCACGCAGCGACGATGAGCAGAACAAGTTCTTCGAAGCACTCGTAAGAGGCGTGTGGTGAGGTGGCCGAGAGGCTGAAGGCGCTCCCCTGCTAAGGGAGTATGCGGTCAAAAGCTGCATCCGGGGTTCGAATCCCCGCCTCACCGCCATTTGCATCCGTAGCTCAGCTGGATAGAGTACTCGGCTACGAACCGAGCGGTCGGAGGTTCGAATCCTCCCGGATGCACC
>NZ_JAMMTO010000007.1:0-104939 GCF_051807745.1 Salmonella sp. NW38 | reverse complement strand
CATCCGTAGCTCAGCTGGATAGAGTACTCGGCTACGAACCGAGCGGTCGGAGGTTCGAATCCTCCCGGATGCACCATATTCTCCGTACTTTCAGTGATGAAGATACGGATAAGATAGCGGTAATCACCGCTGGCACCAGGAAGGATAACGTTGCGTCAGCAACGGCCCGAAGGGCGAGCCGTAAGGCGAGTAATCCTCCCGGATGCACCATCTCTTAATTGATACGGCTTTCACCGCGGTATCAATATCAGCAGTAAAGCAAGTTTCCCAATGCATCCGTAGCTCAGCTGGATAGAGTACTCGGCTACGAACCGAGCGGTCGGAGGTTCGAATCCTCCCGGATGCACCATATTCTTCATACTTTCAGCGATGAAGATGCAGATAAGATAGCGGTAATCACCGCTGGCATCAGAAGGATAACGTTGCGTCAGCAACGGCCCATAAGGCGAATAATCCTCCCGGATACGTCACTGCCCTGCAATCGCTTTTCCCCTTATCCTGAATATACCTCTTCATCTCTATTAGCGACAAAATCAACCAATTGCGATAAAGTACTGTCTGGTTATTCGGTTTGCGAGAACACGATGTACGCACGTTATGCTGGTTTGATTTTTGATATGGACGGTACTCTCCTGGATACCGAACCCACGCATCGCAAAGCGTGGCGTGAGGTTTTGGGGCGCTATGGTCTTCGTTTTGATGAACAGGCAATGGTCGCGCTTAACGGTTCGCCAACCTGGCTTATCGCCCAGTCAATCATTGAGCTTAACCATGCCGATCTTGATCCCCTGTCACTGGCGCGTGAGAAAACCGACGCGGTAAAAAGCATCCTGCTGGACTGCGTAGAACCGCTGCCGCTGGTTGAGGTGGTCAAAGCGTGGCATGGGCGGCGTCCCATGTCGGTCGGTACCGGTAGCGAAAGCGCTATCGCGGAAGCCCTGTTAGCGCATCTGGGGCTGCGTCGTTATTTTGATGCGGTTGTGGCGGCAGATCACGTACAGCATCACAAACCCGCGCCTGACACCTTCCTACTGTGCGCCCAGCGGATGGGCGTCATGCCGACGCAGTGCGTGGTATTTGAAGATGCCGATTTTGGTTTACAGGCGGCGCGGGCGGCGGGAATGGATGCCGTGGATGTCCGACTATTGTGAGTGACGGACTGTCGCTCCTGTCTCTGTTTGCCAGTAGTTTTCTCAGCGCGACGCTGTTACCCGGTAATTCTGAGGTGGTTTTGGTTGCTATGCTGGTCTCCGGCGTCAGCCATCCCTGGGTCTTAGTCTTAACAGCAACAATGGGTAATAGCCTTGGAGGGGTAACTAACGTTATTCTTGGGCGTTTCTTTCCGCTGCGCAAAACGTCGCGCTGGCAGGAAAAAGCGACTGGCTGGCTAAAGCGTTATGGCGCAGCCACACTATTATTAAGCTGGATGCCGGTCATCGGTGATTTGTTGTGCCTGTTAGCGGGATGGATGCGCATCCCGTGGGGGCGGACGATCTTTTTTTTGTGTCTTGGTAAGGCGCTGCGCTATGTTGCGCTCGCAGCGGCGACGGTTCAGGGCATGATGTGGTGGTAATAATTGTAGGTTTGGCATGTATGGCCGCCATTACAGTTATGCTTATTAAAACGATTTGGACAGGCGGGAGGTCAATTTGATCCCGGACGTATCACAGGCTCTGGCCTGGCTGGAAAAACATCCTCAGGCGTTAAAGGGGATACAGCGCGGGTTAGAGCGCGAAACGCTGCGTGTCAATGCTGATGGCACGCTGGCGACAACAGGTCATCCTGAAGCGTTAGGTTCAGCGCTGACCCATAAATGGATTACCACGGATTTTGCGGAAGCTCTACTGGAGTTTATTACGCCAGTCGATGGCGATATCCAGCATATGCTCACTTTTATGCGCGATCTCCATCGGTATACGGCCAGGAAACTGGGCGATGAGCGGATGTGGCCATTAAGTATGCCCTGCTATATTGCGGAAGGGCAGGACATAGAGCTGGCGCAGTACGGCACATCAAATACCGGGCGCTTTAAGACGCTCTATCGCGAAGGGCTGAAAAATCGTTATGGCGCCTTGATGCAAACCATCTCCGGCGTACATTACAATTTTTCATTACCGATGGCGTTCTGGCAGGCGAAATGCGGCGTTACGGAAGGCGAAGCGGCAAAAGAAAAAATTTCTGCCGGCTATTTTCGTCTGATTCGCAACTATTACCGTTTTGGCTGGGTCATCCCCTATCTGTTTGGCGCGTCTCCGGCCATTTGTTCCTCTTTCCTGCAAGGAAAGCCAACCACATTACCGTTTGAAAAAACGGACTGCGGCATGTACTACCTGCCGTACGCGACGTCGCTACGTCTGAGCGATTTGGGTTATACCAATAAGTCGCAAAGCAATCTCGGAATTACGTTTAACGATTTGCATGAGTATGTGGCAGGTCTGAAGCGCGCGATTAAAACCCCTTCCGAGGAGTACGCGCGGATTGGTGTGGAAAAAGACGGTAAGCGGCTACAGATTAACAGCAACGTTCTGCAAATTGAAAATGAGCTGTACGCGCCCATTCGTCCCAAGCGCGTGACGCGCAGCGGCGAATCGCCTTCTGACGCGCTTCTGCGTGGTGGTATTGAGTATATTGAAGTTCGTTCTCTCGATATTAACCCGTTCTCACCGATCGGCGTAGACGAGCAACAGGTGCGCTTCCTCGATCTGTTTATGGTCTGGTGCGTATTGGCCGATGCGCCGGAAATGAGTAGCGATGAGCTGTTATGTACGCGTACAAACTGGAATCGCGTTATTCTGGAAGGGCGTAAGCCGGGCCTGACGTTAGGCATTGGCTGTGAAACTGCGCAGTTCCCGCTGCCCAAAGTAGGGAAAGATCTCTTCCGCGATCTGAAACGCGTGGCGCAAACGCTGGACAGTATCCACGGGGGAGAGGAGTATCAAAAGGTGTGTGATGAGTTGGTCGCCTGCTTTGATAATCCTGAACTGACATTCTCCGCCCGGATCCTACGGTCTATGATTGATGAAGGCATTGGCGGCACCGGGAAAGCGTTCGGTGAGGCTTACCGTAATCTGTTACGCGAAGAGCCGCTGGAGATTTTACAGGAAGAAGAGTTTATTGCTGAACGTGACGCTTCAGTACGTCGTCAGCAGGAGATTGAGGCGGCGGATACCGAGCCGTTTGCCGCGTGGCTTGCGAAACACGCCTGACCCAAAAGAAAAAGGCCACTCACGGAGTGGCCAAAATTTCATCGCTGAAAACAGGGATGATGATAACAAATGCGCGTCTTTCATATACTCAGACTCGCCCCGGAACAAAGAGTTCAGTTTATTTTTAAAAAATTATCGGAGGTGACTAAATGCCATTATTAGATAGCTTCGCAGTCGATCATACCCGGATGCAAGCGCCGGCGGTCCGGGTTGCAAAAACGATGAACACCCCGCATGGCGACGCAATCACCGTGTTTGATCTGCGTTTTTGCATTCCGAACAAAGAAGTGATGCCGGAAAAAGGGATTCATACGCTTGAGCATCTGTTTGCTGGCTTTATGCGCGACCACCTCAACGGTAACGGCGTTGAGATTATCGATATCTCGCCGATGGGCTGCCGTACCGGTTTCTACATGAGCCTGATTGGCACGCCGGACGAGCAGCGTGTTGCCGACGCGTGGAAAGCGGCGATGGCGGATGTGCTGAAAGTGCAGGATCAAAACCAGATCCCGGAGCTGAACGTTTACCAGTGCGGTACGTATCAGATGCACTCGCTCAGTGAAGCGCAGGACATTGCCCGTCATATTCTGGAGCGTGATGTACGCGTGAACAGCAATAAAGAGCTGGCGCTACCGAAAGAAAAACTGCAGGAACTGCATATTTAGTCTTATTGGTAAGCGGTTCCAGTATTTAAATTAACCCCGGTTTATGGCCGGGGTTTTTTATTGCTTAATATAATTTGCGTTTATTATATTTGCGGCGAGAATACGTTTTAAATTAAGTAATGCCTGGCCTGTTAAATAATAAAATGTGATCTGGCAAACAGAAAAGGCGGATAACTCACGATGCCAGAGTGTATTGATCACATAAACTAAAAATCATAAATAATTAATAGAAAAACATAATGGAATGCGCCAGATATCCAGGTAATAACAAGACTCTACTAATAGCCGGTCGATGGGGTTTTTAGCAAATCTTATCTGGTATACATCAAACTTAAGGGATAAAAAATGAAGGCTAAATATTTGGCGCTGATGATCGGTGCTTGCTTTTCTCATAACCTTTGGGCAGCGAATAATATCACTATTGAGCAGCGTCTGGCTGAACTGGAGCAACGTGTTGTTAATGCTGAAAAACGGGCATCCGATGCCGAGGCGCAAATTCGCTCGCTGAAACAGCAGCAGGTCGCCGCTACGCCGACGGTGAATGTCCAGTCCGCCGAGCCCATTGCAGCAGATAAAACGCCGCCGAAGCTGACCTTATCCGGATTCAGCGATATTAAGTTCTATGGCGATGTCGAATTTAATATGGATGCGGCAAGCCGTTCCGGTAGCCTGACCTCGATGAGAACGTCAGCGAATAAAGATTGGGCATCAGGAACCAATGAACGCTGGGATATTAACGGACGCCTGTTGCTGGGCTTTGATGGCTACCAGCGGCTGGACAACGGTAATTTTGCCGGATTCTCTGTACAGCCTCTGGCGGACCTGACCGGAAAAATGAACCTTGATGATGCCGTTTTCTTCTTTGGTCGTGAGAATGACTGGAAAATTAAGGTTGGTCGTTTTGAAGCCTACGATATGTTCCCGCTGAATCAGGATACGTTTATTGAATATTCGGGGAATACAGCGAACGATCTTTACAGTGACGGTTACGGCTATATCTATATGATGAAAGAAGGACGGGGACGTAGCGACAGTGGAGGTAACTTCCTGCTGAGTAAAACCATCGACAACTGGTATTTCGAAGTTAACACATTGCTGGAAAATGGCAGTACGTTATATACCGAGAAGCAGTACCATGGAATGGATTTAAGCAACGATAAAAACGTGGCTTACGTCCGTCCGGTTATCGCCTGGCAAAACGGGCGTTTTTCAACGGCGATAGCGATGGAAAGTAACGTCGTTAACAACGCCTATGGCTATTATGAGAATGGGAAGTGGATCGATCAGTCAGATCGTACGGGCTATGGTTTTACCATGACCTGGAATGGTCAAAAAACTGACCCGGAAGATGGCGCAGTGATTAACCTGAATACCGCCTATATGGATGCGACCGATGAGACAGATTTTACCGCTGGGGTGAATGCGCTGTGGCATCGATTTGAACTGGGTTATATCTATGCGCATAACAAAATCGAAGCCTTTAATGCTACCAATATCGATGCCGTTTGTGAGGACGATTGCTGGATCACCGATCCCGGCAATTATGACATTCACACTATTCATGCCTCATATTTATTCCCCAACGTGATGGATATGAAAAACTTTAACATCTACCTCGGTGCCTATGCTTCATGGGTAGAGGCCAATCCGAATAATGGCGATAACAGTGAAGATGCGCGTTACGGCGGGCGTCTGAGATTCAAATATTTCTTCTGATTGTTGGTCTACTAAAAAAGGGATCCGCAGATCCCTTTTATCAGATAGTTAGTGCGCGCCGCCACCGCCGCCGCCCGCACCGAAGGGCGGTTTGGCGAACCACACCAGGCCGAGCAGCACCAGGAAGATCCCCGCCGACATCCAGAAGATTTCGTTGGCGGAAATAATCAGCCCCTGATTCGTGATTTGCTGGGCTATCCAGCCTGACGCCTGTTGGTGCGTCATCCCTAAGCCTTCCAGTTTATCGTACATAGCCTGAGCGTTTGGATTATACGCTGTAACCGACTCCGTGAGCTGAGCATGGTGTAGCGACTCACGATCGGTCCACATAGTGGTGGTAATCGAGGTGCCGATGGAGCCCGCCAGCGTTCGCGTGAAGTTCGACAGGCTTGATGCCGCCGCCAGCCGTTCGGGCGGTAACCCGGAGAGCGTAATGGTGGTCAGCGGCATGAAGAAGCAGGCGACGGCAAATCCCTGAATAAACTGCGGCCATGCGGAAGCGCCGAAATCCATACCCGGTTCGAACGTCCAGGCGCGCCAGTAAAAACAGACGGCGTACATAATGAAGCTGAACGTGACCAGCCTGCGCATATCCAGTTTATGCGCGAAGCGTCCGATAATCGGCGACAAAATTACCGGAATAATGCCGACTGGCGCCGACGCCAGACCTGCCCACGTTGCGGTATAGCCGTACACCTCTTGCAAAAGCTGCGGCAGTAGAACAATGGCGCCGAAATAGAGCATATAGGCAAGGCTGATGCACAAGCAGCCAATCGTGAAGTTACGCGATTTAAAAAGAGAAAGATCGACGATAGGGTGATCGTCGGTCAGTTCCCAGACGATCAGGAAACTGATGGCGATGACGGCGACCACGGTCAGGATGATAATTTCCTGCGAGGAGAACCAGTCCAGCTCTTTACCGCGATCGAGCATAATTTGCAGGCTGCCGATGCCAATCACCAGTAACGCCAGCCCGACGGCGTCAATACGTCGCCGTTCGGTATGCGTTTCACGTCCGCGCAGCGTGTGTAACGTCATCAGGACGACGGCGATGCCAATCGGCACGTTGATGAAGAAAATCCATCCCCAGTGGTAATTATCACTGATGTAGCCCCCCAGAATCGGGCCGCAAATCGGCGCGACAATGACGGTCATTGACCAGAGCGCCAGCGCAATGGAGCGCTTTGCAGGCGGATAGTTATTCAGCAACAGGCTTTGCGAGAGCGGAATCAGCGGCCCGGCGACCACGCCCTGCACCACGCGGAAGAAGATCAGCATATTCAGGCTGCTGGATACGCCACAGGCCCAGGAGGCCGCGGCAAAGGCGACCGTCGACCACATGAACAGTTTGACTTCGCCAAAACGTTTCGCCAGCCAGCCGGTTAAGGGAATCGAGATAGCGTTCGCCACCCCGAAAGAGGTGATAACCCATGTCCCCTGGCTTAGGGAAGAACCCAGGTTCCCGGCGATGGTCGGAATCGCCACGTTGGCAATGGTGGAGTCCAGCACCTGCATGAATGTCGCCAGCGACAGCGCGATCGTCATGATGACGAGCTGCGCGCCCTCCAGCGGTTTTTGCTGTTGCATCACACGCACCTCAGGATTAACCCGCGTTAGCCTGCACTATGTCGTCGATCAGTTTATTGACCGGCGCGAGATTAATTTCGCGTGCGTTACTTTCGGCAACCGGCGTCGTTCGTACCTGGCTGGCCAGTACCTGACCGTCGCGATTAGCGGTATCCACGGTGACCAGCGTCGATAAACCAATACGCAGTGGATGTTGTTCTAACTGGCGGGCGTCCAGTTCGACGCGTACCGGCAGACGTTGAACCACTTTAATCCAGTTACCCGTCGCATTTTGCGCGGGCAGCAGGGAGAAGGCGCTGCCTGTTCCCATATCCAGACCGACGACTTTACCGGTGTATTTTACGTCGTCGCCATAAATATCAGTAATCACCGTCACTGGCTGCCCAATGCGCATGTTCGCTAATTGGGTCTCTTTAAAGTTAGCGTCCACCCACAGATCGGTTGCAGGCACGACGGCCATCAGCGGCGTGGTGGGGCTGATCTGCGCGCCAGGCTGGACGGCGCGGCGAGAGACATAACCAGTCATTGGGCTGACGATGCGAGTACGCTCCAGTGCCAGCCAGGCGTTACGCACTTCGGTCGCCGCTTGTTGAACCGCGGGCTGATCTTCCAGATTACTGTTGAGTATCATTGCCTGGTTGGCATTGTACTGTTGAATGGCGACATCCAGCTGTGCCTGCGCGCTGGCGACGGCATCGCGGGCGTGTTGCAGCTCTTCACGGCCAATAAGATTGGCATTCCCCAGCGGCACACGACGGTTAAGGTCGCTTTGCGCTTGCGCCAGGGCGGTTTTTTGCACGTCGATATTCGCCTGCAACTGCTTGCTGTTAATCATCAATTGGTGCGTCTGGCGCACGCTGGAGGCCAGCGCCGTTTTGGCTCTTTCAAACGCTTGTTTGGCGTCAGTCTGATCGAGCGTGACCAGAACATCGCCCTCTTTTACAAAGTCGGTGTTATCAGCCCAGACTTTCGTCACGCTGCCTGACACCTGCGCCATGATTTGAACCTGGTTCCCTGCCACGTAAGCATCATCTGTCTCTTCAATATGACGCAATACTAAAAACCAATAAATTCCATATGCCACGGCAATAATAACAAAGAGCAAGGTAAGAAGTAGCAGCGCTGTTTTGCGTTTGCCTTTCTTCTTAGCCGGTTGCTGCGGGGTTTGGATCTCCGCATTTGCGCTCATGTTGTTCTCCACGATCTTATTATTCACATCGGCTGAGCCGACCTGTTGTCAGAAAGGCCAGCAGTAACGCGTGCCGGCCTGTCCGCTTTCCTGTTATTAATCTGGATTTTTGAGCGGGTCGGCGCTTTAGCGCAGCGCCTCAAGAACAGTGCCTTCCTGCTCCATTTGATCAAGACACGTCAGGAGTTTACGAGTGATGTGCTCAAGTTGATCTTTTTCGGCAGTGCTAAGTGATGACCAGAGTTGATGCAGACAATGATGCTGAGGTGGAAGCACTTCTTGCAAAAATGCCTGGCCTTTCTCCGTTAATTGCAGATGCAGGCAACGGCGGTCGTTATCGCTCTCACGACGCTCAATCCAGCCGCGTTTTTCCAGCTCATCTGCAATGCGTGTCGCATTGGTGCGAGATGAACCCAGCGCGCAGCTTAATTCAGACGGCTGAATACTGTGGTTTTCCTGAGACTCCAGCGTAATCAACGCCATAAACAACGTCTCGTTAATCCCTTGAGCCTTCAGCATTTTATTGCGGTTTTCCAGGAGCTTGCCTTGCATGTGCATACAAAGACGAGTCAAAAGAATTTCCTGGTAAGGAAAGTCTTCGTGACGGCTGGCGCGAAATTTTAGCATTTGTTCAATGGGCGTAAACGAACTATCCATTTGGGCATGACCTCATTAATTTCAGCCGATATAGTAACGACAGTGACAAATAAAGTAAATGTATTATTAATACAAAATCATTCTTTCAGGCTATAAAGCAACCAATGATACGCAGACTGAGACGCCAGCGGGAACATTGGGCCCGGTAAAGCGCCGCCTGCGGCAAATCCAGGAATGACGAGAAAAGCGTGAGTGCCTGCATGAAAAAATCAGGAGAGAACGATAAGCGGGAGGGGCGAAAGCCGGGTAAACGGCCTTACAACCCGATGCAAAAGCCACCGGAATATCACGGATAGCTATCGGTGAACGACCTTCGAATCCTTGAACGGGCGCTATTGGCCTGGGAGCAGATGGGGATGCAGGGCTTTCCATAGAATTATATTATTCTTCACCGGTATAAAAATAACCATGATAAATGAATAGCATAACCTTAACAGACTGGGGAGCTCCTTAACACCCTAAGGAGCTTAAACAAAGGTAAACGCTCACTATCCGCTTAATTTACGGCTTCCTGTCGGTGAAAACCTCGCCACCAGACCAGTAAATTAAGTAAGGCTACCGTGACACCCGCCAGACAAACGCCGGCCCAGCCGGCATGTTGCCAGGCGGAGGCGGAAATCAGCGACCCTGCAGCGCCACCGATAAAGTAGCTGGTCATATAGCCGGCGGTGAGCCGGTTACGCGCATCCGGATGCAAACGATAGATGACCGTCTGATTGGTGATATGTACCCCCTGAACGGTGAGGTCCAGTACCAGAATGCCAATAATCAGCGCCAGTACCGAGGTGTGCCCAAGCCAGATAGCCAGCCAGGAGAGTAACAGCAGCAGTAAGCCGAACGTGGTGGTGAGGTGAGATTTACCTTTATCGGCAAATCCGCCAGCCGGACGCGCGCCTAAAGCGCCGGCGGCCCCCGCCAGGCCAAACAGGCCAATCATCCCCTCGGAATAGCTAAACGGCGGCGCGGCGAGCAAAAAGGCCATTGACGTCCAGAGGATGCTGAAATTAGCAAAGGTCAGGCAGCCCAGCATTGCGCGGGTACGCAGCAGCTTATCGTGAATAAACAGGCTGAATACAGAACCCAACAGTTGCGGGTAGTTAAGATGGGTGTCGGATTTGAGCTTTGGCAGTCCGCGCCATAACGCGACGGCCATCAGCGCCATCAGCGCCGACGCTACCCAAAATACGGTGCGCCAACCGCCGAGGTTTGCCAGCAGTCCGGCGACCGTTCGCGCCAGCAGGATCCCCAGCAACAGGCCGCTCATAATGGTGCCGACCACTTTACCGCGGGTGGCGGGCGTCGCAAGCGTGGCGGCCAGCGGAACCAGAATCTGCGCCACCACGGAGAACAGTCCGGTTAAGGCCGTTCCGAGTATCATCATGCTAAGCGACTGACTGCTGGCGGTGATTAGCATTCCGCCAGCCGCCAGCAACGTCATGGAGACAATCAGCGTTCGGCGTTCAAACATGTCGCCAAGCGGCACCAGAAACAACAGGCCAGCGGCATAGCCCAACTGCGCGGCGGTAACGATAAACCCTGCGGAGCTGGCGGAAAGCGAAAAGTGATGCGCGATGGTATCAAGCAGCGGCTGGGCGTAGTAGTTGCTGGCGACCGCCAGACCCGTGGCCACAGACATTAAAACGATCAGCGCCGGGCTAAGCCCATGAGTGGGTTTCGTCATGATGGTAATCGTGATTCAGATAATTATTTCCTGGGAAAACAATCATAGCGGATGTTGATGAATAAAGGGGAACGGTGACGTGATGAATCGTGCGCTTTGAGGAGAGATTGCGTTGGCCGGATAGCAGCGCATGAACTGCGCCTTATCCGGCATAAAAAACGATCTTATTTCTGCGCGGCCAGCGCTTCTTTCACCCAGCCGTCAAACTGCTGCTGGTGGGCGTTGATCCAGCCGTCCACATGGCCCTGAACATCGGCTTCAGACGATTTACCGGCATGCATCATGGCGTTCTGCGCGTTGATATCCGCCAGCGGCAGCTTCATGATGGCGAACAGTTTCGCCGCCGCCGGGTTTTTCTCCGCCCATGCCTTATTGGCGACAATATGCATGGTATTAACCGGGAACCCATAGTTCGCGCCGTTCGGCAGTTTAGTATCAATATTTTTCTGTTCGCCCGGCAGGGAGGAGAACGGCACCTGTAGCCAGACGACATCTTTACCCGGCTTCATTACGTCGCTCACCCAGTACGGGGTCCAGGTGTAATACAGCACCGGCTTGCCTTCTTTAAAACGGGTAATGGTATCAGCCATCATCGCCGCATAGTTACCGTGGCTGACCTCAACGGTTTTTTGCAGATCAAACGCTTTATTCTGGTGATTGATCACGGCTTCGCAGCCCCAGCCCGGCGAGCAGCCCATCATGTCCGCTTTTCCGTCGCCATTGGTGTCGAAGATTTTGGCGATTTTCGGATCTTTTAGCTGAGCGATATTGGTGATGTTGTACTGCTCGGCGGTTTTTTTATCGATCAGATAGCCCTGCGCAGCGCCGGAGACAAAGACGCCCTCGCGGTAAAACTTTTTGTCTCCGCCTGCTGCGGCATACATATCATCATGCAGCGGCTGCCAGTTCACGGCGGTAAACGTCGCATCGCCAGAGGCGATGGAGGTATAGCCTACGTTGTAATCGACTTCACTCGGCTTATTTACGGTATAACCCAACTTTTCCAGCGCCCGGCTGACCAGTAACGTCTGGAAGGACTCTTCAGAAATCGTGCTTTGGATTGGTTGGACGGTAATGCCTTTGCCAGGCAGGTCGGCAGCGAAAGCGCTGGCGGTGACAAGGGTGGCAAACGCTGAGGCAAATATCACAGTATGTCGCATCGTTGTTCCTTTAATTATGGTAGGGAGTTGTAAGCCCGGTAAGCGCAATGTCACCGGGCGTCAGGAGAGTTACTTAACGAAAGGGCGGGTGATTAGCCCAACAGGACCGGTGGTATACCAGCGACGGTTACCGCGGCTACGCGAGTCGCGCCCGACGGCCTGCGTCAGACGGTCCAGAATGATGGCGAGAATCACAATGCCGACGCCGCCCACGGTTGCCAGCCCCATATCAAGACGACCAATGCCGCGTAATACCATCTGGCCAAGCCCGCCGACCGCAATCATCGAGGCGATGACGACCATTGAGAGAGCCAGCATCAGCGTCTGATTAACGCCTGCCATAATGGTGGGCATCGCCAGCGGTAGTTGCACTTTGAACAACATTTGGCGCGGGCTGGCGCCGAACGAGCGCGACGCTTCAATTAAGTCGGCAGGCACCTGGTTAATGCCCAGGATCGTCAGGCGTATAATCGGCGGTTGAGCAAAAATAATCGTCACCACCACGCCCGGCACGTTACCGATGCCGAATAACATGACAATCGGCACCAGATAGACAAACGCGGGCGTGGTCTGCATCGCATCCAGCAGCGGACGAACTATTTTGGCTGCGCGCGGGCTGCGCGCCAGCCAGATTCCCATCGGTAATCCGATCACGACGCAGAACAACAGGGCGGTCAGCACCAGCGCCAGGGTAATCATCGCCTGCGACCAGGCACCGATCGCGCCGATGGCGATCAGCGATATCAGCGCCGCGATCCCCATGCCCACGCCGGAAACCTGCCAGGCAATCAGCGCAAAGAGAATAATCGCCACAGGGGCGGGCATTCCCAGCAGCAGTTGCTGAAAGCTGTTAAGGATGTAATCCACCGGCACACGAATCCCCTGAAAAAGGGGACGGAAATGGGTGACGACCCAGTCGATTCCCTCTGTGACCCAGCTATCCAGCGGGATCAGCGTCTTATGGAATGGGTCCAGAAGAGAAAAGTGTTCAGGGGCTGGCGCGGGCGCGCTGTTCAACCAGTCGGTACTGCCGCCGTCCGTGGCTACGCCTGCCGGTGTTCCCCAGGCATCAGCCGTTTGCGTCGTAGTATCGGCCACCTGTGCGGTATCCCACGGATTCGTTTGATCAGCCATTGTTACCCCCCTCGCGATCTAAAGCCTGTAGCAACATACGTTTTGAAATAATGCCAACATACTGGTGTTCTTCATCGACAACCGGCACTGCGCAGGGTGCCTGGCCGACGTGAGAGAGCAACTCGCTGAGTGGGGTTTGCGCATCAACGACTAAAGGGTCGTCGATAAGCGCCGCTTCAATCCCTTGCGCCTGGCTTAATGCCGCTTTTAATGAGTCGATGGACACGACGCCCACGAATTTATTGCCACGCTCAATGACGTAACCATATTCACGGTCTTCATCCTGTAATAATTTCAGTGCCGAACGGGGACCGAAACCTGGCGTTTTACGAATTAAGCCGACCGGACTGCGACGGGCAATATCTTTGGCGCTAAAGACCTGACTAATATCCACGCCACGGAAGAACGTGCGGACATAATCATTTGCCGGATTATTCAGGATCTCATCCGGCGTACCAACCTGTACGACCTCGCCATTTTGCATAATGGCAATCCTGTCGCCAATACGCATAGCCTCATCAAGATCGTGGGAAATAAAGACAATGGTGCGCTGATGTTTCGCCTGTAATTTCACCAGCTCATCCTGCATTTCGGTACGAATTAATGGATCGAGGGCGGAAAATGCTTCATCCATTAATAAGATATCAGGGTTGATTGCCAGCGCGCGGGCAAGCCCAACACGCTGACGCATCCCACCGGAAAGTTCATCCGGATAGGCGTGAGCGTAATTCTCAAGCCCTACCTGACGCAAGGCGTCCAGCGCTTTTTCGCGACGCTCTTGCGCCGCGATGCCCGCTAATTCCATACCGAATGCCGTATTATCCAGCACGGTCATATGCGGCATGAGCGCAAATGACTGGAAGACCATCGCAATCTTTTTCCTGCGCACCTCGCGAAGCTCAGCGTCTGATATTTTGGCAATATCAACGCCGTCAATCAGTACCTGTCCGCGGGTGGGTTCAATCAGGCGATTGAGAAGGCGTACCATTGTGGATTTACCCGAGCCGGATAATCCCATGATGACAAATATCTCGCCTTCTTCAATGGCCAGACTGGCGTCTTTAACGCCAAGCGATAGCCCCGTTTTTTCCAGTATTTGCTCTTTCGATAGTCCCTTTTCAATATATTTGAAGGCACGCTGCGGATGCTCTCCAAATATTTTATACAGATTCTTCACTTCTAATTTAATTGCCATGCAATAGAATGATTCCTGTTATTTACTTATGTCGATATGTTACCTGATAGAAATAGTTACCTTTTTCTACCCTAACATACTCAGAATCTGAGACAACCCTGAATTTGCTTCTGGCATGAATATTGCGAGGTGCTATCGGCTGTGATTTCCCATGATATAAGGGCTGAACGCGAATGGGGAGGGAGAGATATTTTTTGAGACAACCAGCAAAAATCCACCTGAATTGGAGGAATCCAGGTGAATAATGTCACTCGTATTGAGTGTAGGACATGTTGTAATATTTGCGCGATTTAACCCGGTATTGCCTGAAATAAAGGCATGGGAAATGTAACGTTATTTCCCATGCCCGTAAGGTTAAAAATTCCAGTCTTCGTCTTCGGTTTCGACTGTTTTCCCCATCACATAAGATGAACCTGAGCCGGAAAAGAAATCATGGTTTTCGTCGGCATTCGGCGAGAGCGCGGCAAGGATTGCGGGATTCACGTCTGCCATCTCCGGCGGAAATAACGCCTCATAACCCAGGTTCATTAAGGCTTTATTGGCGTTGTAGCACAAGAAGGCTTTGACGTCGTTAACCCAGCCGGTTTCCGCATATAACGCTTCTGTGTAGCGGATTTCGTTGTCGTACAGTTCCATCAACAAATCCAGCGCGAAAAGCTTTAACTCTTCACGCTCGATTGCCGATAGTTTTTGTAGCGCTATCTGATACTTATAGCCAATATAATAACCGTGAACCGCTTCATCGCGAATGATTAAACGAATCAGGTCGGCAGTGTTCGTGAGCTTACCGCGGCTGGAGAAATACATCGGCAGCCAGAAGCCGGAATAGAACAGAAAAGACTCTAAAAAGACGCTGGCAATCTTTTTCTTTAGCGGTTCATCGCTGACGTAATGAGCCAAAATAATCTGCGCCTTACGCTGAAGCGGCGGGTTTTCTTCGCTCCAGGCGTAGGCGGCATCAACCTCTTTCGTCTGGCACAGCGTGGAAAAAATAGAACTGTAAGAGCGGGCGTGTACCGCTTCCATAAAGCTGATGTTCGACAGTACTGCCTCTTCATGCGGCGTGATGGCATCTGCCATTAACGACGGCGCGCCTGCGATGTTCTGGATAGTGTCGAGCAGCGTAAGACCCGTAAACACGCGAATGGTGAGCTGCTGTTCGGCGGCGCTTAGCGTCTGCCAGGCCGGAATATCATTCGATAACGGCACTTTTTCCGGCAGCCAGAAGTTACTGGTCAGCCGGTTCCACACCTCCAGATCTTTGTTGTCCTGGATCTTGTTCCAGTTGATGGCGCTAATACGAGATAATTTCATATGGCTTTCCTTATAGCGCGCAGGATACGCAGCCTTCAATTTCAGTACCTTCCAGCGCCAACTGGCGAAGCCGGATGTAATACAGTGACTTAATACCTTTTCGCCAGGCATAGATCTGCGCTTTGTTGATATCGCGGGTCGTGGCGGTATCGGGGAAAAACAGGGTGAGCGACAGCCCTTGATCGACGTGGCGCGTGGCCTCGGCATAGGTATCAATAATTTTTTCCGGACCGATATCGTAAGCATCCTGATACATGTCCAGATTTTCATTGGTCATAAACGGCGCGGGGTAATACACACGCCCGGTTTTGCCCTCTTTGCGAATCTCAATTTTGGCCACAATCGGATGAATGCTGGAAGTCGCATGATTAATGTAAGAAATCGAACCGGTCGGCGGCACCGCCTGCAAATTTTGGTTATAGATGCCATAGCGCATCACATCGTCGCGCAGCTTTAGCCACATTTCTCGTGTGGGCAGCGTAATGCCGCTGCGGGCAAATAGCGCCCTGACTTTCGCCGTTTTCGGTTGCCAGTCGTCCTGTAAATACTGCGTAAAATAGTCGCCGCTGGCATAGCGCGACTGCGCAAATCCGGCGAAGGTTTTGCCGCGTTCGCGGGCCAGCCGCATTGAAGTATGCACGGCATGCCAGGTAATGGTGTAAAAATAGAAATTGGTGAAATCCAACGCCTCCGGCGAACCGTAGGCAATGCCTTCTCTTGCCAGATAGCCATGCAGATTCATCTGGCCCAGACCGATGGCATGAGAGGCGGCATTACCGGCGGCTATTGAGGGCACGCTGCGTATATGGCTCATGTCCGACACCGCCGTCAGGCCGCGAATAGCGGTTTCTACGGTACGACCAATGTCCGGTGAATCCATGACGTGAGCGATATTCAGCGAGCCGAGATTGCAGGAGATGTCATGCCCGATGTGGGTATAGTCAAGGTTATCGTCGTAACGGGAGGCGCTATTGACCTGTAAAATTTCCGAGCACAGATTGCTCATATTAATGCGACCAGCAATGGGATTCGCGCGGTTTACCGTATCTTCAAACATGATGTAGGGATACCCGGATTCGAACTGAATCTCCGCCAGTGTTTGAAAAAAGTCACGGGCGTTAATATAGGTTTTACGCACGTGTGGATCGGCAATTAATTCATCGTACCGTTCGCTAATGGCGATATCGCCAAACGGTTTGCCGTAGCGTCGTTGTACGTCATAGGGCGAAAAGAGCGCCATTTGCGCGTTTTCTTTCGCCAGCCGGAAGGTGATATCCGGGATCACCACGCCGAGAGAGAGCGTTTTGATCCGGATTTTTTCGTCAGCATTTTCCCGTTTGGTATCCAGAAAACGCAGAATATCCGGGTGGTGCGCATGGAGATAAACCGCGCCGGCCCCCTGGCGCGCGCCAAGCTGGTTGGCATACGAAAACGCGTCTTCCAGCATTTTCATCACCGGGATCACGCCGGAAGACTGATTCTCAATGCGTTTGATCGGCGCGCCCGCCTCGCGCAGATTGGAGAGTAAAAACGCGACGCCGCCGCCGCGTTTGGAGAGTTGCAGCGCCGAATTCACCGCTCGCCCGATCGACTCCATATTGTCTTCGATACGGAGCAGGAAGCAGGAGACCAGTTCCCCACGCTGCTGTTTACCGCAATTTAAAAAAGTCGGGGTAGCGGGCTGAAAGCGACCAGAAAGCATTTCATCGGTCAGTTGGGTGGCCAGCGTTTCGTCACCCTGCGCCAGCGTCAACGCCACCATAGTCACCCGATCTTCAAAGTGTTCCAGATAACGTTTGCCGTCGAAGGTTTTCAGCGTGTAACTGGTATAGAACTTCCAGGCGCCAAGAAACGTCTGGAAGCGAAAGCCGCTGGCGTGGGCGTGCTCGAACAGGCGGAGGACGAAGGCGCGGTCGTAACGCGCGAGGACAGCGTCATCGTAATACCCTTCCCGAACCAGCGTCTCCAGACGTTCATGCTGGCTGGCAAACGTCACGGAATGCGGGCGGACGTGGGCGGCAAAGAAGGCGTCGATCGCCTGCTGGTCCTTGTCGAACTGAATATGGCCTGCTTTATCATAAAGATTCAGCATCGCGTTCAGGGCGTGGTAATCCATGGTTTCCTGCATTACGCGCTCCGGGATAGTTGTTGCCAAAATTCATTTACTCCTTTTCGGACGTTATCGATGTCGCGTTGTGTGCCCATGAGCTCAAAGCGGTACAGCCAGGGAACGCCGCATTTTTGTGCTATCACATCGCCAGCGCATCCCCAGGCATCGCCGAAATTGCGATTACCGGAGGCGATAACGCCGCGAATGCGCGCCCGGTTGTGTTCATCATTTAAAAAGCGGATCACCTGTCGCGGCACCGCACCGGCCATCCCGCCGCCGCCGTATGACGGCACAACCAGAATGTACGGTTCGTCTACCTGAATTCGCTCCCGTTCATTGAGCGGAATACGCGTGGCAGGCAGCCCCAGACGCTGCATAAAACGGTGCGTATTTTCAGAGCTGCTGGAGAAGTAGACGAGCGCGCTCATGCGTTTGCCGCGTGGGGTGTCGGGTGCAGACGGTTAATCATGTCCGGGCGGAAGCCAGACCAGCTCAAATCGCCCGCCATCACCACCGGTAATTGACGAAATCCTTGCGCCCGGAGCGTATCCGCTGCATCCGGCACCAGATCGACGTTCACCATCTCAAATTCAAATCCACGGCTTTCCATCGCCCGCTTTGTGGCGTGGCACTGAACACAGTTATTGCGAGTGTAAATAGTAATGCTCATGATTCGTATTTCCATTTAAAATGAGAAAACGGCGCGATGAAACGCGTCGGATTGTCGGGTGTTGATACAGGAAATACTAGATGTAGTTGAATTAAGATTCAACCATACAAGATATGGGAATTTTCGATTGGTTTTAACGCCGCTGATGAACGCAGTGGGGTAGGGGCGGCATGGCTAATTTTTGCCGGATGGCTGCGTGAATGCCAGATCCGGCCTGCAGGTTCACGCATAACAGAGTTGGCTGACATCAGCGCCATCCGGCAACAATGCGTCACATTCGCATACCGATCGCCAGACGGTTAAAGCAGTTCATTAAACCGATGGCGAAGGTCAGATCGCTGATTTGACGCGCGCTGAAATGATCGAGCAGCGGCAGGTAAACATTATCTTCGGCGTGGGTTTCAGCAATGTGCGTCACCGATTCCGCCCAGGCTAACGCCGCGCACTCTTGCTCGCTGAAATGGTGGCTTACCCGCCATCCTGCCAGCGCATCTAATTTAGCTTGATTTACGCCAGCCTTACGCAGCGCTTTACTGTGCATCTCCAGGCAAAATGCACAACCATTTATTTGCGAAACACGCAGGTAAATCAGCTCCATCAGAGTGAGGTCAAGCGTGCTCTTTTCCAGCGCGTTTTTCGCCTGCACCAGAGCGCTGTAAACCTCCGGGCTCAGTTCATAATAGGGTTGGCGTAACGTCGTCATCATGTTTCTCCTCGTGTTGATGACGAGCACTGTAGCACTATAATGGTCTGTAAAAGAGAGCCATATTTTTACAGAAAAAGCAGACCATATGCCGCGCTATCAGCACATCGCTCGTCAGTTAAAAACGGCCATTGAGCAAGGAGAACTCGCGCCCGGAACGCGTTTGCCGTCCAGTCGGACGTGGGCGCAGGAACTGGGCGTTTCTCGCGCCACGGTGGAAAATGCCTATGGCGAGCTGGTGGCGCAGGGCTGGCTGGAGCGACGTGGCCAGGCAGGCACGTTTGTGAGCAACGCTCTACGGTTTGAGACGGCGCCGCCGATACCCGCTGTTTTTGCCGGAGAAAGTCCGGAACCGAAACCCTTTCAGATGGGGTTACCGGCGCTGGATCTCTTTCCACGCGAGAAGTGGGCGCGAGTGATGGGGCGTCGGTTGCGCACGCAGACGCGCTTCGATCTGGCATTAGGCGACGTCTGCGGCGAGGCGATTTTGCGCCAGGCGATAGTCGATTACCTGCGGGTTTCACGTAGCATTGAATGTCTGCCGGAACAGGTATTTATTACCTCCGGATATGCGGATTCTATGCGGCTAATCCTGCGTACATTGTCTGTGCCGGGAGACAGCATGTGGGTGGAAGATCCCGGTTTTCCGTTAATTCGCCCGGTGATAACGCAGGAGGGGATTACGCTGGCGCCGATTCCGGTCGATGCCGATGGGCTGAGTGTCGCGGCGGGGATGCGGGATTGCCCGCAGGGGCGCTTTGCATTGGTGACGCCCGCCCATCAAAGTCCTTTGGGGGTAGCGCTGTCGTTAACTCGCCGACGGCAACTTCTGGCATGGGCGGCGAATGTGCAGGCCTGGATTATTGAAGATGATTACGACAGCGAATTTCGTTATCACGGTAAACCACTTCCGCCGCTCAAGAGTCTGGATGCCCCGCAGCGAGTGATTTACGCCGGAACGTTCAGTAAGTCGCTCTTTCCGGCATTACGTACCGCCTGGCTGGTGGTGCCGATAAAGCAGATTGAGCATTTCCGCCAGCAGGCGTCGCTGATGCCCTGTAGCGTACCGTTGTTATGGCAGCACACGCTGGCTGATTTTATCCGTGATGGCCATTTCTGGCGGCATCTGAAAAAGATGCGTCAACATTATGCTCAGCGACGGTTATGGATTGAAGAGGCGCTGGCAGAACAGGGATTTGTCGTGACATTACAGAAAGGCGGTATTCAATTGGTTATTGAGGTTGAAGGCGATGATAAAGCGCAGGTAGCGAAAGCGAATCAGGCCGGACTGGCGGTACAGGCGCTAAGCCGTTGGCGAGTGGTTTCGTCAGGAAAGGGGGGCATTTTACTGTCGTTTACCAATATTACTTCCGCTGGCATGGCGAAACAGGTCGCATGGCAGCTTCGACAGGCGATACAGTAACCGTTTCGCCGAATGGCGCGACCTGGGCCTGCGGCAATGATGCAGGCCCAATAAAGTATGTCGCCATCCGGCAGCGCACGTCGTTAGCGACGCAGGCTGAGCAGCGCCCCGATAAAAATCCCTACCGCTGCGGCGGTTCCTACGCTACACCAGGGTTTTTCACGCACAAACGTATCCGCGCACCCCATCGCATCACAGGCGGCTTGTTTTACGCGAGTACGACCCTGCATCCGCGCCCGGGTCTCTTTCAGCAACGCCTGTGCTTTACGTCGCGCAGCCTCGGCTTCGTCTTTCGCATCGCTTCCCCAGGATTTAAGGACATCTTCCAGACTGTCGGCTAATCGATTGACATCATTCTGAATATCCTGAACACCATCATCGACGTCGTTTCGGTTCGGTTTTTTAAGCATATGATCCTCCATTGATTTCGATGTAGCTTTCAGTGTAGTTCATATTTTTACCTGCTGAGGCTTGTTACGGCGATATCATGCGTTTCTGGACTTTTCTGAAAGCGTTGATAACGCGCTATCGGGTAAGGTAAGCCCGCAGTAAAAGAGAATGAGGATAAAATATGTATTTACGACCTGACGAGGTGGCGCGGGTACTGGAAAAGGCAGGGTTTACCGTCGATGTGGTGACGAATAAGACGTATGGTTATCGACGCGGCGAGAATTATGTTTATGTTAACCGCGAGGCGCGTATGGGGCGTACCGCGCTGATCATTCACCCCAGATTAAAAGACCGTAGCTCATCACTGGCTGACCCGGCTTCGGATATTAAAACCTGCGATCACTACCAAAATTTTCCGCTCTATTTAGGCGGCGAGACCCACGAACATTACGGTATTCCCCACGGCTTTAGCTCCCGAATAGCGTTAGAACGTTATCTGAACGGGCTTTTTGGCGACGAAAAAAGCGACTAAAAGCGCGACTGGCAATGCCAGTCGCGACGTTAACTTATGCCTTAGCCTGATGATAGCTGCTCACTTTAAACAGGCGACGACAATAATCCAGGAAGTAGCCATAAACCGCGCCCATTAACATTGAAACAACAATGTTTGAACTCACGGCGGCCACTATCTGATGCCAGCCGGCGCCGACGGTCAGCAAGATGATAATATAAACGGGTGACTGAAAGGTGACATAAGCCAATACATCCGCCAGGTTTTTGGCCCATCCCGCCGGGCTTGCCTTACGCGCGACGCGCATAATCAGATCGCGGTAAACGCCGTATGGCCATGCAATCAAAATGTTGACAGGTATCGCCACCAGCCTGGAAGAAAGCGACTGCTCAAAGCTCATTCCGGAGAGGAATATCTCGATCAACATGTTCACAACAGAACAGTAAACAACCATCGCAAACGTGTCTGCTACGGCATGACGCAAGCGTGACTGTGGAGAGAACATGTTAATGCTCCTTGTAGCGTATCGATCAGAATGAAGTGATGGTTGGTAGTGAAATCATAAAGCACTTTTGTCTTTGCATAGAGTATATCCCTATATAATAACTATCAACTAGTGTAATATTTTTATTTATAGGCTTTTTGTCGATAAAATACTCTACGATTGTGTGTTTTTTGCTCGCGGCGAGATTTTCGTTGTTGTTAGTCATTAATTACTTTTAAATCAATGTATTATAATGCATTGTTTTTCTGGCGATTTTCAGCCACATTCCAAATGTTGTCAGATGCGATCTATTCTCGGCTAACGGCACGCGTTCTACTTTTCTCAGCATAATCATAGCTATTGCAGGGTGATTTTTAGCATAAAGCTCTGATGATAATTTTTGAATGGTTAATCTCTTATTATGATGAAATATTCACTTCTGTATAAGGTCAGCCACCGTGAGGGTCACCGTGGCTACTGAGATACGCAATACGCTATATATTCTATGGATTTCGAATTGCTTAAAGGCGGCAAGAGAGTGAGTCACCAGGAGCATAGATAACGATGTGACTGGGGTGAGCGGCAAATCTGCCGGGAGCAGATTTGAACGTCGCGTGCGACGGCCCGTCAGGGCGAGGCCCATGGATGGGCCGGGTAATCCGTAGCCAACACATAAGCAACTTGAAGTATGAAGGGTATAAACAGCTGAACGGGAAACCTACAGATATACCGTAGGCAGAATAACCTGAAATACACAGGGGGTAATGAATATAACCTTCTGGTTAACAGATTAATATAATTAATGGAGTTATACTGAGTATATCTGTATGAACTTTAGGATCTGGAAATATAATCAATAATCGCATACAATACCGCCTGTAATAGTTTTTTGTTTTCTGCGTTAAAAGGTTTTTATTGATATGAATTTGATGTTACAGAACTTAAATAATATCCGCACGCTGCGCGCTATGGCTCGCGAATTCTCCATTGACGTTCTTGAAGAAATGCTCGAAAAATTCAGGGTTGTCACTAAAGAAAGACGCGAAGAAGAAGAATTGCAGCAACGCCAGCTTGCCGAGAAGCAGGAGAAAATTAATGCCTTTCTGGAGCTGATGAAAGCAGACGGTATTAACCCGGAAGAGTTATTTGCCATGGATTCAGCAATGCCGCGTTCTGCTAAAAAGCGCCAGCCGCGTCCGGCAAAATATCGTTTTACTGATTTCAATGGCGAAGAAAAAACCTGGACCGGACAAGGTCGTACGCCTAAACCGATTGCCCAGGCGCTGGCGGCGGGGAAATCTCTGGATGATTTCTTAATCTAATCACGGATAACCTTTAACGGATGGCGCTTCGTTTCCTGTCTCTATTAACCGGGACTCAGGGAACGTTGCGCCATGCTCATTCTGATAAATCAGCACACGCCAAAATCGCCCTCTTCGCAATAGGGGGTGACATCTTCCGCTTTGAGGATCAATTTTTCGCCCTGCTCATTGCTGGCCTGTACCGCGACAATATGATCCTCGTTGACTTCAATCACTTTCAGTTTCGGCCCCCCCATTCGGGGCTGTACAAAATCGCCTGGTGTGAACATCACGCCCTCCTGTTGAACAATGCTATAAACCCGCCTTCAGTCTACTACACACTTACCGACGCGTGGTGAAGGTACCGCTTAATGAGTACGGGTATTCCAGGGCATTTTTTCCAGTAGTCGCGCCATTCCGCAGAAGCCGGTCATGCCTGCCAGCATTAACCCGGCCCCGACAAAACCGCTAATGAGGAAAAAGCCGCCGTGGACCGTATAGCCCAGAATCACCCCAAGCAACGTCAACCCGCCGGCGGCGATTTGCACCTGACGCATCAGTGGCAACGGTTGCGATTTGTCTTCTGTGACGGGCAATCCTGCCGCTTTCCATCCGTCGATACCGCCTTCCAGTAGACTGACCTGAGCAGGGGCGGCAATGGCCTGTAGTTTTGCTGCATTGCTGCTGGTTCGTTTACCGGACTGACAGTGAAAAATAATCTGTTCCGCTCGCAGGTTGGCGGGCAAATCGCCCTGTTCAAGCCGGGAGAGCGGCGCCAGTTGCGCATGTGGAATATGCTCGCGCAGATATACATCGGCGTCGCGCACATCAATCAGTTTCGCGCCTTGCGCTATCAGCGCTTGCGCCTCACGGGGGGAAACTATCCCAATGGACATCGTGCCTCCTTATGGACAATAGAGATTCTTTAACGTGGCGATAATCGTATTAACCGCCTCATTTTTAATGAAATAGTGAATGCGCTGGGCATCGCGTTGACTATCAATCAGCCCTTCTTCCCGCATCCGCGCCAGATGTTGCGACGTCGCGGAGGGGCTTAGCCCGGTAATGCGCGCCAGTTCGCCTGCGCTGGTTTTTGGCGAACCGCAAAGCATACATAAAATCAGTAATCTTTTTGGGTGGCTCATCGCTTTGAGCAGGGCCGCCGCCTGTTCTGCGCTGGCCTGAAGTTGTTCAAGCTCTGTCATAGTTATTTAAGTATTTTCTAAATTTAGTTAATTCTAAAATAAACATCAACCTAATGCCAGCGTAAAGAGCGTAAAGGAGGGTAAAAGCGCGGCGCGCGACTGGCAGGCTCAGGTAAACTGACTATGCTTAGAGATAAAATCTCTTTTTAAACAATGACTAATTTTGCTTGTATGGAGTGTATATGGGTTTCTGGAGAATTGTATTTACGATTATTTTGCCTCCGCTCGGCGTACTTTTAGGAAAAGGGTTCGGTTGGGCATTTATCCTTAATATCCTGCTGACATTACTCGGATATATTCCGGGGCTTATCCACGCATTTTGGGTTCAGATGCGTCATTAATTACCGGCCACCGGCGGCGCATAAGCGCCGCTTATCAGGATAACCTCATTCCCTCTGCTACACTTTTCTTTGTGTGTATTTTTGACAAGCGAGGTGAATATGGGACTTTTCAATTTTGTAAAAGATGCAGGTGAAAAACTCTGGGACGCGGTAACCGCTAATCATGATAAGGACGATCAGGCGAAAAAAGTCCAGGAACATTTAAATAAAACGGGAATACCCGACGCTGACAAAGTGAATGTGCAAATTGCTGATGGAAAAGCGACAGTGACGGGTGATGGGCTGAGTCAGGAGGCAAAAGAAAAAATTCTGGTTGCCGTGGGGAATATCGCCGGGATTAGCAGCGTTGACGATCAGGTTAAAACCACGACGCCGGCGGCTGAAAGTCAGTTTTATACCGTAAAATCAGGCGACACCCTGAGCGCTATTTCAAAGCAAGTGTATGGTAACGCCAATCTGTATAATAAAATCTTCGAGGCAAATAAACCGATGCTGAAAAGCCCGGAAAAAATATATCCGGGACAAGTGTTGCGTATTCCTGAAGAATAATGGCTATCAGGCCGCGCCTGGCTACATTTTTCCTGCCATCGCCTGGCGAATAATGGGAATCGGCGTCAGCAAATGCTGACGCATTAATTCGCTGGCGCGTGCCGCCTCGCGCGCCAGTATCGCTTCGGTTAACGTGTGATGCTGAATATGTTTATCTTCCAGCATCTCGACGGACAGAACGGTTTCACGTAACCAAATAAAGCGGTAGCGGGCCGCCAGGTCAAATAAGCGTTCACGCATCTGTAGCAGATAGTGGGAGCCGCACCCGGCGACAATGGCGGAATGGAACGCCTGGTGGCGCTGGTCCCATTCATCGAGCATATGTTCACTGGCATCGCTGGCTTCCAGTTTACTGAGCATATGCGCTCGCGCCAGGATCTCCGCCTCCCACGCATCATCGCCGCGTTCAATCGCCAGGCGTACCAGCATTGCTTCCATATTGGCGCGCGCGTCAAAAATATCGAGGAGTTCCGCCTCTGACATGGATGCCACGCGATAGCCTTTTTGATTCACCACGGTGACCAGCCGTTCCGCCACCAGTTGCGACAGCGCCTCGCGCAGCGGCCCTACGCCGAGCGCATAGCGGGCGGTTAATAAACTCATCCGCAGTTTCTCATCCGGCTGATAAGTGCCGCGAATAATGTCATTTTTAAGCCAGCGATAGCCATCTATGGCCGTCGGTTGGGAAAGGGCGGTCATCTTTTACTCCTGAGAAGCTTCCCGGCTGACGCCGGGAATAACTAACGTAGGTTTTGCAGGGGGGCTTTTTGCCACCTTATCAGTTTTTTCCAGCGAGACATAATGGGGACAGTACCTATTATGCCCAGCCCTAACAGCCCCGTCGAAATGACTTCTAGTTGTTGTGCCGGTCGAAACAGCATCACCACCAGGACAAAGCAGATAAAGCCGATAACCAGCCAGGTGAGCCACGGATAAAGCCACATTTTCAACTTAATTTCTCCGCCCTGCGCCAGCAGAATTTTACGCATCCGCAATTGCGAAATCGCAATCACCAGATAGACCAACAGCGCGATGGCGCCGGAACTGTCGATAAGAAATTTAAACACTTTTGCCGGGGCGTAATAATTGACGACAACGGTTAAAAACGCCGCGCCGGTAGAGAGGAGAACCGCCACCCAGGGCGTTTTGCTACGGTTAGTTTTTCCCATTATCGCAGGCGCATCGCCGCGGCGGCTAAGGGAATAGAGCATCCGGGAGGCGGTATATAATGCGGAGTTCAGACAACTGGTCACCGACAACAAAATCACGCAGTCCATAATGAATTTTGCGTGCGGAATATGAAGCAGCTCCAGTACCGAACGGTACGAACCTACGCTTTTCAGACCCGGCATATTCCACGGGATCAGCGCCACCACCACAAAAATGGAACACAGGTAAAAGATGGAAATTCGCCAGATAACAGAATTGGTGGCGCGTACGATATGTTTATCCGGCGTATCGGATTCCGCGGCAGCAATAGTGACGATTTCCGCGCCCATAAAAGAGAACATGGTGATCAACATGGCGCTTAACACCGCACCGAAGCCGTTAGGCATAAAACCGCCGTGATCCCATAGCCGGGAGATACCGCTTACCTCGGCATACGGATAAAAACCGCTAATCGCCGTCGCGCCCAGCGCGATAAACGCCAGGATAGCAATCACTTTACATAGCGCCAGCCAGAATTCGAATTCGCCGTAATTTTTGACGCTCAATAAATTGCTTCCGGTTAAGGCAAGCGTAATCACTAATGAAAATAGCCACACCGGAATACCCGGTATCCATGAATTCAGAATAATGGCGGCAATATTGGCCTCCAGCGGAATAACCAGCACCCAAAACCACCAGTATAACCAGCCGATGGTATACCCGGCCCAGGGGCCGATCGCTTTATCCGCATAGGTGGAAAAAGAACCGGTATCCGGCGTGGCGACGGCCATTTCAGCCAGCATTCGCATAATCATGACGACTAAAAGTCCTGCGAACAGATAGGCCAGCAGTACCGCAGGGCCGGCCTCCGCAATCGCCACGCTGGAGCCGACAAACAGGCTGGCGCCGATGACGCCGGCGATCGATAACATGGTGACGTGGCGTGATTTCAGCCCGCCCCCTAATGCATGTGATTCTGACAATTGCCCCATCCTAAAACCTCTTTATTGTTATTGCGCTCGTTTACCGGATGGCGCTTGGCTTAATTCGGCCTACAATCGAAACGGTTTTTGTAGGCCGGATAAGACAGTTACGTCGCCATCCGACGCTGCTTATTGGACATTACGCTTGTTTCGCCTCATCAAAGCACTGGGCGATAATCTCCAGGCCTTGCCGAATCTGCGAGGCCTCAATAGTGAGTGGAACGAGGATGCGCAAGATGTTGTAGTAAGGACCGCAGGAGAGCAGAATTAACCCTTTCTCGCGGGCGCGGGCCACAATGTCGGCGGTCAGAGCCGCGTTCGGTTTGCCGGGGTCGCCATTTTCGAACAACTCAATGGCGATCATGGCGCCCAGTCCGCGCACGTCGCCAATCTCACGGTGCGTTTCCGCTATCTCCATCAGGCCATCGCGCAGCGTTTTGCCAAGCGTATTTGCCTTTTGCAGTAGATTTTCCTGCTCGAAAATGTCCAGTACCGCCAGCGCGGCGGCGCAGGCAATCGGGTTTCCGGCATAGGTGCCGCCCAGACCGCCCGGCGCGATAGCGTCCATCACGTCTGCCCGGCCGGTAACGCCTGCCAGCGGAAAGCCGCCGGCGATCGATTTCGCAAACGTGGTAATATCTGCCGCAACGCCCATCTGTTCCATGGCGAACAGCGTACCGGTCCGGCCCGCGCCGCTTTGCACTTCGTCGGCAATCAACATAATGCTGTGTTGGTCACATAGCGCGCGCAGTCGCTGCATAAACGCGGGAGAGGCGGCGTAAAATCCGCCTTCGCCCTGTACCGGCTCAATAATAATGGCGGCGATATCTTCCGGCGCGGCATCATTTTTAAAGATGCGCTCAATGCTGGCGATCGCATCGTCGTCGCTGATGTTGTGTAGCGGGCAAGGATAAAGCGCGCGGTAGACATGGCCTGGCATCAATCCCATACCAGCAGAGTACGGGTGTACTTTCCCGGTCAGAGAGAGCGTGTAGTGGGTACGACCGTGGTAAGCGCCGCTAAACGCGATAGCGCCGCTGCGTTTTGTCGCCGCGCGGGCGATTTTCACCGCGTTTTCAACCGCTTCTGAACCGGTCGTGACCAGCAACGTTTTTTTGGCGAAATCGCCCGGTACCTTCTGGTTCATGCGTTCGCACAACGCCAGATACGGTTCATAGGCCAGCACCTGAAAACAGGTATGCGACAATTTCTTCAGCTGCGCTTCCACCGCTGAAACAATGCCCGGATGTAAATGACCGGTGTTCAAGACGGCAATGCCGCCCGCGAAATCGAGATACTCACGGCCTTCGACATCCCAGACCCGACAATTTTCCGCCCGCTCGGCGAAAATCGGGTGAATCTGGCCCACGCCGCGAGGAACGGCGTTATGACGGCGCTGCATTAAAGCGTTATTGGTATTCATTAGCGACTCTCCTGTTAAAGGCCGATACACATATATTTGATTTCTAAATAATCTTCGATGCCGTATTTGGAACCTTCACGGCCTAATCCGGAGGCCTTAATACCGCCGAAAGGCGCGACTTCGTTGGAGATAATGCCGGTATTAATACCGACGATGCCGTATTCCAGCGCTTCGCCGACGCGGAAAACGCGGCTTAAATCGCGAGCATAAAAATAGGCTGCCAGGCCGAACTCGGTATCGTTAGCCTGCCTGATGACATCCGCCTCGTCGCTGAAGCGGAACAGAGGCGCGAGTGGCCCGAATGTCTCTTCTTTGGCGACTTTCGCGTTATCAGGGACATCCGCCAGAATGGTCGGTTGAAAGAAGTTGCCGCCCAATTTGTGCGCTTCACCGCCCGTAATGACGCGGGCGCCTTTTTCCAGCGCGTCGGCGATATGCTCCTGGACTTTCGCCACGGCTTTTTCATCAATCAGCGGCCCGATAGCGACGTCGGCTTGCAGGCCGTCGCCGACCGCGAGCTTATTTACCGCCTGGTTGAGTTTTTCCGCAAAACGATCGTAAACGCCGTCCTGAACATACAATCTATTGGCGCAGACACAGGTCTGCCCGGCGTTGCGAAACTTCGAAGCCAGCGCGCCTTCGACGGCTTTATCCAGATCGGCATCGTCAAAGACGATAAACGGCGCATTGCCGCCCAACTCCAGCGACACTTTTTTAATGTCTTTGGCGCATTGTTCCATTAGCTGGCGGCCAATCTCCGTCGAGCCGGTAAACGACAGTTTGCGTACCAGCGGGTTGCTGGTCAGCTCGCCGCCGATATCGCCTGCCGAACCGGTAACGACGTTAAATACGCCTGCGGGAATTCCGGCGCGCTGGGCCAGTTCCGCCAGCGCCAGCGCGGAAAACGGCGTCTGGCTGGCGGGTTTGAGTACCATTGTGCAGCCTGCGGCCAGCGCGGGGCCGGCTTTACGGGTGATCATTGCCGAGGGAAAGTTCCACGGGGTAATCGCGGCGGTGACGCCGATGGGCTGTTTAATCACCAGCAGCCGTTTATCGGCCTGATGACCTGGAATCGTGTCGCCATAGATACGCTTCCCCTCTTCGGCGAACCATTCAATAAACGAGGCGGCGTAGCTAATTTCGCCTTTCGCTTCCGCCAGCGGTTTACCCTGTTCCAGCGTCATCAGACGCGCCAAATCGTCCTGATGTTCCATCATCAGATTGAACCAGCGACGCAGGATATTGGCTCGCTCTTTGGCGGTGAGCGCGCGCCAGGCGGGCAGGGCGCGATTGGCGGCGTCGATGGCGTCGCGAGTCTCTTCCGCCCCCATTTTGGGCACATTGCCGAGCGGTTTCCCGTTGGCGGGGTTGCTCACGGGGATGACATCGCCGCCGCGCGCGTCGCGCCAGTCGCCATCGATAAAGGCCTGCTGGCGGAACAGGGTAGAGTCGTTAAGTTGCATAATTGCTTCCTGTCTGAAGGGTTAACGGGTAAATGCGGCGTGTAATGCGTCCACGCTGCGTGCCGCACGCAGCGTACGTCCGGGGTTGCTCTGGCTTTCGCGTAGCGCCTGAACTTTGCTGACGATATGCGCGCCGATAGGTATCGCGGATGTCGCCGCCGGGGAGGGGGCGTTACAGGTGTGAATGGAACGCGGCGTCGTGACAAACAGAAAATCATCAATCAGTTTGCCGTCCGGCGAAACCGCCTGCGCCCGCACGCCTGCCGGCCAGGGCTGGAGATCGTTGACGGTCAGGCTGGGGCAATACTTTTGTACTCGCCGCAAATAGCCACTTTTGCACAGCGAGTTTTTCATCTCGCCCAGTCCGGAAAGCAGATGGTTTTGCAGTACGCGACGGATGCCGGCGGAGCGAAAAATCTCCAGAGTGTCGGTGAAGGAAACGTCGCGCTTACGGTAGCCTTCGCGTTTAAGCGCCAGCACCGCATTCGGCCCGACCGTGACGCTGCCGTCGATCATGCGGGTAAGATGGACGCCGAGAAACGGCATTGCCGGATCGGGGATCGGGTAGATCAAATGGTTAACGATCCGGTTGTGTCGCGGGGCCAGACGAAAGTACTCGCCGCGGAAAGGGCAGATAATAAAACCGGGCTCCACGCCCAGCATTTTGACCAGCCGATCCGCCATCAGCCCTGCACAGCCGATAAGCGTAGCGGTTTCGATTTCCCGACCTTGCGAGGTGCGAATAACAATGTCAGCGGCATGTTCTGTCAGCGCGCTGACCTCGGCATGGTAGATGATCTCGCCGCCTTTGGCCTGAAAGCGGTTCGCCATGGCCGTCGCGACATCGCGATAGCTGACAATCCCGCTGGAAGGGACAAAAATCCCGCCCAGGCCAATGATATTGGGTTCGCGTTCACGCAGCTCCGCCGCGCTTAACCACTCGCGCTCTAAGCCGTTGGCCGCCGTCCGCTCCCATAGCGCGCGCATCCGCGCCATTTCCAGCTCCGAGGTGGCGACCAACATTTTGCCGCAGGTGTCGTAGCGGATGTTGTTTTGATCGCAAAAGGTTTTGGTCGCCTGATTGCCTGCCAGACAAAACTGCGCTTTGAGGCTGCCGGGCGTGTAGTACACCCCGGCATGGATCACGCCGCTGTTATGCCCGGTCTGGTGGCAGGCTGGCGCGGACTCTTTTTCCAGCAATGCGATGCGCGCATCCGGGTAGAGATCAATAAGTTGCATGGCGGTCGACATGCCGATAATGCCGCCGCCGATAATCACAAAATCATACATCCGCATAATTCCTTCGCCGTGGCGCTTATTGGTGAGTTTGATAATGGCTGGCGGCGTAGGCGAAGTAACCGCGCTGGCGCATCAGTTCGCGACGCAAGTCAGGATGCGGCGTAAAACGATCGCGTCCATGTAGCCAGAACAGATTGTTAATCAGCAGGAATTTGCCGACCGGTACCGGTACGGAGAGGATGTTTTGACTGGTTTCCAGCGCGTCTGAAAGCTCGCTGAGCCAGACGCCTTCTTCAAAGTCTTTTGGCTGGACGAACTGGTCGATATAACGCATGACCGGGCGGCCTTGTTGGTCGACATCAAACACCGGGTGCCAGACGTCATGGCTAACATTCTTGCTTGGCGGCGCCGCCCAGCGCATGACGCGACGCGCCAGCGGATGGGTAAAAAACGACTCCAGATGTTCCCAGTCATCAAGGTGCAGCAGCAGCGAATTACCGCCTTCCATATTTTGTTCGTCGATTTTCATCATCAGCACGTAGTCGGTCACCTCCTCAACATAGGTGCCGTCATTGTGCAGTTCCATTACGCGGTGGGGCTGGCGCAGATAACTGTCGGAGTTGTCGACGTTTTTGACCACGAAACGCGCGTAATACTGGCCGCTCATCGCATCGTAGTTGGAGCGACCAATAAGATGCGCCACCGCCGTCGCCAGTTTGACCATCTCTTCTGCCTGTGCGACATCATCGATCCCTTCGGCGCTGATCAACAGCGCGCCTTGTGCACGGTTGAGGAGCGTTTTGATCAACAGCGGTTGTAGCTGATTGCCGCACAGATCGTCGAGGATCTTGCCGATTTTGAAACGTAAGAAAGATTTGTATTCCAGCGCCTGCACCGGCCACTGCGCAACCTGATGGAGAAATTGTCTTGTGGTATCCGCCGTAAACGTTAACGCCAGCAGGCGCGGCGACTGCACCGAAGGGGCAAGGGTGAAACCAGTATGGCGTTGGGCTAAATCATCTGTGTTCGCTTTTACGGCAGTCAGTGCATTCATCAGAATCATTCCTCTCGGTAGATGGTCAGGGAGACATGGCGATGCTCATTTCGTAGCCATAAATTAAAAATATCGACATTTTTCAGGAACGCGTATGAAATAACCGCTTTTGTTTAATTATTGTGATCAAAAACAACAAATATTTAACAATGCGAAAGGTGAGGTTAACGGCGCCACGAGCCTGACAACGGCAAGAAGGGGGGTAAAATGAGCGAGTTATGGGAGAGGGATGCTGGCGGGGTTGCCCGGCCTGGCACATGAGCGCGTAGGCCGGACAAGTACAACGTATTTCAGCAGTCAATTAACCGGCGTCAACCTGCGGTTTACGGCTGTGTTTACGGATCAGACGTAACACTGGCGGTACGACAATGACCATGATCGCCATGATCAGCAGGGCTTTGGCAACGCCGCTTTGCCACAAAATCGCCATATTGCCGTTACTGATGGAGAGTGCGCGACGCAGGTTCTGCTCCAGCATTTCCCCCAGTACGAATCCCAGGATCAGCGGCGACATTGGGAAGTGCATTTTACGTAAAATGTACCCTAACACGCCGAGCGCGACCATCAGCACCAGATCGAAGGTGGTGCTGTGTACCGCATACACCCCTACCGCCGATACGGCAGCGATGGCGGGTACCAGGAACCACAGCGGAATGGTGAGCATACGGGTGAACAGACCGATCAACGGGATATTCATGATCAGCAGCATCACGTTCGCAATCAGCAGCGCAGCGATGAGTCCCCAGACGATATCCGGCTGTTCGGTGAACATCGCCGGGCCTGGCGTGATGTTGTACAGCGTCAGCGCCCCCATCATCACTGCCGTAGTGCCGGAACCGGGAACGCCCAGCGTCAGCATCGGGATGAAGGAGCCGCAGGCAGAGGCGTTGTTTGCCGCCTCCGGCGCCGCGACGCCGCGAATATCCCCTTTGCCGAAGCTATCGCTGTTGCCGCTGAGTTTTTTCTCGGTCATATAGGTAATGGCGCTGGCGATGGTCGCCCCGGCGCCGGGCAATACGCCGACAAAAAAGCCGATTACCGAAGAACGCAGGGTGGTGCCGATACACTGCGCGCCTTCTTTCAGGTTGAACAACATTCGACCCGTTTTGCGGACCATTGTTTGCCCGCTGCTGGTATGTTCCAGCATTAAAAGTATTTCTGATACCGAGAACAGGCCGATCACCACGACGATAAACTGTACGCCGTCGGAAAGATGAACGCTGTCAAAGGTAAAGCGATAAACCCCGGTGTTGGCGTCCACGCCGACGGTCGCAAGGCCAAGACCGATCAGCGCTGCCAGAAATGATTTAAGCGGGTTTTGCGCCATCATGCTGCCAAGACAGGCGATGGCAAAAACCATTAAGGCGAAATATTCCGCCGGACCAAAGGCCAGCGACCATTGCGCCAGTAAAGGGGCGAACAGAATGATGCCGCCGATAGCGATTAATGAACCGAAAAATGAGCTGACTGCGGAAATCGACAGCGCTACGCCGCCTTTCCCTTGCTGCGCCATCGGGTAACCGTCCAGCGCCGTCATGATCGCCGCCGCATCGCCGGGGACGTTGAGCAATATGGAGGAGATCCTGCCGCCATACTCACATCCAATGTACACCGTCGCCAGCAGAATTAGCGCCGACTCCGCAGGCAGATGCAACGCAAAGGCCAGCGGCAGTAAGATTGCCACGCCGTTGATCGGTCCCAGGCCCGGCAGCAGACCGACGATCGTGCCCACGAAGCAGCCAATCAACGCGATAACCAGGTTTTCCGGCGTCATCGCTACCGCAAAGCCCTGAGAAAGATATATCCAGGTATCCATCGTTGCTCCGTTAACTCAGCCAGGCGCCGAGAGGTAAGGTGACATCAAGCAGCCGGTCAAAGGCATACCACAGCAGAATGCCCAATACCGCGCCGGAGATACCCGCCGCCGGGATCGTGGCGCCGAACAGCATCCCGATAACCATGGTGAGAAGCGCGGTGGCGATGGGAAAACCCAGCCATTCGAATCCCCAGGCGTACATCAACAGGATGATGATCATGGTAATTAGCTTTTGCAGAACATGACGGCGCGGCCAGCTCACCGTGTCGGGATGGCGTAATAACAGCGCCAGCGCGCAGAGCGCCATCAGGCCGATAATCCCCAGCGGAAAAGGGCGGGGGCCGACGGGTTCATAGCTGTATTCGCTTTGGATCTGCCAGGCGATGAATAGCCCGGCGATACAGAGCAACAGCCAGATACCCGCAAAGATACGATCGCTCATCATTGCCTCCGCGATTATTTCGCGAGTCCGAAGGCTTTCGCCTGTTCACGGTAATCAGTAACCTGTTTTTTCACGTAGTCATCGAGCTGCTGGCCGGTCATGTCGAACTCAAACAGGCCGCGCAGATCGCGCTGCTTTTTAAACTCGTCGGTTTGCTGGAGCTTCTTGAAGGTATCCACCCACCACTGGTAATCGGCATCGCTGACTTTGGGCCCAACGTAGAAGCCGCGAATAATCGGCCACACCAGGTCGTAGCCCTGTTCTTTAGCGGTAGGGATATTGGCAAGCTGGCCCGGCAGACGATTTTCTGAAAAGACGGCAAGCACGCGGATTTTGTCGCCGCCCAGATAAGGCACCATTTCACTGAGATCGCCGGAGACAACCTGAACATGGTTGCCCATTAATGCCGTCACCGGCTCGCCGCCGCCCTCAAAGGCAACGTAGCGCATCTTGTGCGGGTCGACGTTCGCCTTTTGCGCCAGCAACGCCGACTTCATCCAGTCCTGGCTGCCAATAGAGGCGCCAGCGCCAATGACCACGCTGTTGGGATCTTTTTCCATCGCCGTCATCAGATCTTTCAGCGTTTTCCACGGGGAATCCGCACGCACGGCGATCATGCCGTAATCAGTGCCCACGCTTGCCAGCCAGCGCACATCATCCACGCCGTAGCGACCAAATTTCCCCTGCGACAGGTTGAGCAGCGAACCGCCGGAAAAGGCGACCACAGTCCCGGGTTCGCCAGGGCGTTGGGCGACTATCGCGTTATAGGCCACAGCGCCGACGCCGCCGGGCATATACGTTACCCGCATGGGTTTCTCGATAGCGCCAGTCTCCAGCAAACTCACCTGAATCAGCTTACAGGTAAGGTCGAAACCGCCGCCAGGTTTGGCTGGTGCGATACATTCCGTTCGCGACGGCGCCTCCTGCGCCAGAACAGAGGTACTCATTAATAAAATGCTTGCAGTAAGGGTACGAAGTAATTGTTTTTTCATTTTTTATCCTCACGCCGGACGTCCGGATTTTTCAGGTTCGGAAGAAGATTTTTGTGATTATGTGAGCCGACATGTAGCAGTTCGGTTGCGTGATTGTTAAAACAATAACCTTTCAATTCCCTTTCAATGCGGCAGAAACTTTACAGGATGTGATATGCGTCTCTTATTGGCGGAAGATAACCGTGAGCTGGCTCACTGGCTGGAGAAAGCGCTGGTGCAAAACGGCTTTGCCGTGGACTGCGTATTTGACGGCCTGGCGGCTGACCATCTTCTGCACAGTGAAATGTACGCGCTGGCGGTGCTGGATATCAATATGCCGGGAATGGATGGACTGGAGGTGGTGCAACGGCTGCGTAAACGCGGTCAGACCTTGCCCGTTTTGCTGCTCACGGCGCGAAGCGCGGTGGCGGATCGCGTAAAAGGTCTCAACGTCGGCGCGGATGACTATCTGCCGAAACCCTTTGAACTGGAAGAGCTGGATGCCCGTTTACGGGCCTTGCTCCGACGCAGCGCTGGGCAGGTTCATGAAGTTCAGCAACTGGGGGAATTGATCTTTCATGATGAAGGGTATTTTCTGTTACAGGGACAGCCGTTAGCGCTGACGCCGCGTGAGCAGGCGCTCTTAACCGTATTGATGTACCGACGAACGCGGCCGGTTTCGCGTCAGCAGCTTTTTGAACAGGTGTTCAGCCTGAACGATGAGGTAAGCCCTGAAAGCATCGAACTTTATATTCATCGACTGCGTAAAAAACTCCAGGGAAGCGATGTACGAATTACGACGCTGCGCGGCCTGGGTTATGTGCTGGAGCGCGGCGATGAAGTGGGTTAAGCCGCAATCGTTGTACCTGCAACTCTTGCTGTTCCTGGGGTTGCCGCTGATTCTGCTATGGGGGCTGTCGGCGTTTAACAGCTATGTCAATGCGCTACAGGCCGCCACTCAGGCTTATGATCGTACGTTGCTCTCCTCGGCGCGAACGGTATCGGAACGGCTGGTGGTGCGCAATAACCATCTGGAAGTTAACGTGCCCTGGGTGGTGCTGGATAGCTTCGAGCTTAATATGAATGATCGACTCTATTACAAAGTCGTCGACCCTTCCGGAAAGGTCATTTCCGGTTATGACGATCTGCCCGCCATGCCGCCCGCTACGCCTCGTACCCGGCTTTATCCGGCGCTGGCGTGGTTCTATCATACCGAGTATCGCGGCGAGGCGATCCGCGTGGCGCGTTTGCTACAGCCGATCAACGAAGGCGGCATTATCGGCATGGCGGAGATTTATGTCGCAGAGACGCTGCAGTCCCGTCGTTATCTGGCGGGCCAACTGCTGTTCTCTTCCTGGATCTCACAGGGGCTGCTGGTGTTGCTGACCCTGGTGCTGGTTGGCTGGTTATTACGCCGGATCCTGCGCCCTATGCGTCAACTTTCGTCATTAATGGTACGCCGCGAACCGGGTCTGCTAACGCCGCTGCCGGAACTGCTGCCGTGGTCGGAAACACGCTTGTTAATCGTGGCGTTTAATCGCTACATTGACAGGCTCCGCGGCATCCTCTCCCGGCAGGAACGCTTTAGCGCCGATGCTTCTCACCAGTTAAAAACGCCGCTGGCGGTGTTAAAAACGCAGGCGGCGGTGGCGTTAGCCAGCCAGCACCCTCATCACTGGTACGAAAGTCTGCAGGCGATGAGCGTAACGCTGGATAGCACCATTCAGCTCACGGAAAGATTGTTGCAACTTTCTGCGGTAAAGCATAAAGAGCAGGGCGAGCGGCGTTTTTCCCCGGTCAATCTGTACGATATCGTACAGAGCGGCTGCTTTACCCGCCTGGCGCAGGCGCGGAGTAAACATATCGACCTGGGCTACGAAGGCGAACAGGAAGCGATGTGGATCGAGGGGGATGAGGTACTGCTTAGCGAGCTGTGCGGAAACTTGCTGGATAATGCGCTGAAATACACGCCTGAGCAAGGCATCGTCACCGCGCGGCTTGAACGGGATAGTGATGCCGTGACGCTGGTTGTCGAAGATAGCGGCCCCGGTATTGATGATGAACACATCCATCTGGCGCTACAGCCGTTCCACCGGCTCGATAATGTAGGAAATGTGGCCGGGGCGGGCATTGGTCTGGCTTTGGTCAATGATATCGCACGCCTGCACCGTACTCATCCCCATTTTTCCCGTAGCGAAGCGTTGGGAGGGTTATACGTTCGGATACGCTTTTTAAGCCTTGTTCCGCAGTAATGCGCACAAATGTGTCAGCGGTAAAGCACGTTTACAAAAAGTCGCATCTTGAGGTGTGACGTTTTAATCAAATGATCATACATTCCCCCTACAAACCGTAGCGTTAATTAAAAATATAGTGGGTGCAGGGGCATGAATAATCATACTAAACGACGGGGAATAGCATTAACCGTCTTTCTTGTTGGGGTTAACATCCTGGCCTGGATTTGGGCGTTCTGTGTTTTTCATCACCATGCCGTCATGCTAAGCGCAGCCATACTGGCGTATAGCTTTGGGCTGCGTCATGCGGTTGATGCCGATCATATCGCAGCCATCGATACCGTCACCCGTAAACTGATGCAGCAGGGTAAAACGCCTTTAGGCGTGGGGGCGTTTTTTTCATTGGGTCATTCGACCATTGTCGTTCTGGCATGTCTGGCGATTGTTGTGACGTCGATGGCATTTCGCGATCGTATTGATGTTTTGCATCAATATGGTTCGTTGATTGGTACGGCTGTTTCCGCTTTTTTTCTGCTGGCGATGGCCCTGCTTAACCTGTTTATTTTGTTCAACGTCTGGCGGCAATTTCGCTCGGTTACCCGCGGCGAGTCAGTGAGGGCGCATGACGAGGCGATACCTGGCGGGCTGATGACGCGTATATTTCAGCGTACGTTTCGTTTGGTCACTTCCAGTTGGCATATGTATTTTGTCGGTTTTCTGTTTGGTCTGGGATTTGATACCGCAACCGAGGTTGGGTTGCTGGGCATTTCCGCTTCAGCAGCTAACCAGGGGCTATCTCTCTGGTCGATGATGATTTTTCCTGTGCTGTTTACCGCCGGGATGGCGCTGGTGGATTCCCTGGATAACTTTGTCATGGTCGGCGCTTACGGTTGGGCTTTCTCGCATCCATTACGTAAGCTTTATTATAATATGACCATTACCGCCGCATCTGTCATTGTCGCGCTGGCGATTGGCGGGCTTGAGGCGCTGGGGTTGATTGATGATGCGTTACAGTTAAGCGGAACATTTTGGCAGACCGTAAGCACGCTTAACGATCATATGGGGAATGTGGGCTTCTGGGTAGTGGGCGCTTTTGTGCTATTCTGGCTGCTCTCGTTGTTGAATTATCGCTGGCGCGGCTATGATAAAATCACCCTCAATACCTGATTGATTTCTGTAAAAATAACATTTCGGCAGTGGTGTCATATCATTGCCGAAGCATTTTATCTCCTGAGAGTATATTCTTCCCGGTAAGTGCGTTATTTTTCATGCTTGCCTTTCGTTATCAATTTAAGCAATCCGATATAACATACAATACCAAAAATAATAATAACAGTTGTATACCCAAGAATCAGCCAGTCTGCATGTGTCATAATATAATCCAGTTATCAGGTATCCCGTGTTAAGGCGATCTTTAAGCCTGTTGTCAGCAAGAACCACTGTACCCGTTCAGTGCTGTTGACAATAACGTATTGTTTATGCACAAGAGCGTTGTTACAAATAACGTATGCATTGAGCATAGACCCCACCCGCATTTTTGTAATGCCATAAAGCAAGGCTACACCTTTAATCTACTGACGGTATGCCAGGCCAGAAGAGATAAAATGGTGGTTGTCATCATCATCTGTTCCTGACGCCAGGTTAATGACACACACATATGAAAATGTATAACCGCTGCACGCTTTTTAGCACGTTATCTGTAACATACCGTGTTAATCAATTCCATAAAACCGAGTATAGTGTAAGTGAATTTCGAGTAATTGTCATTATGATTATATGGTGGTTAACTTATTTTTTAAATTCTGATTAAATTTTAGTTTTTTATCAGTTCATCAGGATTTATGAAAAATCTGGACGTAAAAAACATATTTACGTCCAGGCTTTCTTTTTAGCAAATCGATTTCCCGGTAAAATAGGGGGTCGACCACATGCGCTTATATTCCCATTCAGGCTTTAGTATGCCGATGGAAAAAAGTAATTTTTTTTGTCTTTCCTGGCAGTAATTTCTGGCGCGGCTAATATTTAGCCACATTAGTATGCTGCCGGGACTGAGTGGCCTGCACTCATTTTTAATTGCACCATTAGATACGTCAAAGTAGACGTTCATCTGGCTTTCAGATTTCAATACGATATCAAATGCACAGGGTATCCCTTCAATATAAAGAATATGCCCAAACAGAAGGTGATGCAGTTGACTAAAAAAGTTGGCAAGGTTATCAGCGGGATAGCAGGATGAAGTATTGCCGAAACGAGACCGAAATAACTCGATAAAAATATGAGTCAGTTCATCAGAAGAACAATCAGCAACGCTTTTTACACTTCCGCCTTTTTTAAGAAATCGCTGATATTCATTACGGCGTGTTTTTTCAAACTTAGAAGAGAACGCTTCTTTGACCAGACAATTTTGTTTTTTTCTGGTGAGTTTCCATATGGCATTGCGTATTTGTGGCTGATGTAACGCCGAAAGTCGGTTAGTACGATCGGGTAAGAAGCAGCGTAAATCTGGTGCCATCGGAATAAGTATCTCGTCTGACGATAGCGGGAAGGTTCTGCGCGTCAGGATGCCAATATTCTGATCATTACAAATAAAGTAGGCGCCTTTAATCTTATCATCTTCTTCATAGTGGAAGAATTTAAAATGCCAGTTATGGCGCTTCATAAAATAATCAACAATATCTGGGTGCATATTGATACTACCGCCGTATTGCGCAAACACCTCCCGGTATAGGGTAAAGGAAGACGGCTGCCAGCGGGTTAATATACGCTTAACTTCTTGTATTTTCACCAAAACTCCTGACTTGGCTTACTGAAAATTCTATTTTGTATTATTTTTTTGCTTAACCAAATAAAAATGTGACAAATGTTTAGCTTGTATTTAATGGTTAACATGCTAATCGATGACGTTATGGTGAAGGGAATAAGATTAAGATGTTGATCATAGCATGAGTGAAAGCGACGGTTTAATGCCGCGCTATTCACTCGCAAGCCATTCTGTATTTAATCATTCAGTAGCGATACAGATTTCAAAGAGATCCGCTGAACGGTAGCAGGATCTGCACATCCGCGTATGAAATAGTTCTACCGGGAGAGGCTGTTAACCTCTTGTATTATTGTATCCAGAATATGATAGCGTTTCCGATACTCTGCGCGTTTTTTGCTGGGGATACTTTCAGGAGCTTTACGCATCACCTGTGATGGCAGATGATATAAGGCACCTTTCTTAACGCCGTTTAGCGACTCCCAGAATTCACTATAGCTGGCCACAAAAGTTTTTTTCTTCTGGAATAAGTACCTGAGTTGACGATAAACATGGTTGTTTTCACTTACCGCATAAATCTCGTCGACATTACAGGCCTGCATCAATGTCGCAAATGCTTCATACAGCATCCGTTTAGGAAAGAGACCGTAACAATCTTTGGTGGCGTTACGTATGACTTGTGGGCCGATATGTTTACTGGGCCCTTGTAACCCGGCAACCAGCGCTATTTGCTTCCCTTCATGGCGGATAAAGGAAAATGATAAACGTGCCAACGGCGTATCATTGAAGCACAGCGTTAATGTCAGCTCACCTTCTCTGTCATAGCCACAGGGACCGCAGTAGATATCTACCAGAGCACCGTTTTTTCCTTCCAGGTGAGCGAGTAAGATTTGTTCCTCGGACAGAAGGATCTTTTTAATTTTACTTTCCGGAAAGGACTGAACGAACTGGTAGTGTTCCAGAATAGCTCTTGCCCGGCAACGTATGCTAAGCCCGGTATACAAATAGGGCCGCTGGATTTTTGCCGGCAATAGGGGACGATGAATGATCAGCGTTCTGGGCTGAGACAGATGGCATAATTCATTGAAGTATTTAATTGTCGTAACGGGGTTAATAAGGCAACGTAATACAAATTTATAGCGAAACTTACGCTCTCCCCAGCGTTTATGGCGATAAGGCGTCTGCGCCATGACTTCTTTTAACATTAATAATGGATTATATCTTTCCATATCACTTTGCTGCATCGTCATACTACGTCCCTACTACTCGATAGACTTATAACCGAGACGGTAGCCTGATTGAGTTAAACGTAAAGGCAACGAAGAAGGCCTGTACAGACGACGTTGTTAAACAGTTTATCAATGGCAGCAATAAAACGCCTGAACACGCTTTTTAATAGATTTTCTGCTAATGAGTGGGATGAGTCCTGAACGTAGTATTAAAACGAATGCCGTGTTTATTATTTTAAATAATGTTTATACTCTAAATAATTCGAGTTGCAGGAAGGCGGCAAGCGAGCGAATCCCCAGGAGCTTACTAAAGTAAGTGACTGGGGTGAGGGAACGCAGCCGCAGCACATGCAACTTGAAGTATGACGAGTATAAGCCAATATATTTATTTGGCTGGTATTGTGTAAGTCAGACAGCAAAGCGTCGTGATGCGTGATTATGTAACCAGACGCAAAGGGGGTATTCACCTTATCTCTAAATGCAAATCTATATGATAAATTTTATCATGTACTATGTTGCTCTCTGGGAGAAAATATTATGCAGCGTTCACTCGGTAGTCTGGCCGGTATGGCTACATCTGCTTTTGGCGCGGGGACTTATGCTGCTATGCGGCAAGCCACCTCTCCCAAAACTATTCTGGAACATATCATTAACTTTTTTACCTGTGGTGGGGTACGTCGGAGAAATGAAACACAGTATAAGGAATTGATAGAGGTTATGGCTGATACATTGAATAGTTCAATGCCTGGCAGAGGTGCTCCGTTGCCAGAAAACATTATACTGGAGGATATGGGCGGGTGTCGTGTCGAATTTAATCTTCCTGGTGAGAATAACGAAGCTGGACAAGTTATTGTACGAGTCAGTAAAGGCGACCATTCTGAGATGAGAGAAATTCCGCTTGCCTCTTTTGAAAAAATATGTCGAGCTTTACTATTCAGAACCGAGTTTTCTCTCCCTCAGGATTCTGTAATATTAACTGCCCAGGGAGGCATGAATCTTAAAGGCGCTGTCCTTCCCGGAGCAAATCTGACGGCAGAAAATTTATGTGACGCAGACTTAAGCGGCGCAAATCTATCGGGAGCATTATTAGGCAACAGTAACTTAACGAACGCCTGTCTGGAAGATACTATTATGTGTGGCGCTATCCTCGATCACGCTAATCTTACTGGCGCCAATTTACAACACGCGAGTCTGTTAGGCTGTAGCATGGTAGAATGTAATTGTTCCGGTGCGAATATGAATCACGCTAATGTTTCAGGCGCAAACCTTATACTTGCCGATATGAGCGGTGCGACATTAAAGGGTGCTACTATAATGGCTACTGATATGGAAGGCGCTGTCTTAACCCGGGCAAACCTGCAAAAGGCGAGTTTCATTTCTACTAACCTGGGCGAGGTTGATTTGTCCGAGGCTAATTTAAAAAATACCAGTTTTAAAGATTGTACACTAACCGGTTCATGTACCGAAGACGCCACAATGTCTACAAGTACACAAGCACTTTTTAACGAATTTTATAGTGAAGATATTTAGTCCTTTTTGACGTAAATCGAAAATAAAAGCAATGTAAGAATAACAATCTGCTACTGAATAGTAGCTGAGAGTTAATTATTTACAGTATCTTTTATTATTACAGGGGTATGCGACGGTAAAAATATCTGAATAACCATTTCTATTTTCTCAAGTAGAACTTCCAACTAAAGCGAATTGTTTGAAAAGGAAAACGTTATGCCTGGATGTATAAGTGCCTGTTCGTGCGTTGCCAGCTCGACGCCTCTTGATCCTAAGACCCCCACTGCGCCTAAGTGGATAGAGTTAAAAGGTTATTGTGTTACATGTAATAGTCAGGAGGATATTCGTCCACTTAAAGAGGGTGAACCAAAGCAAAAAATGACACCCAGGGAGTTAGTGCTGTTACGAGGTCTTTTAAAAGACCTGGGGGTAACACAACATCCCTGGCAAGACCCGACAGTAAAACCCACTAACTGTGGGTTGCCATTTTTCCCGGTAGATCATGGAGAACGAGAAACCGATGTTTGATGGTTTTCAGTCTGCAAAGCGCCTGATAAATATTACCAGGCGCTTTGTATTTTGGCGCCAACATCACTTTCATCATCAAATATCGAATGGCTACAATCGTATCCGATCCCACCATTACCCAGACGGAAAGTCTCTGGCAAACTGTAAGAACGGTTCGCCGTCGGCAGGGAAGCGGCGGTGAACCCTGAACCGCGCTATACCATCTTACCTGGGTGTTTCTTATGATTAACGATTTGAAAAATAGTTTTATTTCCTCTATTCCTGTTTTGTAAAACCTCCGTTCAGTAGGCGCATTCTGCCACCTCTCCCGGATTTACTGGCAAAGCGGAGCCCGGACAGAGAGTCATATTGCAAAATCCCATTTCCGTTTTCTTATTACCAGATTTTTGCGGTCGAAAGATTGCCTTTTTCTCAATTGAATGATAATTATTATCATTAGCATATGATAATAATTACTATATAGACGTAACCTGGCAAGGATGTGAGCTTGAGGGCAACAGCGCTACTTTAGACATTATTTAGGGAATGGGTATGAGAGTTAATAAGTTCCTCTGGTTAATAACCGTGGTTTCTACAGGGGTTAATAGTCCATTATCAGCAGCAGAATCTACTGACGACAACGGCGAAACGATGGTGGTTGAATCCACTGCCGAGCAAGTATTAAAGCAACAGCCGGGCGTTTCGATTATTACTCGTGACGATATTCAGAAGAATCCTCCCGTTAACGATCTTGCCGATATTATTCGTAAGATGCCTGGGGTTAATCTTACCGGCAATAGCGCCTCGGGGACGCGCGGAAATAACCGACAAATTGATATTCGTGGTATGGGGCCAGAAAATACCTTAGTGCTGATTGACGGCGTGCCGGTGACGTCGCGAAATTCGGTTCGCTATAGCTGGCGCGGAGAACGCGACACCCGTGGCGATACGAACTGGGTGCCGCCGGAGATGGTAGAACGTATTGAAGTGATCCGTGGGCCCGCCGCCGCGCGCTATGGCTCCGGTGCCGCTGGCGGGGTGGTGAATATCATCACCAAACGCCCCACTAATGACTGGCACGGCTCGCTGTCGCTCTATACCAACCAGCCGGAAAGCAGCAAAGAAGGTGACACCCGGCGGGGTAACTTTAGCCTTAGCGGCCCGTTGGCTGGAGATACGTTGACGATGCGCCTGTACGGTAATCTCAACAGAACCGATGCCGACAGCTGGGATATTAACTCCTCCGCCGGTACCAAGAATGCCGCCGGACGGGAGGGGGTCACCAATAAAGATATTAATAGCGTCTTCTCATGGAAAATGACCCCGCAGCAAATCCTTGATTTTGAAGCGGGATACAGTCGGCAGGGGAATATCTATGCCGGCGATACGCAAAACAGTACTTCAAACGCGGTTACCAGAAGTCTCGCGCAGTCCGGGCGGGAGACCAATCGCCTGTACCGGCAGAATTACGGTCTAACTCATAACGGCATCTGGGACTGGGGGCAAAGCCGCCTGGGGTTCTACTATGAAAAAACCGATAATACCCGCATGAATGAGGGGCTCTCCGGCGGCGGCGAGGGGCGTATTACCAACGACCAGACGTTCACCACTAACCGCCTGACCTCGTATCGCACCAGCGGCGAGGTGAATGTCCCGGTGATATGGCTATTTGAGCAAACGCTCACCGTCGGCGCGGAGTGGAACCGCGATGAGCTGAACGATCCTTCCTCTACCAGTCTGACGGTTAAGGATAGCAATATCGCCGGGATTCCCGGTTCGGCGGCTAACCGTAGCAGCAAAAATAAATCGGAAATCAGTGCGCTGTACGTTGAAGATAATATCGAACCCATGGCCGGTACCAATATTATTCCGGGTCTGCGTTTTGACTATTTGAGCGAATCCGGGAGTAATTTTAGTCCCAGTCTTAACCTTTCCCAGGAGTTAGGTGAATACGTCAAGGTGAAAGCCGGTATTGCCCGGGCCTTTAAGGCACCGAACTTGTATCAAACCAGTGAGGGGTATTTACTCTATTCGAAAGGCAACGGTTGTCCAAAAGATATTACGTCGGGCGGCTGTTACCTGGTCGGTAATAAGAATCTCGATCCTGAAATTAGTATCAATAAAGAGATTGGGCTGGAATTTACCGTAGACGATTACCACGCAAGCGTCACGTATTTCCGTAACGATTATCAGAATAAGATTGTCGCAGGTGATAAAATTATTGGCAGAAGCGCATCTGGCGCTTATGTATTGCAGTGGCAGAACGGCGGTAAAGCGCTGATTGAAGGTATTGAAGCCAGCATGGCTGTTCCGCTGATGCCGGACCGTCTGAACTGGAATACCAATGCGACTTATATGATCGCTTCTGAGCAAAAAGATACCGGCAATCCCTTATCGATAATCCCGAAATATACGGTGAATACCTTCCTCGACTGGACTATTACCAGCGCGCTCTCCGCTAACGTCAACTGGACGTTATACGGCAAGCAAAAACCGCGAACACATGCGGAGTCGCGTAGTGAAGAGACCAAAGGATTGTCCGGGAAAGCGCTGGGGGCTTACTCACTGGTCGGCGCTAACGTTAATTACGATATCAATAAGAACCTGCGTCTTAATGTCGGTATCAGCAATATCTTCGATAAACAGATCTATCGCTCCGCCGAAGGGGCAAATACCTATAACGAACCGGGTCGGGCTTATTATGCCGGTGTGACGGCCTCGTTTTGATGGATTATGCCCGCCGCTGGCGGGCATAATCTGGCGGCGGGTTAATGGCAGCGTGGTTTTTGGCTTGCCGGTTCGCGACTGATATCCAGCAATGCACTGCGAAAAGAGGCGTTAAACATGGGCCCGTGGCCCAGGCCCGGGTAATGCTGCAGGGCCGCGTTAACGCCGTTGTTCTCAAGCGTTCTCACGGTCTCCTGAACTTTTTGCAGGAGCTCGGCCATCTGGCGTTGCCTGCTATCCCCATTCGACGCTGAACCTTCCATTATGATGAGTTTTTTATGGCAGAACGGCGACGGCTTCACTGTCGTAAGACGATTCAACAGGGCAAAGTTATCCCTGCTGAGTGACGGGCTGGCGCTGTAATAGATATGAAAGAAGGATGACGACAGCCAGGAGTCCAAAACGAACAGGCCGCCATAAGAATGTCCCCATACCCCGCGCCGTTCGGAGTTGATGGTTATTCCTTGTTCCACCTGCGGCGCGATATGTCTCTCCAGTAGCTGGCGGAACGCTGGCCCGCCGCCGGTTTTACGATGAAAACGCGGGTTATTTTCACTGTCATCGCGATCGATTCCCGGCGCCGGCGTATAGTCATAAGCTCTGCCGTTAAGATCAAACGGCAGGTTAGTCTGATAGCCAATCGCCACAATCACCGGCGGCGAGTGGTCTGCCAGTTGTTTGAGCAACGCCTCCGGCAGCCTGTCCATCACTGCGTTGCCGTCCAGCATATATAAGACAGGATAACCCGACGGCGGGGCGGCTTTATTGGGAATAGCGGTCCATACCCGGTAATGTCTTGCGCCATCGGCAGATTGAAAGTCATTGACCCTAAAATGGTAATATCCCGAACCTTTATCAGCGATATTCGGCCCTAATGGCTGCATATCCGGCTGCGCATAACTCAGCGCGCTAAAACAAAAACTCACTAAAAATAGCGCCATGCGATAGCACTTGTTGTGGTACTGGCGACCATACATCGGATGTGATTCCTTTTTGGCAGGTGAAGTTTTATCGGGGCAGTAGACGTAATCCGTCAATCAGCGCGCCGCGCCACCAGGCATAATCGTGACCGCCGGTGTACACGCTGCAATGGCTTTCGACGCCGGCGGCGCGCAATTTTTCATGCAACTGTTTGACCTGCGGGACCGTCGAACCTTCCAGCGATCCCACGCACAGATGCGTACGTACGGCTGGCGAGGGCGCGGATAACACATGTTCGCTGACCCATGAGCGCTCTTCTGCGCTGAAATGGTCCGGGCGATTGCGGTTGTCCGGCGTCCACCACATTGAGGGGGAGTGGCTCAGCACCAGGCCGAAGCTCTCTGGCGCGTGGCGGGCCGCCATCAGCGCGGTCACGCCGCCGAGGCTTTGCCCTGCCAGCACCGTTTGTGTACGGTCCGCCCACCGCCGTTCCGGGTATTTGGCGCGAAGGGTTGGCAGCAGGCGTTCGGCAATGTCGAGCACCAGCTCGCGGCGACCGCCGAGGATTGCGACGCGTTCACGCGCGTTGATGTTATCAATGCCGAGTACGGCCACCGGCGCGATGCGTCCGCTGCGGATGGCAGCGTCAATGGCGGCACTTACCCCAAGATGGTCGAACCAGATCTCGCCATCCGTGAGTACCAGTAAGCCCAGCGGTTGTACGACAGGAACGTCAGGAAGATACAGCCGCACACGGCGACGTTGTCCGGCGAGCCGATGTTCTGAGGTGAAAAGCTGCCCGGCGTAAGCGCGACAGCCTGACCACTCCTCCTGTGCCGGGGCATGATCCAGCGCCAGAACGGATTCCTGCGCATTGCCCCGAACATTTATTCCCGGCGTGCTGTTCAGCGGGTCCGCCTTCCCGACAAGGGAGGCGAAACGGCTTCCAAGCTGCAACACCGTCTCGTCCGGGGTTTCCGGTGGTATTTCGACCATCGTATAGGAACCGCAGTAGGACGCCGGTAAGCGAAGCGTCAGATGCCAGATATCCGTTGTGGGCAGTTGCGTCATCATACCTTTCGCCACATTATCTTTATCGGTGACACGGTTCAGGCGGACATAAACCCCCCGCAGAGGAGAGGCGGCACGCCACAGGAAGGTGACTTCCCGTTCATCGTCTGCGTCGTTAATGGCTGTCACCAGCGGCAGCGCGAGCGAGTTTGCTTCTCGCCAGAAGTGAGAAGCGTCAACCTGGCTTCCGGCGGCGAGTTGGCGGCGAAGGCGCGTAGCGGTCTGTATAGCGACAGGAGCGACGGGCGGGCTCAGTCTCATTTTCTGTATTCCATCTCATTTATATTTCGGTCAGTATCAATAGCTAAAGCGGCTGTTACAGGAACAGCCGCTTGCGGGCTTTCTTTTGCGTAAATCGTGGCGATAAAAACTATCCTGTGACCTCTCCTTGCGTATCGCGTGTCTGGCCGACGCTGTCCCGCCACAGACGAGCATACAGGCCATGAGCCGCTATCAACTGCTCATGGCTGCCATATTCAGCGATACATCCTTTATCGATTACGACAATAACATCGCAGCGGCGAGCGGTGGTCAGTCGGTGCGCGACGATAAGCGCGATGCGTTTCTCGGTATGCGTCACTCCGGTAAGCGAGGTTATTAAGCGCTCCTCGGCGCTGCGGTCGATACGCGCTGTCGCCTCGTCGAGCAGCAGAATGTGCGCCTGCGCCAGTTGGGCGCGGGCGAGGGCAATCAACTGACGCTGGCCCGCGGACAGATCCGTGCCGCCGTTATTGACCGGAGTACGAAACCCCAGCGGCAGATGTTGCACAGTTTCAAAGAGTCCCGCCCGTCGCGCCGCGATCTCCACCTCCGTGTCGCTGCTGTCTGGCCGCGAATAGCGGATATTTTCGGCAATATCGCCGCTAAATAATGCGACATCCTGAGTGACCAGCCCCGTCTGGCGACGATAATCACTAAGCGACGCGGCATCAATTAGGCGCTCACCGACACGGATTTGCCCGCTGCCGGGAGAGTAGAGCCCGGCCAGCAGCTTGATCAGCGTCGATTTGCCGACGCCGCTACGTCCGACCACCGCGACTACCGTTCCTGGCGGAATGGTGAGCGAGAGCTTATCAAGCACAGGTTGCGTTTTTTCGGGATAGCGGAATGTCAATGCCTCCAGACGTAGCGCGCCGCCAGTGCCAGGCGTTATGGATGACGGTTCAATATTCTCCGTTTCCTCAGTCGCCAATAGCGCATTGATATGTTTGCCGCTGGCGGTTGCCTGCTGCCAGGAATCAACAATGCCTGACAACTGCTGTACCGGGCCATAAAATTGTCCCAGTAGCAGGAAGAACGCCGCCAGTATCCCGGGCGTCATTTCGCCTCCGGCGACCCGGGTCGCCCCGATTAAAAGCACGGCGGCATAGGCGGCCTCGGTGCAGAAGGTCAGGAACGGAAAATAGACAGCAAGGTATTTTTGCGCCCGCACGCGGGTGGCGCGGAAGTTGTCTGATAACGCCCGTAGCCTGGCGGCTTCCTGCTTCTGTTGGCCGTGTGACTGCACTACCCGCATACCGGAGACCTTTTCCTGAAGCGTACTGTTCACCTTACCAATTTCCAGCCGTGCCTGGGCGTAGGCAGGCGAGCTCAAACGGCGGTAAATCCACGTCGCCAGCATCACTACAGGCACGGCGCTTAATGCCGTTAACGCAAGAATGGGATCAAGCCAGAACATTGCCGCGGCGATAGCGACCATCGTCACGATGCTGGTGGCCGCGCTGGCAAGACCGTTTTGCAGAAATCGGGCGAGTGAATCAACGTCGACGGTCATGCGAGTAAGACGCGAGTCGATGTGCTTCTCGTGCCAGGGAAGACTCAGGCGTAGCAGGTGGCTGAAGCTGCGTAAGCGTACCGTATGCTGTACCGACTCTGCCGCGCGGGCGGCGAAGATCGTTTGCAGCGCATAGCAGCACCAACCGATCGCCACCAGGCACAGCGCGAGCAGGGCGCATATGCCAATAGTCGACATATCCCCTGCGGCAACGCCTGAGTCAATACCGCGCTGCAAAAGCACCAGCACGCCAACGCCTGCGGCGGAATCAAGCGCGATAAGCAGGGCGGCGATGACGAACATCCAGGCTACTGGCGTCAGCAACGATGAGACTTGACGCCCGTGGCCTGCCAGCGCCATCTGTACGGCGCGTTCCGGAACGCGCGTCATCCGGTCGACAAAACCTTTTCCGGCGGGGGGCTGGCGCTCATGCGCGTCGTCGGATTTTACCGCCTGCGTTGTTGGCCATAGCGCACGTTGTTCCGCCGGGGCGAGGGCGAGAAAATCACCCTCGCCGCTCATCAGCGAGCGAAACGTCGGACACCTTGCATCCAGCTCCGCCTGGGTACCGATATCCACGACGCGGCCTTTATCCAGCACGACGATCCGATCGGCTAACTGCAGTGTTGAGCGGCGGCGCGCAATCACCAGCAGCATATGCTCATTATCGGCATAACGACCAAGAGCCGTGTTAATTTCCGCTTCAGTACCGGCATCGACCGCCGAGGTGGTGTCATCGAGAATCAGCAGTTCCGGCGCGGTAATCAGTGCCCGGGCTAGCGCAATACGCTGGCGTTGGCCGCCGGAGAGGTTGCTTCCGCGTTCGGCCAGTCGGGTGTTGAACCCCTGCGGTAGCGCATTGATGAACCCGCTGGCGCCTGCGGCATCGGCGGCGCGTCGAATGTCGTCCTGAGTCGCTTGCGGGTGCCCATAGGCGATGTTTTCCGCCACCGTACCGGCAAACAAAAACGCGTCTTCAAACACTACGCCAACGCGACGACGAAGCGCCGTCAGTTTCAGGTCGCGAATATTCTGTTGACCCGCAGTGGTGTTGAGCCACACCCCACCGGAGGTGGGATCGTAAAAGCGCGCCAGCAACATCAGCAATGTTGATTTCCCGGAGCCGGATGCGCCAACCACTGCCACGGTTTCACCGGCGTGAATGGAAAAGGAGATCTCATTGAGGATACGGTTACCGTTGTCGTAGTGGAAACTCATCTTCTCCACGTCCAGCCCAATAATCTGACCCTCAACCGACTCAGTACCGTCTTCCATGCGAGAACGCGTGTCGATAAGCGCGAAGACGCGCTCTACCGACGCCTGTGTGCGCTGTGCAATAACCAAAAACGATGCCAGTACGCGGGTGGGGCCGGTCAGCATAGCGAGAAAACTCGCGAACGCAACGAAGGTTCCCAGATCGATGCGCCCATTCATTACCGACCAGCCGCCATAGCACAGCAGGACGATCTGCCCTATCACCGGTAGCGCCAGCATGGTTGCGCCCGGCATCGCCTGCGAGATAGCGGCGCCGATGCGTACCCGCACCATCTGCCGCGACTGACCATCGAGCCAACGCGTTTCGCGCAACTCCGCCACGCAGGACTTCACCACTGAGATCTGTTCCAATACTTCGCGCATATGTTCCGTCATGTGCGCCAGCCGGTCTGAGGCAAGCCCCGTTTGCGCGAAAACACGGCGACGGGTGCGCAGGGCGGTAATAGCAAGGGCGGCCAGTACGCAAATCACGATAAGCGTCATGGATGGCGACATCCATAGCATCACCACGATACCGGCCACATAGTAAGTGAGCACCGCCAGCGGCACCGGACACATCTGTAGCAAGGTGTGTACCTGTTGAAGATCGCTGTTGGTACGCGAAATGACCTGCCCGGTACGCAAGGCGTCCTGGCCTGCGCCGTCCAGTTTTTGAATACTGTCGAACGCACGGCTACGTAACGTATGCTGAACCCACAGCGAGAGTTCTCCGGCATAGCCGCGGCGCACGTAATTCCCGATAAAATCAAAAAGGGCAATTAATATCAGGCCGCAGGCAAGTAACGGCAGGTGGGTTGTATCGCCTGCTATCGCGTCATTGACGGCCTGACGCGTTATTAGCGGCGTCAGCGCAGCCAGTAAAATGGTCGATACTGATGCTACGATGACAATGATGCTCAGTGTTTTACGTTCCCAACACACGCGGGCAAGGCGAACTATCCAGGCACGAGCGGGCATGGGGGAATGAGTCGCGGGCATTAAGCCTCCTTATCGGTGAAAGATGAGATATGGCGACGCAATCTGGGTTCAGCCGCCACATTGTCATTGCGCTGCCGCGGTTAGCTGTGTTGCAGCATGGCGATCAGTTTTTTTGCCACCTCGGTCGGGCAAGGCTGGGCCGCCATTTCCGCCGCGACCTCCTGCGACGCCTCGCGAAGCGCGCGATTACCGAGGAAGGTATTGATCATGCTGCTCGTAAGCCCGCTCTTACCGGGAATAATGCCGCATCCGCGCTCGACCACGGCGCGGGCATTGACGGGTCTGTCGGCACCCTGGCCAAAGACTATCTGCGGAATGCCGGCATGTAGTGCCGTCAGGGTGTTGCCTGCGCCGCCATGGTGGATAAAACCGTCGGCGCCGTTAAGGAAAACGCCCATCGGAAGCCAGTCGACCAGACGGACATTCGGCGGTAGTGAACGTAAATCCGAGCGGGCATTTGCCGGAAGATGCAGGATGATTTCGGCATCTACTTCGCCGGCAGAATCCATTACCCAGGAAATCAGATCCAGGCCATCCACCATCGGTTTGACGGTGCCGAGGCTGACCAGAAGACGCTTGCGATCAGGTGTACGTTCCCACCATTCTTCCCAGACGGCGCCGCCGTTATACGGGACGTATTGCATGGAGATAACCGGCTCTCCGTCATTTTGCAGTATGCTCATGCTGGGCGGTGTGACGTCTATCCACGCCAGATCTCTTGGTGGCGCGCTGACCCCATGGCGGCGGTAGGCGTCAGAAAGTGATTTCGTCACGCCTTTGATGTGCCAGGGCGTATGACCGAAGCCGACGGTTTGCATCACTACCGGAATGTCATACTTAGCGGCAATCAGTGGTCCAACGACCCCAAGGGGAGGGTAGACGATGAGATCTGGTCGCCACTGCCCGGCGAACGCGACCAGCGGGTCAGTCATCTCTTCGCTGAAGAATGAGAAGTTCCCCATTTTTGTTCCAATGTTATTTTCTTTTCGCAATGCCTCCTGACGGCGATAACCCGCTTCCGAATCGAAACCAGGCGCAGCGTCAAATACCACCAACCCAGCTTCGGCTGCTTTCTGTGCAAATTTTCCACCGCTTGCAATCAGCACTTCATGGCCATTAACACGAAACGCTTGCGCCAGGGACAGCACAGGGTATAGCAGTCCATACAGTGGTGGACCGACAAACAGAATACGCATGAGAAATCCTCTCTCTCCACGTCATAAATCGAACAAGTCGTTAATGAGAATGATAATAATTACCAATATCATTTGAAAAATGCAATAACAAATACGACCCTTGATCATGTGATGATTTTTTGCGTAAAAATTGGGGAAGAGGAGAGCGTTAAGCGGTGAAGTTTAGTTTCAGACTTATTTACGCGCGTATGGTCGCAAAGGCAAAGCGCCAGGATTGGGGAACTGGATTCGCATACCAGACACCCGTGGATTATTAATGATAACTTCGTAAATAACCTTTCAGACAATGAGGTAAACGTACCGACAGCAAGGTAACGGGAAACGTAGGGAGTAGTATTGATAACACGTTGCGGGGCAATTTAACGCTGTCCGGCGGCGGATCGTGTTCTGTGTGGACTTTCCGTGCAGTGATGTGACGGACGCCTCTTCCTAAAGTAGTCAGTGCCATACTTTTAGTGACTGCATTAATTCTGGCGTTAAATCCTTTAATTTGGTGGACGTAAAGTAGACATAGACAACAAATAGGAGCTACGTATTCACGTTACCCCTTGTTTTATTTGCTGGCGTCCTTGTAATTGGTGGGGGAGGTGGTTGAGTTTGTTGGGGGGGATTTTTTGCGAGGAAGGGAAGGCGCAAAAAGAGTGGCGATAGTGTTGATATGGAAAGGTTTTTGTATATTTTTTGATTTTTAAGGTTATTTTTATAGTGCTGAAGTTTATTGTATTGATTGATGCCTGCAATAGATGCAAAATGAACTATACTAGAAAGAGAAAAGATCTGATTTAGAATTTGTCAAATAAATGGCTATAATCATAGGTATCACCAGTTCTTTCATCTGTGATTCTGCAGCGAGCATGATAAGCAGCCTTCGCAACGGAAGATCTGCCCTCACTTCGTTTCACAATTTTAAAATCCAGATGAAAAATAGCCATACAATAAAAACAACCTCAATATAAAATTAAATATCAAACCAAAATATAAATCTCCAATGCGACTATGCTGGTTTTAGTTTTTCGTAAGAAAAACTCTGGTGTTGACGTTGACTTTGTTTCCGAAGGAAACGGTGTTAGCCTGCGGCAGGCAACCGTCGGTAGACCCCACACGCTCACGAAGTGAGTGTATAGGTGGGCATTGCTTTATTTTTATATCTCCTAAAGGAGCTAAAAATAATGACAATGTTTTAAGTTTTTCTATACTTAATAATAACGCTAGTTTTTAAGTCTGTGAAATTAATGGGATTAGAATCGGATGAACGGCTGAGGTAGGGGGATAATATTGAATGTTTAGGTTTAGAGAGCGCCCGTAAGGGCAAAAGTGGTATTTTCTCCTCCCGCCGTAAGGCGGGAAAATAGGATTTAGATAAAACAGTGAAAATAACAGATATTCTTATGTGTTGCACAATTCACAGGTTAAGACCAGAAATCAGTGTCTAAAAACAACAGGTAAAATTGTTTTCATTGTTTTGATAAAATAAGTAACGCGGAGAGTATCAGGTATTTTAAGTTAGTAATTGCACACGTTTGTGTTGCAAAATTTCATTTTGAGCTTACTGATATCTCATTTTTCAAACCAAAACACCATTTTTTCGGGATGAATCCTATCATTAACAGGGATGAACCCTGTTCCAGCAATGTGATTGTTTTGAACAACCACAAAGTGCTGCGCCTCTTTCAACGCCACGGACCATTTCAAGCAGTTCAGCTTTACAAATGATGTTGATTTTCTATGTAAACTGGTATTTATTAATGTTATTAGAGTAGAAAGGATGCCAACATGATTCTATCTGAGAAAACGCTTGAAAAACTGAGGGTTTTGATCAATGAGGATACGGAGTATCGTTCCGGTCCAAAGCTTGTTCAGTTCTTTAATGATCTTGGTTTTCAAGATACATATGTACAGGGATTTCCTTCAAGGTGGATGTATACCGATGAAAAGTTGAGCGTGATAAATGGTAGTCCGCAGTTAGATCGTTGTATCAAGAAATTGTTCGCTCCAATTAACTTTGTTGGCGATATACCTCGATTAGACGCCTTGATCACTGAATTTAATAAATATATGGCATTTGATAAATGGACGGTTAAACGAGAAAATGCTGAGATTGTTTTTGAGAAAAAGGATAAGATCGTTGTAGATACTGAGAATCAACGGAAGGATTCTGAAGATGATTTTTTGAGAAGAGAGTTCAATAATGTTGAATTTACTTCTGATTTGATTGATCCATTTGTGGCAGATGTATTGAAGGGAAGAATCAAAGAAATTGAGAATTGCTATCCGGCAGGCGCGTATCTGTCAGTGATATTTCTTGCTGGAAGCACATTAGAAGGTTTTTTGCTGGGTGTTGCTTCGAAATATCCAAAATTGTTCAATACAACAAAATCATCGCCTAAAGATAAGAGTGGGAAAATAAAACAATTTCATGAATGGTCATTGTCTTCATTTATTGAAACGGTCAGAGAGTTAGGATTGATTGAGTATGATACATATCGATTCAGTCATACTCTCAGAGATTTTAGAAACTATATACATCCATACCAACAGCTATCACATCAATTCAATCCGAGAGAACATACAGCCAAAATTTGTTTACAGGTACTAAAAGCAAGCATTACGGAAGTAAATGATCATATTGGGAAATTAAAATAGGTGCCGTTATGGGCGAAAGTATTTTTATTGGGATTTTAACAGGCATTATCAGCGGGGCCTACACAGGACTTATACTATCTAAGTATGTGCTTTTCACATCATTACGACGGGAAACACTCAGAATTGTCAGGCGGATTAATTATATCGATGGAGAAGGATACTCAAATTATGAGTCGTTATCTGAATTAATATTAATATCTTCTGATTTTCTTGCGTTAAAGCATAAGAGGGCAGGGGAGGACGTTATGGCCATTTTCAATGAACTGAACTTAGAGGTATTGAACTCTAATAAGAAAACTAATGGTGATAAAATAGTAGATGCTCAGCGAAGGTTAAGAATGATGCCTGTAAATATATGGTCTATTATTAATCCACTATCTTTTAGGATGTGATTAAATATAACTGATATAGACTAAGCTTAACACGATATCAATATTAAATTAAAATGGTAAAACGAAAGTGAGTTAGTATCATAATGACAAACCAATAACAAGTGGAGCTGAAGATCCTGATTTATTGAATAGACTAAATAGCTGCGTAGTTGAAATAGAAATGGAATGCTTTCAACCTTCTGCCTATGGATTGACCTTTTTCTTTTTTAATTGTATTTGATGTTTTTAACAGCTAAAAGGAAAGGTATTATGAATACGGATGATAAAAATAGGAAGCCAAGAACAGAAAAAACCATTAAGCAAAAAATAGCATCAGCGCAGATGCGTCTGAATCGTCTCAAGACCAAAGAGCAATCTTTATCCAAGAGTGCTGAGACACGCTTGAAGATCATCCTTGGTGCTGAAGTAGTTAAAGCCGTGGGCTGTAAAGTTGAAGATGTCGATAAAGAGTTTGTATTAGGGATATTATTACAAAATTCGGATATTAATACGGAGGCTAAAGCGAGAGTTAAATTACGAGGGAAAAGATTCCTTGAGGATATGGTGGGAAGGCAAGAATAAAATCTGATGATTCACCATAATAACAAGTTAGTCCCTTAATGGGAGAATAAAGGGCTTTTCGGCCCTTTATTATTTAATGTTGTTTAAGTAAATCTCCCTCTATCCATTTCGTTATTGCATATCTAATATAGTTGTTGAATGTTACGTAATCCATCTGCCTTTCTTTAAAAGCAAAATCTATATTTCTTTGTAAGTTCACATTAAATTCACCAAAGTGAAATTTTCCTGAGTGAAAGTGACCTGACCTTACAGAGTAAAAGTAATCAGATATTTCTTTCTTAAAATCTGAGTTTCTATATTTTTTCATGAAGTCAGAGAAACCTATGCTATCTATTTTTGCTAAAGATTCAATAGCACATATTTTATAAGAAATCTCTGTGGTGGCATTGTTCCTAGCTAGGGTTAAGGCAGTATTGTACATACGATAAAAAGAAGTGAAAATTGATTTTTTTGTGGGGGTAAACTTGAAATATCTCTGAAATCATTTCTTATACATGTTGGTACAGAAATCTCTTCTGACGGATAATGTGCATTTTTTGGAGATGTACTAAAGGTGGTTTTGTTTTGTTATTCTGTTTAGGTTTTTCTATTTTATGATTTCTAAAAAGTGTATCGAAATGTTGATCATCTGAAAGCGTATCTTGAATATACAGTTTATCATCAAATACTAATGCTCCATTACTGTCAGGATAGGCGACATTCATAGTCCATCGACCTGATTAAAAAGAGTTAACATGCTCTAGATTTTCTATATTTTTCAACCCATAGTGATTATCTTTTATAATTAAATTAAGTTCATAATCTATGAATCCAGTTCTGTATCTGTTTAACTCAAATGCATTTCATTTTTTTATTGTGAATATTCTGAATTCTGAAGTGATCAGTTCGAAACTAACATCAAGTAATACGCATAGATAAGCATTGAGATTTGCTGTGTGATTGTATGCAAGACTTCTTGCATGATCTACATTTATTGCATCCACCTCAATGTCAAACATGACGATTTGTTCTGTCAGTGACTCTTGTTTACTTGTCCAGATATGAGGTTTTATTAAAGTTTAAAAGTCTGAATTAACTAGGTAGGATTGTCTTATCGGGTGAGAGTTAAAATAACGAGAGTATGTTCTAATGGTGTATCTTACCGTTTCATTATTTTGGCTACTCCCTAGTATATCATTGACAAGTTCAAGAACGTAATATTTTAAATGAAGTTGAGGTAGATCATTTTCATTTTTGTCTAGGGTTGCTTCAATAGATAACATTTTCAGTCTCGTTACTTTTAAAATCTATAGCTAGGTTGAATTTTTGTTGTGGCCTGATATAAGGAAAAAATCGACAAGCAAGTGAGGTTGAGGATGCAAAACAGAAGGCCAAGGGGGGGAAAGCAAAAGCGGCTCGTTTTGGAAAAATGAAAGAGGAAGTGATTAGATTACTACAAAAAAATAAAGTAGACGGAGGATGGCGTAAGAAAACAATCGCATTCAAATTTATTAAAGATGATTTGCTTTTATTTGTTGAGAAAAATGGATGGCCTTCTGCTGAGGATAAAGATGAGTTAAATAAATCATCGGTAGATAAATATGCTAATATGCAGCGGTTAGTGATGGATTGGTCTAGAAATGATCAAGGCGTGAAGAGTGCTTTTGATTCGGTAATACAAAGGAAGCCCAAAAAATAAAGAATTTTTTCTTACTCATTGACGTTATTTGTGGGCATCTTTATTTCTATCGCGGATCATCATTCATGACTATCCGCGATGCATCGGAAGTGATTTAGAGCAAGTATATTATTATCTTTTACACTCATTTTTTTGAAGCAGTTTAGTTGTGAAGCCATCTTTGAAATGAAAGTAACTAGCAGTAATGAAAATAATTATTTGTATGTATCCAAGACTCATTGTAGGCTTTGCCAGCATGCCAAAATAAGCAGCAATAGATATGACTACTAAAAGGAAACGCTTTGCGGTATACCATCCAAAAAAATGCTCACTTGTTTTAGTATTAGAGCAAGCGACGGCTTTCGATACTTTAGATGTTATTTGTCCAAAGATCAGGCATGATGCTAAAGACCAATCTGGAGATGTGATTATCTCTTGCCATGTTGAAATATAAATTTTTATCGAAATTAAAAGTAGAAAAGGAATGGCTATAAATAAATATTCAGCCTTCAACTCTGCAAATGTTGCTTTTCTTTCTTTTAAACTAAGTGTCGAGTTCATACTGTAACCCATTATTTCGTTGGATATTGCTGATGTTTATCACTTTTAAGTTTCTAATCTGGGGTTGGCCTTTGCCTTTTGGTGGTGTGTAAATATCAAAAGTAATTTTAGCATCAATAATATCTTTTGGTCCAATTGCAGGAATTAAACCGTCTTGATATCTTTCCAACCATTCTTTATGTGTTATTCTTCCACTCAAGCGCTTATCCAAACTTATGCTACGAAATGACCACACAGAATTACCTTCGTTAACAGAGACGGTTACATAGAGTTTATCATTTAATTCTATGCTTTCAGTACTCCCTAGGAACATTTCTCTTGGTTTTCCACCAAAACGCCATTTTGTATTAAATTTAAAGTTTTGGTTGTTATCGCTATTGCTAGTAATAATGACTGATTCATTTGGCTTTATTTTTTGATTCGCAGTTGAGAATTTTTCTAGAGCAAATGATAGATTTTGTCTGTCTATATTGGGGTCCGCTATTTGTTGTGGTAGATTTTTTGCTAATGCAGTTTCTAGATTTACAGCTAGAGTTTCTACTTGTTCTTCAGTGTCGGTGGTTTCAATGTCAGTTAACTCTCTAAATAACTCATCACCTGAGTTATAAAATGCATTGGCTAATATTTCGTCAATTTTTCCGGGAATCACTGAGAGTTTACTAAGTATTGAACCACTTTTAATTTCATTTAATTGAAAGTTGAAATCTGCTTTAATTCCAATAGAGTTACTTAATACTTGTCCAAAATCACGGTAAGCATTTATGTATAATGCCATCGCCTCAAATACCTCTTCTGGATTGTGGCGGTCTTTGAGATAATCTATTTTTATCGATAACTCTGGGTTCACATTTAGCCCCTTGTGGCGCGCAACATTCAGGACCGTGATCCATGCTTTCCTATAGGTGGACGTCTGAAAGTTGAATTATCATGATGGTTTTATCTATCCAAAATAACTCTAATACTCCTGTTTTTCAATGGTTTTCTGCAGTCTTGAAGGGGGCAAGACATATGTTGATATGACGTAACTTGTACTTTCAGCAAACTCCTTTGGTATTTGGATAATCATTCCACCAAAAGAAATGAATAGATAACTTTGATACATGATGGCCTGTTTCAAACTTAAGTTGATCATTAGGGGATGGGACACTAACACACTCTGGTGCTAGTGTAAGGTAATCTGATTTGCATTTACCCCGCTAACTTAATACCTCTCACGCCCCCAGCCAATATGCTTCCTGCATCAGCTGCTTCTATAAAGTCAGCCCACCATTGCATCATAGGTCGTCGCGGCTCAAGGTAATCACTGCGGTTGTAAGCTCGACGTACCTCATTCTTATCCACATGTGCAAGTGCTGCCTCAATGACATCAGGTGGAAAACCTTGTTCATTAAGGGCCGTACTTGCAATAGATCTCAGCCCGTGTGAAACGAGCACCCCACCAAAACCTGCGCGTTTTAGCGATGCGTTTACGGTCTGACTGTTCATCGGCTTGTTTGGCTTGATGCGGCTGGGAAAGATAAATTCTCGATTTCCACTTAACGGCTTCATCATCTCCAGTATCGCAATTGCTTCATCTGACAATGGAACAGTATGGTCGCGGTTCATTTTCATACGTGCTGCAGGAATCTTCCACTCTCGCGCTTCTATGTCTACCTCTTCCCAGCGAGCTTCAGCCGCTTCGACAGGGCGGGTAATAGTAAGAAGTTGCCACATGAACAGGCAGCGTGTTGAGAGGCTAATGCTGGCTGTTCGCATTGTCTGCATCAGTTGAGGTAGCTGATCCGGTCGAATACTGGGCATGTTCTTTTTCTGAGGTTTCTCGAAGGCTTTACCGATATGAACGCTGGGAACAGCATCAATCAGTCCTGTGTTTTGGGCATAGATCATGACCTCATTAATGCGCTGGCACAGGCGACGAACGGTTTCCAGTGCTCCTCTGGCCTGAACCGGTTGCACGGCCTGAACCAGTGTATGAGCTTTAATATCTGTAACGCTAACGTCGCCAATCGCAGGAAAGACATCTCTTTCAAGAGAGCGCCAGATATCTTCCGTATAGTCCTCTGTCACACTAGCTTTCTTCACATTCCACCTACGTTCAGCTACGAGCTGGAAAGTATTTGTTTTGGCTTCCAGCGAACTGCGCAATTGTTCTTGCTGATGTTCCTGCGGATCGATCTGTTTAGCCAGGAGTGAGCGGGACTCTGCACGGTAGTTTCTGGCATCGGCAAGGGTAACTGACGGGTAGGGGCCTATGCTCTTCTTTGCTCGTTTCTTGGTGACAGGACGAATGTAGCGAAACTGCCAGATTTTACTCCCGCTGGATTTGATGAGTAGCTCAAGGCCATCGCCATCATAGAGAACGTAGTCCGCTTCTTTGGGTTTAGCAGATTCGATTTCCTTAACGAATAGAGGTTTGGTTTGTCTTGCCATTGCCGGGTTTCCATAGTTTTAGGCACCTCAAAAGCAATATAGCTTTATGAGGTGCCTAACAAGGTGCCTAAAAGGTTCGGATTTAATTAGTTGGCATCAGACTTCGCGGGACAAATTCAAGGCACAAAAAAGCCCGCATGGCTTGCGCCGTGCGGGCTCTTAGGACTTCATCGGATGACTCTGGTAATCACCGATGGAGAATTTTGGTGGAGCTGGCGGGAGTTGAACCCGCGTCCGAAATTCCTACATCCTCGGTACTACATGCTTAGTCAGTCTTTACATTCGCCTGGCACCTGCGGACGGACACGCCACTACCAGACTAGCCTGATTCGTTTTAACGCTTCAACCCCAGGCAGGGCATCCGCGCGATCTCTTTTGGGTTTGACCTCTCTTGATCCCCGTCCTAAGAGCGGAGGCTAGGGAGAGAGGGCTCTAAGCAGGTTATTAAGCTGCTAAAGCGTAGGTTTCGTCGTTTGCGACTATTTTTTTGCGGCTTTTTACGAGGCCAACCGCCCCTCGGCATGCACCTTGGGTTTCGCAAATCCCGTCGAATCCAGAATCAGCCCCAATGTGTAAGGTAAGTATAACAGACTTGTGACACGCGTGACCAGCCCCCGTATCTTCTTATCTTCAACGATTTACCGCTCGCGCAGCGCTTCTTTCGCGCGATTAAACGGTTTGATTAAATAGTCGACAATGGTTTTTTCACCGGTTTTGATATCCACCGTGGCGATCATGCCTGGAACAATCGAAAAACGGCGTCCTGATTTATTTTGTAGATAGTCCTGGTGGGTGCGGATAAACACGCGATAGTAGAAAATTTCCGGTTTCACTTTATCCTGAATGGTGTCCGGTGAAATGGTCTCCACCACGCCGTCAAGCCCGCCGTAAATGGCGTAATCGTAAGCAGTAATTTTAACCAATGCGCGTTGGCCGGGATGAATAAAGGCGATATCACGCGGCGAAAGGCGGGTTTCAATCAGCAGACGATCGTCTACCGGCACTATCTCCATCATCTCGCCGTTAGGCGGGATCACGCCGCCAATCGTCGTGACCTGGATATTTTTAACAATGCCGCGTACCGGCGAACGCACGGTAAGGCGGGTGACGGAATCCTCGCGTCCTTTTAAAATGGCGGAGAGCATATCGACCTCAGCGTTCGCTTTCGATAACGCTTCGCGTGCCTGCACATAATATTGTGAGCGCAGATCGGTAATTTTTAAGCCTAAATCGCTTTTTTGTCGTTGCAGGCGTAGCACTTCAACATGACTGGCCGCGCCGCTTTTCTCCAGCCGCTGGGTAATGGTCAGCTCTTTATTAACCGACGCCAGCGCATCCCGTAGCTCGGCTTCGGTATCGGCCAGCTGCGCGCGGCGGCTTTTATAGAGACGCGTCTCTGCGGCAATCAGATCCGGCCAGCCGTTCAGCTCAGCGGGAAAGGCGAGAGGTAAGTCGCTGACTTCCGCAGTTAACCGTGCGCTGGAGGCGAGTGAAGCGCGATATTTTGCCGCACTTTCACCAACATTGGACGCCAGACGCGTCGGATCAAGCCGGGCGACAATCTGGTTAGCCTGAACTCTGTCGCCTTCCCGCACCGTCAACTGCGCCAGAATGCCGCCATCCAGCGACTGCAGAACCTGTTCGCGTGAACTGGGGATCACTTTCCCGTTGCCGGTGGAAACCTCATCCAGCCGGCCAAACCACGCCCAGATGCCGAGAATGAGAAATAACAGTGAGCAGATCAGAACAATACGACTCGCGCCGGAAAACGCCCGTTCACGCTGAATATCGAAATCGTCCATCGCGGCATCATGCTGATTGATTTTCATTTTTCCACTCCCGACGGTGACTTTGCATCCGATCCGCGTTAAGCGCCTGCGCTTTTGGCGCATCCATCACCAGTTGTCCTTCTTTCAGGACAATGACACGCTCAACCAGCTCCAGTATTGGTACCCGGTGCGTCGCGACGACCAGGGTACGGTTGCCAAGCCACTGATGTAACCGCTGAATAAACTCTCGCTCCGTATGCTCGTCCAGCGAGGCGCTGGGTTCGTCAAGTAGCACAATATTGGGGGAGCGCAGCAGCATTCTCGCCAGCAACAGGGACTGACGCTGCCCACCGGACAGGCCGTTACCACCCTCCATAATGGGATGATCCAACCCTTTTGCCAGCCGCCTGACGAAGACGGCGCCGCCGCTGACTTCGAGCGCGTCAAAAATCTGTTCATCGTTGGCGTGCGGCGCGCCGAGCGTCAGGTTCTCTCGTAGGGTGCCGAAGAAAAGCCGCGCGTTCTGGCTAAGAAAGCCGATGTTGCGGCGTAAATCCGCCATATCGATGTGCGACAAGCTGAGATTATCAAGCCGGGCATCTCCCTGAATCATCTCCAGGCCACCCGCCATCGCCTGTAAAAGTGTGGATTTACCCGCACCGTTACGCCCCAGTATCGCAATCCGCTCGCCTGGCATGATCTCCAGACGCACGAGGCGCAACGGTATGCGTTGATCGTCGTTATGGTAACGAAACTGAGCGTTTTCAAAGAGGTAATGCCCGTGGAGGATGTCGCGGTGTATTAGGCTATCGTCATGCTGTGTCTCGGTGGGCAGTTGCATAATGTTGTCGAGACCCATCTTCGCCGCTTTCACCTGCTGCCAGCGCGCCAGCACGCCGCACAGGTTAGCCATTGGCGCGATCATCCGCGAGCCGAGCATCGACGCGGCGACCACGGTGCCGGTAGTCATACTGCCTTCAATGACCATCGGCGCGCCGAACATAATCACTGCGGCATACACCAGACTTTGTACCGACATCCCCCAACTGATAAGCCCTTGCGTGAGTTTGCGGGTGCGTAGACCCGACTCGCCGGTGATACGGATATAGCTATTCCACTGCTGAAGAAAGCGGTTCTCCGCCTGCATCAGTTTAATATCTTCCAGTCCCTGAACGCTTTCGACCAAGACTGCATTGCGTAGCGTCGCTTCGTGGGCGGCCTGGTTGGCGAGGACAGCCAGTTTTTTTTGCAGTGCGACGCCCGGCAGGATCATCAGCAGCGCCGCCACGGGCGCTATCCATGCCAGCGGTGGGGCAATAATCGCCAGGACTACCATAAACAGGAAAAAGAAAGGCAGATCGACAATGGTCGCCAGCGTTGAAGAGGTAATCATCTCGCGGATCTGCTCCAGTTCGCGTAACTGCGAGATAAAACTGCCAGTGGAACGGGGGATAGCGCTGTTGCGCAGCCTTAACGCATGACCGAATACCCGATCGGAAATGCGCATATCGGCGCGTTTACCGAGCACATCCATAATGTGCGTACGCGCTTCACGCAGCAGAAAACCGAACAGCACCGCTACCAGTACGCCGAAGGAGAGAACGTACAGGGTAGGATATGACTGAGCGGGGATCACCCGATCGTAAACCTGCATAGAGAACACAATCCCGGCCAGCGACAGCACGTTAATCAGAAAGGCGGCGACCATTACCGGTAAATAAGGGCGAATATCCTGCAGAACCAGCTCGCGCATCCAGTCAGGTTTAAAGCGGGAGATATAGCGGTCGACGCGGCTATCCTTGAGCGCCGATAGCGGGCGTAGCGCGGCAACATAGAGGATCTCCGGCAATAACTCGCTGAGCGTCAGGCGGTTACGCTGGCCCTCTTCTTCAATCACAAAAACGTCTACCGCATCTTCGCCATTAACATGCTCGATGACCAATAACTGCCCGTCCCGGAGCTCGACAACCAACGGCAATCGCCACTGACTAAATGCCGTTTTGTCTATGTCCGGCGCATGAAAGGATAAACCCGCCTGCCGCGCGAGCTGCGTTAAGGCGGTCGTTCTGCTTTTACCCCTAAACCACGGGGCGTTGGCCTGAATTGAACCGGGAGAACAGGCAACGCGATAATGACCGGCGACATAGCTGATGGCCTGCGCCCATTGGCTTAGCGCGCGCTCACTGAGTACCTCTTCTACATCGGGGGCGGCGCGGGTCATGGCTGGATCTCCACGGATTGAATGCTGCGATGATTTAACGCGAACGCCTGACGAAGCGCGCCGGTGTTATACAGACAGTTCAGTTGCAACTGATGCAACTGGCTTTCCGTTTGCAGTTCGGCAAAACGCGCCTGGTAAACTTCCTGCTCCGCATTCAGCACGTCGAGCAGCGGGCGGGAACCGAGGTCAAGGTATTGCTGCTGATACAGTTCGCGCGTGCGTTCGCTAAGCTGCTGTTGCCGACGAAGGATTTGTAACGCGCTGGCAAGACTCATTGCCTGGCTGCGTGCCTCCATTAGTTTCTGGCGGACATCAAGCCGGGTGCGCTGAATGGTCGACTGAGCCGCGTCTACCGCATGGCTGGCGGCGTTGCGTCGGGCAGTCAGCCCTCCGCCCTGATAAAGCGGCATCTCAACTTTCACCCAGGTGGAATACTGGGTTTTATCCAGCACTTCATGACTGGGATATTTATCATTAAGATAATGTTGAACGGAAGGTTCGAGCGAAATTGTCGGCGTCATTTGCGCGCTGGCATAGTCCAGATTCGCCCGCGCAACGTTGGCCTGCGCCCAGGCGGCCAGTACCGCGGGCACCAGTCGATCGTCGGGAGTTGCCGTCTCACAGCTGCGAGCAAGTTTCGCCGGGAAGTCATTATTGATGCCGTTAAGCGAATTCCAGCCCAGCCAGCTCATCAGTGAGGCTTTCGCACTGTCGAGATTGGCCTGATACTGCGCCAGTTGCGAGCGGGCGGATTCGATTCTGGCTTCGGTTTGCACTACGTCAGATAGCGACGTAGCGCCTTCATCGCTGCGCTGCCGGATAAGTTTACCGATGCTGTCCAGCGCGACGAGCTGTTCTTCCGCCGCTTCTACCATTTGCTGCCAGCTCTGCGTTTGTACAATGGCGTTGGCGGTTTCGTGCGCGACGGTATCAATACTGAGCAACACATTGGCCTGTTGCTGCGCTGCGCCTGCGGTTTCGGCGCGAACCTGGCTTGCCACTTTGCCGAAGTCATAAAGCATTTGCGATACCGACAGCACCAGCGAGGGGTTATACCCGTGATCGGTGTAGGTATTGCTGTACCCATTGTTCACGCCAGCGCTGACTTGCGGATAATATTTCGATTTGGCGACCTCTATTTGTTCATTCTGTGCGAGCAGTTTGCCGACGGCTTCGCGAATAGAAGGATGCCAGTTAACGGCGCGATTGACCGCGTCATTGAGCGTCAGGTTGCCCGGCGCGGCGGCGCTGAGCGGCAACTCAGCGGCGGAGCCATCCAGCGAAGGAAGCATCTGGTCCGTTGCTAATCCTTCGGATGTAATAATTGGCGGCGCTTCTGCGCCCCGGGGCTGGTGATGAAACAAAGCAAATGCCAGTACGATGGCGACAGGCGCGACTCTTCCCATAGTTTATCCCTTTTAAATATCACCGCTTGTTGCCCCGAACGTCGTGGCGTTCGGGGCTTTTTTATCAACCGCCGGTTATCAGGTGGTTGTTTTGCAAAAGATCATTTAGCGTGAGCTGCACATTCTCCAGAGTGACAAGGTCAGTGGATTTAAACGCGCTGCCGACGCCGTCGCGATCGACGGATATCACCGTATTGGCGCCGCTGGTATGAACCTGAACAAAGTTACCCAGCGTCGCCGCCTGGTGATCCCAGCCGGTCAGCAGTTCGTGGATATCGATCTTGTCGCCCTGCGCGGTGGAGAAGTTTTGCCAGCGATCGGCGCCGTTGCCGCCGGTCGCGTCCGCGCCGTTTAACAGGTGGTAAATCAGCGTATCGCCATAGGCGGAGCCGATGAGAACATCGTTTTGGTTGGTACTGACGATTTGCGGCGCCATATCAATGGTCAATGTGGCGCTATCCGTATGACCCATCTTGTCATCCAGTTGATAGGTAAAGACCTCTTTACTGGTGATGGACGACATCGCGACGCCATTATTCAGGGTGTAGGTGTAAGCGCCATCGAGGTTAATTTGCAATGTGCCGTAATGTCCCTGAATCGTGGCGCTGGTGGTATTCGCCGCGGCGTCCAGCGTGGCGGCGCTGCCGTTATACCCGCTAATGCTCAGGCGGGTATTCACCGTATTAAGCTGATCCATCGCCCCCGCCGCATCGCTGCCGTCAAAAATATTGCCGAGAACGGTATGCGTTCCGGACGTTTCAAAATTATCCAGATCGACGGTGGTGCCGATGACGCGTGGCGTGATCGTCGCCGCCCCGGCCAGGGTATTGGTGCCGGTAAAGTTAAGCGTGTACGTTCCGGCATCCAGCTCCAGGCCGCTCAGGTTGACGGTCACCGTCGCGCTGCCCAGCGTGATATTCGCCACCGGAACGGTTCCGTTGCGTATGACGGTCCCGTTCTCCTGAATGGCCCAGCTAATATTCAGATTGCCCAGCGTAATGAGCGTGGAGACATCAAAGACCAGTGACGCGCCTTTAAGTACGGTACCTGTTGCAACGTCAAAGGTGCCGCTCCCGCTGCCCGATTTGCCGAGTAGCCCCCAACTGGCGCTGCCGACGCTGGAGTCCAGCCAGGCAGAGGTATCCTGAAGCGTGGCGACGCTAAGGGTATCGCTGACATCATTAATCGCATCCAGCGCCCTGGCGGTTGGCGTGATATTGAGCGAGGCCGTATCGGTATCGCCGTTTGGCGCTTTGACTGTATAGATAAAGCTGTCCGGCGTTTTAATGCTGTCGGCGCCGACGCCGTTCTTCAGCGTGTAGGTATAGTTGCCTCTTGCGTCAATGATGAGCGAGCCATACAGTCCGTTTACCTCCGTCGTGCCGGTCGCCGCAATCGCCACGCCGTTTACTTCAGTGAGGAGGGCGTCCGTAGGGGCGACATCATTGGTCAGTACGTTGCCGGTGGTGTTGGCGGTGATACTGTCAACGGCATAGGTGTGGTCCTGGGAAATCGCCAGCGTATAGCCAGTGAGGACGCTAATGCCGCTGGCGGTATTCAGCACGAACAGGTATTCGCCGCCAGGCAACGTCAGGGTCAGCGGCTGGGACTGTCCGGCTAACAGCAGGGTGTTAATCCAGCCCTTTTGCACCCGAAACTGCTCATATTGCTGAATGGCATCGTTGAAGCGATAAACGTACAGATCGAACGTGGAAACCAGTGAGACGCCGCCGACGGTTCCCTGTAACGTCATGGTTCGCGTAGCGCCTTCTTCAACGTTAAAGATGATCGGATTAGTCATATCATCAAGCAGATTCGCGTTCAGTACATTACCAAGTCCGACGCTTAATACCGTGACGCCGCTTTGTGTCGAGGGACCGTTGTTGACGTAGCTAACGTGAGTATCAAAGACCAGAGAGGCGTTATTGTCTGTCGCTATCACGCTGCCCGGTACAGGCGCGGGACCCAGATTGATAACCAGTTGCGCGGCGCTGCTACCGACGCCATTCTGGGTAATGGTGTAGGTGAAGCTCTCTTTATGTCCGTATCCCGCCGTGGGGTTAGTCAGCGTGTAGGTGTAACTGCCATCCTGATTAATGTGCAGCGTGCCGTATTGTCCCTGGATATCCACGCCGCCCGCGCCGACCGGCGTACTGACACCGTTGGCGTTGGTGATGGCGGTGACCGTGGTGCCCGTCGGCGCGGTATCATCAGCCATGACGTTGCCGGTGCTGATGGTTGGCCCGCTAATAATACCTGCGCTGGTCTGGTGTACATCGACATCCAGGCTGGTATACGACCCGGTGGCGAGCAGACTGGTGTTATAAGTGAGTACCCGGTACTGGCCTTCGCCCAGGCCGCTCAGGTTCAGGGTAACGCCGCTCCCGGTCAGGGTAAGCAAATTCGCGAAGTCGCCAACGGCGGTGTTGACGATCGTTGTCCAGGCGCCGAGGCTGGTGTCGTAGCGCTGTACCACAATCTCCTGAGTACTGAGCAGCGAAAGCACGATTCCCGTTGCGGCGGCATCAATGGTGACGTCGCCCGTACCACCTTCAGCAATGGTGAACTCAACCTGAGCGGTATCGTTACCCAAAACCGAGGCGACATTGCCAAGCGCGCCAACCAGCAGCAGGCCGTAATCCGAATAGTTTTGCGTGCTGGTGACGGCGGTAGAGGTCAGATCAATACTGGTGATGTTATCCCTTGCCGCCAGCGGCAGAATCGGCGCGGTAATGCCTAACGTGCCGGAGGCGTTACCCGCAGCGTCAGTGGCCGTCACGTTAATGAGTTGACCTTCAATTTGTTTTGTCGGCAAGGTGAGAGACCATGCGCCGTTGCTGCCGGCGGTGGTGGTGAGCGTCACGCCCCCCGCCAGCGTGACGGTTACGGTGCTGTTTGCCTCAGCCTGTCCGGAAAGTGAACCGCCATCGGCGCTGAGCGTACCTGACGGCGTACCGGGCGCCAGCGTATCGACAATCACCGTCGCGGCGGTGGAGACGCTGCCTGTACCGTTGGCGTTAGTCGCGGTGGCGGTGAAGGCGTGGCTGCCTTCGGTCAAATTGCCTGTCGGGGTAAAGCTCCAGTTTCCGCTGGCGTTCGCCGTGGTGGTGCCGAGCAGCGCCCCGTTGTTATAAATGCTCACCGTGGCGCCCGCCTGAGCGGTACCATTCAATGTGGGTTGTGCGTCATTAGTGACCTGACCGTTGGCGATAGCGCCGGTATAAATACCCACATCATCTACTACGTTGGTGATGATCGGTGCTTCCGGCACGCGCGTATCGGGCGCGGTAAATCCGGCGGCAATGCCGGTGTTGCCTGCTTTATCTTGGGCAAATGCCAGTAGCGGCTGACCATTGGTCTGCGCGGGCGTGAGTGTGGCGGTGAAGCTGCCTGTACCGTCGGCGGTGGCGGTTCCCAGTACCACACCAGTCTCAGAGGTAATCGTCACTGTACTGCCTGCTTCCGCGGTGCCCGTCACCCGATTACCGGTAGCATTGATGACCAGGTTGCCGGGCGCGCCGGGCGCAATGGTATCCACGATAATCGTTGTCGATGGCGAAGCGGCGCTAACGTTGCCAGCCGCATCGGCGGCGCTAACGCTATAGGCGTGACTTCCCTGGCCGAGCGCGGCGGTTGGCGTCCAGCTCCAGTTGCCGCTGGCATTGGCGTTCACGGTCGCAACCAGCGCGCCATTATCGAAGATGCTTACCGCGCTGTTGGCTTCCGCGGTACCGTTGAGCGTCGGCTGTGTGTCGTTGGTCGATTGTCCATTGCCAATGGCGCCGGTATTGTTCGGGACATCATCAACGATGCTGGTTATAAGCGGAACCGTTGGCGCAAGGGTATCGACCACGATAGTAAAACCGCTGGTGGCCGGGCTAACGTTGCCTGCCGGGTCGGTGGCGGTCACTGTTAATGTGCGCGTGCCGTCGTTTAACCCTGTCGTTGGCGTGAAGCTCCACGCGCCGCCCGCGTTAGCTGAGGTGACGCCAAGCAGAGTGTTGCCATCATAGATACTGACCACGCTGCCCGCTTCGGCAGTGCCGTTCAGCGTGGGGCGGTTATCATTGGTTATCTGACCATTAGCGAGATTTCCTGTGACCCCGCCCGCGACGTCATCCACCACGGACGTCAGGATTGGCGTTTGCGGCGCGGTGGTATCGACCGTCAGGGTGAAAGCCGTACTGTTCGGGCTGCTGTTTCCTGCGGCATCGGTGGCGACGGCGGTGATGACGTGTGTTCCGCTTGCCAGCGTTGAGGTGGAGACGCTCCACGCGCCGTCAGGTTGAGCCGTTGTCGTGCCAATGACCGTACCATTTTCATAGAGCGTGATCGTGGCGCCGGCTTCTGCGGTGCCGCTGAAGGTTGGCGTAGGATCGTTGGTATTTTGGCCGTTCGCGATCGTGCCGAGGCCTGGCGCCTGATCGTCACTGACTGATGTGATTACCGGCGTCAGCGGCGGCGTGGTATCGACGACGAAATTAACGCTGTCTGAAACGGGACTGGCGTTGCCTGCGGCATCAACGGCAATGACGGTAATTACATGGTTGCCCGTCGCCAGAGAGGCATCGGGCGTGTAGCGCCAGCTACTGCTATTGTCGGCGGGAATTTCAGCCAGCAGCGTGCCGTTATCGTAGAGACGAATAGTTGTGTTGGCTTCACGGGTGCCGCTAATGACAGGGCGCGCCTCGTCTGTGATCTGTCCTGAACTCAGATTGCCGGTAATGGGGCCCGTACCGTCGTAGACCGTATCAATAACAGGCGCGGCGGGAGCCGTGGTATCAATAGTAAACGAGCGTATTTCGGACGCGGCGCTGGTATTGCCTGCCGCATCGGTTGCTGTCGCCGTCAGGTTCCAGACGCCCGCGCCCAGCGAGGTAGACGGCGTAAAGCTCCAGCTACCGTTGGCCTGAACTTGCGCCGTGCCGACCAGCGCGCTGCCATTATAAATCGAGATGGTTGTACCCGCCTCACCGGTACCCGAAAGTGTTGGTCGGGTTTCGTTCGTCGAGCCGCCGTTGGGGACGATGCCCGTCACCGGCGCCGTATTGTCTGCCACGCTGGCGATAACCGGCGCGGCGGGCGGTGTGGCGTCAATCGTCAGCACAAATCCGCTGGACACCGCGCTGCTATTACCCGCCGGATCGGTGGCGCTAAGGGTGAACGTGTGGCTACCGTTTGCAAGCGGCGTCTGTGGCGTAAAACTCCATGTGCCGTCGCTATTCACCGTCGTGGTACCGATGGACGCGGAATTACCGTCAAGATAGACATTAATCGTCGCGCCAGCCTCTCCGCGCCCGTTCAGGGTGGGCGTCGCATCGTTCGTTAGCTGCCCGCTTACCAGGTTGCCGGTAATACCGGGTTGGTCATCTACGACGGAGGTAAGAACCGGGATCGCCGGAGGCGTAATATCGACCACGATCGTCCACGGCGCGGAGACCGCGCTGGTATTGCCCGCCGGATCGGTAGCGCTAACCGTCAGATTATGGCTTCCCTCTGATAAATTGCGGGGCACCGGGAAGATCCAGCTACCGTTTTCGCCTACCTGAGCCGTGCCAAGCGGCGTACCGTTATCAAAAATGGTGATTGTCGCGCCAGGTTCGCCAGTTCCGTTCAGTATTGGCTGCCGATCGTCGGTGGATTGCCCCGGTAACACCGGGACGGTCGGTTGATTGTTATCGTCAATCACGGACGTGATAACCGGCACATCTGGCGCCTGCGCGTCAATGTTCAGCGTAAAGCCGTCCGAAGGCTGGCCGCTATTGCCGGCGGGATCGGTCGCCACGGCGGTAAAGATATGTGCGATGCTCTCCAGCGGCGCGTTCGGGGTGAAGCGCCAGTTGCCGCTTTGATCTACCGTGGCGGAACCGATTTCTACGCCGTTATCCAGAATGCGGATCGTGGCGCCTGCTTCTCCCGTTCCGTTGAGCGTCGGGCGTGAATCATTGGTGAGCGCGCCGTTATCCAGCGTACCGGTCATGCCGGGGACATCATCCGTTGCGCTGGTAATAACCGGTTGCGCCGGCGCGCTAAGATCGACAGTGATCCCGACCGGTGCGGACAGGCCACCCGGGCCATTCGCATTGGTTGCCTGGACGGTGAAGTAATGTGTGCTTTCGCTTAATGGCGTCGCGATCTCAAAGATCCAGTTCCCGCTGGCGTCAACGGTGGCAAAGCCTGCCGAATCGCCATCAATGAAAACTTCAACGGTAGAGCCGATATCCGTGGTGCCGCGCAGCGTCGGCGTGGTGTCGTCCGTGGCGCCGCCCGCCGCAATATTCCCCTGTACGCTCCCGACATCATCTTCAATCGCCGTGATGGCCGGGACGGCGGGCAGACCGCTGTCGGAGGCGGGAAAATTCGTAGCCGGGCCGTTATTCCCCGCGCGATCGATAGCAATTGCCGTCAGCGTACCGCCATCGGTTTGCGCCGGACTGAGCGTAACGACGAATTCACCGGTGCCATTAGCGACAGCGCTGCCGACCAGGGTGCCATCGGCATGATGAATTTCAACGGTAGCGTAAGGATCGGCAAGTCCGGCCACGCGCGTGCCATCGTCGTCCACCGTCTGGATCGTTGGCGCGGGCGGGGCGGTGATATCCACGGTAATGGTGATCGGCTGGGTTTGCGCCGTGGTATTTCCAGCGTCGTCAGTCGCGCTGAAGGTTAGCGCATGGCTGGCTTCTGACAATTCGGGCGTATTGAATGTCCAGCCCCCGTCGGTGACGAGCGCCGTACCGATTGCCACGCCATTGTCGTAAATCGTGACGGTGCTGCCGTTTTCGCCGCTGCCGTTGATAGTCAGCGTCCGATCGTTAGTAAAGGCGCCATCGGTTAATGGCCCGGTCACTGGCGCAATATCGTCGAGGATTTCATTGACGACGGGCGGCTGCAACGGAACGGTGTCGACGGTAAAGGTAAAGCTGTTCGATACGCCGCTGCTGTTTCCGGCGGCATCGGCGGCAATGGCGGTCAGGGTGTAGATGCCATCCGGCAACGCGCTGGTCACCGGCAGCGTCCAGGTGCCGGTCTCATCGACGGTGACTACGCCCACGACACTACTGCCGTTATAGAGCGTGATCACGCTGCCGATGTCGCCAGTGCCGTGAATGACCGGCGTATTGTCGTCAGTGGTTGCGCCGCTGACAATAGTATCCTGGACTTCGCCGACGTTATCTTCGGCAAAAGTGATAACCGGATTGGCGGGCGCAGTGGTGTCTAGCGTAAAAGTGACTGAGGCGGAAGGCGGACTGATATTGCCCGCTATATCGGTTTCCGTGACGGTAATGGTATAGGTTTCTGGCGTCAGTGCCGCAGGCGTAAAGTTCCAGCTACCGTTATCGCCTACCGTTGTGCGACCAATTTCACTGCCATTATTGTAGAGAATAATCGTGCTGCCGATCTCTCCCGTGCCGCTGAAGGTCGGCGTGGTATCGTTCGTTGCGCCATTATTGCCGATGTTGCCGATAACCGGCGCGACGTTATCGCTGATTAGCGGCGCGTCAGGCTGCGCTGGAGGCTGGGTATCAAGGGTAACGGAGAAAACGCCGGAGGTCTGGCTACTATTGCCTGCGGCATCCGTGGCGGTGGCCGTCAGGATGTTTAACCCTTCGCTCAGATTACGGGTTAGCGGATAGGTCCAGCTACCCTGTGGATTGACCTGGACGGTAGCCAGTTCTACGCCGTTATTGTACAGGGTGATGATGGCGCCGGGTTCGCCGGTGCCGCTGAGGGCCGGCATACGCTGATTGGTAATACTGCCGTTTGCCAGTAGCACCTCGCCTTCTCCGCCTGTGATGGCGGCTGACACGATCTGCGGCGCATCCGGCGCCTGGGTATCGACGCGCAGGGTAAAGCTGAGGGATTCGGGACTTTCGTTCCCCGCCGGATCGTTGGCGCGAGCGGTCAGAAGGTGGTCGCCGTCGCCCAGCGCGGCAGGCGGCGTAAACTGCCAGCGCCCGTCCGTGCCGACCAGCGCCTGACCTATGGCATTGCCGTTATCGTAAAGGATGATTGTGTCGCCTGCGGTGCCGCTACCGCTCAACCGGGGCTGGGATTCCTGGGTAATCTGATTGGTATCAATCGTATTTCCGTCGCCGTCAGCTACGCCGATAACGCCGGGGGCGGCAGGGGCCTGGGTATCAATGGTAATCGTAAAATCGGTCGAAAAAGGCGTGGTGTTGCCGTTACTGTCGCTGGCCGTCACGGTAAAGGTGTAGGTGTCGTCCGCCAGTGGCGAGGCCGTGGTGTAAGCGTAGCTCCAGACGCCGGAATTACCGACGATAATATCTGCTATCCGGGCACCATTCTGATACAGGTGTACTGTGGAACCCGGTTCACCTGTACCGTTAATCGTTGGCGTGCTGTCGTTAGTGAGCCCCAGATGCGCGACGCTACCGAGAATACCTGGCGCATCATCTGTAATGAAGGTGATTACCGGTTGCTGCGGCGATTGCGTATCGACCACCAGGTCGAATGACGCGGCCGGACTGGCATTGCCTTTAGCGTCGGTTGCGATTACTGTCAGTTGATGCGCGCCTTCACCTAAATTTTGCGACGGCGTAAACGTCCAGCCACCGTTGGGCTGTAGCGTGGCGAGTCCCAGCGAAACGCCGTTATCAAAAATTTCGACACGCGCGCCGGCCTCCGCCGTACCGCTAAGGGTAGGACGGTTGTCGTTGGTGGTTTGTCCGTTAACCAGCGGCCCGGTGAAGCTTTCAACATCGTCCAGCACCTGAGTGATAATGGGCTTATCCGGGGCGGTGATATCGGGCGCTTGCGCTGTGGTTGGCGGGCTGACGTTGTTGGCGCTGTCGGTGGCGGTGACGGTAACCTGTTCGCCGTTGGTCTGTGCGGGGACGAGGGGAAGGGTAAAATGACCTTCGCCATCTGCTTTGCCGCTGCCGAGCGGCGTGCCATCCGGCGTGGCGATCGTGATGGCGCTACCCGGTTCGGCGGTGCCGCTGATACTAGTGCCATCCTCACTAATTACCACGTTTTTTGGCATTTCCGGCGCGGTACTGTCCGGCGCGATAACCGTCGCGGCGGCGCTTTCGTTTTTCGCGACATCGGTGGCGGTAGCGATAAGCGCCTGGCCGTTAGTCTGCGCCGTATTCAGCGGAACGATAAATTGTCCGTTGCCGTTAGCGACGGCGCTGCCAAGTACGGTGTTGCTACTGTCGCGGATAGTGACCGTTGCCCCGGCTTCCGCCTGACCGCTTACGGACAGACCGTCGGTCGCCACGATAAGGCCGTCCGGTGCCGCTGGCGCAGTTTTATCCGGCGCGTTCAGCGTTTCTACCGGACCGCTATTCGTGGCTTTATCGGTAACGCTAATGCTTAATGTTTCGCCGTTAATTTTCGCCGGGCTAATACCTATTGAGAAGGTACCGTCGTCGCCTGCCGTTCCACTACCGAGCGTATTTCCCTGGCTGTCTTTGATAACCACAGTACTGCCAGCTTCCGTAGTGCCGGTAAGTCTGTCGCCGACGTCGCTAACCGCCAGGCCTTCCAGCACCGGCGGCTGCGTGTCGATATCAATGGTAAAGGAGGCGGACTGCCCGCTGGTGCCGCGATCGTTGGTCGCGGTAGCGGTAAAGACATGGTCGCCATCGGCAAGTGCCAGCGAGGGGGTAAAGCTCCATTTGCCGTCAGCGTCAGCGACAATGGGCGGAAAGGTCGGTACAGGAAAGCCATTATCGTTAATCGATATCGTACTGCCTGGTTCAGCAGTACCGCTGAGGGTTGGGCGGTTATCATCTGTGGCATCGCCATTTTTCAGCAGCCCGGTAACGGTGCCAGCGTCATCCGTCACGGTAAGGATAGTCGGCTGGGCAGGATACTGTGAGTCAGAAGCGGTAAACTCCGTGGCGGGGCCGATGTTACCAACGGCGTCCTGAATACGCGCTTCCAGACGCTCGCCGTGGGTCTGAGCCGGATTCAGCGTGATGCTGAAGTGGTTATTTTCTCCGGTAATCGTGGAGCCCAGGTAATTTCCCGCCGGGTCATAGATCGACACGGTACTACCAGCTTCAGCGGTGCCGCTAACGGTTGTGCCGTCTTTCGCGACATTATCAATGATAGCGGCGTCAGGCGGCGTGGTGTCCACAATGATAGTAGGCGTTGTCGTCACGCGGCTCGTGTTTCCGGCTTTGTCGCTTTGTTCGACGGTAAAGGTATGTTCGCCATCGCTTAACGGTGTAGTCGGGGTAAAGGTCCAGCGTCCATTTTCGTCTACGGTAGCGCTGCCGATAACGGTTGAACCCTCTTTAATCGTGATGGTATTGCCTGCCTCTCCCTGCCCGGAAAATAGCGGTTTTGCCTCGTCAGTCCGGTCATTATTCTGTAGCGGCCCGGTGAGCAAACCGGTGTTATCGGCAATCAGTTCAACGCGTGGGGCATCGGGGCTGAGTGTGTCGATAGTCAGTGTAAAGCGGGCTGATTCGCTACTTTCGCCTTTAACGTTAGTCGCAATGGCGGTGAAATGATTTTCCCCATCCGCTAGCGCGCTGGTAATGGCAAAATGCCAGTTTCCGCTGCTATCAACCGTTGTGGAGCCTATTTCCTGACCATTGGCGTAAATATGGATGACTGTGCCAGCGCTGCCGGTTCCCTCCAGCGTGGGGGTATTGTCGTTCGTAAACTGATTATTGCTCAGCGTGCCGGTGAGGGGAGCGGCATCATCGATAGCGGCGGTGATAGCTGGTGTATCGGGGAGAGGAATGTTGGGCGCATCAATGGTTGCGGATGGGCCGGTATTGCCGGCATCGTCAGTCGCGGTCACGGTAAGTTGTTCGCCGCTAATCTGTGGCGCTGTTAGATCAATACTAAATTTACCGTCGCTATCCGCTTTGCCCTCGCCAACGACGTTACCTGAAGGATCTTTGATGGTAATGGTACTGCCCGCTTCGGCCTCGCCGCTCACCGTTTTTCCGTCCGCTGAAATCAGCAACTTGCCGGGAGCGAGAGGCGGGGTAGTATCTACAGGATTACTGCTACCTGGAGTATTGCCGTTAGGGTTACTGCCGCCGGGATTGCTGTTATCAGGGGGATTACCGTCAGGATTGGTGTTATCGGGGGGCGGATTATCGCCATCCGAATGATGGTGGGAATCGCCGCCGCCGGAAGACGCGATAGCGGCAATGCCGCCAGCCGCCACCGCGCCAGCCAGTACCCACGGCCAAACGGCGCCGCCTGCTTCATGGGAAGTGCCGGAAGTGACCAGCAGCTCATTAATATCAGCGATTTGTTCAAAATGTAGCCCGGCTTGCGGATTTTCTACCCACCATAACGTGCCATCATTTTCCGCCAGTACCAGCTGGCTTGCGCCCAGATCGTTGGTAACGTAAAAGTTTTTAATCGTGATCGTTTCGCCGGAATGGAGCGTCACCACCAGATCCTGATTAATGCGCGTAAGTTGACTAATCTCTTCCCGGGCCACTGATAATTTAACAATTGACGGGGCGTTAAGAGTGACCGATGAGGATTCCACAGTGGTGGAGACGCCAGTCAATTTCGAAACCACGGCGAGTAGAGGCATAAATTAGCTCCTGATGGATTTGCTCTGTGTATTAATTAACGGGCACGACGTTCAGGGCAAAATGCGTAGACGAGCCTTCCCGTTCATCGTGAGAGATGAATTTCCGTAGCCATATTCTTTTTTATGAGCGTAGGTGAAGGTCTGGTTTTCTCGCCGAATAACCCTTTGTTTTTTGTGCCTGACTAGTGCTTTCGTATTAGATGATATAGTCAGAAAAAAATCTTTCTGCAAATTAAGATCTATTGATAAAGGTGTTAGTGCGTCTGAAATATAACGGAGTTTGTGTTAAGGAGAGGTGGGGTGGGCTAACAACGCATGATGATTTTTTATTTATCTTTATGTTTTATAATGAATTTTAATTTCTTCGTCTTTTTCTTTTTTAACATAAAAACAATACCTTTTGTGAAGGTATTCAGCATTATTAAATTTTATAAAAATCATTTGAAGTATTGTGTTATTAGGCTATAAAAATTTTTTAAACAAAGAATATATTCTTGTTGTGGTATTTATTGCTATTGATAAGCGTCAGGCACAGAGAATATATTTTCGAGGCATGCATGAGATATGAATATTGACCAGCTTCATACTGAGAAGCTGGTCACAAAAAATGTCTATTATCGGCCTGCATTTTTCATAATGCGTGCTTTATCCAGTTGCCACTCACGTTCTTTAAGATCGGAACGTTTATCATGTTGTTTTTTACCTTTCGCCACGCCGATCTTCACTTTGCACCAGGCATTTTTCCAGTACAGAGAAAGCGCGACGACAGTATAACCTTCACGATTAATACGGCCATACAGCGAATCAAGCTCACGCTGATTTAACAACAGTTTGCGGGTTCGGGTTGGGTCGCATACGACATGTGTCGAGGCGACCGCCATCGGCGTAAAGTTTGCGCCAAACAGCCAGGCCTCGCCATCTTTGAGGATAACGTAACTGTCGCCGATATTGGCTTTTCCTGCGCGCAGAGATTTTACTTCCCAGCCTTGCAGGGCGAGACCAGCCTCGAACTCTTCTTCGATAAAGTATTCGTGCCGGGCGCGCTTATTCAGCGCGATGGTGGCTGAGCCCGGTTTATGTGCTTTTTTCTTCGTCATAAGTGTCGTGAATTCATAGGTAATCTGATATCGAAAACACCCCATTACGTCCTGATGAGGTGCAAAAATCTATCTTAGCATGAGTTGGGCTATGCACGCACAATTAAGGCATGACGGTTGGGGACAGCATTTTTTTTACTCGCTGATAAGTGGTATTATTTACACGATTTATGTTGATGGGAATTGCTATGCCTCAGATTAGTCGGACTGCTTTAGTCCCCTACAGTGCGGAACAGATGTATCAGTTAGTGAATGACGTGCAATCGTATCCCCAGTTTTTGCCTGGGTGTGTTGGTAGTCGCGTCCTGGAGTCATCGCCAGCACAGATGACGGCGGCTGTTGACGTGTCGAAGGCGGGTATCAGCAAGACGTTTACGACGCGTAATCAGCTAACGCGTAACCAGAGCATTCTGATGCATCTGGTGGATGGCCCCTTTAAAAAGCTGATCGGCGGCTGGAAATTTACCCCGCTCAGCCCCGAGGCGTGCCGTATTGAGTTTCAGCTTGATTTTGAGTTTACCAATAAACTCATTGAGCTGGCGTTTGGTCGTGTATTCAAAGAGTTAGCGTCCAACATGGTGCAGGCGTTTACGGTTCGCGCCAAAGAGGTTTACCGTGCCGGATAAACTTGTGGTTGAAGTGGCTTATGCGCTGCCGGAAAAGCAGTATTTGCAGCGCGTAACGCTGGAGGAGGGCGCGACGGTCGAAGAGGCGATTCGCGCTTCCGGCTTGCTGGAATTGCGCACAGATATCGATCTGGCGAAAAATAAAGTGGGCATCTATAGTCGTCCGGTAAAACTCACCGATACGGTGCAGGATGGCGATCGGGTTGAAATTTACCGTCCCTTAATCGCCGATCCAAAAGCATTACGCCGCCAGCGCGCCGAAAAATCGGCTGGCAGATAATTAACCTTGCCGGATAACGGTGTGAAAGCCGTACCACACCTGAAGCACAGGTGTGCCTGTAAGCCAGATGAACGTAGCGCCATCAGGCAAATTCGTACCAAATGGCGGGGGAGAGGTTTGCAGGCCTGATGAACGTAACCTCATCAGGCGGTATCACAAAATTACTTCGTCAACGCCGGTTTGTTATCAATATTGGTTAACACGCCGCTGCTGTTAAAGGTGAGCGTCAGAGTCTGCTGCGTCACGTTCTCATGTCCTGGCTGCTGGCGGAAGACATAAAACCAGGTGTTCGTACCAAAAGGATCGGTCATCATCGGCGTGCCTAAAGCATACGCAACCTGTTGTTGCGTCATACCAACACGCACTTTGGCGACATCCGTAGGTGTAAGATAGTTCCCCTGATTGATGTCAGGTCGGTAAACCACTCGCTCCAGAGTGGAACAGCCTGCGGTCAACATCAGGAGTACTGCTGCGGCAGCAGTCAGCGTTTTACAGCGCATAGTGATTGGGTTCCTTTTCGGGCCTGAGCAGTACGTGGCTCATATTAATATGCCGATGATAATAGACCTTTCATCACTTTAAAACCTTTTGCTGTCGGGTCTTACGGCGTTTTTGTTGTGAACTCAGACCTTCGGGAGGTAAAAAAGTTTACGCCGCCAGCAGTTCTTTTGCGTTTGCCAGCGTATTACGCGTAACTTCACTTCCTCCCAACAGGCGGGCCAGTTCCTGTAAACGCGCACGTTTATCCAAAGGTTGCATATGTGTTTCGGTCATTGCCCCGTCTGTTTCTTTACTGACAAAGAAGTGCTGGTGACCGCACCCGGCTACCTGTGGCAGGTGAGTGACGCACATCACCTGAGTGGATTCGCCAAGCTGACGCAGGAGTTTACCGACCACGGCGGCGGTTGGGCCGCTGATGCCAACATCGACCTCGTCAAAAATCAGCGCCGGCGTTTCCATTTTGCGCGCGGTAATCACCTGAATAGCCAACGCAATGCGCGACAGTTCACCGCCAGACGCGACTTTAGCGATAGGTTGCAGCGGCTGACCTGGGTTTGTCGTCACTTTAAACTCCACGCGATCGGCGCCGTCGTTGCTCAGATGATGCTCATCAAATTTCACGTCGATAGTAAACAGACCGTGCGGCATTGAAAGTAAATGCATACTTTCAGTGATCAACTGCCCCAGCTCCTGGGCGTAAAACTGACGCTGTTGATGCAGCGCTTGCGCCGTTTCCAGCGCTTGTTGGTGATGCTTATTAACCGCCAGCGTCAGCGTTTCCAGCGAATCGGCCTGATCGTCGAGCTGCTGCTGTTCTTCGAGCAGTGACTGATAAAGCTGCGGCAACGCTTCCGGGCTGACGTGATGTTTTCGCGCCAGCGAAATTTGTTTAGCGATGCGCTGTTCAAGCTCAAACAGGCGATTGGGGTCTAAATCCAGACGCTCGCAATAGTGGCGTAATTCATCGCTGGCTTCGGTGAGTTGAATAGTGGCTTCTTCCAGCATATCCAGGATGCCGGAAAGCTTGCTGTCCATACCCACCAGCTCGCTAACCAGTTGTTTTGCGCTATATAACTGGCTTTGCAGGTTAACGTCTTCGCCGTCCGCGAGTAGCGCCAGAGCGTTCTGGCTGGTCGTAAGCAACTGCCCGCTGTTGGCCAGCCTTTTGTACTCTTCGTCAATTTGCTCGAATTCGCCGGCCTGCGGATTAAAGTCGTTCAACTCTTTTAACTGATATTGCAGCAGTTCCGCGCGCGCGGCGCGTTCCTGGCTTTGTTGCTGGTGATGGGCGAGATCGCGGCAGCTTTGATGCCATAATTGGTAGCGGGCAGCCATCTGCTGCGCTAAAGCGGCTTCGTTGGCATAGCTATCCAGCAGCGATTTTTGCTGTTCGGGTTTGGTAAGCTGCTGGTGCGCATGTTGACCATGAATTTGAATCAGCAACTGACCGAGCTCGCGTAATTGAGACAGGGGCACAGCGGTGCCGTTAATAAAGCCCCGTGAGCGGCCATCGCTGCTGATAACGCGGCGAAGTAAGCATTCGCGACCTTCTTCAAGCTGGTTTTCTTCCAGCCAGCGCAATGCCGCAGGCGTGTCTTTCAGCGCAAAGCGGGCACACAAATCGGCGCGGGTCGCTCCGGTACGGACCATATCGGCCTCAGCGCGACCGCCCAGACACAGACCCAGGGCATCAATCGCAATAGATTTACCCGCGCCGGTTTCACCAGTAATGACGGTCATTCCGCTCTGAAAATCGATCTCAAGCTCACGAACGATAGCAAAATTGCTGATGGTCAGTTGCGCCAACATAGCTGTTTTCCTGTATGAAAAACCATGACTGTAATTAAATACAGTATAAACTGGTTTTTTATACAGTAAAGAGGCTAACGTAAAATTAGAATAATTTTTTTGACCAACCGAGTTTTGTGCTTAATGTATTGAAATAGCTATAGTCTTTGGGATGTATCAGGTTGAGGTGGTAGTCGCAGCGGCGAATCAGCACATCTTCTCCTTCCTGAATAGGCAGCGCTATCTGGCTGTCGCAGCTAATTTCCAGATCGCTACGGCGATGCGAAAAACGCAGACGAATCGTGCTACTGCTGTTAATGACTAACGGGCGCGCCGACAAGGTATGCGGGAACATCGGCACCAGGGTGATTGCATCCAGTGAAGGGGTCAGAATAGGGCCGCCTGCGGAGAGCGAATAGGCGGTGGAGCCTGTCGGCGTAGAAATGATCAGACCATCAGATCGCTGTGAAAAAGCGAAGGTTTCATCAATATAAACCTCGAATTCGATCATATGCGCCACTTTTCCCGGATGCAGCACCACTTCATTAATGGCTGTGCTGATACGCTTCTGGCGGTCCTGTTGGCAGACCTGCGCTTCCAGCAGAAAACGTTTTTCGGAGATATAGCGCCCTTCCAGCACATCAGATAATTGTTGCAGGGCGTTGTCCGGATCGAGATCGGTCAGGAAGCCAAGATTACCGCGGTTAATGCCAATCACATTGATGTCATAACGCGCCAGCGTACGTGCTGCGCCAAGCATATTGCCGTCGCCGCCCACGACTACCGCCAGATCCGCCTGTTGACCAATTTCCGCCAGCGTGCCGGTTGGCACATTTTTTAGCTGTAATTCGTGGGCGATTTGTTGCTCCACAATGACCTCATAACCCTGATCGCATAGCCAACGGTAGAGCATTTCATGTGTCGTGAGTGCGGTGGGATGACGCGGATGCCCCACAATGCCGATACACTTGAAATGATTATTCATTTTTCTGAGGTCCTTGTAGCGAAGATTGATGACAATGTGAGTACTTCCCTTGAAACCCTGAATCTGATCCCCATAATAAGCGAAGTTAGCGAGATGAATGCGAAAAAAACGCGGAGAAATTCATGAGTAGTAAAGAACAGAAAACGCCTGAGGGGCAAGCCCCGGAAGAAATTATCATGGATCAGCACGAAGAGGTTGAGGCAGTTGAACCAAACGATTCTGCTGAGCAGGTGGATCCGCGCGATGAAAAAATTGCGAATCTGGAAGTTCAGCTTGCAGAAGCCCAGACTCGCGAACGCGACACCGTGTTGCGCATCAAAGCGGAAATGGAAAACCTGCGCCGTCGTACTGAACAGGACATCGAAAAAGCGCATAAATTCGCTCTCGAGAAGTTCGTCAACGAATTGCTGCCGGTAATCGATAGCCTGGATCGCGCGCTGGAAGTCGCAGACAAAGCCAATCCGGATATGGCGGCAATGGTCGAAGGGATTGAGCTGACGCTGAAGTCTATGCTGGATGTGGTGCGTAAGTTCGGCGTGGAAGTGATTGCTGAGACCAACGTGCCGCTGGACCCGAACGTGCATCAGGCGATTGCGATGGTGGAGTCGGAAGAGGTTCCGGCAGGCAATGTGCTGGGTATTATGCAGAAAGGCTATACGCTGAACGGTCGTACCATTCGCGCGGCGATGGTGACTGTAGCGAAGGCGAAGTAAAAGTCTGATGGCCGATGTAAAGTCGGCCATTTTTTTAGCTTAAAAAATCCTGCACTTCCAGCCACGGCGTGTTGAAATCCTCTATTTTTTTATATTCGCTCATTGGCAGAACGACCACATTATAGGTGTCAGCTCCTTCATTCAGATCAAAAATCTGGAAGCCCCTTTTATTGAGTTCGGTCTGAATGCGTTCAAAGATCTCGTCAAGGTAACGGTCTCCGGCTTCACAGACATCGGAGATTTCATCCTCTTGGGTTATTTCGACAAGAAGATTTCTTAATTCCTCAGAATCCGTCAGGTTTTTTGTGAGTTCATAAAAGCGATCTGCGGCAAAATTAGCCAGTTCGCCTTCTTCATCTTCACCTTTCCAGTCAACGAGGTGAATTAATCCTTCGCCGCGTAGAACTTGTAAAAATGCCTGTGCCAGATCGTTATTTCCGAGATCGCCATCGCTACAATCCAGAACGTCCTGCAACCCATATTCGTCTTCATCTTCGTCTTCAAAGATTTCAGGTTGCGTCGAAAGTTGAGAGAAAATAGTGTGCCATAAGGTTGGGTTGTGCGATAAAATAACGCTGGCGACGACGTTGAGGTCGTCTGCAAAATTCTTTTCCCATTCAATTACGTAATCTTCTGACATAACATCAATATCCTTTCTGAATGCTTGAAAAGTCATTATTGCATTGTTAAGTAAATGGCAGGAATTGATGGAATCTTAAAAGACGGCGATAAAAAAGGCGAACCGGAGTTCGCCATTGTGTTACTCCGCCACACTCTCGCGCAGCGGCTTTACCGGTACAACCTTTACCTGCTTAATCATATTTTCCTGTACATCGAGAATATCGATATCGTACTGCTCAATGCGCACGCGCGTGCCAGCAACCGGAATTTCCTCCAGCGCCTCCAGAATCACCCCGTTGACGGTGCGCGCGTCGTCTTCCGGCAGGTGCCAGTTAAACGCTTTATTGATTTCCCGGACGTTGGCGGTACCGTCAATAATGACCGAACCGTCGTTTTGCGGCGTGACCTCTTCCGCCAGTGTCGGCGACATCGATGTGGTGAAGTCGCCAACGATCTCCTCGAGAATATCTTCCACGGTGACCAGCCCCTGGATATCGCCATATTCGTTGACGACCAGTCCGACTTTCTTTTTATTGCGCTGAAATTTGATCAGTTGCGTACTGAGCGGCGTACCTTCCGGGACGTAATAGATTTCATCGGCGGCGCGCAGCATCATCTCTTTGGTGAACTCTTTTTTCTCGGCCATTAACCGCCAGGCTTCACGCACGCGCAGCATACTGATGGCGTCATCCAGCGAATCGCGATAGAGCACAATGCGTCCGTGCGGCGAGTGGGTAAGCTGCCGCTCGATAGACTTCCAGTCGTCATTGATATCGATCCCGATAATTTCATTACGCGGCACCATGATGTCATCCACGCTGACCTTTTCCAGGTCGAGAACCGACAGCAGCATATCCTGATTGCGGCGAGAGATTTGCGAACGGGATTCATGCACGATAGTGCGTAATTCCTCTTTGCTTAACGACCCGCTGACCACGATGTCCGTTTTAATCCCCATCAGACGCATCAGCAGGCGGGTGATGGTGTTAAGTAACCACACCAGCGGCATCATCAGTATCTGTAACGGCGCCAGCAGGAAGCTGCTGGGATAGGCCACTTTTTCCGGATAGAGCGCGGCGATAGTTTTGGGCAGGACTTCGGCAAAAACTAGCACGACAAACGTCAGTACCCCGGTGGCGATAGCCACGCCGGCGTCGCCGTAAAGCCGCATACCCACAATCGTGCCGAGCGCCGAGGCAAGAATGTTGACCAGGTTATTGCCGATCAGCACCAGGCTTATCAGTCGGTCGGGTTTACGCAATAATTTTTCTACCCGTTTTGCCGAGCGATTACCTTGCTTCGCCATATGGCGTAAACGGTAACGGTTTAGCGTCATCATTCCAGTTTCGGAACCGGAAAAATAGGCCGAGATGACCACCATGATGATTAATATGATAATCAGCGTGGTGGTGGAAATGTGTTCCAGGGGAAACTCCTTTAAAAGCTTAGCTTACAAATTGCTGTAATATGCGGCTACCAAAATAGGCCAGCGTCAGAATACCCGCGCCTGCGACGTTAAACCACACGACCCGCCGACCCCGCCAGCCTTCATGGTAATGCCCCCACAGCAGAACGATATAAACAAACCATGCCACGATAGAGAGCACGGCTTTATCAATATTTTCAGTACTGAACAGGTTATGCATGTAAAACAGGCCGGTACACAGAGTAAGGGTCAGCAGTACGACGCCAATCTGCGTGATATGAAACATTTTGCGCTCAATACTCATCAATGGCGGCATTTCATTACTAAACGCCAGCTTTTTGTTCTTCAACTGATAGTCGATCCACGCCAGCTGTAGCGCATACAGCGCGGCGATTATCAGCGTCGCGTAAGAGAAAAGCGACAGACCGATGTGCACCATCATGCCTGGGGTCGCTTCCAGATGCGTAATATATTCATTAGGCATGAACGTGGCGAAGGCCAGGTTAATCAGCGCAAAAGCATAGACAATGGGCAGAAGTAGCCAGCCGCGATTACGCGACGCGACAATGGTCATTACCGTGCAGATCATCAGGCTGACCAGCGAACCGACATTCAGCAGGCTCAGGTTTTGTCCACTGTCGCCGCCGGGCAGAATACGCGATTCCAGCGCGACAGCATGGCACACCAGCGCGATGACCGCAGAAAGAATAGCCATACGCCGCCAGCCGCTGTTTTTTTGCAACAGTCCGGGAACGATCAGCGCGAGGCTGAAGGAGTAGGCGACAAGGGCAAGTAAAGCAAAAACGGGCATAGTTGTGTCGACAGTTGACCAGTGAGAAAGAGAAGCAGTATAGCGTTACGTGACCGCAGCTCCAACCGTTGCATAACAACAAAGACGGCTTCATGGTATACTGTGGCGAAATTCTGTAACTGTGTCGCTGCGGCGACCAACCGTTTCCACCCCAGGCGAGAGACAATGTTTGATAATTTAACCGATCGTTTGTCGCGCACGCTGCGCAATATCAGTGGCCGTGGGCGTCTTACTGAAGACAACGTTAAAGAGACGCTGCGCGAAGTGCGCATGGCGCTGCTGGAGGCTGACGTTGCGCTGCCGGTAGTGCGTGAGTTCATCAATCGCGTAAAAGAGAAAGCGGTTGGTCATGAAGTTAACAAGAGCCTGACCCCAGGGCAGGAGTTCGTCAAGATTGTCCGTAGCGAACTGGTTGCGGCGATGGGCGAAGAGAACCAGACGCTGAATTTAGCTGCGCAGCCGCCAGCCGTAGTATTGATGGCGGGTCTGCAGGGGGCGGGTAAAACCACCAGCGTCGGTAAGCTGGGTAAATTCTTGCGCGAGAAGCACAAGAAGAAAGTGCTGGTCGTCTCTGCCGACGTCTATCGCCCGGCGGCGATCAAACAGCTCGAAACGCTGGCTGAACAGGTTGGCGTGGATTTCTTCCCGTCTGATGTCGGCCAGAAACCGGTTGATATCGTCAACGCCGCGCTGAAAGAAGCGAAGCTCAAATTCTACGACGTGCTGCTGGTGGATACCGCCGGTCGTCTGCACGTTGACGAAGCGATGATGGACGAAATCAAACAGGTCCACGCTTCTATTAAGCCAGTAGAAACGCTGTTTGTCGTCGATGCGATGACCGGTCAGGATGCCGCGAATACCGCAAAAGCCTTTAACGAAGCGCTGCCGTTAACCGGTGTGGTGCTGACCAAGGTCGATGGTGATGCGCGTGGCGGTGCGGCGCTCTCTATTCGTCATATCACCGGCAAGCCGATTAAATTCCTCGGTGTCGGCGAGAAAACCGACGCGCTGGAGCCGTTCCATCCAGATCGTATCGCCTCGCGTATTCTCGGCATGGGCGACGTGCTGTCGCTGATCGAAGACATCGAAAGCAAAGTTGACCGCGCACAGGCTGAAAAGCTGGCGACCAAACTGAAGAAAGGCGACGGTTTCGACCTGAACGACTTCCTGGAACAGCTCAAACAGATGAAAAACATGGGCGGTATGGCCAGTCTGATGGGCAAATTACCGGGCATGGGGCAGATTCCGGACAACGTTAAATCGCAGATGGATGACAAAGTGCTGGTGCGTATGGAGGCGATCATCAATTCGATGACGCTGAAAGAGCGAGCGAAGCCGGAAATCATCAAAGGTTCCCGTAAACGCCGTATCGCACAAGGCTGTGGGATGCAGGTGCAGGACGTTAACCGCCTTCTGAAACAGTTCGACGACATGCAGCGCATGATGAAGAAAATGAAGAAGGGCGGGATGGCGAAGATGATGCGGAGTATGAAGGGGATGATGCCGCCAGGCTTCCCGGGTAGATAAATATATCGGGCTACCTTATTTGCCATTTTGACGCCGGAGTGTGCTCGAAATGCTCACGTACTGCGTGTACGCTCCGCTTTCTGCGCGCACGCCGACGCCAAACTGGCTGCAACGGTCACGCCCTGGAATCAAGCTTCATCACATGTTGATTGCTTTTTTCCCAGAAATCAGTAAAATTTTCGGGCTTTTAATATGACGCCGGGCTCCGTTCCTCGATGGGGCCCGGTTGTTTTATTCACACAAGAGGATGTTATGGTAACTATTCGTTTAGCTCGTCACGGCGCTAAAAAGCGTCCGTTCTACCAGGTTGTTGTCACCGACAGCCGTAATGCACGCAACGGTCGCTTCATTGAGCGCGTTGGTTTCTTCAACCCAATCGCTAGCGAAAAAGAAGAAGGCACCCGCCTGGATCTGGATCGCATCGCTCACTGGGTTGGCCAGGGCGCAACCATTTCCGATCGCGTTGCGGCGCTGATCAAAGAAGTAAAAAAAGCAGCTTAATCTGTCACGGTGGTCATGATGAGCAAGCAACTCGCCGCACAAGTACCCGCTGAACCGGTTGTACTGGGGAAAATGGGTTCTTCATACGGTATCCGTGGTTGGCTCAGAGTGTTTTCCTCCACTGAAGACGCCGAAAGCATTTTTGACTATCAGCCCTGGTTTATCCAGAAGGCGGGTCAGTGGCAGCAGGTACAGCTGGAAAGCTGGAAGCACCACAATCAGGATCTGATCATCAAGCTGAAAGGCGTTGACGATCGAGATGCCGCGAATCTTCTGACGAATTGCGAAATTGTCGTGGATTCCTCGCAACTTCCTGCGCTTGAGGAGGGAGACTACTACTGGAAAGACCTGATGGGCTGCCAGGTAGTCACCGCTGAAGGCTACGATCTCGGTAAAGTTATCGACATGATGGAAACCGGGTCGAATGACGTTCTCGTCATTAAGGCGAACCTGAAAGATGCATTTGGTATCAAGGAACGACTAGTACCGTTCCTCGATGGGCAGGTTATCAAGAAAGTCGATCTCGCTACTCGTACTATCGAAGTAGACTGGGATCCTGGTTTTTAAACCACCGAATAAACGGTAATAAATGGCGTTATGGGGATTGGCTTGTGTTTATTGGCATAGTTAGCCTGTTTCCTGAAATGTTCCGCGCAATTACCGATTACGGGGTAACTGGCCGGGCAGTAAAAAAAGGCCTGCTGAACATCCAAAGCTGGAGTCCTCGCGACTTCACGCATGACCGGCACCGTACCGTGGACGATCGTCCTTACGGCGGCGGACCGGGGATGTTAATGATGGTGCAACCCTTGCGGGACGCCATTCACGCAGCAAAAGCCGCGGCAGGTGAAGGCGCTAAAGTGATTTATCTGTCGCCTCAGGGACGCAAGCTTGATCAAGCGGGCGTTAGCGAGCTGGCCACGAATCAGAAACTCATTCTGGTGTGTGGTCGCTACGAAGGCGTAGATGAGCGCGTAATTCAGACCGAAATTGATGAAGAATGGTCAATTGGCGATTACGTTCTCAGCGGTGGCGAACTACCGGCAATGACGCTGATTGACTCCGTCGCCCGGTTTATACCGGGAGTTCTGGGGCATGAAGCATCAGCAATCGAAGATTCGTTTGCTGATGGGTTGCTGGATTGTCCGCACTATACGCGCCCTGAAGTGTTAGAGGGGATGGAAGTACCGCCAGTATTGCTGTCGGGAAACCATGCCGAGATACGTCGCTGGCGTTTGAAACAGTCGCTGGGCCGAACCTGGCTTAGAAGACCTGAACTTCTGGAAAACCTGGCTCTGACTGAAGAGCAAGCAAGGTTGCTGGCGGAGTTCAAAACAGAACACGCACAACAGCAGCATAAACATGATGGGATGGCATAGGCCCCCGAATATCAGTTTACCCAGGATAAGAGATTAAATTATGAGCAACATTATTAAGCAACTTGAACAAGAGCAGATGAAGCAGAACGTACCTTCCTTCCGTCCGGGCGATACCGTGGAAGTGAAAGTATGGGTTGTTGAAGGTACCAAGAAACGTCTGCAGGCATTCGAGGGCGTGGTTATCGCTATTCGTAACCGCGGTCTGCACTCTGCATTCACTGTTCGTAAAATTTCCAACGGCGAAGGCGTTGAGCGTGTCTTCCAGACTCACTCTCCGGTAGTTGACAGCATTGCTGTTAAACGTCGTGGTGCTGTTCGTAAAGCTAAACTGTACTACCTGCGTGAGCGTACTGGTAAAGCGGCTCGTATCAAAGAGCGTCTTAACTAAGAACGCGCTTTCGCAACATCCGAAAGCTTGTAGAAAAGAAGGGGCTGGCATTACGCTGGCCCCTTTTTTTATGGGTTGCTCCACGCCATAGACGGTTGCATGATTAGGCCGGGTCTGTGGTCTCAACGCTGAGTCAGAAACGGCCAGGCCCGTTCCTTAGTTTAGCGAGCGTTCCGCACGCCGGTGTTTAGCCTGATACATATTTCGATCGGCCAGTTCTTGTAGTTTTTCGGCAGTGGCATGTTCCCATGTCAGCGCAAAGCCAATACTCAGGGTCATCGTTATCCGCTGGCCGTTATGCAGTTCAAAAGGTCGATTAAACGCCTGGGATAGCGCTGCGCAAATACGTTGTACTTCATACTCCGAATGTACACCGTAAAGCACCATCGCAAATTCATCGCCGCCGAGTCGGTAAGTCTGATAACGGCTACCACCGAATTCCGCTAATCTTTTGGCAACCTCTATAAGTACCCGGTCGCCTGCCGCATGTCCCCAGGTATCATTAATATATTTAAAGTTATCGCCATCCAGAAATAACAATGCCGAACTGCTACGAGCGGAATTGTCCTTCATCAGCGCGTTAATACAGCTGCGAAATGCTGCGCGATTGGCAAGCCCCGTCAGCGGATCGTGCAGCGCGGTACGTAGTAACTGGGCATTTTTAGCCTGAAGCCGTAGCTGCCATTCTTCCATCTCATCCAGAAGGCTATTGAAATCCTGCGCAAACAGGTGAAATTCCGCAATACGCTCATCAGGTACCCGGCGTGAAAAATTTCGGTTAGTGCGAACGTCGTGTACAACTTCAGTAATATTTTGCAGCGCATCCACAACGCCATTGTGTAAATAACGCGTGAGCAGCAGGGCAATGCCGGATGCCAGCAGAATACATCCTGTCAGCACTGCCAGCGATAGCCAGATAAAATGACCAATAAGGCTGTCGCGGGCGACAAGCCGTACTTCGCCGATGGCCCTGCCGTTGTGCCAGACGGGTTGTGATACCGGCAATGGAAAAAGCCAGTGGCTAATTAAGCCAATGAGCTTATCGTCTGCGGCTCGCGCATCATAGCGCCATGAGGCGATAATACGGCCATTTTTATCGCGGACCTCCGCCGCTGAAAATTGTCCCTGGCGTCCCAGTGTGGCGAGCGTTTCCGCTGCGGCCGTGTTATCGGAAAATACCAGTGCCGCTTCAAGGCTATGGGCCATTGTGGCGGCGGTCAAATCGAGATTCTTTTGCGCATACTGTTTGAGCGTAAGGACAGACGCAACGCAAATTAATAGCCAGATCAATGTCATCGTAAGCAGCACGCTGATTATACTAATCCGCCGTAGTGTGCGTTTAAATGTTGGTCTGGACAGAGAAAATTCCTTATTCATGCTTTTGATTCCGTGCAAGCATTAATACTTCTGGATTCACTCTCACGCCGCTATGCGAGAGGGAGTCTAGGTTGACGGAAAATTTGACTTCATCATTGTTAATGATCAGACAAAATGCGCTGCCAATAATACATTCGGTATTTTGCTCGGCAATTAATAACAAGGCATTAACTGGATAATGACGCGTTAACTCCACCTGATAAGCTGGCGATTCATTGCCAAAGTAAAAACCATCACAGCGGGCGCTCAGGGCTTCTTGTGTGGTACGGATGACAAGCGGTTGATAAGGGAAAGCCCAGTCAGCCTCTTCGCTAAGTACCCTGACAAAACGCGCAGATGAAAATATGCATAGCCTTGGCGGCCCGGATAACGCCGGCCAGTGTGTATAACTGACGATACCGGAGACGATGGCGCGTACGGATTTCTCTTCTTCCGTGACGCGTTGAGCATACAGAGGCAAGCTTGCTAATAATAGCGATAACAGAAGGATAAATCGGTGAGAAAAACGCATTAACAAGTCCCCACCATCTTCAGTCGTAAAGCATTAAAATACATCCGTGATTGTTTGTAGCAAAATAACATTATTTTGCCATATCGTCATTATTTCTTATTGATAATATGAATAATTTAAATGGCATCCCTGATATTAAATTCTTGTGATAATGGTATTAATCACCCTATATCAGAAAGTAAAAATATGTGTGCGGAGAAAAAATAATCAAAAAATAGCGAGCATCGCTCATTTTACCGCTTTTCTGAGGCTGGGAATAAAATAATTCACTTATTGTGTAAAGTTTTTGATACGAAATGAAGGGGTTTAATCGACGATTGCGCATGGTGTAAAGTTTATTTTACGTAATATGGATTGAAATCTTTACTTTTTGTGGTATGGTTTAAACATCCTCGTGGAGGATCAACTATCGCAAACAAGAAAAGACAGGATCTCCATCATGCAAAAAGACGCGCTGAATAACGTACGTATCACCGATGAACAGGTATTAATGACGCCGGAGCAGCTTAAAGCGGCCTTTCCGTTGAGTCTGGCGCAGGAAGCGCAGATAGCGCAGTCCCGGGGAATCATTTCTGACATTATTGCCGGGCGCGATCCGCGTCTGTTGGTGGTATGCGGTCCTTGTTCTATTCACGATCCTGAAACCGCTCTGGAATATGCCCGTCGATTTAAAGCCCTTGCCGCAGAGGTCAGCGATAGCCTCTATCTGGTAATGCGCGTCTATTTTGAAAAGCCGCGGACTACCGTCGGCTGGAAAGGGCTGATTAACGATCCTCACATGGATGGCTCATTTGATGTGGAAGCCGGGTTGAAAATAGCGCGTCAGCTACTGGTGGAACTGGTGAATATGGGGTTGCCATTAGCGACCGAAGCGTTGGATCCGAACAGCCCGCAATACCTGGGCGATCTGTTTAGCTGGTCGGCGATAGGCGCGCGCACAACCGAATCGCAAACCCACCGCGAAATGGCGTCTGGTCTTTCTATGCCGGTCGGCTTTAAAAACGGCACGGATGGCAGCCTGGCGACAGCGATTAACGCCATGCGCGCCGCTGCGCAACCTCATCGTTTTGTTGGCATTAACCAGGCCGGTCAGGTTGCGTTATTGCAAACCCAGGGAAATCCGCATGGCCATGTAATTCTGCGTGGCGGCAAAGCGCCAAACTATAGCCCGGCAGATGTCGCTCAGTGTGAAAAAGAGATGGAACAGGCGGGACTACGTCCTTCGCTGATGGTAGATTGCAGTCATGGTAACTCCAATAAAGATTATCGCCGCCAGCCAGCCGTTGCCGAATCTGTGGTTGCGCAGATTAAAGATGGCAATCGTTCAATCATTGGCTTAATGATTGAAAGTAATATTCATGAGGGTAATCAGTCTTCCGAACAGCCGCGCAGCGAAATGAAGTATGGCGTTTCCGTCACCGATGCTTGTATTAGCTGGGAGATGACCGATGCCCTGTTACGTGAAATTCATAAAGATTTGAGCGGCCAGCTGGCGGTGCGTGTCGCATAAGAGGTTGTTATGGTTGCTGAATTGACCGCATTACGCGATCAAATAGATGATGTCGATAAAGCGTTGTTGAATTTACTGGCTAAGCGCCTGGAACTGGTTGCCAAAGTCGGCGAGGTGAAAAGCCGTTTTGGCCTGCCTATTTACGTGCCGGAGCGTGAGGCCTCTATGCTGGCTTCACGACGGGCGGAAGCGGAAGCGATCGGTGTCCCGCCCGATCTCATTGAAGATGTCCTGCGCCGGGTAATGCGTGAATCTTACTCCAGCGAAAATGATAAGGGGTTCAAAACGCTTTGTCCTTCTCTGCGTCCGGTCGTCATTGTGGGCGGCGGCGGACAGATGGGGCGTCTGTTTGAAAAAATGCTCACGCTGTCGGGCTATCAGGTCCGTATTCTGGAACAACAGGACTGGCCGCGCGCCAGGGACATTGTCGCCGATGCCGGAATGGTGATCGTCAGCGTGCCGATTCATGTTACTGAACAGGTCATAGCGCAACTGCCGCCCCTGCCGTCCGACTGTATTCTGGTCGATCTGGCATCGGTGAAAAGCGGTCCGTTGCAGGCAATGTTGGCGGCCCATGATGGCCCCGTGTTGGGCTTGCATCCGATGTTTGGTCCGGACAGCGGGAGTCTGGCGAAGCAGGTGGTGGTCTGGTGTGATGGGCGTCAACCGGAAGCGTATCAGTGGTTCCTTGAGCAAATCCAGGTGTGGGGTGCGCGGTTGCACCGAATTAGCGCTGTCGAGCACGATCAGAACATGGCTTTTATCCAGGCGCTGCGCCACTTTGCTACCTTCGCTTATGGGCTGCATCTGGCGGAAGAGAACGTCCAGCTTGAGCAGCTTCTGGCGCTATCATCGCCGATTTATCGACTGGAGCTGGCGATGGTCGGGCGTCTGTTCGCCCAGGACCCGCAGCTGTATGCGGACATTATTATGTCGTCGGAGCGCAATCTGGCGCTTATCAAGCGTTACTATAAACGTTTTGGCGATGCGATCGGGTTACTGGAACAGGGTGATAAGCAGGCTTTTATCGACAGTTTTCGCAAAGTTGAACACTGGTTTGGCGATTATGCCAGACGCTTCCAGAATGAAAGCCGTGTGTTATTGCGTCAGGCGAATGACAGCCGACCATAATGATGACATCTATACTAAAAGCCAGCTTTGCTGGCTTTTTTCGTTTAAGGAACCGTTATGACTACGCCGCACGTTTTATTTGATTATGTCGGACATCTACCAGAATGCCCCACATGGAGCGAGGATGAAAGCGCGCTGTATTGGACCGATATCCTGGAACAGGAGATCCATCGTTACCATCCGGCGAGCGGGACGCATAGCGTGCTGGCGTTTCCGGAAGAGGTGGGCTGTTTTGCCTTGCGTGAGCAGGGCGGATTTATTGTGGCCATGCGTCATGCTATCTGGCTGGCCGATAAAAATGGATTATTGCAGCGTAAGGTTTGCGACAATCCCTCTAATACGAAACTGGCGCGTTTCAACGATGGCGGCACTGATGGCGATGGACGTTTTTATGCCGGAACGTTCTGGGCGCCAGGTGACTATAATGGCGCGTTGCTGATGCGGATCGATCATGACCTGACGGCAAAAGTGATCCAGTGCGATATCCAGGGACACAACGGCCTGGCGTTCAGCCCGGATAACCAGTGGATGTATACCTCCGATACGCCGAATGGCGTGATATACCGCACGTTACTTGATAAACATGGCGAACCGGGCAAGCGTGAACTTTTTCGCCATTTTGGCGAAGGAGAAGGACTTCCCGACGGCGCGGCGATGGATAGCGAAGGGTGCTACTGGAGCGCGATGTTTGACGGCTGGCGCGTGGCGCGTTTCTCACCGCAAGGAGAGCAGCTGGAAGAGTACCGGTTGCCGGTACGTTGTCCGACGATGGTTTGTTTTGGCGGCGCAGACATGAAAACGCTGTTTATTACAACTACCAGAGAAAATATGTCTGCTCAGGAAGTGGCGGATTATCCTCTCTCCGGCGCCATCTTCACCCTGCAGGTAGCCGTCGCAGGGATGAAGAAAAGCCGTTTTATTGAACGTCAGGCAGGTTCTACCGGCACGACGTTTTCGCTGGGATAGCAGCCAAGCACTTTCATTGAGCGCGTGATCTCGCCCAGCTCTTTTAGCGCGCTTTGCATTACCTGCGACTCCAGGTTCGCCTGAATATCGAGATAAAACATCTCTTCCCACGGATTGCCGTGAATGGGGCGCGACTCCAGTTTCGTCATGATGAGATTGTGGTTACGCAGCACCAGCAGCGCTTCGACCAGCGCGCCAGCCTGCTGCCCGGTGGCGATTAACAGAGTGGTTTTTGCCGGAACCTGATCGGAAACGTTGATGGCTTTGCGCGCCAGTACCAGAAAGCGGGTGATATTCTGCGTCTGGTTTGCGGCGATGCGTTCCAGCACCTGTAAACCGTGCAACATGCCGCCTGCCTCGCTGCCGAGCGCCGCGACGCGCGGAGAGTTCGCCTGCGCGACTTTTTCCATCGCTGCCGACGTACTCTCGGTATAGTCGATTTTCCAGTGCGGATAGCGGCTCAAAAACTTACTGCACTGCTGGAACGGCTGCGGATGGCTGTACACCGTTTCGATGGTATTCAGATCCGTAGCGCCGGAAACCAGCACGCAGTGATCGATAGTGACGGTCATCTCACCGACAATCGACAGACTGGTGTGTTGCAATAAGTCGTACACATCGTTGATAGCGCCGGAGCTGGTGTTCTCTATCGGAACCACGGCGTAATCGGCCTGGCCGGTTTCGACCTGATGAAAAATATCGGTGAATTTTGCGCAACCGCTCTCAATAAATTGCTCAAAATGGCGTGCGGCATACTGGCGCGCCGCGAGATGAGAATAGGAGCCTTTCGGCCCAAGAAACGCAATACGTGCCGAATGAGGGTGAGTATTATTCAGATGTTGTTGCAGCAGCGCCTGCTGAGTAAGCACGGAGTCTTCAATGATAAGCTGGAACAGACGGGTAATGTAGTGTGCGTCGAGATGGTGGGCTTTACCGAGATGGATGAGTCTGTCCAGCAGCGCGCGTTCACGATCGATATCCCGAACCGGACGATGCGACAGTAGTTTTGCTTGTCCCACTTCAATCGCCAGCGCGCGTCGTTTTGCCAGTAAGGCCAGTAACTCTTCGTCTAAGGCGCTGATTTTATCTCGCAGCGCCAGTAATGGGTTTTCCGATGTCATAGTGTTGCCTTTTTTGTTATCAATAAAAAAGGCCTCCCGGTGGGGGAGGCCTTCTTGTTCGTCTTCGCATTCTTTATCACATGACGAAACGCCTCCCGGTCAGGGGAAGATAAAAAAGAATGCGAAGAAAAACCGGGTTAGCTTCATAACTGTTTCCTTTGTGTACGTAAGTACAGTACTCGTACTGTTTTAATCCTGTCAACAAAAAACGCGCCCGAAGGCGCGTTGGCGATACACTCAATGTAAGGGACTACTCTTCTTCTGCTTCGACGAAGCTGGCATCTTTCACCGATGCGGTGGCACGACGGGCTTCGCCTTTGTGCTGCACTTTATTGAGCTGCCGTTCCAGCTTGTTGATCAATTCATTAATAGCGGTGTACATATCTTCATGTTTTGCGCTGGCGACCAGATGTCCGTTCGGTGTATTAATGGTGGCGTCAGCAATAAAGCCCTGTGGCTCTTTAGACAGAATGATATGAGGATTAATCAGGTGAGTTTGCCATTTTTCCAGTTTGGCGAGACGGTCTGCGACATGTTGGCGGATTGCCGGAGTAATTTCCATTTGTTTACTGGTAATGTTCATTGTCATAAATTTTACCTCTTGTCTTTCCCGTCTTGGTGATTCCAGCATACCGTTCTTAATGTCAAAATGTGTGATGTAAATCACATTATTTTGTCACTTTTTGTCAAGGCGAACTTTTTGTGAGGCATCGCAGGAAGAAGTGATCTTTTACTTGAGGAATGGCTGAAAGCAGGCCATATTTGACTGGATGCGTTGCAGTGAAATCATTTCTGTTGCATCAGATACCGAATAAAAAAACGGCAGCCGGAAGGCTGCCGTTTTGCTTGTCTGTATTGCTTCAGGTGTTTTTGCTGTTAGAGGCAATAATTTTCGCGACTTTGTCAGCCTGCGCATTCAGCTGCATCTGACGATAGGCGTTTTCCATCAGCGGCAACGCATCGCGCGTGGCCTGCGTATCAGGATAATTGCGTAGCATACCTTCTACCCGGTTTACGACCGCAACCCATGCGCCGCGCGCGGTATAGTACTCTGCGACGGAATATTCATATTTCGCCAGACGGTCTTTCAGGAATACCAGACGCTTAGTGGCGTCGGTGGTGTACTGGCTATTAGGATAGCTGCGTACCAGTTTCGAAAAGTCATTGAACGCCGCCCGCGCATGTTGCGGATCGCGATCGCTGCGATCGACGCCAAAGAAACCTTGCAGCGCGCTATCATCCAGCGCCATGTTCGTCAGGCCGCGCATGTACATGACATAGTCAATATTAGGGTGCGTTGGATTAAGACGCATAAAACGATCGATAGCGGCCTGCGCTAGCGGCAAATCGGCGTTTTTGTAATAGGCGTAGATAAGATCCAACTGCACCTGCTGAGAATACGGTCCGAATGGATAACGATTATCTAACGCTTCCAATTGCGTTATTGCCTGTTTCCAGTTACCGTCCTGCAGCTTTTGCTGAGCAGTCGCGTAGATTTCATTCGGCGGATTATCGGGCACCTCTTCCTTTGAACCCGAGCAACCCGCCAGAAACAGGCTCAACGTGGCTGCTGCCACCAGATATTTCATGCGCGTCATGACGTTTTGACTTTCCTCAAAATGTTTTACGGGAGATTCTCTGTTCCTGCTCCCGGTTAAGACCAGCTACAATAGCACACTATATTAAACGGCAAAGCCGTAAAACCCAACGTTAAACGAAGAAGCTGTATATGGCACAACGAGTACAACTCACCGCAACGGTCTCCGAAAACCAACTCGGTCAACGCTTAGATCAGGCTTTGGCCGAAATGTTCCCGGATTATTCACGTTCGCGTATAAAAGAATGGATTTTGAATCAGCGCGTGTTGGTCAATGGTCAACTTTGCGATAAGCCAAAAGAAAAAGTGTTAGGCGGCGAGCGGGTGGCTATTGATGCGGAGATCGACGAAGAGATTCGTTTTGAAGCGCAGGATATCCCGTTAGATATTGTTTATGAAGATGACGATATTCTGGTTATCAACAAACCACGCGATCTGGTGGTACATCCTGGCGCGGGTAACCCGGACGGTACGGTACTGAACGCGTTGCTACATTATTATCCGCCGATTGCGGATGTTCCGCGCGCGGGCATTGTGCATCGTCTGGATAAGGACACGACGGGGCTGATGGTGGTGGCCAAAACCGTTCCGGCGCAAACGCGCCTGGTGGAGTCTTTGCAGCTGCGCGAGATCACCCGCGAATATGAAGCGGTCGCGATCGGACATATGACGGCGGGAGGAACGGTGAATGAACCCATCAGTCGTCACCCGACCAAACGTACCCATATGTCGGTGCATCCTATGGGCAAACCGGCGGTGACCCACTACCGCATTATGGAACATTTCCGTGTGCACACGCGTCTTAGGTTGCGTCTGGAGACCGGGCGTACGCACCAGATCCGCGTGCATATGGCGCATATTACGCATCCGTTAGTGGGCGATCAGGTCTACGGTGGTCGTCCACGTCCACCGAAAGGCGCATCGGAAGAGTTTATTTCCACGCTGCGTAAGTTTGACCGCCAGGCGCTTCATGCAACGATGCTGCGTCTCTACCATCCTGTATCGGGTATCGAAATGGAGTGGCACGCGCCGATTCCCCAAGATATGGTGGACCTTATCGATGCGATGCGCGCCGATTTCGAAGATCATAAAGATGATGTGGACTGGTTATGAATGCACTGATTGTCCCGCAGTGGCCGCTGCCGAAAGGCGTCGCAGCCTGTAGTTCTACCCGTATTGGCGGGGTGAGTTTACCGCCTTACGACTCGCTGAATCTGGGCGCGCATTGCGGCGATAACCCGGAGCATGTTGAAGAGAACCGCAAGCGTCTGTTTGCGGCGGGCAATCTGCCTTCGAAACCTGTCTGGCTTGAACAGGTTCACGGTAAAAATGTGTTGAGGCTTACCGGGGAACCTTATGCCTCCAAACGTGCGGATGCGTCTTACAGCAATACGCCAGGAACCGTCTGCGCGGTAATGACGGCAGACTGCCTGCCTGTGCTATTCTGTAACCGTGAGGGAACAGAAGTGGCGGCGGCTCATGCGGGCTGGCGCGGATTATGTGAAGGCGTACTGGAGGAAACTGTCACCTGCTTTGCTGACAAACCAGAAAATATCATCGCCTGGTTAGGTCCGGCGATCGGCCCGACCGCGTTTGAAGTGGGGCCGGAAGTGCGTGACGCATTTTTAGCAAAAGATGCGCAAGCCGATAGCGCATTTTTGCCGCACGGGGAAAAATTTCTGGCGGATATTTATCAGCTTGCACGCCAACGTCTGGCGAATACCGGCGTTGAACATGTCTATGGCGGGGATCGCTGCACCTTTAGCGAAAGTGAGACTTTCTTCTCTTATCGTCGCGACAAGACGACAGGTCGTATGGCAAGTTTTATTTGGCTGATATAACCTAAAGAATCAAGACGATCCGGTACGGGTAACTTTCTTTTCACATAATTCAGGTCATTCACCTTGAATAATTGAGGGATGACCTCATTTAATCTCCAGTAGCAATTTTGACCTGTTATGGGAGGAGTTATGCGTCTGGATCGTCTTACTAATAAATTCCAGCTTGCTCTTGCCGATGCCCAGTCGCTTGCGCTGGGGCACGACAATCAATTCATCGAACCACTTCATTTAATGAGCGCCTTGCTGAACCAGGAAGGGGGATCGATACGTCCTTTATTAACCTCCGCCGGCATTAATGCTGGCCAGTTGCGCACCGCTATCGATCAGGCGCTGAGCCGTTTACCGCAGGTGGAAGGCACCGGCGGCGACGTACAGCCTTCTTCGGAACTGGTACGCGTACTGAACCTTTGCGACAAGCTGGCGCAAAAACGGGGGGACAATTTTATTTCGTCAGAGCTGTTTGTTCTGGCGGCGCTTGAGTCTCGCGGCACGTTAACCGATCTGCTGAAATCAGCCGGTGCGACCACGGCCAATATCACTCAGGCAATTGAACAGATGCGCGGAGGTGAAAGCGTGAACGATCAAGGGGCTGAAGACCAACGTCAGGCCTTGAAAAAATATACCGTCGATCTGACCGAGCGCGCCGAACAGGGCAAGCTCGATCCGGTTATCGGTCGTGATGAAGAAATTCGCCGCACCATTCAGGTGCTGCAACGTCGTACTAAAAACAACCCAGTGTTAATCGGTGAGCCAGGGGTCGGTAAAACGGCAATTGTTGAAGGGCTGGCGCAGCGCATTATTAATGGTGAAGTCCCTGAAGGCTTAAAAGGTCGCCGCGTACTGGCGCTGGATATGGGCGCACTGGTGGCCGGAGCGAAATATCGCGGCGAATTTGAAGAGCGTCTGAAAGGCGTGCTGAACGATCTGGCGAAACAGGAAGGCAACGTCATTCTGTTTATTGACGAGCTGCACACCATGGTTGGCGCAGGTAAGGCCGATGGCGCAATGGACGCCGGGAATATGCTGAAACCGGCGCTGGCGCGTGGTGAACTGCACTGTGTGGGCGCCACCACGCTGGATGAATACCGTCAGTACATTGAAAAAGACGCGGCGCTGGAACGTCGTTTTCAAAAAGTGTTTGTCGCAGAACCTTCAGTGGAAGACACCATTGCTATTCTGCGTGGCCTGAAAGAACGTTACGAGCTGCACCACCATGTGCAGATCACTGACCCGGCGATTGTGGCGGCGGCAACATTGTCTCACCGCTATATCGCCGACCGTCAGTTGCCGGATAAAGCTATCGACCTCATCGATGAAGCGGCATCCAGCATTCGTATGCAGATTGACTCTAAGCCGGAGGAGCTGGACAGGCTCGACCGCCGCATTATTCAGCTCAAACTGGAACAGCAGGCGTTGATGAAAGAGTCTGACGAGGCGAGTAAAAAACGTCTCGATATGCTGAATGAAGAACTGGACGATAAAGAGCGCCAGTACTCTGAGTTAGAAGAAGAGTGGAAAGCGGAAAAAGCGTCGCTCTCTGGTACGCAAACTATTAAAGCGGAGCTGGAGCAGGCGAAGATCGCCATTGAGCAGGCGCGTCGTGTGGGCGATCTGGCGCGAATGTCTGAACTGCAGTACGGCAAAATTCCGGAGCTGGAAAAACAGTTGGAAGCCGCGACCCAGTCGGAAGGTAAAACCATGCGTCTGTTACGTAACAAAGTAACGGATGCGGAAATTGCCGAAGTGCTGGCGCGCTGGACCGGTATTCCGGTCGCCAGAATGCTGGAAGGCGAACGTGAAAAACTGTTGCGTATGGAACAAGAGTTACACAGCCGTGTGATCGGGCAGAATGAAGCCGTTGAAGCAGTATCGAACGCCATACGTCGTAGCCGCGCGGGGCTGTCCGATCCGAATCGTCCGATTGGTTCCTTCTTGTTCCTTGGGCCGACGGGGGTCGGTAAAACCGAACTGTGTAAAGCGCTGGCTAACTTTATGTTTGACAGCGACGACGCGATGGTGCGTATCGACATGTCTGAGTTTATGGAGAAACACTCCGTGTCTCGTTTGGTCGGGGCGCCTCCGGGATATGTCGGCTATGAAGAAGGCGGTTATTTGACGGAAGCGGTGCGCCGTCGCCCTTATTCCGTCATCTTGTTGGATGAAGTGGAAAAAGCGCATCCGGATGTATTCAACATTCTGTTGCAGGTGCTGGACGACGGTCGACTGACTGACGGGCAGGGGAGAACGGTCGACTTCCGTAATACGGTGGTCATTATGACTTCTAACCTCGGTTCCGATCTCATTCAGGAGCGCTTTGGCGAACTGGATTACGGTCGAATGAAAGAGATGGTGCTGGGTGTGGTTAGCCAAAACTTCCGTCCGGAATTTATCAACCGTATTGATGAAGTTGTGGTATTCCATCCGTTAGGTGAACAACACATCGCTTCTATTGCTCAGATCCAGCTGCAGCGTCTGTACAAACGTCTGGAAGAACGTGGTTATGAAATCCATATCTCCGACGAGGCGCTGAAACTGTTGAGCGCCAACGGTTACGATCCGGTCTACGGGGCGCGTCCGTTAAAACGTGCTATTCAACAGCAGATCGAAAACCCACTGGCGCAGCAAATCCTGTCTGGTGAACTGGTTCCTGGCAAAGTGATTCGCCTTGAAGCCAATGATGATCGTATTGTGGCAGTGCAGTAAGTCACAAATTTGAATAAAACGGGCCCTGACGGGCTCGTTTTTGTTTAAAAACCAGGCGAAAATAGGCTTTTGGTTCAAATGTTGTTTGAAAAGTGAACGGTTGAGCTTTTTTTTGCATTTAGGTCTTGTCAGGCTCTAATAACTCCCTATAATGCGCCACCACTGACACGGAACAACGGCATACAGGCCGCCTGGTCAGAAAGGCTTCGTTAAGAAGTCTGTGAGGAAAGCGAAAATAAAGGCTTGACTCAAAAAGAGGAAAGCGTAATATACGCCACCTCGCGACGGTGAGCTGAAAGCCGCGTCGCACCTGCTCTTTAACAATTTATCAGACAATCTGTGTGGGCACTCGAAGATACGGATTCTTAACGTCCTCGGACGAAAAATGAATACCAAGTCTCAAGAGTGAACACGTAATTCATTACGAAGTTTAATTCATTGAGCATCAAACTT
>NZ_JAMMTO010000006.1:0-313500 GCF_051807745.1 Salmonella sp. NW38 | reverse complement strand
TGTGTACTTAGCGAATAACTTCAACATTATGAAAATCAGCGGATTCGGAAAGGTCTGGAGTGTAGCACTACAAATTGATTTGATCGATAAAGACGATCAATAATCTAGTGTTTGATAGCTTTCAACTATCACACACATTAAAATCGATCGTTGCAATCGATATAAACAAAGCCGTCTTCCTCGCGCTGGGTATCAACACCGAAGGCCAGAAAGCGCAGCCGGGTATGTGGCTGGGCGAAAATAAAAATAGAAGACTTTCGCTTTCACGGCCTTAGGCACACATGGGCAAGCTGGTTAATTCAATCAGGAGTTCCACTGTCAGTGCTTTAGGAAATGGGGGATGGAAATCTATTGAAATGGTTCACAGATATGCTCACCTTGCGCCTAATCATTTAACGGAACACGCGAGGGAAATAGACGACATTTTTGGTGATGATGTCCCAAATATGTCCCATATGGAAAATAAGGAGGAAATAAAGAAGCGTAACGCGTTGATTTATAAGTGGCGCGCCCTGCAGGATTCGAACCTGCGACCCACGGCTTAGAAGGCCGTTGCTCTATCCAACTGAGCTAAGGGCGCCTTGTGAAGTGAAGACTTCGTGTAGACGAAACGCGAGAATTATACGGTCAGGCACTCCTGAGTCAATGGCTTTTGTTCTGGTTGCTGCCTAAGTGTACGAATATCGTCTTTTCTGGCGCAATGCCAGGTTCCAGGAAATCGCCTGGACACATCTCAGCACGCATAAAGTGGGAATTAAGGCCGCCAGTATTTAGAAAATCAATAAGTTTCTTTAATATTTCACCATGATTCACCTGCCGTGTAGGATATTTTTTATGCTGAGTATCGCTATTAAGGAACAAAACAGTCACTTTGAGCATGGGTTGAAAATCATCATGACGCGTCTGGCGAATCAATGGCAGCAGAAAATTGACTTTCTGCCGCCAGAAGAGATAGATAATGCCGATATCGCTTTCCTGGCCCTGGATGATGATTGGTTCAGCGCAGGCTGTTACCAGATACCTATGCATACCCAACATCAGCTACGGGCGATTATTTGTAATAAATGCGATAAAGAAAAGCTCATGTTCAGACCATGTCTGTATATGCTGCCGCATATTTATCGGGAAGATGATGTTGAAGAAATTACCCGGAAAATGATATTGATCTTACATAAGCGAGCGCTTCGACATAGCGTCCCTTCTGGCATTTGCCACTACTGCACGACTCGTCATTTTTCAGTAACAGAACGTCACCTGTTAAAACTGATCGCCAGCGGTTATCATTTAAGCGAAACGGCTGCTTTACTTTCACTTTCTGAAGAGCAGACAAAGTCACTCCGCCGGAGCATTATGCGAAAATTACATGTTAAAACGGAGCAGCAGTTTTTAAAGTATATTAGAGTTAACCTTCATTTCTTACTCAGTAAGTAAACTCACTTAACTTTTTACAAGGCTTACGAAATATCTCACCAATAATTAAGTAACGATACCTACAGGCATTTTTTTAACGCTGCCACAATGATGCCCATAATATCCTGATAGATTCAGGGGTCGAAAATATATGGCTGCATCATAAATGCCTGGAGGAGTGTTTGGTGGCACAGGGTACTTTATTAAAGGAAAGGATAACTCCCCCACACCTGGCGTCTTCACCAACACGCCATTCATATCTCAACAGCGGATTGTTAAAATCTGAGCCAATCGTTCATCTCTCAACTGCGCAATTAATCGGCTATGAGGTCCTGACGCAACTTTCGTCAGAACATGATAGCGAAGTTTTTTTTCAGCAGTTAATGCTGATGGAAGGCATTGAAACATCAGAGCAACGAAGCATTGCTTTTTACGCTGGTGCAACGATGGGACAAGGTTATTTATGGCCAGCCATATTACCAGATATATATTAGAGCAATGGAAAAAGCAGGATGCGCAGCGTACCACGCAGGGAAAGACACCGCCGTTTAAGAAATGCCAAAGACTGCGCCTGCCGTTATCACTCTCCAACGCCGCAGATATTTGATCGCCTTGAGTTACTGGACCAACAGCTTAATTATGCCTTGCCGGTTGGTATCATTTCTCAGGCAATAATTACAACTGACAACTACCTCGGCTATTCGCTGAGTCATTACTTATTTTCCGGAAAACGTACCGCAGCATTCCGCTCATTAGATGACATTTCTTTGTGGATTGAAAAGGGGTCGCTCAAACAACTGATTATAGATATGGAGGCGCTACCTGTCTCCTGTATTGAGGCGCTTAACCAGCTACGCGCGCTCAGTTGGCAACAAAGCGATATCCAGATTTACCTGCTGGTATCAGATAAAACCCCCGCTATAGCTCAGTTTATCCGTATGGCTGGGCGTTTTTTTGTTCTGTCACGACGACAAAATCTGGCTTCAGTACGCGAAGCCTTGTTATCAGCCGCCGAACCTCGCTTATCGGAAAGCTTTAGCCGTACTGACTGGTTGATGATTGAAACTTTAGCGCAAGGTGCCTCTTTAAAAGAAATAGCACGTCAGCAAAGCGTATCTTATCATCGTGTAGTTTACCGGCTTAAACAACTTATCACCCTCCTTAACCTTCCCCACAGGCAAAGCTTTCTTCGGCTGATCCAGCAGCTAAACGTTACTTTCCACGATATTTTTTAACGGAGTAACGTTTTGGCGAATAAGATTTTTTAAGAAATTACTTATTTTTACTTCCATTAAATGTAAATATTTCACATAAAATTAATATTTACAACTCGTCCTGGTAAGCGATAAAAATTTTTTTCTTACATCGTCCCCTGTCCCTCCTCGTTTTTTGAGGTCTCCAGCGTCAACATCTTTCTGTTATTACATAACAAATACTAAACAATTAGTCTTTCATATTATTTTTATACTTAAAAACAACAGTTTAAACTACTCAATGTCAACTCCAAAGAAAATAGCTCCACCACGAACAAATTTTCTATAACGCCACAGAACATCCTACCCGCTATCCATAATTCGCATTTCGCAAGACTTTTCCGAGAAATCAGACCAGGTATAATCCATATTGTTTTTACTTAATCAGAAATTTCTTTTTTGTTGGTGCGAAATGGATATTCCACATATTTATTACTCTTACGCAAAATAGCCAGTCAACAGGGATGTCTCATTCTTTATTATTGCTCCACTGTGTGGTGTGTAGATCTGGCTATTTCACAATCTTTAAGGTGTCTGACGCTTATTCTAAAACGAAGGACGCATAACAGTCTGAGGCATACAACAATGAAACCTGCATCTGTTATCATTATGGACGAACACCCTATTGTAAGAATGTCGATCGAAGTTTTACTCGGTAAAAATAGCAATATTCAGGTTGTCCTGAAAACGGATGATAGCCGAACAGCGATAGAGTATCTGCGCACTTATCCTGTTGACCTTGTCATTCTGGATATTGAATTACCGGGCACTGACGGCTTTACCTTACTTAAACGAATCAAATCTATCCAGGAACATACCCGGATACTTTTTTTATCGTCAAAATCAGAGGCTTTTTATGCCGGAAGAGCAATAAGAGCGGGCGCAAACGGATTTGTAAGTAAACGCAAAGACCTCAATGATATTTATAATGCGGTAAAAATGATTTTATCCGGCTATTCTTTTTTTCCATCTGAGACGCTTAACTTTATCAGTAATGCCCGTCCCCCCAAAGGCGGGCACCATGATATGCCACTTTCTAACCGCGAAGTCACCGTGCTGCGCTATCTGGCTAATGGAATGTCTAACAAAGAAATTGCCGAGCAACTTTTATTGAGTAACAAGACTATCAGCGCGCATAAGGCCAATATATTTTCTAAACTTGGCCTTCACTCTATCGTTGAGCTTATCGATTACGCCAAATCACACGAATTATTGTAAAGGTACTCCCGGCGAATTATCGTTCGGGAGCCACAATAACGGGCATTAATTGTAATTGATCAGGAAAGTCGCATCCGCGTTAGCAAGTCCGGGCTGCACGCCATCGGCTAAGGCGATATAGTTCGCATAGAATTTCAGGGTAGCATTGCCGTTGTTGTCAATATCGACGGCCTTGCTGGCCTGTTCAAGTGGCAATCGACGTTGATCGCCATCGCGAATTTCAATCGCCAGTTTTTGCGCCATTGCCGTATCAGCAAGCGCCAGTAATGCCGTGCCAGGCGCTGGCGTCCCGGAAAACGTTATAGACGCCGAACCCGGCGGGCAGCCTTCAAGTTTTAGGCTAAAGGCTACCGGTTGCGTAGCGTCCCCGGCGGCGTGAAGCTGTTTTGTCGGCCAGGTGCCTAGGTTAACCGACTTGTTACTGTCGCCCGCCACCACGGCGCAGGTAAAATCCACCACGTTACCGCGCAGTTCAATATTCACTTCGCCCAGAGATGAGTTGGCCTGACTCAGCGGGCTTAACAAAACACAACCGATAGCGATGAAAACGCGCCGAAAGATCATTATGCCTCCTTAATCATAATCGACTCGTAGATAGCCGCGCGCAGTAAACGGCCCTTCCGCCGGTTTATTCCCCGTCACGCTGATCGGCCAGGCGCGAATACCTACGCGAGCGGCGGCGTTATCATCAAGATGAAACGGAATTTTACTCGACAAATTATTGGGTGTGAGCGGCGTACCGCTGCTATTAGCAACCACAAAGCCTAAATCCGGATTATCGGACACCATCGCCTGCCCTGAGGCCTTTTCGGCTTCAAGCCGCATCGATAAATAGGCCTGCGCCGCGACGTTGGTACATTTGATAGCGATAGTTTTCGTTTGCGGCGTGACGCCTTGCGGACGATTACCCGCCCCCGCCTGACTAAATAACGACGCGCCGATATCGCCGAAATCAAACTCCACGACCTGTCCGGCATTCACTTCACAGTTTTGCGGTACTTCCACTTTGCCGCTGTAGCTAATGGTATACACCGGCGTGCTCAACGCGTCGCTGGTAGAGGTCGTCACATAGACGGTAAACATTGTCTGGCGAGGGATCGTCACCATATTAATAAAAGGCCGTATCACTTTTAATTTAAAAACCAGCTTTGAGTCCTGCACGCCAAACGGCTTTTGCTGCGACACGTTATAGTCGACGCCCATGAGAATATAGTTACGGGGCGGATAAAATACGCCAGCGACACTATCGGTGATGCTCATCGCGCCCAGAAGGTAGTCATTCAACTTGAGGTATTTAAAATTTCCTTCGGTGCTTCGTACCGGTAATTCTGATACATAGCTTCGGTAGGTATAATTTACCGTTGTCCCCGCCGGGCACGTCGCGTTTACGCCGACCCAACCTGATTTTTCCGGCAACGTAACCACCTGTCCCGGCTGATTATTGCCGCTGGTGAAAACATCTGACAGGTCGTAAAAGATATCGGTCGCCGTCCCGTTTGAATTGCGGCAAACCGTCGCCAGCGCGGGATGGGTGAAAAAGAGCGAGGTCCCCGCCAGCAATAGCGCTGAGTATATTTTCATCTCTATTTTTCCTTTTATGATGCCGGACGGATACAGGTCGCGCTGGCTATCGTAATCGCCTGCTTCAGACTATCCTCCGCCAGGGCGTAAGGGGCGATACAACGCGCGTTTTTCCCCTCTCCCCACTGGATGAACAGTTCACCTTTTAGCGGCAAGCCGCTCAGATAAATTTGCCCGTCATCGCCGACCATACTGGTAATGCCGCTGGCGGTTTCTCGTACTATCGCGCCAAACGGTAACGGACGTCCGCCAAGCCTCGCGGTAATGATGGCCCTTACGCCTATCCGCGTATCAAAAGCGGCCCGCACCAGCGCGCCCTCTGTCGGCACCACGCTGCTGACGTTATTCTCGACATCGGTATGGTTGTCCATCGTGTTGGTATCTAACGCGACGCGGTTATAGCGATATACCGTGGCGTAGGGCATTACCGCATAGCCCCGCCAGTCCGTTTTCACGCCGGTCTGGTTTTCGATGCGCACGCCTTTCGCTCCCGGCGCTTTAATCAAGACATTGGTATCGCCCAACGGTTGGCTAAACGTAATACCATCCGCATGACCGACCACGCCGCCGGAAAGTTGCCAGTTATAGTCATGCTGATCGCGATCGTAGTTATATCCCACGCCCAGCGTGCCATACGTCGCCTGCCAGCTAGCGCTGGCGCTGCCGCTATAACCATTGCTACTGCTACGCCCCTGCGTCACGCTGTAGCTCAGATTACGTCCTTCCAGAAGCGTGCCGCCCACGCCGGTCTGCCAGCTATTGTCGCCGTCGCGGTTGCGGTTGGCGTTAAACGTGGCATAAGTACGATCAAGAATAGTGTCGCGCGCATAGCGCCGTCCGGTCAGAACGCTAAACGGAACGGACATATTGAATGCCAGAATGCGGTCGGCGCCTGAGATCCCCACCGACTCGCTCCACGACCATGACAGCGAATAACTTATGCCTTGCCATCCACTGGCGTATCCCAGTTGATACCAGGTATTGGTATCCGCCGTATTCCAGTAATTTTGTTGACTGCCGGAAAGATACAGTGACCCGTAATCCCCCAGGTTTTGCGAAATATTGACCTGAAAGCGGCCTTTTTTGCTGTAACGGAGATTGTGGTAGCTCTGCGCCACCGGCACTTTATGGCGGCGTCCGTCGCTATCGTATTCGTAGTCGTACCCTTCCATACTGCGATATGCCACATCATCCAGGGTGTAAAATCCGCGCGTGGAATAGCGGTAACCCAGCAATTGAAAATTCGTCCCGTAATTATTCAGCGATTTGGCGTACAGAAAACGCAACGATTGCCCCTGATGGGTGCTGTCATCTGCCAGTTGGCTACGCGCATGTGTGACATCGACCGACACGGCTCCCCAGTCGCCCAAATTTCGCCCCGCCCCGACCACCACGGCACGGTAACGATCGGCAAGTTGCGTACCGCCGTAAGCCGTCAGCCCCGCAGGCAGGCCGGCAATCACCGTTCCCTGGAAAAAGAATGGCGAAGACTGCTGACTATTGCCGCTGCGAAAATCCCCGGCCACCAGGTCATACTTCACCCTGCCCTCACGCTGCAATAGCGGAACGGTAGAGTAAGGCACCGTGTAACGTTGTTGGCTACCGTCTTTTTCATCTACCGTCACCTCAAGGTCGCCGCTGGAAGAGGTAGGATTAAGATCGGTAATCGCAAACGCGCCCGGCGACACATAGCTTTGGTAGATAACATACCCGTTCTGTCGTATCGTCAGCTTTGCCGCCGTCCGGGCGATCCCTCTGACCGTGGGGGCGTAGCCCTGCAGGCTATCGGGATACATATTGTCAGAAGAGTACAGCCGCGCTCCGCGAAAGCCGACGCTATCGAAAACATCGTTCCCGGTATTGCTGTCCCCCATGACCAGTTCGCTTTTTAGCGCAATGATGGCGCGCTGTACCCAGGTGCCAATGTTGTTCCAGCGTTGCGAATGATAGCCGTCCCCTTTCGAATAGTTCCAGGCTCCGTTATTACGCAGCCGCCAGGGGCCATAGTTCAACCCGCTCAGCAGACTCAAAAAATAGCTATCGCTGTCTGTTCCGCGGCTACCGGTAAAACTGTAATTGATGAGTGCGGCAGGTATCCCTTCATCCCACTCTTCCGGCGGGATATAGCCACGCGCGCTGTTGAGCAATGACGCCTGCGGCAAGCTAATATTTAAGCGCATCAACGCAAAATCAAACGCGACCTCCGCGCCCGGGATTTTCTCAGGAAGGTGAATACACGTGGTATCGACGCCTTTATCTGAGACAGGGAACGCCGCGGTATTCACGCCCAGCCGTTTAATCCACTCCGGTGTAAAACAAGGCATCAGGCCGCCGGATTTATCGCCGGCGCCCACGGCGCCCGCCTCAAAACGAATATCCTGCGTCGCTACGAATTCGTCGTTACGCCAGATATCCACCCGGTAAATACCGGGCGGCTGATGATTACCTTTTTCAAAGCGAGATAAATCCGCCACGGACGCGGTATCCGCCGACAAAAACGCAGGGTTGAAATAACTTTCGCCGCGGCTCGTCAGCGGACACAGCGCCACCAGCACCGACAGCGCCACGCCGTTTAACGGTGATACATAGCCGGGAAATCGCCCTGCAAACCAGGTTGTCTTCTTCATCGTGTTCTCGTGTGGCTTCACGCTCTCTGCTTAACCGAGACTGGCCGTTGTCGCCGACGTCAATGCGCCGTAATCATTGACGGTCTGAAATGTCACGCTGCCCTGAGCGCCAGTCGGTAAAGGAATTTGCATGTCGCTTTTTGGCGCGATCATCACGTTATCAATCTTTTTCGCGCCCACGCTGATATTGACCAGCGTGAGGTAATAAGCAGATGGGTTGGTTATCTTGAGATGGTTGCCGACACGGGAAAATTTCAGCAAGGTCGGCGCGTCTTCCGGCGTCTGCGGCAAATTCGCCGGACGCACGAACAGTTTGATGCGCGACAGAATCGCCAGTTGCAGAACGTTTTTTCCTTCAATATGACTTTTATCGACCGACGGGATGGCTTTCACGTTCATCCAGAATAACGACTCCCGATCCCCGGGTAGCGGTTGCCCGGCGTAGATAATACGCAGCGTGTTTTCGCTTTTGGGTTCGCTGACGAATAAAGGCGGCGTAACGATAAACGTTTTTTCTTTCTGCCCGGCGCTATTTTCGATCCATGAATTGACGAGGTAACGTTCTTGAGTATCACTATTACTGATTGCCAGAGAAGTCTGTTTCGCCGCCGAGGGATAAATAACGCGCGTGGCGCCTAATGCAATCCCCCCCGCCGCCTGTACGTTCAGCGAAGTAAATAACGTGAGAAGAACAATAAAGCCTAATTTTATACTATTCAGCATGGTAAAAAATACCTTTTGCATTGAGTCACGTCGGCAAGAAAATTCATGGGTAAACCAGCGTAAACCACACTTCTGAATGAATTCGTCCCGGCGTCATATTTTCTGAAATTGCCCGATAGCGGGCAGTAAAATGCAAAGTCATTTCTGACGTTAAAATGGGCGTGTAATGAAGCGGTAATGTGTTAGGGATGATTTGCCGCTGCTGGTCATCAAATAATGCCAGGCCGACTCCGGCATTACCGATACCCTCGCCGCTGGCCAGAAAAACATGGGGATCTTCCGCAGGCGTAACGCCGGCAAACGCAATGCCGACATGACGCCAGACCTCCGCGCTACAGGAGATTAACCGTAACGAAAATGGAACGCTGACGGGAGCGAAGCTGCCAGGACCGGTAAACGCATTCGTGCGGTACTGTCCCATCAGTACGCGCAAATCCTGGCTTTCTGTGGCGACAGCGCAGCCGCCATTGACCAGTTGTCCGCGCAGGTGAATACGCCCGCTCTCCACCATTACCGGCTGCGCAATAACGGGCGACATCAAAACAAGCCCCATTAGCGCCGCGCCTTTCCTTATCATCTGCTATGTTCTCTTTTATCCCCGATAGCCTCTTCCGTTGAGGCGCCTCCCTTCCCTGGCGTTCCCAGACGGGATTATTCGTATTTCATGATAAAGGTGGCGTCGGCATTAGCCTGGCCTGGCGTCGTGGCGGTGGCGGTTGCCTTATAGCGTGCGGTAAAACGCAGCGTATTGGTGCCTTCAACCAGCGCCTGCTTCGCCGAGAAGGTCGCGCCGTCCGGTTTCAACGGTGAGGAGGTGTTATCAAGAATCTCAATCCCGACGCCGGTTGCGGTAGTGCTATTGTCCGCAGAGGAGACAGCCAGCAAATTAGGGTTGGTGTTATCTGCCTGACCAGAGAAAGCCACGGCAGCGGTAGCCGCCACTTTCGGATCGCAGTCATTCAGGACGATGGAGAAAGGCACCTGCGCGGTCGTATCATCAATCGCCGTAAAGCTGGCGGTACGGTATTGACCCAGCGTCACCGTTTGATCGGCGGATTTAGTGCTAACGGCACAGGCTGCATTAACCAGTTTACCTTCGAAATGAATAGTACCGCCACTCACGCTCACCGGAGTAGGATCAGCCGCAACCGCTGCGCCAGCGACAAACATCAGACTCGCAATAGTAGAGGTCATTAATTTATGTTTCATGGATTTCCCTTGAATTACACACACCCGGTTTCGGCATCCTGTCGGCTCCGTTTGAATTATTATCGACATAGCATGTCAGAAAAGTTATCTCTGCATCCTGTAAAGATAGATATCGCAGATTAATTAGTTTTCTGTTTCTCCCCTGAGTATCAGACGCAGTAATTAATCTTTGCGAATATGACATTTCGTCACGGTAATAAATTAAACATTTCGCTAAATAAAAAATAGCCGCAAACTCTTTTAATGACCTAAGCTAATTCTTATTGGGATATAAGAAGGGTCTAATCTTATTTTGTATAAAATGTCGCATTATGCCGCCCGACGCTATTAACGACGAGGGATTACGGTAACCATAGCCAGGGTGATGAATTGTTTCTTTTTGGTTAATCATGGCGCGCTTACTGGTCACGTCTCAGTATCGGCAACGGACGGGGGAGACGTCGCGTTTGCATCGGAAACACAAACGTTAACTGACAGCGAGGCCCGCTTCTGACAAAATAGCGTTATCCCCTTTGACTTGAAGTAACAGATGGAATCTTCTCTCTGATGGCAGCAAAGATTATTGACGGTAAAACGATTGCGCAGCAGGTGCGATCTGAGGTTGCTCAAAAAGTTCAGGCACGCGTCGCAGCAGGACTTCGCGCTCCCGGCCTGGCTGTGGTGTTGGTCGGCAGCAATCCGGCCTCACAGATTTATGTCGCAAGCAAACGTAAAGCGTGCGACGAAGTGGGGTTCGTCTCCCGCTCCTATGACCTGCCAGAAACCACCAGCGAAGCCGAACTGCTGGCGCTTATCGATACTCTGAATGCAGATAACACAATCGACGGTATTCTGGTGCAGTTGCCTTTACCGGCAGGTATCGACAACGTTAAAGTGCTGGAGCGTATCGCGCCAGATAAAGACGTAGACGGTTTTCATCCTTATAACGTCGGTCGTCTGTGCCAGCGTGCGCCACGCCTGCGTCCCTGTACGCCCCGCGGTATTGTGACCCTGCTTGAGCGTTACAATATTGATACCTACGGCCTGAATGCGGTGGTCATTGGCGCGTCCAATATCGTTGGACGCCCGATGAGCATGGAGCTGCTGCTGGCTGGCTGTACGACTACCGTTACACACCGCTTTACCAAAGATCTGCGTCACCATGTCGAGCATGCTGATTTGCTCATTGTCGCCGTAGGTAAACCGGGCTTTATTCCCGGCGAATGGATTAAAGAAGGCGCAATTGTGATTGATGTCGGTATTAACCGTCTGGAAAATGGCAAGGTCGTTGGCGACGTCGTGTTTGACGAAGCCGCGGCGCGCGCGTCATACATTACGCCAGTACCGGGCGGCGTCGGCCCGATGACGGTCGCCACGCTTATCGAAAACACGCTGCAGGCGTGCATTGAATATCACGATCCACAAGGAAAATAACATGGCGACATTCTCTTTAGGCAAGCACCCGCACGTCGAGCTGTGCGATCTGCTCAAGCTGGAAGGCTGGAGCGAAAGCGGCGCGCAGGCGAAAATCGCCATTGCCGACGGGTTGGTGAAGGTTGATGGCGCGGTTGAAACGCGTAAACGCTGCAAAATTGTCGCCGGGCAAACCGTTAGCTTCGAAGGCCAAAGTGTGAACGTCGTGGCCTGATACAGAGTGCCGGATAGCGACGCAAAGCGTCTTATCCGGCCTGATTACGCTGTCTTTTCAGATAATCATCCACTTAATCCTCTGCGTTCCAACTGCTAGCATGGCTATTTCCCTGTGAACCATCGCTATGCCTACCGTTATCACCCACGCCGCCGTTCCCCTGTGTTTTGGCGCAGGCTTAGGCCTGAAAGTTATCCCTCCTCGCCTGCTGTTTGCCGGTGTTGTGCTGGCGATGCTCCCCGATGCCGACGTGCTGGCCTTTAAATTTGGCGTCGCCTACGGCAACGTTTTCGGCCATCGCGGATTTACCCACTCTTTACTTTTCGCATTCGTCCTCCCCCTGTTGTGCGTACTCGCGGGACGACGATGGTTTCGAGCTGGGCAGGTGCGCTGCTGGCTGTTTTTAACCGTTTCATTGTTGTCGCACAGCCTGCTGGATTCGATAACCACGGGTGGTAAAGGCGTCGGCTGGCTGTGGCCGTGGTCAGATGAACGTTTTTTTGCGCCCTGGCAGGTGATTAAAGTCGCGCCGTTCGCGCTTTCAAGCTACATCACGCCGTATGGACATCAGGTCATTCTCTCAGAATTGCTGTGGGTGTGGTTGCCGGGAAGTATTTTAGTGTTATTTCTATGGGTACTTAAAACGCATATTAAAAGGAATCAATATGAATAAAATGACATTCGCCGCCGCGGTCATCTGTTTCTCATTTTCCCACGCCAGCTATAGCGAAGAAATGTCTGCCACTGGCTGGTATGCGGCATCGTCTGCGGTTGTCAGCGTGGGCAGTTCCGCACTGGTTAGCGGAATTATACTCTCCCCCGTACTGCTGCCGCTCAACCTGATCATTGGATCTATTGTCGAAAATAAAAAGCAAAAAACCGCGCTGATAACCACTAAGTCTCCCGATAACAAAGACATTAAAATGCAAGTTCCGCTAAATGTCGTCAAAGAAGGCAACCTCAAAGCAGGTGATAAAGTCACTCTGGAAAAAACGCAGGAAGGCACCGGCGCTTATTTGAAAAAAGAGGGCAAAGTCCTTGCCCATATGGTAAATCAGGACGACGCAGGACTTTCCAGCAACCAGACGGTACCGGCCAAATGAAGCGATTCGCGTTTGCCCTGTGGCTCAGCGCAATCTCGCTCAACACTTATGCAGACAGTGCTAACTGTCACCAAAAAGCAAACACGCCGGAGAGCATCGCAGCGACAATGGATCAGGCGCTACAGCTCAAACAACAGCTTAACAGTCAACCCGATCCGGTCGTCATTCTGGTTCGCCAGGGGCAAGATATGTCGAGCCGACATTTAACCTGGTCACATGCTGGCTATGCCATGCGCCAGCCAAACGGAGACTGGCGGGTTTACCATAATCTGAATACTTGCGGAACCGCTGAATCAGCGCTCTATATACAAGGTCTGTATGAGTTTCTGGCTGATGACCTGGTGAATCAGAGCATTGCCGTTTTGCGCCCGCGTTCAGATATCGCGACGGCATTACAAACGCTCTTACATAGCGCTATCAAACTCAATCTCTTCCACAGTCCCCGCTATAACCTGATTGCGTGGCCTTTTTCCGGCCCTTATCAGAATTCGAATGGCTGGCTTCTCGAAGTGTTTGCGCGAGCAAACGATGCGCAGGTTTGGTCACGTAATGATGCCCGCCGCTGGTTGCAGCTTCAGGGTTATCAACCCTCTATCGTTAGTGCTGGCACTTTTGAACGATTAGGCGCAAAACTGTTCACCCCTAACGTTTTCACCGACGATCAGCCAGCAGAATTGCTGCGAAAAGGAAATGTGGGGCTAAACAGCGGCGACAGCGTCATCCGCTTTATTGCCCATTACAGCCGGGCAATACCCGGGTGTGAACATCAGAATCTGGGGGAGTCGGTGTGTGTTTATCTTTCGCCCGGCGCGAAAAAATAAAAAACAGGCCGTTCTATGCAAATAGAGCGGCCTGTAAAAGCGCTTACTTACGTCGCCAGGTGGTGCCCTGCGGGCCATCTTCCAGAATAATACCCATTTCAGTGAGACGATCGCGCGCCGCGTCCGCCGCCGCCCAGTCTTTCGCTTTACGGGCATCCAGACGCTGTTGAATCAAGGCTTCAATTTCCGCAACTTCACCGTCATCCGCCTGCGCGCCGCTTTGCAGGAAAACATCCGGCTCCTGTTCCAGCAGTCCCAGCACGCCGGAAATCTTCCGCAGATGAGACGCCATCGCATTCGCGGCGGTCATATCTTCGCCCTTCAGACGGTTGACTTCACGCGCCATATCAAACAGGACGGAGTAGGCTTCCGGCGTATTGAAATCGTCATTCATCGCCTCCACGAAACGCGCTTCAAACGCCTCGCCGCCCGCCGGGGCCGCTGATTTATCCGTTCCACGCAATGCAGTGTATAACCGCTCCAGCGAGGCGCGCGCCTGCTTGAGGTTCTCTTCGCTGTAGTTCAGTTGGCTACGGTAATGCCCGGACATCAGGAAGTAGCGCACGGTTTCCGCATCATAGTATTTCAGCACGTCGCGCACGGTAAAGAAGTTGCCCAGCGATTTGGACATCTTCTCGCGATCCACCATCACCATACCGGAGTGCATCCAGTAGTTGACGTATTCGCCGTCGTGGGCGCAGGTAGACTGGGCAATCTCGTTTTCATGGTGCGGGAACATCAGATCGGAACCGCCGCCGTGAATATCAAAATGGTTGCCCAACTGCTTGCAGTTCATCGCCGAACATTCAATGTGCCAGCCCGGACGCCCTTCGCCCCACGGCGACGGCCAGCTCGGCTCGCCCTCTTTCGACATTTTCCACAGCACGAAGTCCATCGGGTTACGCTTCACGTCAACGACATCCACGCGCGCGCCCGCCTGAAGCTGCTCAAGATCCTGACGGGAAAGCTGCCCATAAGTCGGATCGGTCGGTACATCGAACATCACATCGCCGTTATCCGCCACATAGGCGTGCCCTTTCTCGATTAAGGTGCGGGTGAGCTCGATAATTTCCTGAATATGGTGCGTCGCACGCGGCTCGCTGTCCGGACGCAGAATATTCAGCGCGTCGAAGTCCTGATGCATTTCCGCAATCATTCTGTCGACCAGCGCGACAAAATTTTCGCCGTTTTCATTGGCGCGTTTAATAATTTTATCGTCGATATCGGTAATGTTACGCACATACTTCAGCTTATAACCGAGAAAACGCAAATAGCGCGCGACAACGTCAAAAGCGACAAACGTGCGTCCGTGGCCAATGTGGCAGAGATCGTAAACGGTGATACCACACACGTACATGCCGACTTCCCCGGCATGAATGGGTTTGAATTCCTCTTTTTGGCGCGTCAGTGTATTAAAAATTTTTAACATCGAAGATTCCGTATAGACGTGTGTGGGTAATAATCTCCGTATGATACATATTATTCGTAATCGAAGCAGCACACTTTGCAAGGTGATCGCAGCTTACGGTTATGCTATAACAAGCCCCTATATGTGCCCCATTGCGGGCTAAAGCACCACTCTCTTGGAACAGGATGCAAAAATGGTTACTTTCCACACTAATCACGGCGATATCGTAATCAAAACCTTTGATGATAAAGCGCCTGAAACAGTTAAAAACTTCCTGGACTACTGCCGCGAAGGTTTTTACAACAACACCATTTTCCACCGTGTGATTAACGGTTTTATGATTCAGGGCGGCGGCTTTGAGCCGGGCATGAAACAGAAAGCCACCAAAGAGGCGATCAAAAACGAAGCCAACAATGGTCTGAAAAATACCCGTGGTACGCTGGCAATGGCGCGTACTCAGGCGCCACACTCGGCTACCGCGCAATTCTTCATCAACGTGGCAGACAACGACTTCCTGAACTTCTCCGGCGAAAGTCTGCAAGGCTGGGGCTACTGCGTCTTTGCGGAAGTCGTAGAAGGTATGGACGTGGTAGATAAAATCAAAGGCGTCGCCACTGGCCGTAGCGGTATGCACCAGGACGTACCAAAAGAAGACGTCATCATTGAAAACGTGACCGTCAGCGAGTAATCGTGGCGACACTGTTTATTGCAGACTTGCATCTACAAACGGAAGAACCGGCGATCGTCGCCGGTTTTCTACGTTTTTTAGCCGTAGAAGCCCGTCAGGCCGACGCGCTGTATATTCTTGGCGATCTCTTCGAAGCCTGGATTGGCGACGACGACCCCAACCCGCTACATCGTGAAATGGCCGTTGCCATTAAATCGCTGGTTGATTCCGGCGTCCCCTGCTTCTTTATTCATGGTAATCGCGACTTCCTGATTGGCAAGCGATTTGCCCGCGAAAGCGGCATGATTCTACTGCCGCAGGAAAAGGTGCTCGACCTGTATGGCCGCAATGTATTGATTATGCACGGCGATACGCTTTGTACCGATGATGCCGGTTATCAGGCGTTTCGCGCCAAAGTCCATAATCCGTGGATTCAACGACTGTTCCTTACCCTGCCGCTGTTTATCCGCCGCCGTATCGCCGCCAGAATGCGCGCCGGCAGTAAAGCCGCCAACAGCAGCAAATCGCTGGATATTATGGACGTCAATGCGCAGACCGTCGTCGCCGAAATGGAAAAACACCGCGTACAGTGGCTGATTCACGGTCACACCCACCGCCCGGCAGTGCATGAACTTTCCGCCAACGACCAGCCCGCGTTCCGCGTGGTGTTAGGCGCATGGCATCATGAAGGTTCAATGGTAAAAGTCACGCCGGACAACGTGGAGTTAATCGCCTTCCCCCTGTAAATGTTCGTCGAATCGTCCGTTACGGCGCACACGCAACCGTTTTCCTTGCCTGATTATCATGCTATTCTCTGACACCTCAAAAGCAGCGTGTCCCGCACCACAGGAGTTTTAAGACGCATGTCTTCCCGCAATAATCCGGCGCGTGTCGCCATCGTGATGGGGTCCAAAAGCGACTGGGCTACCATGCAATTCGCCGCCGAAATTTTTGAAATTCTGGATGTCCCGCACCATGTAGAAGTGGTTTCCGCCCATCGCACCCCCGATAAGCTGTTCAGCTTCGCCGAAACGGCGGAAGAGAACGGATATCAAGTGATTATTGCCGGCGCGGGCGGCGCGGCACACCTACCGGGAATGATTGCGGCAAAAACGCTGGTCCCGGTACTCGGCGTGCCGGTACAAAGCGCTGCGCTAAGCGGCGTGGATAGCCTCTACTCCATTGTGCAGATGCCGCGCGGCATTCCGGTGGGTACGCTGGCGATCGGTAAAGCCGGTGCCGCTAACGCCGCCCTGCTCGCCGCGCAGATTCTGGCGCAACACGACGCGGAACTGCATCAGCGCATCGCCGACTGGCGCAAAGCGCAAACCGATGAAGTTCTGGAAAATCCCGATCCGCGGGGGACGCTATGAAGCAAGTTTGCGTTCTCGGCAACGGGCAACTGGGCCGAATGCTGCGCCAGGCGGGCGAACCGCTGGGTATCGCCGTCTGGCCGGTTGGTCTGGATGCAGAGCCTACCGCCGTGCCGGTACAGCAGAGCGTCATTACCGCAGAGATTGAGCGCTGGCCGGAAACCGCGCTTACCCGCGAGCTGGCGCGCCACCCGGCCTTCGTCAATCGTGATATATTTCCGATCATCGCCGACCGTCTGACACAAAAACAACTTTTCGATAAACTGGGACTCGCGACCGCGCCGTGGCAGCTGCTGACCAGCGCCGACGAGTGGTCCGGCATCTTTGACCGTCTGGGCGAACTGGCGATTATTAAGCGTCGCGTTGGCGGCTACGACGGTCGCGGGCAGTGGCGTCTACGCGCGGACGAAACCGGGCAACTGCCGGATGACTGCTATGGCGAATGTATTGTTGAGCGCGGCATCCATTTTTCCGGCGAAGTGTCGTTAGTCGGTGCGCGCGCTCATGACGGCAGTACCGTGTTTTACCCGCTGACGCACAATTTGCATCAGGACGGCATCTTGCGGACCAGCGTCGCGTTCCCACAGGCGAACGCCGAACAGCAGGAGCAGGCGGAATCGATGCTGTCAGCAATTATGCAGGCGCTGAACTACGTCGGCGTAATGGCGATGGAATGTTTTATCACGCCGGAAGGCCTGTTAATCAATGAACTGGCGCCGCGCGTGCATAACAGCGGACACTGGACGCAAAATGGCGCCAGCATCAGTCAGTTTGAATTGCATTTGCGCGCGATTACCGGCCTGCCGTTGCCCGCGCCAGTGATTAACGCCCCGTCGGTGATGATCAATCTGATCGGCAGCGAGCTGAATTACGACTGGCTGAAGCTGCCGCTGGTACATCTGCACTGGTATGATAAAGCGGTACGTCCGGGGCGAAAAGTCGGCCATCTGAATCTGACCGACAGCGATACGTCACGTCTTAGCGCCACCCTGGAAGCGCTCTCTCCGCTCCTGCCGGGCGAATACGCCAGCGGCATTATCTGGGCGCAAAGTAAGCTTAAATAAACAGCGTGGGCGGCGCATTCTCTGTCGCCGCCCGTCGCGATCACAGACAGATGCAGGTTCCCGCCCTGCCCGCCAGGGTATCGTCAATACGCGATAATGCGCCAATCCATGCCGGCTTTCCGCACCGCTTCACATACCCGCTTACCGCGGTCACCTTCGGCCCCATCGCGCCATCAGCTTTGGCAAACGGCGCCAGCTCATCGGGCGAAGCCTGACGAATAGCGCGCTGCTGCGGGGTCCCCCAATGTTCATACACCGCATCCGCATCCGTCAAAATGATCAGACCATCGGCCGCTATCTGCTCCGCCAGCAATGCCGCCGCCAGGTCTTTATCTATCACCGCCTCGACCCCTTCGCCCTCGCCGGCAACAGGTACCCCGCCACCGCCGCTGCAAATCACCACATGGCCCTCTTTTAGCAATAACTCAATAGCGGCGCTTTCGATAATCTGACGCGGCGCCGGGGAAGCAACGACACGGCGCAGATATTTTCCATCACGTTTCATATGCCAGCCATAAGTCGCTTCCAGCGACATTTGCTCTTCTGGCGAATAAACGGGACCGATAAACTTTTCCGGTTCAAGAAAAGCAGGATCGTCCGCCGATACCTTTATCCGCGTTAATACCGCAGTCACCGGCGGCATATCGGGTTCAAGCGCCAGACGCTGCGCCAGCATATAGCCGATCATGCCCTGACTCTCCGCTACCAGCACATCCAGCGGATAAGGCTCAACGGCTTTCCAGGCAAGGTTCTGTAAAGCCAACAGGCCGACCTGGGGGCCGTTGCCATGTACTATCGCCAGCCGATACGAGCGGGCAAGTCGCGCCAGCGCAGGCACCGCGTCGGCAATATTGCGATATTGATTCTCTGCCGTTAGCGCTTCTCCGCGCTGCAATAATGCGTTGCCGCCAAGAGCAACTACCAACGTTTTCATTCCCTATCCTTTTACTATTTGTTGTCCAAGCCAGAACCCCAGCAGCGTATCCGCGCCAGAGGTGTGCCCCAGCGCCAGCAGTCCGTCAATCGCCGTTTCTGTGCGAGCATCTCGTCGCAGCGCATGAATAAAGTGGAGTAAAGGCGACGCGAAATAACCCATAGCCGCATAGCGTAAATAGCTAACGCTCACGAGCGTCGTCGCCCGATCAAGGCTGCCGGATTGGGCAAAAAAATTACGCCCGGCGCGTTCATCTATGGCGCCAAAATACCAGGCCGCCAGCAACATTCCCGTCAGCGTGTCGTCATGACTGGGCGTTAAGCCCGGCCCTTTACCCAGCCATAGCCGCCAGTCAGTCGCAGCACCTGCAAGCGCCGACTGAAAGCAGTGACAAAACTGGCGAAGTTCCGGACATAGAGGCTGGGCTGCGGCGACGGTTAACGGCCCAAACAGTCCCGTCTCCTCACTACGCTGCATGTACGTCGCGTTAAGACGCGGCGACGCAAGATAGCGCGGAACCCGCAGCGAACAGCGCCTCTCCGGCTCACATAAAAGAAACTCGCCAATCTGAATACCGGCAGCGGTTGACTGCGGTTTTTCGCCATCGGTGAGCACATCGCGCAAGGCGTCAAAATCGCCGCCGCGCAGTATCCACCCTCCCGGACTGAAGCCGCTCCCCCGACGGTGAAGTGTTAATAACTCACCGCTTTTCGCCACAAAATTAATAGAGCGACGCCATACCCCTGACATCTGCCAGGGTTGCCGATAATCCGCCGATTGTCGGCTTGCCATAAGAGGATGGATACGTTTCATGAGACGCTCTCTTAACTTACGCCCATGCTTTCCGCCAGCGCTTCCAGCGCCTGCTCGAAACAGGCCAGCGGCGCACGGACGGTTCCCGCGCCAATCTGGCCAATCCCCGCCTCTTTATGCGCGATACCCGTGTTAATCAGCGGCGTAATTCCGGTCTCGACCACGCGGCGGATATCCAGTCCCAGACAGGCCCCCTGAAAATCCCAGCCGGGGATTTGTAGCTGCATGTTGCGTTCGAGATAAATTTCAGCCATCTCTTCAGAAACAGATTTCGCCGCTTCCATTCCCCCGGCACCAACAAAACGCGTTACGCCAGGCGCGGCAATCATCGCTGCGCCGCCAATACCAAACGTTTCAGTAATGGCGCTGTCGCCCATGTCCGGGTTGGCCTGATCCTGCGAAAAACCGGTAAAAAATAGCCCCTGTGGCGTATTAACAGGCGCGGTGAACCAACGGTCGCCCAGACCGCTAACCCGAATGCCAAACATATCGCCATTGCGGGTCATCGCCGTCACAATACTGCCGGCGCGAATCTGCGCGCCCGCGTCCATGGCGGCTTTACAGTAGGCCATCGCCAGATTAAGGAAGAATTGATCGGTGACGCTCAGAAAATCCATCACTTCCGCTATCTGCTGCTTATCGTGTTCCAGACGGGCGATATGCGGCGCCAACGTGCGCATCAGCAATGCGGAAGAGGCGATATTGCGCTGGTGGAATTCATCTCCCATCGTAATGCCCTGCGCCATCATTGCGGTCAGGTCGAGGCCCCGCTCCAGACGTCCCAGCGCCGCGCTTAATACCGGCATCAGCACATCACGCATCCAGCGCAAACGTTGTTGAACATCTTCGCCATAGGCGCCGAAACGCATCACTTTGCCGATCCCTTCGTTGAGATTGCAGTACGCACGATTGCCGTCGGTGATATTTTCCACGACCAGCATCGGCATACTGGCTGACGTAATACCGCCCATCGGCCCCACGGCGTTAACGTGATGGCAGGGAATAAAGTTGACCTTTCCCTGCTCTAACAGCGCGAGCGCGCTCATTTCATCTTTGGCCCATCCTTCAAACAGGCATGCGCCGATACAGGCGCCTTTCATCGGGCCGGTCATCTCTTGCCAGCGCATCGGCGGGCCGGCATGAAGAAGCGTTTTCCCCTGATTGAGCACGCTAATTAATGAAGAAGCTGGCTTCACATCCAGCCAGTGCGGACGTGCGCGACGAATTTGTTCGATGACTGCAGCGTTGGCTTGCGCCACTGATGTAAACATGGGAACCCCTTATTGCAAACGTTCTAACAGACGAGCCAGTTTTTTATTACCGCCAGCGACAGGCGCCCACTGGTAGTGCACCACGGGCATACCGGCAGCCTGTAAATCCAGCGCGAAGCTACGTAACCCGGCATTAATCACCGCCACCGCTTCCAGTAACCGGGGGGCTGATGGATGAGTGGAAGAGAGAGTGGGTCGAATCAGTTCCGCGGCCAACAGAGTGGCTTCGGGAAGAGAATCCACTACCGTGATGCCGGCATCTTCGAGCGCGGCGATTTGTTGCGAGCGGCACTGAGGATCGCGTTCCGTTCCGGTGACGGTTGCGATGGCGAACAGCGGCTGATCGCTGGCGCGTGCGGCACATGCCTTCTGCCAGGCCTGAATCAGCGATGCGGCGGGATCGGCGGTCGCGCCAAAACCAATAACGACGTCCACTAATAACACGCGTACCTGCGGCTGCGTGCCAAGCCCGGCGATAAGCTGATTACGTAACGCCGGGTCGATCATCGGATGTGGTCGCCCAACGGTATAAAAGTCATCGCCCAGATCGATAATCTGGTGGCCGTCAGCGTCAAGCATCATGCCATGGTGATGTTCCGTATCCGCCGCGACGCCCAGATAGCCGGCCAGCAGTCCCGCCGCTTCCGCCGCCAGCGTTCCGCCGGTATAGAGACCACGAATCACGCCGCCTGTTGAAACCATTTCTTTACGCTGCGACGTCACGCGAGACAATAAACATGCCAGTCGGGCGGCTTCATCCAGCGTCGAGGCAAACCAGACGTTTTCCTCACGCGCAACGGGGGAGGAAAACCCTAAGAATAGCGCTACAACGGGTTTGCCGGTGGCTTTCATCGCCGCGATAATATGCTGACGAACCGCATCGGCAGGCGGTTTGGAGACAAAGGCCAGCACCTGGCTCTTTTCATCCGCGCTGAGTATGTCCAGTGCCGTTAGCGCGCTGATCCCGCCGACCTCGGCGCTCAAATCGCGTCCGCCAAGCCCGATGGCATGGGTAATCCCTTCCCCCGCCAGCGCAATCTGTGAACAGAGCTCCTGAATACCGGTGCCGGAAGCGCCAATCACCCCGATGTTGCCCTCTGGCATGACGTTAGCGAAAGCCAGCGGCGTATTGGCGATCATAGCGGTGCCGCAATCCGGCCCCATGACCAGCAGACCTTTATCACGCGCCCGGCGTTTTAGTCTGATTTCGTCGTCCAGCGTGACATTATCGGAGAAGATCATCACGTTCAACGAACGATCCAGCGCCTGCTCCGCCAGTTCCGCCGCATATTCGCCGGCCACCGATACCAGCGCCAGATTCGCCTCTGGCAGTTTCTGACAGGCGCTTTCCCAGCGTCTGACCTGGATTAACGACTGGCTGCCGCTGCTTCCCTGCGCCAACTGCTGCAATGCTTCTTCGAGCTGTTGCACAATCACTTGCGTAATGCCGTCATCTACCGCTTCGGTACGAATCGCCACGCAAATGTCATTGGGCGTAGCGCCATGAAAATCGTCATGCCAGAAACCGGTAGTTTCCAGCAGCGACTTATTCGCAGGCGTACCCATCATTACCGATACATCATCAACATTTTCGGACTCACTCAGCTTTCGAGAAATAATCATTAAGCTGACAGAGTCCTGAAAACACCCTTTTTTAATAAAGGCGTGGATCATAACAACTCCTTAATAATTGCACCCATTGCAATTGCACGAGCAGTGTTAATGTGCGCTTCACGGTATATATCCGGGAGGGTAAATAGAGTGATTAACGTCACATCAAATTTATTAACAAAAGAATTCAAACAACGGCTAAAGGATTAGTTATGATTTTCTAAAAAAGCTTTTTATTTAAGCAAAAAGATAAAACCCGCCTGATTATCAAATAAATTCTAATTATATTTTTTTGCCTGTCTGGATCACATAATCATTTTATTTTCCCGGTATGTTAATCGCAGTCATGCTTCACACCGTCGTTAAAAAGGAAGACAGATGAAAATCAGTCGGGAAACACTTCATCAGCTTATCGAAAATAAGCTTTATAAAGCCGGACTAAAACGTGAGCACGCCGCCATCGTCGCCGACGTACTGGTTTATGCAGATGCCAGAGGTATTCACTCACATGGCGCCGTACGCGTTGAATATTATGCCGAACGAATTTCAAAAGGCGGCACCAACCGGGAGCCGACGTTCCGCATTGAGAATACCGGTCCCTGTACGGCGATACTGCATGCCGATAATGCTGCCGGACAGGTCGCAGCCAAAATGGGAATGGAGCATGCTATTGAAATAGCCAAAAAAAATGGCGTCGCGGTTGTCGGCATTAGCAGAATGGGCCATAGCGGCGCCATCTCTTATTTCGTCCGCCAGGCTGCTCGCGAAGGCCTGATTGGTCTGTCTATCTGTCAGTCCGATCCTATGGTCGTGCCGTTTGGCGGGGCGGATATTTACTATGGCACTAATCCGCTGGCCTTTGCCGCGCCGGGCGAAGGCGATGACATCATTACCTTTGATATGGCCACCACCGTGCAGGCCTGGGGAAAAGTCCTCGATGCACGATCCCGCAATGAGTCCATTCCGGAGAGTTGGGCCGTCGATAAAAACGGCGCGCCGACACATGATCCTTTTGCCGTCAATGCGTTATTACCCGCCGCAGGCCCGAAAGGTTACGGCCTGATGATGATGATCGATATTCTGTCTGGTATTCTGCTGGGGCTGCCGTTTGGCCGCCAGGTCAGTTCGATGTATGAAGATTTACACGCCGGACGCAATTTAGGACAACTTCATCTGGTCATTAATCCGGCGTTCTTCTCTTCCTGTGAATTATTCCGCAAACATATTAGTCAGACCATGCAGGAACTCAATTCCGTGAAGCCCGCCCCCGGTTTTAAACAGGTTTATTATCCTGGACAGGATCAGGATATTAAACAGAAAAATGCCGATATGAATGGTATCGATATTGTTGATGATATTTATCAATATCTGATTTCCGATGCCCTCTATCTCAAGTCATACGAAACAAAAAATCCCTTTGCCCAATAATTATTGAAACAGGAATTTTCTATGATAAAGCATTTTCGCCACGCGATAGAAGAAACATTGCCCTGGCTCTCTTCCATTGGAGCCGATCCTACGGGTGGAATGACGCGTTTACTTTATTCGCCTGAGTGGCTGGAAACACAGCAGCAGTTTAAAAAGCGAATGGCAGAAAGCGGTCTGGAGACACGCTTTGATGACGTCGGAAATTTATATGGCCGCCTTTGCGGCACACAATTTCCGGAGCAGGTGATTTTAAGCGGTTCGCATATTGATACGGTCGTCAACGGCGGCAATCTGGACGGGCAATTCGGCGCGCTTGCCGCCTGGCTGGCGCTCGACTGGCTAAAAGCGACCTACGGCGCGCCGCTGCGCACCGTCGAGGTAGTATCAATGGCTGAGGAAGAAGGCAGCCGTTTCCCTTACGTTTTTTGGGGCAGCAAGAACATTTTTGGCCTGGCGAATCCTGAAGAGGTACGCCATATCCAGGACGCCAAAGGCACAGGCTTTGTCGACGCTATGCAGGCGTGCGGATTTACCCTTCCCGCCACGCCGCTCGCCGCGCGAACCGATATCCGCGCCTTTGTTGAATTGCATATTGAGCAAGGCTGCGTTCTGGAGAGCAACGGACAGTCGATTGGCGTCGTCAACGCCATCGTCGGGCAACGTCGCTACACGGTGACGCTCAACGGCGAGTCCAACCATGCAGGCACAACGCCAATGGGCTATCGTCGCGATACGGTGCATGCCTTCAGTCGTATTTGCAGTCAGTCCATTGAAAAAGCCAAACAGCATGGCGATCCCCTGGTATTAACGTTCGGCAAAGTTGAGCCGCAGCCGAATACGGTCAATGTTGTCCCTGGAAAAACCACATTTACAATCGATTGCCGGCATACGGACGCCGCGGTACTTCGCGAATTTACCGAACAGTTGGAAAACGATATGCGCGCCATCTGCGATGAAATGGATATCAGCATCGATATCGATTTGTGGATGGACGAAGCGCCGGTGCCGATGAACGCCGAACTGGTCGCGGCCCTCACCGGGCTGTGTGAAACCGAACAACTGAACTATCGCATAATGCATAGCGGCGCAGGTCATGACGCGCAAATTTTCGCGCCGCGCGTCCCTACCTGTATGATTTTCGTCCCCAGCATTAATGGTATCAGCCATAACCCGGCGGAACGTACCAACATTAATGACCTTGCTGAAGGGGTCAAAACTCTGGCATTAATGCTGCATCAACTTGCCTGGCAAAAATAAGGAGCCATCAATGGGATATCTGAATAACGTCACGGGTTACCGCGATGATTTACTGGCGAACCGCGCCATTGTGAAACACGGTAACTATGCGCTCTTAACGCCGGACGGTCTGGTGAAAAATATTATTCCCGGCTTTGAAAACTGTGACGTCACCATCCTTTCGACGCCGAAGCTGGGTGCTTCTTTCGTCGATTATCTGGTCACCTTACATCAGAATGGCGGCAACCAGCAGGGCTTTGGCGGCGAGGGGATTGAAACTTTTCTCTATGTCATTACGGGAAATATTGAAGCTAAAGCAGAAGGAAAAACATTCTCTTTAACTCAGGGCGGATACCTCTATTGTCCACCGGGCGAGATGATGACCTTTAGCAACGCTCAAACGGAAGACAGCCAGCTATTTTTATATAAACGCCGCTATACTCCTGTCGAGGGGCATGCACCGTGGTTGGTTTCCGGCAATGCCAGCCAGCTGGAGCGTATTCATTATGAAGGCATGGAAGATGTTATTCTGCTGGATTTCCTGCCTAAAGAGCTGGGCTTCGATATGAATATGCATATTCTGTCGTTCGAACCTGGCGCCAGCCACGGCTATATTGAAACCCACGTCCAGGAACATGGCGCTTATATCCTTTCCGGCCAGGGGGTTTATAACCTCGACAACAACTGGGTGCCGGTGAAAAAAGGCGACTACATCTTCATGGGCGCTTATTCCCTGCAGGCCGGATACGGTGTAGGTCGTGGCGAAGCATTCAGCTACATCTACTCCAAAGACTGTAACCGCGACGTTATGATTTAACGGCGGGCAGCCCTCCTGATTATTTTTAATTTAGCTATGTTGGATTTTGCCACGGTGAGAACCGTGGCTTTTTTTATGCTTAACGAGTCCCGATGTCCTGGCCAAGTTTGATGACGCGGGCAATATTACAGGCGCTGTGGTAGAGATTTTGTTCACCGTTCGCCAGAACTTCCGGCAAAGGCGCCAGCCGCGGCAAAATACTGAATACCGCATCAATACCGTGGCGATGGACCACTTCCACGCCGTCGCCCAGTACGCCGGCAATGCCGATAACCGGGACGTGATGCCGTTTCGCCACTGACGCGACGCCTATCGGCGCTTTTCCTCCCGCCGTTTGCGAGTCGATTCGCCCTTCTCCGGTAATCACCAGCGAGGCCTCTTTTACCGCCTCCTCCAGCTTCACCGCCTGCATAACAATCTCAATACCGGGCTTCATTTCCGCTTCCAGGAAGACGATAGCAGCAATCCCCATTCCTCCGGCCGCTCCACCGCCCGGTATTTGAGACATGTCGCGTCCGGTCAGGGCATGTAAAACACGGGCATAATTACGTAATCCATTTTCCAGCGTCTCAACCATTTCAGGCGTCGCCCCTTTCTGCGGACCGAATACCGCCGCCGCGCCGCGTGGCCCCACCAACGGGTTATCAACATCACAGGCGACCTCAATACGACATTCTGAAATTCGCGGATCGCACCCCTGCAGGTCAATGCTCGCCAGGCGCGATAAATTGCCCCCTCCGGCGCCAAGCGGCGTTCCCTGCGCGTCCAGAAAACGCACACCGAGCGCCTGCGCTACTCCCATTCCGCCATCCACCGTGGCGCTGCCGCCGATACCCAAAATAATATGGCGAATCCCCGCGTCCAGGGCGTGACGAATCAATTCGCCGGTGCCGAAACTGGATGCCAGCAGCGGATTACGCGCCTCGGGCGCCACCAGCATCAATCCGCTCGCCGCCGCCATTTCAATAATCGCCGTTTTGCCATCGCCGGTCAGGCCATAAAATCCGTTTACTTTTTCCCCCATCGGCCCGCTAACGTCCACAGAAACCCGTTTCCCGCCGGTCGCTGCCACCATCGCGTCCACGGTTCCTTCTCCACCATCGGCGATCGGTAAACAGACATAGCGCGCATCAGGAAATACGGTTGAAAATCCCGCTTTAATAGCCTGACAGCATTTATCAGCGCTTAAGCTCTCTTTAAATGAATCTGGCGCAATTACAATCTTCATCATGTCTCCTTGTTTTCTCATGTTATTTAATGCGTTCCCACGGAATAAGATTTTCCATAAGCACTGCCAGTAAGATTCCCACCAGTAATCCGTTGCTAAGCAAAGGACGAATCATCAGTGGAAGATCCTGTAAATAGACCGGAGGAAGCCCCATCAAAAAAATGCCGACAAAAAGCGGTAATGCCAGGCGATAAATATTCCGCGCGGTAAACGTAATTTGCTGGCTAAAAACCAAACCGGAATAAAGTAAAGGTAAATAAGAGACCAGCATAACGGCGCTGCTGATCGCCAGTGGAATAGCGCAAAATAAGCGGGTTAACGGCGTTATAATGGCAACCAGCAGACACAGCGCGCTACCGCAGATAAAGGATTTGCGAGAACTGTCGCCGGTTTGCGTTAATAAACCAATGGAAGATACAAAAGGCGAAAAAGGCACGACCGCGAAAGGCACCGTCACTAACGTCATCAGTCCGGAAATCATAAAACTTCGGCGATAACGAGAACTGCCCGACCCTTGATGCGGATAAAAGATATCGGTACCGCGGATGGCGCCGTAAGTGTTGCTGATGTTGACTAACCCCGTCATCACCGCCGTCACAATAATACCCGGCATCAGCGTGCCGTGGCTGCCCAGCGGAAACCATCGCCAGCTTAATTCACCCGGCGGTAAGTGTGATGAAGGAAAGCATAACCGCCATAGCCCCCACCCGACCACGGTCCCTACCAGTAACGCGTAACGGGAGATACGCTGTTGCAGGAAAATAATCATCGCGAGGATAAAACACATCACCGCGACCGCCAACCCAAAGGGGGCCAATTTGATTCTGGCGCTGGTATCGGCAATGCCAAAAGGCAGCCCCAGCATGCCTTTAAAAAATATTGAGGTCAGCTGCGCGCCCAAAAGCAGCATGAAAAAAACCATCACCGCCGGCGTAAACAGGCGAGCCAGACGGTGTCCTAAGCCGCTAATGCCGATAAATATCGTCACCATCGCGGAGATCGCGATCCCGACCGACAGGCTGGAGGCGATATCGTTCAGCGGCGTGCCGCGAGACGCCTCGCCAAGCGTAATCGTAAGAATAGCGCCCCACCACAGCCCTGTCGGCCCTTCCATAATGGCGCGGCGATGGCCGCAAAATGCCTGAGCCAGGCAGGCCAACGCGGTGGTCAAAAAAGCGTATTGTGTGAGCATTAACAAGTTATCAGCGGGAAGATGAAAAGCGGACAGCAAGGTAGGGGGAACCACAACCGTGTTACAGAAAATAAAGAAAAACCACTGAAAGCCGGACAACACACTTTCGCGGTTAATAACAGGGAACATATCCACACCTTAAAATAGAGAATGCCCGTCGTGACGACGGGCATTAAATCACACCGGATTACTGCTGATGTTTAAGGATAAACTGACCTTTTGGCGGCACAGGGAAGCCATGCTCGATGTCATAAATAACATCGCCGCGCAAAATCGTTTTGGTAATACGCGCGCCAATAGTACGGCCAACATACGGACTGACTTTATGGCGATACTCCAGATCTTCATTTTTCAGAACATAGCTGCTGTCAGGCTGAATAAAGACCAGGTCAGCATCTTTGCCGGGGGCAATACGTCCTTTATGTTTCAGACCAAAAATATCGGCGGCGTTGGTCGCCATTAATTTGCCAAACATCGGCAACGACATACCGCGTTTTTGCACCGCTTCATCAAACATGACGTCCATGCAGTTTTGCAGTCCGGCAATTCCGCCCCATGCTTGCATGATATTGCCTGCTTTCATTTCCGGAGGGCATGGAGAGTGGTCGGATACCAGGCAGTCGATTTCGCCGTTAAACAGTTTTTCCCACATCCCTTTCTGGTTTTCCTGGTCGCGAATTGGCGGAGAACATTTTGCCAGGGTGCCAATCTCTTCGAACTGATCGGTATCGAGGACAAAATAGTGCGGGCACGATTCACAGGTGACATCCTGGCCTTCCTGACGCGCGCGCGTTACTTCCTCTACCCCCTCCGGGCTGCTGATATGGCAAACGTGCAGACGACAACCTGCCGCTTTCGCCAGATACAGCACGCGACGAATGGCTTCCACTTCAGTAAATACCGGACGTGAGGCGACATAATCATGCGCCGTTACGCGACCTTCGCGTTTAGCTTCCTCGCCCAGCTCATCGCAAATCAGAGCATTTTCGCAATGTACCAGTACCGTCTGGTCCATCTCCCCCAGTTTCTGCGCGCCTTTGTAAAACTGCCAGTCATTAACGTCGCGAAAATCATTATCGATGCCACGATCGCCGCAGGTGGCAACAAAGCACTTGAAGCCGACAACGCCCACTTCGTCCAGCTCATGCAGCCGATCCAGGTTATAAGAAACCAAACCGCCCAACTGCGCGGCGTCGATGGTCAATTTACCTTTTGCCGCGTCAAACTTGAGTTCAATCGTCTCACGATCGACCGTCGCCGGCAGCTGATTGAGCGGCATCTCAATCATCGTGGTAATACCGCCTTTCGCCGCCGCGCGCGTACCGGTTTCATAGCCTTCCCAGTGGGTACGGCCCGGTTCAGAAATGTGGGTATGCGCGTCAACCATGCCCGGCGAAACGATCAATCCCGTCGCATCCAGCACATTTTTCGCCTCCCCCAGGTTTTCGCCAATCGCGGCGATTTTTCCGCCCTGGACGGCGATATCGATAACTCTCGCTTCGTTTTCTAAGATGACAGTACCGTTCTTAATAATTAAATCAAAAGACATAACAAACTCCTTGTATGGATACAGATAGTTTTTAAATAGCGCACACTTCATTAAATACGCTTAATGCTTTTTCAATAGTTAACCTACGAGTTTTTGCTCTCCTGTATTTTCAAAACGCGTGCGTTTCTTCAATAGCGCATAAGCAACGAACGCAACTATTACGCCTACAAACCAGGACACGCGGGATAAAGGCTCCATAAATGGTATAAACTTGCCGCCTAATGACAGAATGACTGCGACCAGGGTGACTGAAAATGCAGTCAGGTTAAATCCATTATCATAATATTTGTAATCACCGCTGGCGGTGTACAGCTCATCAAGATTAATTTTTCCACGCATTACCACAAAATAATGAGCTAACATTACGCCGATTACCGGGCCAAGCATACCGCCGATAATATCGAGGAACAGATAAATACTGTCCTGATTCTCCATTAATTTCCATGGGCAAATCAGTAGACTGATAATACTGGCAATCATTACGCCATTTTTATAGTTAAGCTTTGTCGGGGCAAGCGCCGCAATTTGATACCCCGCAGGTATAATATTACCGGTGGCGTTGGTTGAAATTGTCGTCATCAGAATCACCAGCACCGCAAAGAATGAAGCAAACAGACTGTCCCAGCGCTGCACAATATCCAGCACGTTCCAGGTATCCATACCATAATGAATACTGGCTCCGGCAATAATGCACACGCTGGCTACGGCGAATAATATATACGCTACGATAAGCCCCAGCGTTTGTCCCAATGCCTGAGCGCGAAATGAATGCGCGTTTTGCGTGAAATCGGACGCGCTCACCGCTGGCGCTGCCCAGACGGCGACTACGGCGTTAATCACCACCAGGAACAGAAAGCCGCTGTGCTCTGCTTTTTGCACGCCTGAAGGCAGATAGTCCAGAATCGGGCCAATGCCGACCAGCGATATTGCCCAAATAGCCATGCCGCCAAAGACAATGTAAATACATGGATTGAGGATAGCGGTAAATTTATTTAATACTTTACCACCGCCAAAACCGATGCCAACGTTAATAATCCAAAAAATTAGAAAAGTAATTAGCCCTGGCAGTGAAAGACCCAGCAGCTTGAAATCTCCACCTAATGTCAGAAATCCTGGCCAGATCTTCCCAATCAAAATAAGAAATGCCAGCGATCCCGCGTAACACTGCAAGCCGAACCACATAATTGCCGCGATTCCCCCTCGCAATAATCCAGGGAATAGCGCGCCGCGGACGCCGTAAGAACCTCGCAATATCATAGCAAAAGGAACGCCATATTTGCTGCCTGCCGCGCCATTCATTACCATCGCCGCCGCAATAAATAATGCGCTGATAATAATGGCCAACATGATATTAAATGTTGATAGCCCCAGTATAAAAAAACCGCCGACCATAACGTAATTTGGCACGTTATGTACAGATCCCATCCATAAGGTGAAATAGTTAAATGCCTTCCAGTTTCGTTGGGTTTCTGTTTTAGGTAATAAGTCTTCGCTATAACCGCGCTGCTGGTATAGCTCTCTTTGATGTTCCATAAATCCCTCTGTTCACGCATCGGATAACGTTGTTATGGGTTTAGCTATGAGGAACAAATAAATATAAAATAAAGAATTAGTAGATATAATTATTTTTAAGCTGAAGCAATACGTTGCGTTGCTTTCTTTTTATATAAAGTGACGACAGCAAAGATCAGTGTTCCGGTGACCACTAAACATGCTGAAATCACAAAACTGATCTCCTTCGACCCCGTTACATCCGAAATAAATCCGGTCAACGTTGGGGCGACAACCGCTGAACTCATGCCAAAGAAATTAAAAAGGCTGAAAGCTCTTCCCAGACTTTTTGCCGAAGCCTGTTCAGATACAAAGGAGATCAGGATCGGGTCTACTGCCATTTTCCCCAGCAAGCCGTATAGCGTCAGGCTGACCATCAGCATCGTGGTATTCGGGGACAAAACCGTAAACGCCAACATTGCTGCCGCCACAATTTCCAGACCGAGAATAACCTTAACTTTACTGTTACGGAATTTATCTGACAGATGGCTAAAAAATAACGCCCCCGGTACGCCAACCACCGCTACCAGCGCTGATGCCAGCCCGATAGCTCCGCCATCAAATCCTCTTTCAGTCTGTAGATAAGAGGGCAGCCAGGTCACTATCAAATAGTAACCGTAGCAGGTACAGAAATAGAGGAAGTAAACGCTACACAATAAACCAGAGAATAAAGGTGCGCGTTTCTCATCTTCCGTAACGGTTTGGGTTTGCTTTTCCGCTTGCGCAGAGTCGCTTTTGGCTTTACCGCGAATGATCAGCGTAAAGACGCACAGCATGATTACTAATATCGCGGCCACGATATACAGTACATTCTGCCAGGCCATGCTCATGTTTTTTACTAATACGCTGGAACCGATTAAGCCAATCCCCATCCCTATAGCCGACCCGCTGTTGATAATCGCGTTGGCTAATGCCCGACGGGCCTGCGGCACGTTTGCCGAAGAGAGTGAATAAGCCGAGCTAAAGAAAGAAGCGCATCCGCCACCTGCCATTAGCGACCCTATATAGATCATGGTCAGGCCATTGGCTTTCGCGATACAGAGTGTACCAATAATAAAAAGCGTAAATCCGGCCATCAGCATGATTTTTTGACCGAATTTATCGACCAATATTCCGCAAGGGATTTGCATACTGCAGTAAGCAAAAAAGTAAAAACTTGCAATGGCGCCTATTTCAGCATTACTTACATTGTCTAAAGATGCCTGAATTTCTGGATAAATTGGCGTAAGCACGGTGCGATAGATCCAAATCGCTACCCAGCCCAGACTCATTACGACAACAATTTGTTTCCAGTAATCAATTCCGGATTTTTTAGTTTCACTCATGTTCTTCACCTTTACAGAGTGTTCCTTGTGAACAGGTATCGCTGCAGCCGCAGCGATACACATAATTAGGACAATTTATGATTGGCCATTAATTCCAGCGCCTGTACCATTGCCGAATGATCAAGCTGGCTCCCGCCATTTGCCGCACAGGTATTGAATAATTCCTGGCAGGTCGCCGTATTCGGTAAATTCAGCGCCAGCGCTTTTGCGCTTTGCAATGCAAGATTAAGGTCTTTCTGATGAAGCGCGATTTTGAAACCAGGCTCGAACGTCCGGTTGATCATCCGCTCGCCGTGAACTTCCAGAATGCGTGAAGAGGCGAACCCGCCCATTAACGCCTGGCGCACGCGTACCGGATCGGCACCTGCTTTTGAAGCAAACACTAAGGCTTCAGAAACCGCTTCAATATTCAGCGCAACAATAATTTGGTTAGCCACCTTACAGGTTTGCCCATCCCCATTGCCGCCCACCAGGGTGATATTTTTTCCCAGAATGTCAAAGAGCGGTTTAACGCGGTCAAAGACTTTCTGCTCGCCGCCGACCATAATCGACAGAGTGCCTTCACGCGCCCCGATTTCTCCCCCGGAAACCGGGGCATCCAGGTAATCAGCGCCCATTTCATTAACGCGCTGGGCAAAACGTTTGGTTTCGATAGGAGAAATAGAACTCATATCGACGATGGTTTTTCCCTGAAGCGATGTTTTAGCGCAACCGTGTTCGCCAAATAACACGTCTTCAACCTGCGGCGTATCCGGCACCATTATGAAGATGATGTCTGCAAATTCAGTTACCTGACGTGCAGTCTCAACATTTACCGCCCCCAGCGAGAGCAATTCGTCCGCGACCGGACCAATAGTCGTAACGTGTAATTGATGACCGGCGCGTGCCAAATTGATAGCCATTGGCGAGCCCATAATTCCCAGGCCAATAAATCCCAGTTTCATATACAACCTCTTTTATTGCTTTCGGTGTTTCCAGATTCAGGCAACACAATCCCCTTCCAACACAGTGGAAAAAAAAACGCTGCCCGAATTATTCTGCGTTTTAACGGTACTGATTAATCCACGATAATCCCGCTTCCGTGGTAGTCAGTGGTTTATATTCACAGCCAACCCAGCCATCATAACCAGACTGTTTAATGACATTAAAAATAAAGTCATAATTAATTTCCCCGGTCCCCGGCTCGCCGCGACGCGGGTTATCAGCAATCTGTAAATGGCCTATTTTATCGGCCCATGCCGTCATGGTTTGTGTTAATTCCCCTTCCATGCGTTGCATGTGATAAATATCATACTGAATTTTGATATTATCGCTGCCGATATCCTTAATTAAGGCTAACGCCTGTTGAGTGCCGGTGAGATGGAATCCCGGCATATCAAAGTGATTAATAGGTTCGATAAGTAATAAAATGTCTTCTTTCGCCAGCATATTTGCCGCATAGCGCAGGTTTTCGACCAACGTGTCGTGGATCTCCGTTGCGGAGAATCCTGACGGCGTTTTACCCACCAGACAATTTATTTTCTTATTGCCTAACGCACGTGCATAACGGATTGCGGCCGCTACGCCATCGCGAAACTCTTCTTCGCGCCCAGGAATACAGGCAATTCCACGTTCGCCAGTCGCCCAGTCGCCAGCCGGTAAATTATGTAACGTATGTTCCAGATTATTATCCCTGAGCTTACGTTTTAACACTTCGATGTCGTTATCGTAGGGAAACATGAATTCCACGCCGCGAAATCCCGACAACGCCGCTTTATCAAAGCGTTCCAGGAAATCATATTCCGTAAACAGCATAGAAAGATTGGCAGAGAAACGTAACATCGATTACCTCCCTTACTCATATTTCATAAAACAGGTTTCTGTTGGCGCATCTTTCGCACTATCCGCAACCTCTTCAAACTCGGTTACGTTATCCAGTTCGCTGCCCATGGAAATATTGGTTACGCGTTCCAGAATGACTTCCACCACCACCGGAACGCGATATTGCGCCATTAGCGCTTTGGCTTGTTCAAATGCAGGCGCAATATCTTCCGGTTTAAAGACACGAATGGCTTTACAGCCTAACCCTTCCGCCACTTTTACATGGTCAACGCCATAGCCATTCACTTCGCTGGAGTTAATATTTTCAAAGGCGAGCTGTACGCAGTAGTCCATGTCAAATGCACGTTGCGACTGGCGAATCAGACCAAGATAAGCGTTGTTAACCAGCACATGGATATACGGAATGTTAAACTGCGCGCCAACGGCTAACTCTTCAATCAGGAACTGGAAGTCGAAATCGCCGGAAATCGCCACCACATTGCGTTGCGGATCGGCAGCACATACCCCTAATGCCGCCGGGATTGTCCAGCCAAGAGGCCCCGCCTGGCCGCAGTTGATCCAGTGTCTGTCTTTAAACACATGCAGCATCTGCGCTGCCGCGATTTGCGACAATCCAATGGTGGTGACATAGCACACATCGCGACCAAAGGCTTTGTTCATCTCTTCATAGACGCGCTGCGGCTTCACTGGCACGTTGTCAAAGTGGGTTTTACGCAGCAAAGTCCGTTTACGCTGCTGGCATTCGTCCACCCAGGTCTTCCGGCATGGCAAACGCCCCGCTTTTTGCATCTCCTGCGCGACATCGATCAGCAACGTTAGCGCCGCTTTGGCGTCAGAAACGATGCCCAGATCCGGGCACAACACGCGGCCAATTTGCGTTGGTTCAATATCGATATGGATGATTTTTCGCCCCTGAGTATATTTCTCAACGGACCCCGTATGACGGTTGGCGAAACGGTTACCGATGCCAAAAACCATATCAGATGCCAGCAGAGTGGCGTTGCCGTAGCGGTGCGCCGTTTGCAGGCCGACCATCCCCGCCATTAAGGGGTGATCGTCCGGGATACAGCCCCAGCCCATCAGAGTAGGGATCACCGGTACGCTGGTCAGTTCGGCAAACTGCTGCAGCAGTGGCGCGGCGTCGGCGTTAATAACCCCGCCGCCCGCGACAATTACCGGACGCTCGGACTGAATCAGCATCTCCAGCGCCTTTTCAATCTGTACGCGGCTGGCGGCTGGCTTATATACCGGCAGCGGCTCATACATATCCGGATCGAATTCGATTTCCGCAACCTGGACATCAAACGGTAAATCAACCAGCACAGGACCTGGGCGGCCTGAGCGCATCAGATGAAAAGCCTGTTGTAATACGCGCGGCACCAGCGCCGCCTCACGAACCGTCACCGCCATCTTGCTAACTGGTTTTGCAATCGCTTCAATATCGACTGCCTGGAAATCTTCCTTGTGCAGACGCGCTCGTGGCGCCTGACCGGTAATGCATAAAATCGGGATAGAGTCGGCAGAAGCGGAATAGAGCGCGGTGATCATGTCGGTTCCCGCCGGGCCGGAAGTGCCCAGGCAGACCCCAATATTACCTGCCGCCGCACGTGTGTAGCCCTCAGCCATATGCGAAGCGCCTTCCACATGACGCGCCAGTATATGGCGAATGCCTCCATGCTTACGCATTGCAGAATAGAAGGGGTTGATTGCAGCCCCAGGAACGCCGAATGCTGTGGTGATACCTTCTTTTTCCAGCACATACATTGCCGCATCCACGGCTCTCATTTTTGCCATTTTATTGCTACCTCTTTTTATTGGAAAAAGTTTCCAACTTTTAAAAATTTTAAAAAAGTCCCGCTCCAGCGAGCGGGATGCGGCTCAGGCTACAGGGGGTTTTAGCCCAAGCGCCGTACTGATGTCTTTCGCGGTATCCCGTACCAGTTCACCCTGGCTGATAAAGCGATCTTCCGTCAGCCGGGAAGCCGGTCCCGATATTGAGATAGCGGCGACCACGCTGCCCGCATCGTCATAGATAGCGGAGGCGATACAATTCAGCCCGACAACATGTTCTTCCTGGTCGACGGTGTAGCCCTGTTCACGCGCCTGCTCCAGATTTTTAAGCAGGATAGGTAAATCCACCAGAGTGGTCGGCGTAAACCGCCGCAAACCGGTATTGACGACGATCCCCACCAGCTCTTCTTCGGTGAGCGGGTAAAGCAGCGCTTTTCCGGCGCCGGAAGCATGTAACGGCAGACGACTCCCTAAGGGCGCGCACATTCTGACCATCGATTTGCACTCCTTTTGACCGATTAACACCGCTTCATTACCGTTGCGAATCGCTACGTTGACCGTCTCGCCAGAAAGCAGCATAAGTCGGTGCATAAAGGGTCCGGCCACCGAGAGGACATCGCGATTATGAATATACGCAGAGCCCACATTAAATACGCCTAAACCAATATGCCACCAGCCAAGCTGGCTATCCTGGTACACAAAATCAGCCGCTTGCAGTACCTTTAACAGGCGAAACGTCGTAGAAAGCGGTAAATCCAGGCTGCCGGAAATATCGCTAACTGATGAACTGCCGCCGCTTCTTTCGAGATATTGCAATATCGCTATGCCCCTCTCCAGCGCCTGAGCGCCTTTCTGCGCAGTCGGCTCTGCCTGTCCTGGCCTGCCGCGTCGTCTTACTTCCGTCATATTTACGTTAACTCCGGCCCAAAATATGAGCATAAACAATGAACAATATGTTCATCTTATGCAAGAAGGCCAATAGCGTCACGCAAAACAGAGTTCATGTGTCGGGATACTTTCAACATCACAGTTATCGCTGCCACCGCGATCCACCGTCAGAAAATCGGTAACCGTCTGCCACGCAAACAGAGGGTGATGCCATACATTACGGTGATAATTGACGCCCTGCCGTCCATTGCTAATAAACGCCCGCAGCGTGGAGAGATCGGGTTTATCATCGCCGAGCGCGACAATAACGACAAAAGCCTCGCCGTTCATCGGCACAAACGCCTGCGTACCTAAAGGATGACGTTCCAGTTCATGTACCACAATAGGCATCGAGGCCGGTTGCGCCCTGTTAATACTGATCAGCGTGCGATCCTGCTCCAGAACTTCAACCTTCGCCAGGTCGTGATATCGCTCAACTAACCCGTTGTTTATATGAAAAAAGTCACGTTCCTGCGTCTCAATAACATCGCCATAAGCGCTGAACGTCTTCTGATCTAACGGTAATACCTCAAGTTTCATTATTTTTCCCTTGTAGCTCGATTCCGTTTAACCGCGGTTTGGACTCTGTCCGGTTTCAATACCATGCAATCTAAAACCTTCGGGATTTAACATCAACATAAAAGTTGGAATATTTTTCCAAAAGTAGATTTAGACCACAAATCAAACATGGCTATTATGTAAAACTACTTAAAAATCATAGGAAAACAATTCTGGTTTTATCAGGATCGTAAGGAGGCATCTGACGATGTTTGACCCGGAAACACTGCGTACCTTTATCAGCGTTGCCGAAACGGGGAGTTTCTCCAAAGCGGCGGAGCGCCTGTGTAAAACCACGGCAACCATTAGCTACCGCATCAAACTGCTGGAGGAAAATACCGGCGTAGGGCTGTTCTTTCGCACAACGCGAAGCGTCTCGTTGACGGCGGCGGGCTCTCACCTTCTCTCTCAGGCAAAAGACTGGCTTGCGTGGCTGGACAGCATGCCTGACGAGCTACGCCAGGTTAACGACGGCGTAGAGCGTCAGGTCAATATTGTGGTGAATAACCTGCTCTATAGCCCGCAAGCGGTCGCCAGTCTCTTATCGTGGCTTAATGCGCGTTACCCCTTCACTCAGTTTCACTTTTCCCGGCAAATTTATATGGGCGTCTGGGATTCGCTCCTGTATGAAGGTTTTTCGCTGGCGATTGGCGTAACTGGCACCGAGCCGTTGGCTAATACCTTTATGCTCGATCCTTTAGGTTCCGTACAATGGCGTTTTGTGATGTCTGCGGATCATCCTTTAGCTCACGTCAGCGGGCCTCTAACAGAAGCGCAGTTGCGCCGTTTCCCGGCAATTAATATCGAAGACAGCGCGCGTACGCTGACCAAACGGGTAGCCTGGCGCCTTCCGGGGCAGAAGGAAATTATCGTGCCTGATATGGAAACCAAAATCGCCGCTCATCTGGCAGGCGTCGGTATCGGTTTTGTCCCGCAGCCGCTCTGTCAAACGCTGATCGACAAAAACGAACTGGTAAGCTGTACCATCCCGACGATGCGTCCGCCCTCACCGTTAAGCCTCGCCTGGCATAAATTTGGCGGAGGCAAAGCGGTAGAAGACATTGTGAAATTATTTACCCAACGACAACCCGAAATAGCCGGTTTTTTATCCATTTTCAACACGGTACGCTGTTAAAAATCAAGCCACTTTGCGAATTGGCGCGTAAAATAGCGCAAAGGATGATTTAAGGTTACGTTTTACGTTATGCAAGACAGACAAAAAGCACAGGACTATCGCGCGCTCCTCCTTGCCGATACGCCTTTAATTGATGTACGCGCGCCGATTGAGTTTGAACAGGGCGCCATGCCGGGCGCCATCAACCTGCCATTGATGATGGACGACGAGCGAGCCGCCGTCGGCACCTGCTACAAACGTCAGGGCGCGGATGCGGCGTTAGCGTTGGGGCATCGGCTGGTTTGCGGCGACATTCGCCAGCAGCGGCTTGAGGCCTGGAAAGCCGCGTATCAACGTTTCCCCAATGGGTATCTGTGCTGCGCGCGCGGCGGTCAGCGGTCACATATCGTACAACGTTGGCTGCAAGAAACAGGGATTGACTGCCCGCTTATTGAAGGCGGCTATAAAGCGCTGCGCCAGACAGCAATTCAGGCGACCTGGCAACTGGCGCAAAAACCGATACTTTTAATTGGCGGCTGTACGGGCAGCGGCAAAACGCAACTGGTGCGACAACAGCCCAACGGCGTGGATCTGGAAGGTCTCGCGCGTCATCGCGGCTCCTCTTTTGGCCGCACGCTGAAACCCCAGCTCAGCCAGGCCAGTTTTGAAAACAAACTTGCCGTTGAATTGCTGAAAATTAACGCGCGTCAGACGCTAAAAAGGTGGGTACTGGAAGATGAAGGGCGAACGATCGGCGCCAACCATCTGCCTGAGTGTTTACGCGAAAGAATGGCGCAGGCCCCCATTGCGGTAGTGGAAGATCCGTTTGCGCTTCGTCTGGAACGACTGCGTGAAGAGTATTTCATCCGTATGCATCACGACTTCACCCACGCCTACGGCGATGAAGCCGGTTGGCAGGCGTATAGTGAATATCTTCATCATGGACTGTTCGCTATTCGCCGCCGTCTGGGGTTGCAACGCTTTGCCGAACTGACGGACACGCTGGATAGGGCGCTGGCGGAACAATTATCCAGCGGCAGCACCGACGGCCATATGTCATGGCTGGTTCCGCTACTTAACGAATATTACGACCCAATGTATCGCTATCAACTGGAGAAAAAAGCCGCGAATATCGTTTTTCGCGGCACATGGCAAGACGTTGCCAACTGGCTAAAAGCGCAATAGCTTATTTTTATTGTCGGCTGACGCTACATTGAGCCGGCTTAGTGTCTGTCGCGCTTGTCGGCACGTTTTGCCAGCCAGTCGCCCAGCATCTGAACGACCTGAACCAGCACAATCAGCGCCACTACGGTAACAACCATCACTTCGGTTTCGTAACGGTAGTAGCCATAGCGAATCGCCAGGTCGCCTACCCCGCCGCCGCCGACAATCCCGGCCATCGCCGAGTAGCCGATTAAGCTTACCAAGGTAATCGTCAGGCCGCGCAGCAGCCCTGCGCTGGCTTCCGGCAACAGTACGGTACAGATAATACGCATCGGACTAGCGCCGAATGCCAGCGCCGCCTCAATAATCCCTTTATCGACTTCACGGAGCGCGCTATCTACCAGGCGTGTATAAAACGCGATTGCGGCCACCGACAGCGGGACGGAGGCTGCAATCGGGCCAATCGTATTGCCCAGCAAAAGCTGCGTTAGCGGCAGTAACAGCACCAGTAAAATAACAAATGGCACCGAGCGGATAATATTCACCAGAACCGAGGCGACGAGATAAATAAAACGGTTCTGCCAGAACAGATGACGATCGGTGACAAAAATCAGAAAACCGAGCGGTAGACCGCCAAGAATCGCCAGCACCGTTGAAATACTCAACATCTGGAAAGTTTCATTGAACGCCAGCGTTAAATCCGGCAATAAATCATCCACGGATCACCTCCACCTGTGCGGTACGTTGACGGATATGCTCCACGGCGGCGGCCACCGCCGTTGGATTATGCGGCGCGGTTAATTGCACCACCAGAATGCCCAACGCGCGTTCGCCGATATATTCAATCTTGCCATGCAGGATATTGACCGCGACGCCAAACTTGATCGCCACCTCCGACAGTACCGGCTGCTCCGCCGAATCGCCGATAAACAAAATTTTCAGCAACTGCCCGGGCAGGTGTTCCCGTAAACGTTCCGGCAGGGTTAAATTAAGGGTATGAGACACCAGTTGCTGTGTGAAAGCGTGTTGCGGGTGGGCAAACACATCAAACACCTCGCCCGATTCCACAACCTTACCGCCCGACATCACCGCCACGCGATCGCAAATAGATTTGATCACGTTCATTTCATGGGTGATCAGCACAATAGTAATCCCGAGCTGTGCATTGATCTGTCTGAGCAGGGCCAGAATCGTGGCGGAAGTTTCCAGATCCAAAGCGGAAGTCGGTTCGTCACATAGCAACACATCCGGATGGTTAGCGATGGCGCGGGCTATCCCCACCCGCTGTTTTTGCCCGCCGCTGAGCTGTACCGGAAAACGGTTCGCTTTATCGGCAAGGCCCACCAGCGTTAAAATTTCCGCCACCCGCGGCGCGATTTTGCTGCGTTCCCAGCCAGCCGCTTTCAGGCTAAACGCAACGTTTTGCGCCACTGTCCGGGTATGCATTAAGTTAAAATGCTGGAAAATCATACCAATACGCTGCCGCGCCTGGCGTAACGCTTTTCCGTCCAGCGCCGAAATTTCCACGCCGTTGACGTTGACGCGCCCCTGGCTGGGACGCGTTAAGGCGTTCAGGGTACGCAGCAGAGTGCTTTTTCCTGCGCCGCTGGTACCAACAATGCCAAAAATCTCGCCCGCGGCGATATGCAGGCTCACATCATCCACCGCGCGCGTGGGGGTACCGCGACCGGCGGTAAAATCGACGCAGACTTTTTCTATTTCAATCATATTCACCTCAGAAATTGGGGATGGCTACCGCTGCGATCAGGGTGTCGCGGTCATCCATTCCGGTTTCTGGAAGGCGCTATAAATATTCTTTGGATCGTCGATGACCGCGCGATAAGCCGGCGATTTCACCGCCTCGACAATATCTTTGGCAAACGGCTTATCGGCATCTTCACTGCGTACCGCAATGATATTTTTCAGATTCTCATCCAGGTGTTCCTGCTTAATCGCGCTGGAAAGATCCAGTCCTGCCGCCACCGCAAAGTTCCCGTTAACCAGCGCGCCGGTCACGCCATCCAGCGTGCGCGGTAGCTGTGCGGCTTCCAGCGGTTTGAAAACCAGTCCTTTTGGATTGCTGGCGATATCTCGTTCAGAGGCTTTGGTCGGATCGATATTGTCCTTAATCGTGATAAGCCCCAACGATTGCAGGAAGCGAAGGCCGCGCGCCAGGTTGGTCGGATCGTTGGAGAGGGTAATAATGTCCCCTTTTTTAAGCGCATCCAGACTGTTGATTTTACGTGAATAGAAGCCCATCCCGGCGGTCGGTACCACAATAAGTTTGCTGAGCTTCAACCCTTTGTCAGCGGTGAATTTGTCAAAATAGAGGGTATGTTGAAAGAGGTTGGCGTCAATGCTGCCGTTAGCTAACGCCATATTGGGCTGGACATAGTCGCTAAACTCGCGCACCACGACCTTATACCCTTTTTCTTTTAATGTCGGCGCAATCGCCTGCTTCACCATGTCGCCATACGGCCCTGGCGCGACGCCAAATACGATCGTTTGCGGGGAACTATCGGCATGGGCAAACTGTAATCCGCAGGCCAGTAATAGCGTGCTGGCCGCAATGCGTAAACTCTGACGCAATCCCATAATTTCTCCATTTTAAATAGTGTGATGCTGTGCCGGATGCCGTTCATGCGGCATCGTCTGTTTTGGCCCAAACGAAAGGCTATTTCTTAACATGACACAGATCACAGCCTGCTGTCCTTGAAATTATTTCATGATGTTTCCTGGTGTGTCGTTAAATGTACGAGGCAGGCGCTCAGGCGTGTGTCAGGCGGGAATGGCGTAAAGGGAAATGCCGGATAAGAGGTCTTAACGCCAACATCCGGCAGAGGAAAACGCTTTAGAAATCGTAACGCAGACGCACCAGGTTCATATCGCCCAGATTATCAGTGCTGGAGGTGAAAACATGTTCATAATCAACGCGGAAACCATAATCCAGTTGGAAGGTGATCCCCACGCCGTTATCGGTACGCAGATAGTCGCGGCCATTCACATATTCAATGCGGTCGCCCATAAAGTACGGTTGAATAGCTTTTACGGCATACTGACCAATCGGGAAAGCGTAACCGACAAAATATTCCAGACCCCACGCATCGCCGGCAAAGTAATCATTCACAGACACTTTTTTGGTCGTCATAAAGTTCTGATACCAACCGCCGCCTGCGGCAATAGTCCAGTTTTCCGGCGTCCAGCTTAACGCGGTACCGACAATATTTTGATCGTAAGTTTTATTGCCGTTGCCGCGCATCTCCGCACGGGTATAGTTCCATGCCGTCCCCCAGGTCAGATCGTCGGTGAGATGGTAATCCGCGCCTAAAGAACCGCCGCCTTTACGTTTGTAATTCAGGCCGTTATTGGCATTATAATCGTCGCTGAACAGATAAGACGCGTAGAGATCGACATTACCAATGCTTTTCTTATACTTCAATGATTTACGCGTGCGATAAGAACCATCGTAGTCGCCGTTAATCCCGTTGCCCGGCGCCTGACCTATCATGTCGTAATCCCAGATATCGGTTTTTGCGCCCACCACATCGTAATAAATGCTGTTCTGTTGACCGAAGGTCAGCGTTCCCCACGTCGCGCTCTTGAAGCCGGTATACAGCATACGGCGAGTGGTATCAGTCGCACCCTTCGCATAATGGTTATCCCAGTCAAATACCGCAGGGATATTGACGCCCAGCTCGTAATAGCTAATCCAACTGATATCATCAAACAGATAGTAATCCGCGGCGAAGCGGAAACGCGTCCCGCCATCAAAACCATTACGTTTATAACCGTTCGCGCCGTCATTGCCGGTCATATTCTGGAACTGCGGACGAATACTCCCGCCGACGGTGAAATTGAGTCGGCTGAGTGGATTACCCGCCTGGGGATCTTGTTTTAAAACGGTGATTTCCGCCTGAGTAGCGAAAGGCATGAAAGCCACTGCCGCGCCGATCGATGCCGCCAACGCTGTTATTTTAATTGTCATTATATTTTCCTTGATAGATAGCCAATCCAAATCATTTAGCAGGCAAATAATAACTGTTATAAAACCTTACGTGTTGTGTATTTTTTAATGATTTGTGCTACTAAAAATCAAGGAGTTATCAATTTGTGCGACTAAAAAAGTACGCGCCGTTTTAAAAACCGGCGCGAAATTATTCACATCATGAATCATCCGCTAAACTGGCGGAATAGCGCTTTGCCTTTCAGCAAACGAACGCCAAGCCAGCCGCCGCATACGGAAAGCAGCAGCGCGCCGCAAAACGGCAGTACGCCCCATAAACGCCAGTCCGGCTCCCAGGGGAAATCAAAAACGTTGATTTGTAAGATCGCCAGCGCCGTTTCCGCGCCAATCGCGGCGACCAGCCCGGCAACTAATCCCAGCATGGCGAATTCGCACCAGAGTGTGGTACGCAACAGTTTCTTTCCGGCTCCTAACGTGCGCCACACCACCAGCTCCTGATGGCGCTGACGCATCCCGACCTGTACCTGGGCCAGTAATAGCAACATGCCGCAGAGGGTGACTAGCACAACCATCACCTCCAGCGCCCGGCTGACCTGCTCCAGCACCTGTCCCACCTGTTTCAGGATCGCCCCGATATCTAACAGGCTGACGGTAGGAAACTCGCGGTTAAGCTGCGTTAACATGCCGTTGCCATTCTCCCAGCGAAAACTGGTCAACCAGCTTTGCGGTTGCCCGTCCAGCGCCCCGGAAGGAAAAATGAAGAAAAAGTTGGGCCGCAGGCTTTCCCAGTCCACTTGACGCAGGCTGGTGACTTTAGCGCTAAATGCCTGGGTATCGCCCATAAAGGTTACGCTATCGCCGAGTTTGACGTTCAGCCGCTTCGCCAGCCCCTCTTCCATAGAGACTTCGCCCGGTTTTGGCGGCCAGTGACCGGCGACCAGCGGATTATGCGCCGGGCGCGTATCCTGCCAGGTCAAATTCAGTTCACGGTTGAGCGACTCATCCTGCTGACCTTCCGTCGGATTACCATTTATCCTGGTTAACCGCGCCCGCACAATCGGATAAAACGTCTGCGGAATCACCTGATGTTCCACCAAAAAGGCTTTCAGCGGCGCGACCTGCTCTGAAGCAATATTGATAAGGAAATAGTTCGGGCTTTCCGGCGGGAGCTGCTGTTGCCAGCGATCAAGGAGGTCGCCGCGCAGCACCAGCAAGAGCGCCAGCAGCATAAACGAAAGCGAAAACGCCGAAAGCTGACTCAACGTTGACCACGGCTGACGCAGAAGTCGGCTGACGGCCAGACGCAGCGGTAGCGACGTCAACGTCATGCCGCGCAGCACGTTAAGCAGCATCCAGCCCACCAGACCGCACAGCAGCGCCAGTATCACTGCACCCGCCAGAACCGCCCACAACAGCATACTTCCGCCCATCAATCCGGCGAGCAGCGCCACCACGACGGCGCAGGCGACAGGCAAATAAATTTTTAACGGCCAGACGCGAGCGACAACATCGCGGCGCAGCACCCGTAGCGGCTGGGTCGCCAGCAACAATCGATAAGGTCGTAAACCGACCAGCAGAGAGATGACCGTCATCGCACCCAGCGCCCACAGCCAGGGCCACAGGCTGGCGGGCGGCAAATCGGCGGGCAATACCGGTTTTAGCAGCACCAGCAATATGTTTTCAAACAGTAACCCAATCGCGCCTCCCGTGACGGCGGAAAGCCCCAGCACCATCAACCACTGTCCGATGATAAGTTTACGCAACTGGGCCCGGCCCGCGCCCAACGTTTTTAAAATCGCCACCAGATCGTAGCGGCTACGGCAGTAATGGCTCATCGCCACCGCGACGGCAGCTACCGCCAGCAGTAGCGTTAATAACGCCGAAAGCAGCAAAAACTGCTGCGAACGTTCGAGCGATTTCCCCAATGCCCCGTCATCCTGCTCCAGTCCGTACCAGCGATGTTCCGGTTTAAGCTGCGGTAACAGCCAGCTTTCATAGCCAGCAAGCTGTTGCGGCGTTCCGCCGAATTTATACCTCCACATCACGCGACTCCCCGGCTGTATCGCACCGGTTTTTGCCACATCGGCCATATTCATCATCAGACGCGGCGCCATCTGAAAAGGGTTAAACCCGGAATCCGGCTCCTGCACCACTTCACCGGCAATACGCAAGGTCACGTCGCCGACATCAATGGTATCGCCCGTTTTCAAATTAAGCAGCGCCATCAGACGCGGCGCCAGCAGTACGCTACCCGGCTGCGGTTTCACTCCGTCAGGACGGGTTTGCAATTCGCCGTACATCGGATAAACGCTATCTACCGCCTTCACGCTGGCCAGTTGCGGCGTATCGCCGGCAAACGTCATGGTCGCAAAGGTTAACTGCTCGCCCACGTTAAGACCGCGTTTACGCGCCTCTTCAAGCCAGGCTTTCGGTACCTCCCGCGAACTTTGCAGCGTCCGATCGCCTGCCATAAACTCGCGGCTTTGCTGACTTAACCCTTTTTCCATCCGGTCGCTGATACTGCCGAGCGCCAGTACGCAGGCCACCGCCAGGCTCAACGCCAGCCAGACAATAATCAGCGACGGCGAGCGCCATTCGCGCCAGAACCAGCGAGCTATCATGCCTCCTCCTGTAACTGACCGTTGACCAACCGCAGCCGCCGGTCGCAGCGCGCCGCCAGCGCCGGGTCGTGCGTCACCAGAATCAGCGTGGTGCCGTGTTCGCGGTTAAGCGAAAATAGCAGGTCGGCGATTTTATCTCCGGTCTGACGGTCAAGGTTGCCCGTCGGCTCATCGGCAAACAGCACATCAGGACGCCCGTTAAACGCGCGCGCCAGCGCTACGCGCTGCTGTTCGCCGCCAGAAAGCTGTGCCGGAAGGTGGTCAAGCCGTTTTCCCAGTCCCAGTTGTTCGAGCAGCGCTTTCGCCCCCGCCTTACTCTGACCGCTGTTTTCACCGCGTAGCAGGGCCGGTAGCTCAACGTTTTCCAGCGCGTTAAGCGTAGGAATAAGCATGAAGGATTGAAAAACAAAACCGACATGCTGAGCGCGAAGCTGCGCCCGCGCCTCTTCGTCCATCTGGTGAAGCGGTTTCCCCACCAGACTGACCTCTCCGCTACTGCCGTCATCCAGTCCGGCGAGAATCGCCAGCAGCGTAGATTTTCCCGATCCTGATTCGCCAATCAGCGCAATGGTTTCGCCGCGTTTGACAACCAGTTCAACTCCGGTAAGGATGGAAAGCTCATGCTCACCCTGACCGACGGACTTCCTGAGACGATGAACTTCAACACTGTTTTCCGCTGGCATTTGCCCTTCCTGTTTTTGATCCTGTTAACTTTCCGTGCCGCCGCCGCAGACACCTTATTAATTCTGGGCGATAGCCTCAGCGCCGGTTACCGTATGGCCGCCAGCGCGGCATGGCCGTCGCTCCTTAATGATAAATGGCAAAACAAAACGTCGGTCGTTAATGCCAGTATAAGCGGAGATACCTCGCAGCAGGGACTGGCGCGTTTGCCGGCACTGTTGCAACAGCATCACCCGCGCTGGGTAGTGGTGGAGCTTGGCGGCAACGATGGCCTACGCGGTTTTGCGCCTGCGCAAACCGAACAGACGCTACGTAAAATCATTCAGACGGTGAAAGCCGCCGATGCCCAACCGTTACTGATGCAAATTCATCTGCCCGCTAACTACGGTCGCCGTTATAATGAATCCTTTAGCGCCATTTATCCTAAGCTCGCCAAAGAGTTCGATATTCCTCTGTTACCGTTTTTTATGGAAGAGGTATATCTGAAACCGCAGTGGATGCAGGATGACGGCATTCATCCCAACCGCGACGCCCAGCCGTTTATTGCCGACTGGATGGCGAAGCAGTTGACCCCTTTTCTCTCCTGAATAATTCGAGTTGCATGAAGGCGGCACGTAAGAGAATGTCCAGGAGCATAGATACCTATGTGACTGGAGTAAACGAACGCACAGGCAACTTGAAGTATGACGGATATAGTTAACCACGACTCTTAAATCAACGGAGATCCTGACAGGTAAAGTTATGCAAAAATCGGTCTTAATAACAGGATGTTCCAGCGGAATCGGTCTGGACAGCGCGCTTGAACTTAAACGCCAGGGCTTTCAAATCCTGGCGGGCTGCCGCAAACCTGATGATGTCGCCCGGATGAACAGTATGGGATTTACCGGCGTGTTGATCGATCTCGACTCCCCTGAAAGCGTGGATCGTGCCGCCGATGAAGTGATCGCCCTGACCGATAATCGTCTGTATGGGATCTTTAACAATGCCGGCTACGGCGTGTATGGCCCCCTTTCCACCATCAGCCGTGAGCAGATGGAGCAACAGTTTTCCAGTAATTTCTTCGGCGCGCATCAGCTTACCATGCGCTTACTTCCCGCCATGTTGCCGCATGGCGAAGGACGCATTGTGATGACCTCATCGGTGATGGGGCTAATTTCCACCCCAGGGCGCGGCGCTTACGCCGCCAGCAAATATGCGCTCGAAGCCTGGTCTGACGCGCTACGTATGGAGCTACGGCACACAGGCATTAAAGTGAGTCTGATAGAACCGGGACCAATTCGTACCCGTTTTACGGATAACGTTAACCAGACGCAGCGTGATAAACCGGTAGAAAATCCCGGCATCGCCGCACGTTTCACCCGCGATCCTGACGCGGTAGTAGCGAAAGTGCGTCATGCTTTTGCAAGCGATAAACCCAGGCTGCGCTATCCCGTTACGCTGGTCACCTGGGCAGTGATGGCGCTGAAACGCCTATTGCCGGGCCGGATGCTGGATAAAATTTTACAAAGCTGAGTTGAAGCGCGCCCGTCAGCCCCCATGTAAACGTGACACAGACAAAAGAGAGCGACGCCATGTCCGTACAGAACATTGTCAATATTAATGAATCCAACCTGCAGCAGACCTTAGAGCAGTCCATGACCACGCCGGTACTGTTCTATTTCTGGTCTGAACGCAGCCAACACTGTCTGCAATTAACGCCAGTGCTGGAAAGTCTGGCTGCCCAGTACCACGGTCAGTTTATTCTGGCAAAGCTGGACTGCGACGCCGAACAGATGATCGCCGCTCAGTTTGGTCTGCGCGCCATCCCGACAGTCTATCTGTTCCAGAATGGCCAACCGGTCGATGGTTTCCAGGGACCGCAGCCGGAAGAGGCGATCCGCGCTCTGCTGGATAAAGTACTGCCGCGTGAAGAAGAGCTAAAAGCGCAACAAGCGATGCAGTTAATGCAGGAGGGCAACTACATTGACGCGCTGCCGTTGCTCAAAGACGCCTGGCAGCTCTCTTCGCAGAACAGTGAGATTGGCCTGTTACTGGCGGAAGCGCAAATTGCGCTGAACCGCTCTGAAGAGGCCGAAGCGGTATTAAAAACTATCCCGCTACAGGATCAGGATACCCGTTATCAGGGGCTGGTTGCGCAGATCGAACTGCTTAAACAGGCGGCGGATACGCCGGAAATTCAGCAACTTCAGCAGCAAGTCGCGGAGAATCCGCAGGATGCGGCTTTGGCAACGCAACTGGCGTTGCAGTTGCACCAGGTCGGACGTAATGAAGAAGCGCTGGAATTGCTGTTCAGCCATCTGAGAAAAGATCTTGCCGCCGCCGAGGGACAGACGCGCAAAACCTTCCAGGAGATCCTTGCCGCGCTCGGCACCGGCGACGCGCTGGCGTCGAAATACCGCCGCCAGTTGTACGCGTTACTGTATTAATCCTCTCTTGCCTGATGGCGCGCTTATCTGGCCTACCTGTCGTCCTCAGGCCGGATAAGGCGCTTGCGCCATCATCCGGCAACTATCATGATTTCTTGAGCGGCATCACTACCAACTGATGACGCGAATTATAGAACTTCCGGTAGGTTAAATAGCAGGCAATGATGGTAGACAGGCTGGCTGTCGACAACAGCATAAACGTTACCATAATTTGATATTTAATCGCTTTTACCGGATCGATCCCGGCAAAAATCAGCCCGGACATCATCCCCGGCAGGCTCACCAGCCCAACGGTCTTTGCCGAGTCGATCGTCGGGATAAGCGATGCGCGGATGCTATCGCGGATAAGCCCGGCGGAGGCCATTTTCGGCGTTGCGCCCAAACTTAACTTTTCCTGGATTTGCTGCTGCTCGCTATGAAAACGCAGCCCCAGTTGGTTGTAGCACAGCCCTACCGCCACCATCGCATTGCCGGCGACCATGCCAGCGATGGGAATCACCTGCATCGGCGCAAATTCAATCGAACCGGTAAGCACCAGTACCGTCAGCGTTAGTCCGGCGCCGACGGTGATGGCGATAAACGAGGAGAGAAATGCCTTATCGATATATTTACTGCGCTTTTGCGCGTTCCAGGCGGCGTTAAAACAGATGAACAGCACCATTAGCAGCGTCAGGGCGGCATGATTAACGCCAAAGATGTATTTCAGTACATAGCCGACAATAATGAGCTGTATCACCGCCCGGCATACGCTCCACAGAATATCTTTTTCCAGCGCCAGCTTTTCCTTGTGACTGATGAGCATCGCGACCACCACTAGCAGCATCGATAACGCCAGCGAGGTATTGGTAATATTATGCTCGTTCATAACGCGCCTCCTGCATCTCTCCGGCAGATGGCGTTAACGTTATCACCTTATCCGCGTGTTGAATTTCATCTTTATCATGCGTTACCCACAAGACAGCGACCTGCTTATCGCGAACATAGCGATGAATAATATCATTCACATTCCGTTTGTTATGTTCATCCAGCGCACTGGTTATTTCGTCGAGTAACAGTATTTTCGGCAGAAACTGTAGATTACGAATTAGAGCAATACGCTGTTTTTCTCCGCCGGAAAGCGCGGTAATCGGTTTTTGCAGAATCTTCTCCGGCAGTTCAAAACGCGCCAGATCGTCTGCGAAGGCTGTCGGCTGCGGGCGCTGATGGCGAATTTGCCAGGGAAAAATCAGGTTATCGTAAACCGTATCGCCAAATAGCGCTGGCGTCTGAGCGCAATAAGAAACCTGCTGGCGATAGGCTTCCGGACTCAGAGTAGTAATATCGTGCCCCTCAAAAAGAATCACGCCGATATCAGGGCTTATTAGCGAGGCCACCATTTTCAACAACGTACTTTTTCCGCAGCCAGAAGGACCGGTAATTAACTTAAATTCGCCGCGTTGCAGCGTAAAACTGATGTTATTCACTATTTTTGTCGTCGCAGTCCGGTAACCGACCTGCTTTAACTCAAGCAACATGCTACGTTCTGTCATTTATTGCGCATCCGTTGTTCATATTTTTATAGCGATAGTGTATCCCTGTAATTAATAAGGGGGGAACATGCTTTACTGAATCAGGTATAATTCGCTTAATTCGTCAGCAAAATCGGTTTATGGACAACGCAACAGGAGGTTTAGCTATGCTCATTCTTATCCCTATTCTCATTTTCGTCGCGCTGGTGATCGTCGGCGCGGGCGTCAAAATCGTTCCACAGGGATACCAGTGGACGGTGGAGCGCTTTGGACGTTACACCAAAACCCTGCAGCCGGGATTAAGCCTTGTTGTACCGTTTATGGACAGAATTGGCAGAAAGATCAATATGATGGAGCAAGTGCTGGATATTCCGTCGCAGGAGGTGATCTCAAAAGATAACGCCAACGTCACTATCGATGCGGTCTGTTTTATTCAGGTTATCGATGCGCCGCGCGCCGCCTATGAAGTCAGTAACCTGGAACTGGCGATCATTAACCTGACCATGACCAATATCCGTACGGTGCTCGGTTCGATGGAGCTGGATGAAATGCTCTCCCAGCGCGACAGCATCAACACGCGGCTGCTGCATATTGTCGATGAAGCCACCAACCCGTGGGGAATTAAAGTTACCCGTATCGAAATTCGCGATGTCCGCCCTCCGGCGGAATTGATCTCCTCTATGAACGCCCAGATGAAAGCGGAACGTACCAAACGCGCCTATATTCTTGAGGCCGAAGGGGTACGTCAGGCGGAAATCCTGAAAGCCGAGGGGGAAAAACAGTCGCAGATTCTGAAAGCCGAAGGCGAACGTCAGTCCGCTTTCCTGCAGGCGGAAGCGCGCGAACGTTCCGCCGAAGCGGAAGCCCGCGCTACGCAGATGGTGTCTGAAGCCATCGCCGCCGGGGATATTCAGGCGATAAACTACTTCGTGGCGCAGAAATACACCGAAGCGTTACAGCAAATCGGCTCGGCGAATAACAGCAAAGTGGTCATGATGCCGCTGGATGCCAGCAGTCTGATGGGCGCTATCGCCGGGATCAGCGAGCTGGTTAAGGACAGCGCCAGCGAACGGAAAAAAGCATGATAGCGATGATTCTGGTACATCCGCATATCTTCTGGCTTAGCCTCGGCGGCCTGTTGTTGGCTGCGGAAATGCTCGGCGGTAACGGCTATTTGCTGTGGAGCGGCGTGGCGGCAGTGATTACCGGCTTAACCGTCTGGCTCTTACCGCTCGGCTGGGAATGGCAGGGCGTGCTGTTTGCGGCCTTAACGTTACTGGCGGCCTGGCTTTGGTGGCGCTGGCTGGCGCGTCGCGTGCGGGAACAGAAGCCGACCGACAGCCGCCTTAACCAACGCGGACAACAACTGGTAGGCCGCCGGTTTATGCTTGATGCCGCGTTAGTGAACGGACGGGGTCATATGCGTGTCGGCGACAGCTCGTGGCCGGTATGCGCTGACGAAGACCTGCGCGCAGGTACGCATGTCGAAGTGATCGCCGTGGAAGGCATCACCTTACGCATTCGCGCCGTTTAATCAACGTGGCTTTTGCGCCTTGTGATGACAGCAGCCGGAAAGATTATCAATAATCGGGCAGTCGGCGCTGTCATCGCCGGGACAACTCTCCGCCAGCGCCAGCAATTGATCGCGCATTGATTGCAGCTCGCTGATATGGCGCTCGATCTCCGCGACCTTTTCCAGCGTCCGCTTTTTCACATCTGCGCTATGGCGTCGCGGATCGTTAAACAGATTGACCAGTTCGCCACACTCTTCCAGATTAAACCCCACCTGCCTCGCCTGTCGCAGCAACGTCAGCTCGTTTAAATGCTTCTGCGTGTAGGTGCGATAACCATTTTCGCTACGTAATGGCGGCGTCACCAGACCTTTCTCTTCATAAAACCGAATGGCTTTGCTGGTTAAACCGGTTTTTTTCGCCACATCGCTAATATTCATATTTCCCCCTTGACCTTAACCTTGCTGGAAGGTTTAACCTTTATCACAGTGAGTCACTACGATTACTAAGGTCAATGAATTGATGACCAATCATAAAGGAGTTTTTACTATGTCTCAAACTATCGACCTGACCCTGGACGGTTTGTCCTGCGGTCATTGCGTTAAACGCGTGAAAGAAAGTCTTGAACAACGTCCGGATGTTGAGCTGGCGGACGTCACCGTAACCGAAGCGCACGTTACCGGTACCGCCAGTGCGGACGCGTTAATTGAAACCATCAAACAAGCCGGGTATGGCGCGACGTTAAGCCACCCAAAGGCTAAACCGCTGACGGAGTCATCAATCCCGTCGGAAGCACTGGCAGCGGTTCCTCATGAGCTTCCGGTAGCGACGGCCGATGAAGAAAGCCAACAGTTGCTGTTAAGCGGCATGAGCTGCGCCAGTTGTGTCACCCGCGTACAACATGCGCTACAAAGCGTACCGGGCGTCACGCAGGCACGGGTAAACCTGGCGGAACGCACTGCGCTGGTGATGGGCAGCGCGTCCGCCGCTGATTTAGTGCAGGCGGTGGAAAAAGCCGGCTACGGCGCAGAGGCGATTGAAGATGACATCAAACGCCGCGAGCGCCAGCAGGAAACCGCCATCGCCACCATGAAACGTTTTCGCTGGCAGGCCATCGTCGCTCTGGCGGTCGGTATACCGGTCATGGTCTGGGGGATGATCGGCGATAACATGATGGTGACCGGCGACAACCGCAGCCTGTGGCTGGCTATTGGCCTGATCACGCTTGCGGTGATGGTCTTTGCGGGCGGTCATTTTTACCGTAACGCGTGGAAAAGCCTGCTGAACGGCACGGCGACGATGGATACGCTGGTGGCGCTCGGCACCGGGGTCGCCTGGCTCTACTCCATGAGCGTCAACCTGTGGCCGCAGTGGTTCCCGATGGAAGCGCGGCACCTTTATTACGAAGCCAGCGCGATGATTATCGGTCTGATTAATCTCGGACACATGCTGGAAGCGCGCGCCCGTCAGCGTTCCTCAAAAGCGCTGGAAAAATTACTCGATCTCACCCCGCCCACCGCACGCGTCGTGACAGAAGACGGCGAAAAAAGCGTCCCGTTGGCGGACGTTCAGCCAGGGATGCTACTGCGGCTCACTACCGGCGATCGCGTGCCGGTGGATGGCGAAATTACCCAGGGCGAAGCCTGGCTTGATGAAGCCATGCTGACCGGCGAACCCATTCCGCAGCAAAAAGGCGAAGGCGACAGCGTTCATGCCGGTACCGTCGTCCAGGACGGCAGCGTCCTGTTCCGCGCCAGCGCGGTGGGCAGTCATACCACGCTGTCACGCATTATTCGCATGGTACGCCAGGCGCAAAGCAGTAAACCGGAAATTGGCCAACTGGCCGATAAAATCTCTGCGGTATTCGTTCCCGTCGTCGTGGCCATTGCGCTGTTCAGCGCCGCTATCTGGTATTTCTTCGGGCCGGCGCCGCAAATTGTTTATACGCTGGTCATCGCCACCACCGTACTGATTATCGCCTGCCCTTGCGCATTAGGCCTGGCGACGCCAATGTCGATTATTTCCGGCGTAGGCCGCGCTGCCGAATTCGGCGTGCTGGTACGCGACGCCGATGCCCTGCAACGCGCCAGTACGTTGGATACCCTCGTTTTTGATAAAACCGGGACACTGACGGAAGGCAAGCCGCAAGTGGTGGCGGTAAAAACCTTTAACGGCGTTGAGGAAGCTCAGGCATTACGTCTGGCAGCCGCGCTCGAACAAGGCTCCAGCCACCCGCTGGCCCATGCGATTCTGGAAAAAGCCGGCGACGATAAACTGCCTCAGGTGAACGGTTTCAGAACGCTGCGCGGACTGGGCGTCAGCGGTGAAGCGGAAGGTCATCAACTGCTTCTGGGGAACCAGGCGTTGCTGAACGAACAGCACGTCGCCACGGATGATATGACGGCGGAAATCACCGCGCAGGCCTCGCAAGGCTCTACTCCGGTCCTGCTGGCGATTGACGGTAAAGCGGCGGCGTTACTGGCGGTACGCGATCCATTGCGCAGCGATAGTATTGCCGCGCTTGAACGCCTGCACAACGCCGGATACCGTCTGGTGATGCTCACCGGGGATAACCCAACGACGGCTAACGCGATTGCCAAAGAAGCGGGTATTGATGAAGTGATTGCGGGCGTTCTGCCGGATGGCAAAGCCGATGCGATTAAACGTCTGCAAAGCCAGGGTCGTCAGGTTGCGATGGTCGGCGATGGTATCAACGATGCGCCCGCGCTGGCGCAGGCGGACGTCGGTATCGCGATGGGCGGCGGCAGTGATGTGGCGATTGAAACCGCGGCGATTACGCTGATGCGCCATAGTCTGATGGGCGTGGCGGATGCGCTGGCCATTTCGCGCGCGACGTTGCGCAATATGAAGCAAAACCTGCTTGGCGCATTTATCTACAACAGCATTGGTATCCCGGTGGCCGCCGGTATTCTGTGGCCGTTTACCGGTACCTTGTTAAACCCGGTAGTAGCGGGTGCGGCAATGGCGCTGTCTTCCATTACCGTCGTGAGCAATGCCAACCGGCTATTGCGCTTTAAACCGAAAGCGTAAAAAGTCCTATCAGGCAGCATTAGCTGCCTGATATATTATTAAGCCATCAGTAATTTACCGTATCAATATATAAAAATTTAACCGCACATCCTGTAGAAAAATAAAAAACAACATTTTATAATGTTTTTTTTGAATCATAAGGATGTGTTATTTATGTTTAGAAAAGCAGTTACGCTTCTTTTCCTGCTTTCTCCCGCAGTTAGTTATGCAGGGTTATTTGATTCCACTCCAGAGTTAAAATGTGGCAACGATAATGCAGTCACGGCGGCAAAAGAATGGATTTACAATGAAGCATTAGGTCGTTTACAGCAAGACTATATTAAAGCGCCTTCCACGCTTTTCTTCGATATCCCCCAGACTCAGTACGAGCAGCAACTCCGGGCTATTCCTGTTCAATTCAGTGATGTAATAACGCAAAATCCTCAATCAGAAAATGCCAACCTACGAATTTGCTCGGCTACCGTCGCCATGGGTATTCCTCAGTCATTGTTTAAAGTAATTAAATACTTACCAGATACTCTATTCTATATTTCACAAGGGAATGGACAGGTAATAAACAATACGGTGACCTGGAAAGAGGTTAACTACAATATCCAGCTTGCTGACAACAACAAAGATATTGTCGTCACACCGGTGAAAAAAACCGATAAATTGGCGTGGTCTATTTATGTAATGGCAAGAATGACGGTATCTGGTGATAATCTCATAAAGAAAAAAAATAGCTCACTGATTGAAATCGCAGCAAAGAAATTTGAGAGTAGAGATCGCGAGCTTAATCAGGTCTGGAATTCACTACCCGCCTCTGCCCGAACGGCATTAAAACAAGAGCAGCGAGTCTGGGTGACCAAAAAAGAGCAGCAGTGCGGCAAACTTAGCGATGCAAAATCCGAGGCCTTACCTGCTGAAAAGCGCATCAGTATTTATACATGCCAGCTTGAAATGACCATCGCCAGAACGGCCTATCTCGACGGCAGCGAACTACCCGACCGATCGTTGACCTCCAGTCAGGGCGCATTGCGCCCTTTTCTCCAACGCGCTAGCATGAGCTTTTTCAAAGGGAGCGCGTATGGAGTTATTAAATCAACTTAAACGTTTATGGCGCGCGCTGCGTGGTACCCCAAATAGTTGGCCTGCTATCGATCTCTCCCTGCCCGGCGGTCGTCATCTGCATCTGGTTGGCAGTATTCATATGGGGACGCGCGATATGGCTCCTCTTCCAGCAAAGCTGGTGAAAAAGCTACGCCAGGCCGACGCGCTGGTCGTTGAAGCGGATATTTCCGGTAACGAAACGCCATTCAGCAATCTCCCCAAATGTCCGCCGTTGGTCGAACGTCTCAGCGCCGGGCAGCTAAGCGCACTGGAAAAACGGGTCAGCGAGTTGGGTATGCCGCTGATCCATTTTGATAATCAACCTTTATGGCAGATAGCTATGGTGCTACAGGCCACGCAGGCGCAACGGCTGGGATTGCGTCCGGACTATGGCATTGATTATCAGCTATTACAGGCTGCCCGCGAAATGTCGCTGCCGGTGCAAGAGCTGGAAGGGGCGAAACACCAGCTCGAACTACTATGCGATCTGCCCGATGGCGGGATGGCGCTGCTCGACGACACGCTGACGCACTGGCACACCAACGCACGGCTTTTGCAGGTGATGATCGGCTGGTGGCTTGAGCAGCCGCCGACCAGCGTCGGCGCTTCGCTCCCCAGAACGTTTAGCCAACCGCTGTATGATGTACTGATGGTGAAACGCAATGAAGCCTGGCGCGACGCGCTGCTGGCACTGCCGCCGGGACGCTACGTGGTAGCCGTAGGGGCGCTACATCTGTACGGCGAAGGCAACCTACCGCAAATATTGAAATAAAAAAATGGCCAATATCGCTATTGGCCCGTCAAAGAGGAATTTCATCGTTATTATTATCCCGACGCTTTCGCTTCGGATCTTCAGATTGTCGCTCAAAGTTGCCGCAACTGCCAAGACCTAATGCACAAGATTATACTATTTTTTAGTCCGCTTTCGGGCGTATGCTGATGGCAAATCACGTCTGTAGTAAGAAGGAACGTTATGACACCCGCAGTTAAGTTACTCGAAAAAAACAAGATTCCGTTTAACATTCACACCTACGATCACGATCCGAATGAAACTAACTTTGGCGATGAAGTGGTGCGTAAGCTCGGGCTAAACGCCGATCAGGTGTATAAAACGCTTTTGGTCGCCGTGAATGGCGATATGAAGCAACTGGCCGTCGCCGTGACGCCTGTAGCCGGGCAGCTGGATTTGAAAAAAGTCGCCAAAGCTCTGGGCGCGAAAAAGGTCGATATGGCCGACCCGATGGTGGCGCAACGCACCACGGGATATCTGGTCGGCGGGATCAGTCCGCTGGGACAGAAGAAACGGCTGCCCACACTGATTGACGCGCCTGCCCGCGCGTTTGCCACTATTTATGTTTCCGGTGGTAAACGCGGGCTGGATATTGAACTGGCGGCTGACGATTTGGCCGCCATACTGGGTGCTAAATTCGCTGATATCGCGCGTCGGGATTAAGCCTGCGTAAAATACATTGCCGGATAGCGGCGCAAACGCCTTATCCGGCCTACAGCAGACATAATCCGTAGGCCTTAAGGCTGCGCGCCATCAGGCAGAAATGGCTATCCGTACCGCTACAGCCAGCTCACCTCACCCTTTGGCGTAAACGCCGCCGCATCCAGCGGTGAATTTTGCTGAATAAACTCTTTCAGCACTTCCGCGTCAATAAACCCGGTATTCACGTAGCCCGGTTTGTTATCGATGCGCGGATAACCATCGCCGCCCGTGGCGTTGAAACTCAGCGTCGCCATGCGGTAGGTTTTGGCCGGATCAACAGGCTCGCCTTTGATTTTCAGATCGGTGAGCTTGCCCTCTTTGGCGACAAAGCTCACATTGGCGAACTGTGGATAAGCGCCGGAGTCCGGTTTCATCTGCGCTACGGTGGTGAGATAATCAACCACCTCTTTGCCACTCATATCGGCATACACCACAATGTTGCCGAACGGCTGTACCTTGAGCACGCTTTTATAGGTAATATCTCCCGCCTCAATCGAGTCGCGAATACCGCCGCCGCTCATCACGCCAAAATCGGCGCCGGTGCGCGCGATCTGCGCAGCCAGAATCACCCGTCCCATATTGGTCTGGACAAATCTGACCTTACTGCGATCGCCTTCAAGAAGGCCATTCACGCTACCAATTTTCACCTCCAGTTGCGCTTTACCTTTATTCTGGAACGGCGTTAATAACGAGAGCATTTGCGGATTTTCTGCGATTTCCGGCGTGTAAAGTACACGCTCGCTTTTCCCGTTATCCCAGGTCACTTTTTTCTTGAGATTTACCGGAATAAGCTGGTAGTTAACCATTTTCATCTCGCCGTTACGGAATTCGAAATCCGCGCGGCCCACATATTTACCCCACTCATGCGCCTGCACGATCCAGATACCATTTTGCTTATCCGGCGCGCAGGGCGTTCCCGGTACGTAATTCACCTGTTTTTTATTTTCCGACGCCATGCATACCGGGTCTTGTGAGTGACCGCCCACAATCATCGCCAGCGAACCGGCAGGCAGGCTACGCGCCATCTCAACGTCGCCCGGCGCATTCGAACCGTGATCGCCGTTGTCATAATGTCCCATATGCGTGGTCGCGATAATCACGTCCGGTTTTTCATTCATATTAAGTTCCTGAATCACCACGTTTGCTTCTTCAGCAGGTTTACGAAACTCAATATCGGTGAAATATTCCGGGTTGCCTATTTTCGCCGTGTCATCGGTGGTTAAGCCAATTACCGCGATTTTTATATCCTGGCGTGTAAAAATAGCCCACGGCTTAAACAGACGCTCGCCGGTACTTTTTTGATAAATATTGGCGGAAAGAAAGGGAAACTTCGCCCACTTTTCCTGCTGGCGCAATACGGTGAGCGGGTTATCAAACTCATGATTACCGACGGCCATAGCGTCGTAGCCAATCAGATTCATCCCGCGGAAATCGGGCTCCGCATCCTGGAGATCGGATTCCGGCACCCCGGTATTAATGTCGCCGCCGGATAACAACAGGACGCTTCCCCCCTCTTGCGCCACCTCTTTACGGATACTGTCCACCAGCGTTTTTTGCGCCGCCAGACCATATTCGCCATATTCGCTGCGCCAGAAGTGACCGTGGTGATCGTTGGTATGCAGGATAGTAATTTTATAGGTTTTATCTTTTTCGTAAGCCTGTGCAGGCTGAGTCGTCAGCGCGAACGCCGCCAGTAACGCCAGCGCCACACCCCGTTTCAAAAATTTCATCTTTCTCTCCCTGACTCAATATCAACCGCAGAAATTACCTTTCCTTGCAATAATAGACAAATATGTTTTCAGAATTGAGACTTCCTTCAAACACATTTCACAGGTATGTTAGGCAAGTAATAATTACACATCCTACTATCTCCAACATCGCATAAAATTTAAGTGACTTTCTATGGCCATGAGTGAACCAACCCAGCCGTTAGCCGGCGCGCCCGCAGCGGCCGCTAAAGCACGTACTTCGTTTGGTATTTTGGGCGCGATCAGTCTTTCCCATCTGCTGAACGATATGATCCAGTCGCTAATCTTAGCCATTTATCCCCTGTTGCAGGCGGAGTTCTCGCTGACCTTCGTCCAGATAGGTTTGATCACCCTGACGTTCCAGCTCGCCTCATCGCTACTGCAACCGGTCGTCGGCTACTGGACGGATAAGTATCCCATGCCGTGGTCGCTGCCTGTCGGCATGTGTTTTACCCTGAGCGGGTTGGTACTGCTGGCAATGGCGGGAAGTTTTGGCGGCGTATTGCTCGCTGCGGCGCTGGTGGGTACCGGCTCGTCCGTTTTTCACCCGGAATCGTCCCGCGTGGCGCGCATGGCCTCCGGCGGACGTCATGGTCTGGCGCAGTCTATCTTCCAGGTCGGCGGAAACTTCGGCAGTTCATTGGGCCCGCTGCTGGCCGCCGTGATTATCGCGCCCTATGGCAAAGGGAATGTCGCCTGGTTTGTGCTGGCCGCGCTGCTGGCGATCGTGGTGCTGGCGCAGATCAGCCGCTGGTATGCAGCCCAGCACCGGATAGCGAAAGGCAAGCCAAAAGCGATAATCGCTAACCCGCTGCCGCGCAATAAAGTCGTGCTGGCGGTCAGCGTGTTATTGCTACTCATTTTCTCGAAATATTTTTATATGGCGAGCATCAGTAGCTATTACACCTTTTATCTGATGCAAAAATTCGGATTATCAATACAAAACGCGCAGCTCCATCTGTTTGCCTTCCTGTTTGCGGTGGCTGCCGGGACGGTAATCGGCGGGCCGGTGGGCGATAAAATCGGCAGAAAATATGTGATTTGGGGCTCTATTCTCGGCGTCGCGCCGTTTACCCTTGTTTTACCCTACGCCACGCTGTACTGGACGGGGATTTTAACGGTGATTATCGGCTTTATTCTCGCGTCGGCGTTTTCCGCCATTCTGGTGTATGCCCAGGAGCTGCTGCCAGGACGCATCGGTATGGTTTCCGGCCTGTTTTTCGGGTTTGCCTTCGGAATGGGAGGCCTGGGCGCAGCGGTGTTGGGGCTGATTGCCGACCATACCAGTATCTATTTAGTTTATAAAATCTGTGCTTTCCTGCCGCTTCTGGGGATACTGACCATATTCTTACCTGATAATCGACATAAAGCGTGATTTTATGGCGGTTAAAGGTACGCTTTAACCGCCTGTACATCCTGATGCCATCTTGCTTTGTCCATCCCATACTTATCACTTTTACGTTCCGTGCTCTTTTTGCCTTCAGATCGTATCTTTTTATAAAACACAACCATTTTTTATAAACATCCTGATTGAAATTGTCATAAACTATTACCCGGAGTTTTGGAGTCCAGCAACCAAAGGAGACGGAATGCATCACGCTACCCCGCTTATCACCACCATTGTCGGCGGCCTTGTGCTCGCTTTTATTCTCGGCATGATTGCCAACAAATTGCGTATTTCTCCACTGGTGGGATATCTGTTAGCGGGCGTTCTGGCGGGACCTTTTACCCCTGGTTTTGTTGCGGATACCAAACTGGCGCCGGAGCTGGCGGAGCTCGGCGTGATTCTATTGATGTTCGGCGTCGGGCTGCATTTTTCGCTGAAGGATTTGATGGCGGTAAAGTCTATCGCCATTCCCGGCGCTGTCGCTCAGATAGCGGTGGCGACGCTGCTGGGTATGGCGCTTTCCGCCGTGCTGGGATGGTCATTAATGACCGGCATCGTTTTTGGGCTCTGTCTGTCTACCGCCAGTACCGTCGTCCTGCTGCGCGCGCTTGAGGAGCGACAACTCCTTGATAGCCAGCGCGGACAAATCGCCATCGGCTGGCTGATTGTCGAAGATCTGGTGATGGTGCTGACGCTGGTCTTGCTGCCCGCCGTTGCCGGCATGGTGGAAAAAGGCGATGTCGGCATAGCCTCGCTGACGGTCGATATGGGGATAACCATTGGTAAAGTGGTAGCGTTTATCGCCATCATGATGCTGGTCGGACGCCGCCTGGTGCCGTGGATTATGGCCCGCAGCGCCGCCACCGGCTCGCGCGAATTATTTACCCTTTCCGTACTGGCCCTGGCGTTAGGCATTGCGTTTGGCGCGGTAGAACTGTTTGACGTCTCTTTTGCGCTGGGCGCGTTCTTCGCTGGAATGGTGCTTAATGAGTCGGAACTGAGTCACCGGGCGGCGCACGATACGTTGCCGCTGCGCGACGCCTTTGCCGTCCTGTTTTTTGTTTCCGTCGGCATGTTGTTCGATCCGTTAGTCTTGATCCAACAGCCGCTGGCGGTGCTGGCGACGCTTGCCATTATCGTCTTTGGTAAATCGATCGCTGCGTTTTTCCTGGTGCGTATGTTCGGCCACTCGCCGCGAACCGCGCTGACCATTGCAGCCAGCCTGGCGCAAATCGGCGAGTTCGCCTTTATTCTCGCCGGACTCGGCATGGCGCTTAACCTGCTGCCGCAAGCGGGACAGAACCTGGTGCTGGCTGGCGCTATTTTGTCGATTATGCTTAATCCCGTACTGTTTACCCTGCTGGAGAAGTATCTGGCGAAAACCGAAACGCTGGAAGAGCAAACTCTGGAAGAGGCTATCGAAGAAGAGAAGCAAATTCCGGTGGATATCTGTAATCATGCCCTGCTGGTGGGTTTTGGCCGCGTAGGCAGTCTGCTGGGAGAAAAACTACTGGCGGCGGGGATTCCGCTGGTGGTTATCGAAACGTCCCGTACCCGCGTGGATGAACTGCGCGAACGCGGGATTCGCGCCGTGCTGGGCAACGCCGCTAACGAAGAAATCATGAATCTGGCGCATCTGGACTGCGCCCGCTGGCTGTTGTTGACCATCCCCAACGGTTACGAAGCCGGTGAGATTGTCGCCTCAGCGCGGGAAAAAAGTCCTGATATCGAGATAATCGCCCGCGCGCACTATGATGATGAAGTGAAATATATTACCGAGCGGGGAGCTAATCAGGTAGTGATGGGCGAGCGAGAAATTGCCCGGGCGATGCTGGAACTGCTTGAAACGCCGCCCGCGGGTGAAGTCGTCGCCAGTTAAGGGTTTGCCGGACGGCCCGATGCGCGCAGCGCCATCGGGCAAGCCAGATTAGCGATCCCAGTATGACTCTTCCAGGCTGTCCTCACGCTCCGGCAGCCCGCGTGTCAGACGCGGAGAGTGCTGGTTCAGTACCTGATAACTGACACGGTTAGCATATTTACACACCTGCGCCAGCGACGAATAGGTCAGCCAGGTGAATTTGTGCTTACTGGAGTTCGGTACGTTGCTACGATGGTAACTGTTCGCCGTAATATCGTGCAGCAGCGCCGCCAGCGCGCCATCGCCCGCGCCGTTGGTGTTCATGATTTTTTCCGGCCCGCCCATATACGGCGCAATATGCGAATAAACGCGCAGCGGATTAATACAATCTTTATGGCGCATTGCCCGGCTAAATTCATACTGGTTAAATTCAGCAATAGCCCCCGGCAGCAGCGGATGCTGGGTTTTACGTTTTGCTTCCTCTTCGGTGAAGCCTGCCATATATAACCCTATCGGTCCGGCGGTGCATAACACCAGGTCGACCCAGTCCAGCGCCTTATCCGCCGCCAGCAGCGGGTCGTTTTCGCCGGTCAGCGCTTCCGCTTCTTCTTCGTTCATTGCCAGAATCGAGACATTCTCTTTGAGAAACGCCTGCCACCACTGCGGATTATCGGCGATCACAAATTTGGTGCCCAGCGTCATGACAACCGGCACGTTATGCTTTTTCGCGTATTCGATCGCTTTCATCGTCGCGTCAGGCATCGGTTCGCCAGGCTTACAGCGCACCAGATATGAGGTCAACACCAGCGCGGAAGCGCCAGCGATCACCGCTTCCGGAATACTTTCCGCCCGTAACTGATTCATATGGCCGGGGCTGATAGCGAAGGTACGCTCGCCGGATTCGCCAATCAGCGTGAAACAGCGGCCAATCGGGCCATCTACCGCTTGCAGATAATTCAGGTCGGTACGGCTGGAAGTATTACACAGGTAGCGATAAGCGTAGCTGCCAATCTCAATATTGCTGCACATCACGCCCAGTAACACCGAACGGTCATCCGCCAGTACCGAGTAATTGTGCATCGTATTGCCTATGGTGCCGCCAGCAAACTGATGGGTGATCAGATTTTCCCGCGTCAGTTCCTGATACAGCTTCTCCGCCACCTCGTCTTCTATCACCAGAGAATGCCCGGCGCTTAATCCATAGCGTGTAATAAAATCGTCATCCACTTTCGCCTCAATATCCACCAACGTCTGGTCGATACCGACGACCCAGGAGGCGTTGGTTTCCTGTTCTGGCTGAATTTGTTGCAACAACGGGTCACGCGCATTGACGGGAAAATAGTGTTTGGATTTACGTTTACCGGGAAATTTCATGATTGTGCTTACGGATGAATAACGGAGCGCTGCATGGTAGCACATTCCCCCCGCTGCGCGCGACGGACGATGGCGTTTCAATATCGGACGACGAGATCGCAGTTTCTCCGGCCGCGTTTTTTACAATGGTTCACTTTCACAAGGAGCGTTTTATGAAGCCGGAAAATAAAATTCCCGTACTCACCCGACTGTCAGACGAAATGACAGCCGTCGTAAACTTCCAGCAACCAGGCCTTCCCCCCTGGCCTGCCGATGGCGATATTGAGACTCAGCGTCAGTATTATCTTCTTGAGCGCCGTTTCTGGAATGCCGACGCGCCGTCCATGACCACCCGCACCTGCGCCGTCCCTACGCCTTATGGCGATGTAACAACCCGGCTCTACTCGCCGCAGCCGACCAGTCAGGCCACCTTATACTATCTGCACGGCGGCGGATTTATCCTCGGTAATCTGGATACGCATGACCGGATAATGCGTCTGCTGGCGCGTTATACCGGCTGCACCGTGATCGGTATTGATTATTCGCTGTCGCCGCAAGCGCGTTATCCGCAGGCCATCGAAGAAACCGTCGCGGTATGCAGCTACTTCTCTCAACATGCCGATGAATACTCGCTCAACGTGGAGAAAATCGGTTTCGCCGGGGATTCCGCAGGCGCCATGCTGGCGCTTGCCAGCGCGCTCTGGCTACGTGATAAGCACATTCGCTGCGGTAACGTTATCGCGATTCTGTTGTGGTATGGGCTGTATGGGTTGCAGGATTCGGTAAGCCGCCGTCTGTTCGGCGGCGCGTGGGACGGCCTGACGCGTGAAGATCTGGACATGTACGAAAAGGCCTATCTGCGTAACGATGAAGATCGGGAATCGCCCTGGTATTGTCTGTTTAATAACGATCTCACGCGCGATGTGCCGCCCTGCTTTATTGCCAGCGCGGAGTTTGATCCGCTCATTGATGACAGCCGCTTGCTGCACCAGACATTACAGGCGCACCAGCAGCCCTGCGAATACAAAATGTATCCCGGCACGCTGCACGCCTTTCTGCACTATTCGCGAATGATGACAATCGCCGACGATGCCTTGCAGGACGGCGCGCGCTTCTTTATGGCGAGGATGAAGACGCCGCGTTAACGGTACGGCGCCGTGAGTTTTAACATCATATCAATATGTTCCGGCGTCGCGTTCAGCGCCGGAATGTACGCATATTTTTTACCGCCCGCTTCAAGGAAAATCTCGCGGTTCTGTTCCGCTATCTCTTCCAGCGTCTCCAGACAATCCGCGGCAAATCCCGGACACATGACCTGAATATGGCCAGTCCCCTTTTCACCCAACATTTTTAGCGTTTCATCGGTGTACGGCGTCAGCCACGGTTCACGGCCAAAGCGCGACTGGAACGTCATCATTACCTTTTCCGGCGGCAGTCCCAATGCGGAAACCAGTTCACGCGTGGTATCGCGACAGCGCTGCGGGTAGTCATCGCCTTCATCCGCATAACGTTGTGGAATGCCGTGATAGGAGAGCAGAAGCACATCCGGCTCGCCGTGTCTGGCGAACGACTCACGCGCGCTTTTCGCCAGCGCATCGATATAAGCGCCGTCATCCGCGTAATCGCGAATAAATGAGATACCGGGAATACGGCGTTTACGCGCCAGTATCCGCCCCAGTTCGTCCCAGACTGCGCCCACCGTTGAGCAAGAGTATTGCGGGTACAACGGCAGCACGACGATATGGTCGACGTCGCTTGCTAACAGTTCATCGACAGCGCTTTCCAGCGAGGGCGAGCCGTAGCTCATCCCCAGCGCGACGGGCGTGTCTGGCAACCGCGCGGCCAGCGCCTGTTGCTGTTCGCGGCTATATACCATGAGCGGCGAACCGCCATCCATCCAGATAGATTGATAGAGTTTCGCGACGCGCGGCGAACGCAGCGGTAAAATAACGCCACGCAGCAGCGGCCACCACAGCAGACGAGGAGTATCCACCACGCGTCTGTCGCTTAAAAATTGTTTCAGGTAGCGCTTTACCGCTTCGGGAGTTGGGGCATCTGGCGTGCCAAGGTTAGCCAGCAGGATACCGGTTTTCGTCTGACGCATTGCCGCCTCTTATCTATTCAAATTGTTGATAATTGTAGCGGAAAAGTGATAAAGAAGAACTAATTGCTGCGAGAGGTAAGACGAGAATTTGCCGAATGGCGCTAACGATGCCAGTAGGCCAGATAAGGCGTTCAGGCCTGCGGGATAATGGCAGGCCTGATAAGCGGTTCACTACGCGAAAAAATTAACCGAGGATTTTTTCCAGCGCTGCGCGCACGTCGGAAACGGCCTGCGTACCGTCAACTTTAGCGTATTTGGTGTTGCCCGCTTCCGCTTCTTTCTGGTAGTAGCCAATCAGCGGCGCGGTCATCTGATGATATTCCACCAGACGTTTGCGAACGGTCTCTTCCTGATCGTCTTTACGGGTGGTCAGATCTTCGCCGGTGACGTCATCTTTGCCTTCCACTTTCGGCGGATTAAACTTTACGTGGTAAACGCGGCCAGAGGCGGCGTGTACGCGACGACCCACAATACGGTCAACGATCAGTTCGTCCGGTACGTCGAATTCCAGCACGTAATCCACGACAATACCCGCTTCTTTCATCGCGTCAGCCTGCGGGATCGTGCGCGGGAAACCGTCCAGCAGAAAACCGTTACGGCAGTCTTCCTGGGCGATACGCTCTTTAACCAGCGCAATCACCAGTTCATCGGTCACCAGTTTACCGGCGTCCATGATATCTTTCGCCTGTTTGCCCAACTCGGAGCCTGATTTCACTGCGGCACGCAGCATATCGCCAGTGGAGATTTGCGGAATACCATATTTCTCCATGATGAACTGAGCCTGAGTTCCTTTACCCGCGCCCGGAGCGCCAAGCAGAATAATACGCATTACGAAAATCCCCTCAAAGGTTGTCGATATTTTTTAAAAAGCGCTAAACGATACCACCATCACGCATTTCGCTCAAGGAAGCCGCCTGATGCTGAAACGGTTAACGAAGAGAAATCGAGAAAAGAGAAGGTATTATAAAAAATGCCGGATGGCGCTGGCGCTTATCCGGCCTACAAACAGTACTCGCCCGTAGGCCGGATAAGATGCTTCGCGTCGCTATCCGGCAATCAGATGAGCGTTATCAGGACACCAGCAACTGGTTCATACGGCGGATAAACTGGTTCGGATCTTCCAGCGTACCGCGTTCAGCGAACAGCGCCTGATCCAGCAGCAGCTCGACCCACTCTTTAAACTGCGCTTCATCCTCGGTATCGGCAGTGCGTTTGACCAGCACATGATCCGGGTTGAGCTCAAAGATGTATTTCACTTCCGGCACGGACTGACCGGCCGCGGCGAACAGTTTCGCCATCTGGGTGCTCATTTCATCCGCATCGGTGGTGACAATCGCCGGCGTGTCGGTTAAACGGTGCGTCAGACGCACCTCTTTCACGCGATCGCCCAGCAGGGTTTTGACACGCTCCACGAACGGCTCAAGCGCCTTTTCCGCTTCTTTCGCGTTTTCGTCGACTTCATCCGCCAGTTTTTCGATGGACTCATCGGCTTTAGCGACCGACTGGAATGCTTTACCGTCAAACTCGGTCAGGTAGTTCATCATCCACTCGTCGATGCGATCGGAGAGCAGCAGCACTTCGATGCCTTTCTTACGCAGCAGTTCCAGGTGCGGGCTGTTTTTCGCCGCCGCATAGCTGTCTGCGGTGATGTAGTAGATTTTTTCCTGCCCTTCTTTCATCCGGGAGACGTAATCTTCCAGCGACACGGTCTGGGCGGAAGAGTCGGTATAGGTGGAGGCAAAGCGCAACAGTTTGGCGATCGCTTCCTGGTTGGCGTGATCTTCCGCCGGGCCTTCTTTCAGCACCAGACCGAACTGTTTCCAGAAGGTTTGGTATTTTTCCGCGTCGTCTTTCGCCAGTTTTTCCAGCATTTGCAGAACGCGTTTGGTCAGGGCGCTGCGCAGATTACGCGTTACCGTGCTGTCCTGCAGGATTTCACGGGAGACGTTCAACGGCAGGTCGTTAGAATCAATCAGGCCGCGCACGAAGCGCAGATAGTTCGGCATGAACTGCTCGGCATCGTCCATAATGAACACGCGCTGTACGTACAGCTTCAGACCATGTTTGTGATCGCGGTTCCACAGATCCCACGGCGCCTGCGACGGGATATACAGCAGGCTAGTGTACTCCTGCTTACCTTCCACGCGGTTGTGGCTCCAGGTCAGCGGATCGGTGAAATCATGCGCGATGTGCTTGTAAAACTCGTTGTACTCGTCGTCTTTAATTTCCGACTTGTTACGGGTCCACAGCGCCTGGGCCTTGTTGATTTTCTCCCAGGAAATCACGGTTTCGCCGTCTTTTTCTTCCCGTTTTTCAATCTCTACCGGCAATGCGATGTGATCGGAATATTTACTGATAATCGAGCGTACGCGCCAGTCATCGAGGAATTCATCTTCGCCTTCACGCAGGTGTAAGGTGATTTCCGTACCACGGTCATTTTTGGTGATATCGGCAACGGTGTATTCGCCTTCGCCTGCCGATTCCCAGAACACGCCATTTTCCGGCTTGTCGCCTGCCGCACGAGTACGTACGGTCACTTTATCGGCCACAATAAACGCGGAGTAGAAGCCTACGCCAAACTGACCAATGAGCTGGCTATCTTTCGCCTGATCGGACCCCATTGATTCGAGGAAAGATTTGGTGCCGGACTTGGCAATGGTGCCTAAGTGGTCAATCACCTCATCACGATTCATCCCCACGCCGTTATCGGCAATGGTCAACGTACGCTTATCTTTATCGAAAGAGACGCGCACACGCAGCTCGCCATCTCCTTCATACAGGTCCGGGTTTGACAGAGCGCGGAAACGCAGCTTATCCGCCGCATCTGAGGCGTTAGAGATGAGTTCACGCAGGAAGATTTCTTTATTGGAATAAAGAGAATGGATCATCAGGTGCAGAAGCTGTTTAACTTCTGACTGAAAACCACGCGTTTCTTGTCCTTTCATGTGGATAGACCTCAACAATGCCATTTTTAATGGTAAAAATACGTTGAGGGTGAGATGGGGACAAGCGGGTATGATTTCAAGCGGAGGCCGCGAATGCCGCCTCCGTTTGTTCAGAAAATAATCTTATGGCGTCCCGCCAGCGAGTGGGACAGCGTCGTACCGTCGACCATCTCCAGTTCGCCGCCAACCGGCACGCCGTGGGCGATACGACTGGCTTCGACGCCGGCCTCCGCGCACAGCTCGGCAATATAGTTCGCGGTAGCCTCCCCTTCAACCGTCGGGTTGGTCGCGAGGATCAGCTCGCTGATTTTTTCTGACGCCAGCCGCTGTTCCAGACGATCGAGACCGATATCATCCGGCCCGATGCCGTCCAGCGGCGACAGGTGGCCCATCAGCACGAAATACCGCCCGGAAAATTGCCCGGTCTGCTCAATGGCGTAGATATCCGCAGGACTCTCCACCACGCAAATCTGGCCGTTTTCCTGACGCCGCGGGTTCGAACAGATATTACAAACATCCTGCTCGGTAAAGGTGCGGCAGTCGGCGCAGTGGCCGATTTCCGACATCGCCCGGGTCAGCGCCTGCGCCAGGCGCATTCCGCCGCTGCGATCGCGCTGCAACAGGGTAAACGCCATCCGCTGCGCCGACTTAGGGCCGACGCCCGGAAGGCAGCGCAACGCTTCCATAAGCTGAGTTAACAGCGGACTGGTTTGCATCAGAATGGCATCTTAAAGCCTGGCGGCAGTTGCATACCGGAAGAGACGGAGGCCATCTTCTCTTTTTGCGTCTCTTCAATGCGGCGCGCCGCATCGTTGAAGGCCGCAGCGACCAGATCCTCCAGCATCTCTTTGTCATCTTCCAGCAGGCTTGGGTCAATTTCCACGCGGCGGCAGTTATGCGCGCCGTTGATGGTAACCTTCACCAGACCCGCGCCGGATTCGCCGGTCACTTCCAGCTGCGCAATCTCTTCCTGCATTTTCTGCATTTTTTCCTGCATCTGCTGGGCCTGCTTCATCAGATTGCCCAGACCGCCTTTTCCAAACATAAGCTCTCTCTCTTGATGGTTCACAATCGCAAGCCGGGCTTACGATCAAATGGGGCGGATACTCTCTTCATCCAGCTCGGCGTCGAAGAATCGACGCAGCGTCTGAATGTTATTATCCGCGATAATTGACTCACGCGCTTGCGCGAGTTTCTCTTCATAAATGGCCTGACGCCATTCCAGCGGCGTACGCACCGCGGGATTATCATCTTCAACGATGGTCAGTTCAACCGTCGTTCCCGTCAGATCGCTGAGCGCTTGCGCCAGCTTTTGCTGCGCGCCGCTGGAATTGAGGTGCCGCTGCGTCGAGCGCAGATGCAGACAAACCGCGTTGCCGTTCTGCTCCTTCCAGGCATTAAGCGCCACCTGCTCCACCAGCTTAGGCAAAGAAAGCTGGCTTACCTGCGCCGCCCACGGATCGCGCTCAATCGCTTCCGCCGCCAGTTTAGCCGCCAGCTCCGGCGTTTTTTCATGCTCCAGAGCTTTCTTAAGCGCTTTTGGCGTAGCCACCACTTCTTTGGTTTGTACTACCGGCGTGGTGGCCTTCCAGCGATAAGCCTCTTTCTTTACTGGCGCCGTTTCCAGCGCAGACGGCGCCGGGCGCGCCTGTACGCGCTCCGAAACCGAGGCCAGCCGCTCCAGCGCAGAGTTATTCACCGGCCGCGCGCGGGATGCGGCTGCCGGTTCACTCTTTTTTGTTTTGGTTACTCCCTGCGCGCGCTGTAGCTGATTGCGCGCCGCCAGCACCTGACTGGTAGACGCCGGCAGCGGCGCTGGCGATGTCTGCGGCGCGGGCGCCGACTGCTGCTGCACCTGTGGCGGCGTCATTACCGCCGTTGGGGCCACGGCCGCAAAAGACTGCCGCGGCGTTTCAGGCTCCGGCAAGGGCATACGCGGGTGAAACGCCAGCGCACGCAGTAACGTCATTTCAACGCCCATCCGCCGGTCCGGCGCCCAGGGCAATTCTTTGCGACCAATCAACAACGTCTGATAATAGAGCTGAAGGTCGCCGGGAGGCACCGTCCGGGCAAGTTCGCGCATCCGTTGCTCGATAGCCGCCATATCGCTGCCTAACGCGGCAGGCGAAAGTTGCACCATCGCAATACGGTGCAGCAGGCTAAGCATTTCGACCAGCAGCGCTTCCCATTCAATACCGCGCGCCGCCGCCTCGTTGATAAGCGACATGACGCGTTCGCCGTTAGCGTCAACCACTGCCTCGACTAATGACAAAGCCTGGTCGTCGTCCAGCGTACCGAGCATGGCGCTTACCGCCTGCGTCGAAACCTGCCCGTCGCCGCTGGCGATCGCCTGGTCAGTCAGACTTAAGGCATCGCGCAGGCTGCCGTCAGCCGCGCGTGATAACAACTGCAACGCGCGGGGTTCGTGAGCGATATGTTCCTCATTGAGAATATGCTCAAGCTGATGGCGAATCTGTTCAACATCCAGCGCTTTGAGATGAAACTGTAGGCAGCGCGACAAAATGGTCACCGGCAGCTTCTGCGGATCGGTGGTCGCCAGTAAAAATTTCACATGCGCTGGCGGCTCTTCAAGCGTTTTAAGTAGCGCATTAAAGCTGTGGCGCGACAGCATGTGGACTTCATCGATCAGATAGACTTTAAAGCGACCGCGCGCAGGCGCGTACTGGACGTTATCCAGCAGGTCGCGGGTGTCTTCGACTTTGGTACGCGATGCGGCGTCAATCTCAATGAGATCGACAAAACGCCCCTGCTCAATTTCCCGACAGTTATCGCAAACGCCGCACGGCGTCGCGGTAATACCGGTTTCGCAGTTCAGCCCCTTCGCCAGCAGTCGGGCGATAGAGGTTTTACCGACGCCGCGCGTGCCGGAAAAAAGATATGCGTGATGAATGCGCCCTAACGACAAGCCGTTCGCCAGTGCGGTCAGCACATGTTCCTGGCCGACGACGTCAGCAAAGGTTTGTGGGCGCCATTTTCTGGCTAAGACCTGATAACTCATTGGCAGGCTCTGAAACGCTGGAAGGTGGATTCATAGAAGGGTAATGCTAACACAACCTCGCCGATACAGCGAGGTTGTCTCTCTGGCTAAAATAGCAGTGCGGATAGCCTGAATCAATGCCCTGGAAACGGCACCAGGCTATAACAGGTAATCCCCTGCTTTTCCAGACGCTGCTCGCCGCCCAGATCGAACAAATTGATGATGAACGCCGCATCGGTGACTTTCCCGCCCAGACGACGGATCAGCTTCACGGTCGCCTCAATGGTGCCGCCAGTCGCCAGCAGATCATCCACGACCAGCACGTTGTCGCCAGGTTTAATCGCGTCGACATGGATTTCCAGCTGATCGGTGCCGTACTCTAATTCATAGGTCTCGGCAATAGTTTCACGCGGTAATTTGCGCGGTTTACGTACCGGAACAAAACCAACGCCCAGCCCAAGCGCAACCGGCGCGCCAAACAGGAAGCCACGCGCTTCGGTGCCGACCACTTTGGTGATACCCGCATTTTTATAACGCTCAACCAACAGTTCAATACTGAGCGCGTAGGCTTTCGGGTCTTCCAGTAAGCTGGTGACATCACGGAAAAGAATGCCCGGTTTCGGGTAATCCTGAATGCTTTTGATGCTGTTTTTGAGAAACTCAAGCTGCTGTGCAGTCGCGGTCATGGATATATGCCTGCTAAGTACGGTGTTACTCACGGCGCAATACTTTTCAGTCAGGGGTAACGCTCGGTTACTCTTTGACCGCCTGCGCCTGTGCTCGAAAACGGTCGAATTTACTGGCTGTGAACGACAATTGCAACAGCGATTCGTGTGCTTCAGCGCTTTTGTTGCTTTTCATCAATCACCGGTATCCGCCACATAAAAATCAGCAGACAGGCCAAAATAACCAACAGCAGCACCCGCACCCACATCATATTCACCAGCCACAGCGATATACCAAAGGTCAGCAATATCAACGCGATCGCTCGCGGTTTCGCTCCCGGCGGCATGGCCCGATAGCGCTGCCAGTGGCGCAGATAACCGCCAAACCATGAGCGGTATAACAACCAGGCATGGAAACGCGGCGACGAGCGGGCGAAACACCAGGCCGCCAGTAAAATGAACGGCGTAGTCGGCAACAGGGGCAAAACCACGCCCAGTGTCCCTAATACTACCGCCAGCCAGCCAATGATGATTAAAATAGTACGTTGCATAATGCGAATCGTTATCAAACAGAAGGCTACTGTAGCACAGCCTGTCTTATTTTCATCGGGGTGTTGAATTGAAAACCGCTATGCTGTTACAGACGCTGGAAGAGAGGCTGGCGACGCTACGCCAACGCTGCGCGCCGCTGGCGCAACATGCGACGTTAAGCGCGCGCTTTGACCGACACCTTTTCCGTACCCGCAGTACTCTGTTGCAGGGATATCTGGAAGAGGCAGACGCCAATCTCGCCGCGTTGCGTCAGGCGGTAAAACATGAGCAACTGCCGCAAGTCGCCTGGCTGGCGGAACATCTGGCTTCGCAACTGGAGGCGATATCGCGTGAAACCGCCGCCTGGTCGCTGCGCCAGTGGGACGCCGCCGCGCCAGGGCTTGGCCGTTGGCAGCGCAGACGAATACAGCATCAGGAGTTTGAACGTCGACTACTGGCGATGACACAGGAGCGCAAAATTCGTCTGGCGCAGGCGACCGGCCTTGTCGAACAACAAACGCTGCAAAAGGAAGTCGAGATCTATGAAGGACGGCTGGCGCGCTGTCGACATGCGCTGGAGAAAATAGAAAACGTACTGGCGCGTTTAACCCGTTAACCCTGGAGAAAGTATGTCGCTTGAAAATGCCCCTGATGAAGTCAAACTGGCCGTGGATTTAATTGTGCTGCTTGAAGAGAATCGCTTACCGGCACGAACGGTGCTACGCGCGCTGGAAATAGTTATGCGAGATTATGAAAACAAGTTAAAAAGTACGGAAGACGACTCGCAAACAGAGTAATTGCCCTCTGGTTTGTCCTCGTTGTCGCTGACAGAGTGGTCGCTACAGTCAGGCAACAAGGGACGGGTCATGGAACGTCTACCCACCACGCCGCACGATGCGGTATTTCGACAGATGCTGATGCAAAAAGAGGTCGCCCGCGACTTTCTGGCTATCCACTTGCCAGAAGACTTTCTTGCAATCTGCGATCTGGATTCACTGAAGCTGGAGTCAGGGAGTTTTGTTGAAGACAATTTACGCAGCCGCTATTCAGATATCCTCTACTCTTTACATACCCAACACGGCCCCGGGTATGTTTACGCGCTCATTGAACATCAGAGCAAATCAGACCGGCTGATGGCTTTTCGCCTGATGCGTTACGCCATTGCCGCCATGCAGCGTCATCTGGATGCCGGTCATGACACCTTGCCGCTGGTGGTGCCAATCCTCTTTTATCACGGTCCGGAAAGCCCGTGGCCCTATAGCCTTAACTGGCATAATATGTTTGTGAAACCGGATATGGCGAAGGCCTTATACAGCCGCGAATTTGCGCTGGTCGACCTGACGACAATGCCGGATAATCAGCTTTTGCAGCATCGGCGGATAGCGATGTTAGAGCTCCTGCAAAAACATATTCGTCAACGCGATTTAAGCGAACTGCTCGACCCCCTTATCACGCTTTTAACGCAGGATCATTTGACGGACGCGCAGCTCAGTGTGCTGATCAACTATATGTTGAAAGCAGGAAACGCCGCAGAACCCGGGGCGCTAATTCGTCAACTGGCGCAGGGCGCGCCGCAGTATAAGGAACAACTGATGACAATAGCGGAATGGCTGGAAGAAAAAGGCCGAACGGAAGGGTTGCAAAAGGGCCTGCAAAAAGGCCTTGAGCAAGGGTTAGCACAAGGCCGTGAGGCCGAAGCGCGCGCTATTGCCCGCAAAATGCTTGCCAACGGGCTGGAACCCGGGCTCATCGCCAGCGTCACCGGCATTACGCCGGAAGAGCTTTCTACGCTTTCACATTAGCGGCGCCGCGCGCACTCATAAAGCGCGCGGCCCACCGCCTTTTAGCTTGCCGCCGGCGCCAGATCGCCGCCGTTGAGATCGCGCTTCACTTCAGTGACTTCGTCACCCTTCGCGTTATGCAGATGCACCTCAAGCTGGTTAAAGGCGATATTGATATCATTTTCACGGCATAGTCGATCGATCGCGCGGTTCAGTTCATCCACCGTATGGCTACGATCGCGCAATTCACGCACGTACAGACGCAGTTCATGATCCAGAGTGCTGGCGCCAAAGGTGGTGAAGAATACGGCAGGTTCCGGATCGTGCATCACCTTCGGATGCTCCATCGCCGCCTGTAGCAGGACTCTTTTCACTTTCTCCAGATCCGAGCCATAGGCCACGCCAAGCCGGATCACCAGACGAGTCGTGGTATCGGAGAGGGACCAGTTAATCAGCCGCTCCGTTACGAACGCTTTGTTCGGAATGATCACTTCTTTACGATCAAAATCGGTAATAGTGGTGGCGCGAATACGAATCTTACTGACCGTACCGGAATAGGTGCCGATCGTTACCGTATCGCCAATGCGTACCGGACGTTCGAAGAGGATGATTAAGCCCGAGACAAAGTTACCGAAGATCTCCTGTAGCCCAAAGCCGAGACCCACCGACAACGCCGCCGCCAGCCACTGGAGTTTATCCCACGAGACGCCGAGCGATCCGAATACTGTCATCGCGCCAACAGCGATAATGACGTAGTTAAGGATCGTGGTGATCGCATACGAAGCCCCCTGGCGCATATTGAGGCGTGAAAGCACCAGCACTTCCAACAGGCCGGGTAAGTTGCGGATGAGCGCCCAGGCCACCATCGCGGCAATAATGGCGAATAGCAAGCTACCCATCGTCACGCTTTTCACCACCGCAGCGCCAGCTTCGGAGCCGTTGTAGTGCCACAGCGTGATGCTATCAAGATAGCTGAATACGGTGATCAAATCGGACCAAATCGCCCAGAACATGACGCCGAACAGGGCAAGCATTAGCAGCATCGTGATACGTAATGTTTGCTGGTTAATTTGCTCCAGCGCGATGGCGGGTTCCTCCTGTGGTTCCGCGCCTTCCGCTCCCTCTTTTACCAGGTTCTGACGACGAGCCAGCGCGCGTCGCCAGGCAATCCGGCGCGCCGCTACGCTTAACCCGCGCAGCACCGTTTGATAAAGCAGGTTCCAGATAATGACCAGATAGACGGTTTCAATCCAGCGTCCCGCCAGGCGCAGCGTGGTATAGAAATAGCCGGTCGCCGTTAATACCATTAACGCCACCGGAATAATGGAAAGAATCGTCACGGTCACCAGTCGAATGCCGTGAGATTCTTTATCGCGCCAGCTTTCCCGGCACAGTGGCCACACCAGCAATGTTATGACCAGCAGATTGAGGAAAATAACCGCCTGCCCCAGCACGTCATCCATCAGATTCAGCGGCGACAACTCCGCCACCACAGACCAAAAGTGCAGCGGCAGCAATGCGAGGCTAATGCGTACAATCTGGCGACGCCAGTGGCTGGTCAACTGCGCTGGCATACCAAAATGGCGTATCGCCACGCCCTCTTTTTCCAGCACCTTCCAGCACAGCCCAAAGACCAGCCAGAACATTGCGAGCTTTTTACTAAAGGCCCAAAGCAGATCGCTGATATTTAGCTGCATGGTCAGCAGGATCAGTCCAAGCGCGAGAATAATCAGGCACACCGGCAGCGCGCGGATCAGATCGATCAGAATAGCTTTTGGCGTATTGAGCTGACTATCGTTACGCAGCGATCCCACGGCGGCGGCCAGCTTCTGTTGATACGCTTTTAACCATTTCAGACGCCAGCGGATTAAACCGGCGATGAGCAAGAGCGGCAACCCGGCCAAAAAAGCAATAAACACCGCGGGCCAGGCTTTTTGCCAGTTCACCGTGATTTTCATGGCGCTGAATTGCTCTTTTAACGTTTGGGGGAACGCTTTAAGCCAGTCCCAGTCCATAGGGCGGTTACTGTTCACCCAAAAAATCTGCTGCGTCAGAATGGCTTTCAGATTTTTCGAGACGCTCATCAACTGCTGCTGGTTAACTTGCAGGTTAATCGCCATCATCAGCTGGTTACCCAACTGTTTATTTAGCTGATCCAATAGCTCACGGCGCATCTCCACTACCTGAAGCAACGCATCATGAACTTCATCATTCACCTCGCTGGTATGCCCCTCCTCCAGCTTGTCGACAAAGGCATCGCTTTGGAATAAGGCATCACGCTGCTGGTTGATTTCAAACTGCTCCAGACGCAAATCCGCAATGCGGTTGGTCATATCTTCGAGTTCGTCGGCGGAGGGCAGGGTTTGCTGCTGTTGATAAAGAATACGCGACAGCAACAGGCTGCCTTTTAAGACGGCAATCTGTTCTTTGATATTTCTTTCCGACTGCAGCGCGCGATCGAGCCAGTTTTTCACTTTAATGTTTTGCTGCATCAACATATTGCCGTTTTCGGTCGCGACAATCAGACGCTGGCTGAGTTGATGGTTAATATCCAGTTCCTGTTTTACCAGCGGGTTCGCCTGGATACGCGCCGTTTCGTCCGGCGAAATGGCCTCCTGGGCCGTTTTTTCCGTTAGCGTAAGTCGTTTGCTGTTGACCGCCTCCTGTAAAAGTTGAAGCTGATGTTCAAGGCGATTACTGTTGGCCGTCACGTAATCGCGCTGTTTTTGCAGGGTGTCCTGCAAAACGGTATTTCCTTCAAGACTCTTACGTTGCTGGTCGATCTGTGCATTAAGCAGCGCCTGTTGTGCCTGTAATAACACCTGTTGGCTGGGGCGAAGCGCGGCTTCCCCGACGTTATTGCCGTCCAGACGGTTACGGATTTGCTGTATTTGCTGCGAGGCGGTATACATGGCGTTTTGCACGCGCTCAGGCTGGGTCTGTAGCGAAACAAGCTGGCTGTTATAAGCTGCAAGATCGTTTTGCGAATTTTGCAAATCATCCAGTACCTGCGCCACACGCAGCTCAAGCTGACGTAACGAAAGCGCACTCAGCGTTTTTCGCATTTCATCATCATTATCGACATCGCTCAGCGCATTCAACGCAGCCGTCGCCTGGCGCATTTTTTCAGGCGCCTGCGCCACTTTCTGCCGTAGCTGTACGGTCTCCTCTTTCACCCGCTCGATTTTCTCCAGCGTAGCTAACGTATCAATAAGGTCCTGCTGGACGAGCTTATCCTGGGCGGAGAGATCTTTTTGCTTATTCAGCGTATCCAGCTGGTTTTGCACATCCGCTTTTGACGGCAGGTCGCCATTCGTTTGCCCCCGGGCAAATGCCAGAGACTGACAGGACAGCAGGATAATAAGGACGCTAATTGTAATAAAAACAAAATGCTGTGAACGTTTATAAAGCTGCAACATAGTCATGAGAATGAAGTGTCTGAACCGGCAAGCAGACCGGAAATAATTGAGTCGCAAGAATATCACGCCTGTAACAAACAGAATAGCGACACAGAAAATGTCCAGGAGTTTTCCTGGAATATTATCAGGGGGAGCCGTTGACCGTCGACGCGCGCAGCGTCGGACACAATTGATACATCTCCAGCAGGATCGTGACGTAGGCGCGAGCTTCTTTTTTTAAATCAAACGATTGCGGAGCAAATAACCAGTTTTCCATGAGCCCTGAAATAAAGCTGCGCATCAGTATCGCCGCACGACGGGTCAGCAGATTTTCAGGCAGCATTTTAGCATTAATACAATGTTTTAACGTTTGTTCAATCCGATCGTAACTTTCCAGACAAAGGCTACGTTGCGCCTGTTGAACCACAACCATTTCTCCGACAAACTCACATTTATGGAATATAATCTCCATCAATAAGCGGCGTCGTTCTTCTGTTACAGTAGCTTCAAGAATATGGACTAAAATTTCTCTTAATACAGATAGTGGATCGTCGGGGAATTTTGCCTGATACTCAATCTCAAGCTCACCAATATTGGATTCTGATAGCTCCCAGATCTCACTGAATAAATCCGACTTATTTTTGAAATGCCAATAGATTGCGCCGCGCGTCACGCCAGCAGCGTTCGCAATCTCCGCCAGCGAGGTTGCTGATACGCCTTGCTGCGAGAACAAACGCAGGGCCACATCCAGGATGTGTTGTCGTGTCTCCAGCGCTTGTTGTTTGGTTTTTCGTGCCATATGTCGGTGAATTTACAGGCGTTAGATTTACATACATTTATGGATGTATGTACCATAGCACGACGATAATATAAACGCAGCAATGGGTTTAAGGACCTTTGACCATTGACCAATTTGAAATCGGACACTCGAGGTTTACATATGAACAAAAACAGAGGGTTAACGCCTCTGGCGGTCGTTCTGATGCTCTCAGGCAGCTTAGCGCTAACAGGATGTGACGACAAACAGGACCAGCAAGGCGGCCAGCAGATGCCAGAAGTTGGAGTTGTCACACTAAAAACGGAACCACTGCAAATCACAACTGAACTTCCGGGTCGTACCGTTGCTTACCGTATCGCCGAAGTTCGCCCGCAGGTAAGCGGCATTATCCTGAAGCGTAATTTCGTTGAGGGAAGTGATATCGAAGCGGGAGTCTCTCTCTATCAGATTGATCCTGCGACCTACCAGGCGACTTACGACAGCGCTAAGGGCGATCTGGCAAAAGCGCAGGCCGCCGCGAATATCGCTGAACTGACGGTGAAGCGTTATCAAAAGCTGCTGGGTACGCAGTACATCAGTAAGCAGGAATACGATCAGGCGCTGGCTGACGCGCAACAAGCGACTGCCGCCGTTGTCGCAGCAAAAGCCGCCGTTGAAACCGCACGTATCAACCTGGCGTATACCAAAGTCACCTCACCGATTAGCGGTCGTATTGGTAAGTCATCCGTAACGGAAGGCGCGCTGGTACAGAACGGTCAGGCGTCGGCGCTGGCGACAGTGCAGCAGCTGGACCCTATTTATGTCGATGTGACCCAGTCCAGCAATGATTTCCTGCGCCTGAAGCAGGAGCTGGCAAATGGTTCGCTGAAGCAGGAAAACGGCAAAGCGAAGGTCGATCTGGTGACCAGCGACGGTATCAAATTCCCGCAATCCGGTACGCTTGAGTTCTCCGACGTGACCGTTGACCAAACCACCGGATCTATTACTTTGCGCGCCATCTTCCCTAACCCGGATCACACCTTATTGCCAGGAATGTTCGTTCGCGCACGTCTGCAGGAAGGGACAAAACCAACGGCATTACTGGTTCCACAACAGGGCGTTACCCGTACTCCACGCGGCGATGCCACGGTGCTGGTGGTTGGCGCTGATAACAAAGTGGAAACCCGCCAAATCGTCGCAAGCCAGGCGATCGGCGATAAGTGGCTGGTGACTGACGGGTTGAAAGCGGGCGACCGCGTAGTCGTCAGCGGGCTGCAAAAAGTACGTCCTGGCGCACAGGTTAAAGTGCAGGAAATTACCGCGGATAACAAACAGCAAGCCGCAAGCGGTGATCAACCTGCTCAGCCCAGGTCTTAACTTAAACAGGAGCCGTTAAGACATGCCTAATTTCTTTATCGATCGCCCTATATTTGCGTGGGTGATCGCCATCATCATCATGTTGGCAGGGGGGCTCGCGATCCTCAAATTGCCGGTAGCGCAATATCCGACGATTGCGCCACCAGCAGTGACGATCTCCGCAACCTACCCTGGCGCTGATGCGAAAACGGTACAGGATACCGTCACGCAGGTTATCGAACAGAACATGAACGGTATCGATAACCTGATGTATATGTCCTCCAACAGTGACTCCACGGGGACCGTGCAGATCACGCTGACCTTTGAATCCGGTACCGATGCGGACATCGCGCAGGTTCAGGTTCAGAACAAGTTGCAACTGGCAATGCCGTTACTTCCCCAGGAAGTACAGCAACAGGGCGTAAGCGTTGAGAAGTCCTCAAGTAGCTTCCTGATGGTAGTGGGCGTCATTAACACCGACGGCACCATGACCCAGGAGGATATTTCGGATTACGTTGCCGCCAATATGAAAGATCCGATCAGCCGTACCTCTGGGGTGGGCGACGTCCAGCTGTTTGGTTCGCAGTATGCGATGCGTATCTGGATGAATCCGACAGAGCTGACCAAATACCAACTGACGCCGGTCGACGTGATTAACGCGATCAAAGCGCAGAACGCCCAGGTCGCGGCAGGTCAGCTCGGTGGTACGCCGCCGGTAAAAGGCCAGCAGCTTAACGCATCGATTATTGCCCAAACGCGTCTGACCTCAACGGATGAGTTTGGCAAAATCCTGCTGAAGGTGAATCAGGATGGCTCTCAGGTTCGTCTGCGGGATGTAGCGAAAATTGAGCTTGGCGGCGAAAACTACGACGTCATCGCGAAATTTAACGGTCAGCCAGCGTCAGGTCTTGGCATCAAACTGGCTACCGGCGCCAACGCGCTGGATACCGCTACCGCTATTCGCGCCGAACTGAAAAAAATGGAACCGTTCTTCCCGCCAGGGATGAAAATCGTCTACCCGTATGACACCACGCCGTTCGTGAAGATCTCTATTCATGAAGTGGTAAAAACGCTGGTCGAAGCGATTATCCTCGTGTTCCTGGTGATGTACCTGTTCCTGCAGAACTTCCGCGCGACGTTGATTCCGACTATTGCGGTTCCGGTGGTGTTGTTGGGAACCTTTGCCGTGCTTGCGGCATTCGGTTTCTCGATAAACACGCTGACGATGTTCGGGATGGTGCTCGCCATCGGCTTGCTGGTGGATGACGCCATCGTGGTGGTCGAGAACGTCGAACGTGTTATGACGGAAGAAGGCCTTCCGCCGAAGGAAGCGACGCGCAAATCCATGGGCCAGATTCAGGGCGCATTGGTGGGTATCGCGATGGTACTGTCGGCGGTATTTATTCCGATGGCCTTCTTTGGCGGCTCAACCGGGGCAATTTATCGTCAGTTCTCTATCACCATCGTATCGGCGATGGCGCTGTCGGTGCTGGTCGCGCTGATCCTGACGCCCGCGCTGTGCGCGACGATGCTCAAACCCGTCGCCAAAGGCGATCATGGCGAAGGGAAAAAAGGCTTTTTCGGCTGGTTTAACCGCCTGTTTGATAAGAGCACGCATCACTACACCGATAGCGTAGGCAATATTCTGCGCAGCACCGGGCGTTATCTGCTGCTCTATCTCATTATCGTCGTCGGTATGGCTTATCTGTTCGTTCGTCTGCCAAGCTCTTTCTTGCCGGATGAAGACCAGGGCGTATTCCTGACAATGGTCCAGCTCCCCGCCGGCGCGACGCAAGAGCGCACGCAAAAAGTGCTGGATGAGGTCACGGATTACTATCTGAACAAAGAGAAAGCCAACGTTGAATCGGTATTCGCCGTCAACGGCTTCGGTTTTGCAGGGCGCGGTCAGAATACCGGTATTGCATTCGTGTCGTTGAAAGACTGGGCCGATCGTCCAGGCGAAAAAAACAAGGTTGAAGCGATTACCCAGCGGGCAACCGCAGCGTTTTCACAAATTAAAGATGCGATGGTCTTCGCCTTTAACCTGCCGGCGATTGTTGAACTGGGCACCGCAACCGGGTTTGACTTCGAGTTGATTGACCAGGCGGGACTTGGTCATGAAAAACTGACCCAGGCACGTAATCAGTTGTTCGGCGAGGTGGCGAAATATCCTGATCTGCTGGTCGGCGTTCGACCTAACGGTCTGGAAGATACGCCGCAGTTTAAAATCGATATCGACCAGGAAAAAGCTCAGGCGCTGGGCGTGTCTATTAGCGACATTAATACCACGCTGGGCGCAGCATGGGGCGGCAGCTATGTAAACGACTTTATCGATCGCGGTCGTGTGAAGAAAGTTTACGTGATGTCCGAAGCGAAATACCGCATGTTGCCGGATGATATTAACGACTGGTACGTTCGTGGTAGCGATGGTCAGATGGTGCCGTTCTCCGCATTCTCCTCTTCCCGCTGGGAATATGGTTCGCCGCGTCTGGAACGCTATAACGGTCTGCCTTCGATGGAAATTCTGGGTCAGGCGGCGCCAGGCAAGAGTACCGGTGAAGCGATGGCGATGATGGAAGAACTGGCCAGCAAGCTGCCGTCAGGCATTGGGTATGACTGGACCGGGATGTCCTACCAGGAACGGTTGTCCGGCAACCAGGCCCCTGCCCTGTATGCTATCTCGCTGATCGTCGTCTTCCTGTGTCTGGCGGCATTGTATGAGAGCTGGTCTATCCCGTTCTCCGTAATGCTGGTTGTTCCGCTTGGGGTTATCGGCGCGCTGCTGGCCGCGACCTTCCGCGGACTGACTAACGACGTTTACTTCCAGGTGGGCCTGCTCACAACCATTGGGTTGTCGGCGAAGAACGCGATACTTATCGTCGAATTCGCCAAAGACTTAATGGATAAAGAAGGGAAAGGTCTGGTAGAAGCGACGCTGGAGGCTGTCCGGATGCGTTTGCGCCCGATTTTGATGACCTCGTTAGCGTTCATGCTGGGGGTTATGCCGCTGGTTATCAGTTCCGGCGCGGGTTCCGGCGCGCAGAATGCGGTAGGTACTGGCGTACTGGGCGGGATGGTAACGGCAACCGTACTGGCTATTTTCTTCGTACCGGTCTTCTTTGTGGTGGTACGCCGCCGCTTTAGCCGTAAAAGCGAAGATATTGAGCATAGTCATTCGACAGAACATCGCTGATTTGCTCACTGTAGATAAGGCCGCGCAAGCGGCCTTTTTTACGCAAAAATCATAAAATACGCTTATTGTTAGATTGATTATTTTTTGCCATATTAATAAAAGGTATAATCCTTACTGCGTTAAAGGCTTTTCTTAGGAAAGTTGGCCATTTCTTAATTCAGCCATTAATTAAGAAATATTAAGAATATTCCTGGCTATTTTCTCCTGTCAGAGTCTATTGTTTTAGCCTGAAAAGCTAAAAAACGTTAACCCAATGATTACACAAACAATAAAACTGGTTCCTTTTTAGGCGACCGACGATCACTGTTAAAATTCGAAAAAGTATGGCAACACGCGGCTTTCACGCAATTGTAATTTTTCGTAATATGACGATGAAAAGTTTTTTAGAGTAGATTATAGTTAAATCATAAGGTGACGTGGGAAGTACCAGGTTAGTTAGTTGTATCCATCCCGAAGGTGTTCGGTTAGTTTAAGCCACTAAAAAGGGGATGCATTATGGACGAATACTCACCCAAAAGACATGATATAGCACAGCTTAAATTTCTTTGCGAAACCCTGTATCATGACTGTCTTGCAAACCTTGAAGAAAGCAACCATGGCTGGGTTAATGACCCGACCTCAGCAGTCAACCTGCAGCTCAATGAGCTGATAGAACATATTGCAACTTTCGCTCTTAATTATAAAATTAAGTACAATGAAGACAATAAATTGATTGCGCAGATAGATGAATACCTGGACGACACCTTTATGTTGTTCAGCAGCTATGGTATTAATACGCAGGATTTGCAAAAATGGCGTAAATCGGGCAACCGCCTGTTCCGTTGTTTCGTCAACGCCACCAGGGCTAATCCTGTTAGTTTGTCTTGTTAAAAATTATTACAATCATAGGTAGAATTTATGTCTGATAAACCATTAACTAAAACTGATTATTTGATGCGTTTACGGCGCTGTCAGACAATTGACACTCTGGAGCGCGTCATTGAGAAAAATAAATATGAATTGTCCGACAATGAGCTGGCTGTATTTTACTCAGCTGCGGATCACCGTCTTGCAGAATTGACAATGAACAAACTCTACGACAAGATCCCCTCTTCAGTATGGAAATTCATTCGTTAATCACGCTACATTACTTTTTAGAGAACACGCAGGTGTTATCTGCCTCCTCGTTCTGGCTAATAACACAACGGGCTATTATAAAACAGTGATATAGATCACATACCAATAGCAGGGAACGTTCCCTCTAATACTTTATTATTGCTTCTATTGCGATAATATCCACCAAGGGGAGCGCGCGATGAGTGACGAAAAACAAAAAATGATCGCTGGGGCACTGTATTGCCCGACCGATGAAACTTTATGCCAGGATCGACTGCGGGCGCGTCAACTCATCCATCAATACAATTATACTACGCCTGATGAAATAAATAAGCGTCAGGCGATTTTACGCGACCTGTTGGGTCGATGCGAAGACGCCTATATTGAACCTTCCTTTCGTTGCGACTACGGCTATAATATTTTTCTTGGTCACTCCTTTTACGCTAACTTCGACTGCGTCATGCTTGATGTTTGCCCAATTCATATTGGCGATAATTGTATGCTCGCGCCAGGGGTACATATCTATACCGCCACGCACCCGCTGGACGCCGTCGAACGCAACAGCGGCAGAGAATTCGGTAAACCCGTCACTATTGGAAATAACGTCTGGATAGGCGGACGAGCCGTCGTTAATCCTGGCGTAACCATCGGCGATAACGTCGTCGTCGCTTCAGGCGCTGTGGTGACAAAAAACGTACCGCCAGACGTCGTGGTAGGCGGAAACCCGGCGCGAATCATTAAAAAATTGTAGCCAAAATGATAACTGTTATGCTAATTCGGGGCTAATCTGTTACTTTTTTCACGTTACACCTCCCTTTAAAATGGGCTGTTATTACCTCCTATGTCGCAGAAATCATGAAGGCAAAAGATGACAGAGATACAGCGCCTGCTTAGCGAAACTATTGATGACTTAAACGTCCGTGAAAAACGCGATAACAGGCCGCGTTTTAGTATCAGTTTTATCCGCAAGCATCCTGGGTTATTTATCGCGATGTATGCGGCCTGGTTTGCGACGCTGGCGGTCATGCTGCAATCAGAAACGCTGGTGGGGTCAGTGTGGCTGTTAGTGGTGTTATTTATCGCATTTAATGGCTTCTTCTTTTTCGACATCGCCCCGCGTTATCACTATAACGACATCGATGTGCTGGACCTCCGGGTCTGTTACAACGGCGAATGGTACAACACCCGCTTTGTTCCCCCCACGCTCATTGAGACGATTCTTCAGTCTCCACAGGTGGATAATGAACATAAAGTCCAGCTGCAAAAAATGGTTGCCCGTAAGGGCGAACTTTCCTTCTACGATATTTTTACGCTGGCCCGCGCAGAAGCCAGCCGGTAATAAAAAAGTGCGCACCCTCCCTGGTACGCACTGCTTTCCCTGAACTGTTGGTTTTTTAACGTCTTTTTTTACGCCCCTGAACCGCCTTAAAACGCGGATTTGTTTTACAAATCACGTATAAGCGTCCTTTGCGTTTGACTATCTGGCAATCCGGATGCCGTTGTTTTGCATTGCGAAGTGAGTTTAACACCTGCATTTCATTTACCCCTTTTAGCGCCGATAAAATGACCAAAACGTTTCTGGAAGCGTGCGGCGCTACTTTCGCTATCAAACGTTTTCTGTCTACCGGTATAAAAAGGATGCGATTTTGATGACACATCAATAGTGACATACGGATATGTCACGCCGTCCAGTTCGATTTCACGTTCAGTTTTGATAGTTGATCCCACTTTCACATATTCATTTGCGCTGGTGTCGTGAAATACGACGGTGCGGTATACAGGATGAATATCAGGTTTCATTGCGCCCTCTCAATTATGTTATAACATAACAATAAAATACGCTATCAACGCTCCTTTTTCAACCGGTAAACATTCACGATCTCTTCCTGGCGGCAAAAGCAATGTGGCGTAACGCGTTAGTCTGGCCCCTATATCTGTAAAATCGATAAAATAGCTTTATCATTCGAGGGCGCGATTTACGATCGGATATACTTTCTCTACGCTGTGTTTATAAGGACATCACTGTGACAACACGACATCTGGTCAGCCTGGTAACGGGAGTGCTTATCCTGTCTGTCCTTTTCCCGATAGGATTGAGTCTGTGGCTGGCGCACCGTCAAGTTGAAAAAAGGTTTAACGAAGAGCTGGATATCTTCTCGTCCCGGGTGGCGCTACGTACAGAAAGGGTCAGTGACCAGGCAAAAGCCGCGTTAACGCATATTGCCTCCTTTAAAGGCGAGCCCTGCAGCAGCGCCCATTTACTCGCCATGCGCCGCGTGTCTTATAGCTTTCGGTATGTCCAGGAAGTTCTGTATCTTAAAAATTCGATTCCCGTTTGCTCCTCACTTGAAAAAGAGAGCCATATTCCCGCTTTCCCTCCGCCCATGAAAATCACTCGCGACGGTTATCGCGCCTGGTTTACGGCGCAAAACGATCTGGGTATAAAACGCTATATGGCGGCACTCGGGAGCGACAGCTATATCGTGATGATCGACCCGGCGTCCTTTATCGATGTGATTCCGTTTGGCGCATGGCCGATTGACGTCGCTATTATTGGCCGGGAACGCAATACTGTGGTTGCCAGCAGCGGTAACCTTGACCTCGCTATTCTTCCGCTCATTCACCATGAGACGCCCCTGCGGCTGGAAAACCGAGGCATTCAGTATGCTATTCACCCCTTTCCGGAAATGGGCATTACTATCGTAAGCTGGGCACCGACCGCTCCGCTGGAAAGGAGCTGGTATCGACAGGCATTTATCTGGCTACCGGCGGGCATCGTAACGGGTCTGCTGGCTGCGGCCTTTATTCTGCGTATTTTGCGTCGGCTACAGTCGCCCCGCCACCGTCTCCAGGATGCGATAGACAATCGCGAAATTAACGTACACTATCAGCCTATTGTCTCCCTGAGCAGCGGAAAAATTGTCGGTGCCGAAGCTTTAGCTCGCTGGCAACAGGCGGACGGCACCTTCCTTTCGCCGGAAATTTTTATCGCGCTGGCTGAACAAACCGGGCTCACGGAGCCGCTAACCCGGCTAATCATCGAAACCGTTTTTGAAGACATGGGGAGTTGGTTAAAGTCCCATCCCGAACAACATATTTCAATCAATCTTGAGGCATCCGATCTGGCGTCAGAAACGCTGCCGGCGCTGTTAAGCACGCTGCTGAACCGTAGCCAAATTTCTCCGTCGCAAATCGCGCTTGAATTAACAGAACGCGAGTTCGCCGATCCGAAAACCAGCGCGCCAATTGTCGCCAGATACCGTAACGCGGGACATTCAATTTATATTGATGACTTTGGCACCGGCTATTCCAGCCTCAGCTACTTACAAAATCTGGATGTAGATGTCCTTAAAATTGATAAATCTTTTGTCGATGCGCTGGAATATAAAAACGTCACGCCGCATATTATTGAAATGGCGAAAACGCTCAAACTTAAGATGGTCGCAGAAGGCATCGAAACGACCAGGCAAGAACAGTGGCTACGCCAGCATGGCGTACATTATGGTCAGGGCTGGTTATACAGTAAGCCCCTACCCGCTACGGCATTTATTCTTTGGGCGGAACAGCGGCTATAACGTCGCACAGCAGAAAAAAACAGTGTGGAGAGGCACAAATGGGTGGGGGCCCTGCCAGCTACATCCCGGCACACGCGTCATCTGCCTTGGCTGCTTCCTTCCGGACCTGACCTGGTAAACAGAGTAGCGTTGCGGGAGAACCAACAGAGCCCCCATTGAGAGCGTTGTGAACCAACGCGCAGGCGCATTATCACTGCTATATCGTGCAATTGCAACCCATCAGGCATCGGATGCTGGTTTCTTGCGCATCCGGGCTTTCCTCCCCCCTTATTCCAGATTATCCTGAAGCATTAACGCAGGATTCTATTATGGATATTCAGGACACTTTTCCTCAACGCGTCTGGCAAATCGTCGCCTCGATCCCGGAAGGATTTGTCACGACCTACGGTGATGTCGCCCGGCTTGCCGGTTCCCCTCGGGCGGCGCGTCAGGTCGGCGGAGTGTTAAAACGTCTGCCGGAAGGCAGCACTTTACCATGGCATCGGGTGGTGAACCGCCACGGCGCAATATCACTTACCGGGCCGGATCTACAGCGGCAACGTCAGGCATTACTGGCGGAAGGCGTGGTGGTGTCGGGAAGCGGACAAATCGATTTACAACGCTATCGCTGGGTATATTAACCCTCTCCGTAACGGAGAGGGTTGGCGCAGGATTAATACTGGGTAGGCGCAGGAACGGCAGAAGACGGATTGACCTGGGTCGGCGAAGTCGATGGAACCGTCGTCGTCGCACCACCGCTGGCCTGCACAGGCACCGCCGTTTGCTGTACCGGTACCAGCGTCAGATCCGCTTTAGTGCCGCCATTGTTAATCACCGGTTTCACGCTATCGGTAATAAATACCAGCTTATTGTCAACGGTGATGGCCGCGCTCAGGAGAATACGCGCGTTAGGTTGAATATCTGATGGGTTAAACGGCAACACAAAACTGAAAGGCGCCTGTTTACCTTCGGTACGTACCGCTTTTTGCGACAGCACCTTAGACGGCGCATCAGCCAGCGAAGCATCTGAAAGCGTCACGGTCAGCACCGCATCTGGCGGCAGAGCGACCTTCTGGCGGATCCAGACGGTACCGGAAACATTGGGTTGCTGAATAGTAGACTGGTTAGCTGTAATCGACATGTTAGGGTTTGGCGCAGGCGTCTGGATATCAGCGCTTTTATCAGCGCAGGCCGCCAGAGATATCGCAACCGCTAAACCACTTACGATGTGCACGAGTTTCATTCAATTCTCCTTATCATCAATGCACCAGCAGGCCTTTCCCCCCGCCGGAAGAGTGGTTAACAGAAACATAACGTGATTAAGTGTGGCACATGTCACTCATTTTTGCCTGGAATTGGTCTGTTATTCAGACTTTTGTACCCATCGGACCACTTGCAAAATTGCGTTATACTCTGCCCTACCTCGCTTCGGCATCGTTGTCACCTGGAGAGTATGTATGAGTCAGACACTGAATAATTTGCTGACATTATTGAATCTGGAAAAAATTGAAGAAGGACTCTTTCGGGGCCAAAGTGAAGACTTAGGGCTGCGCCAAGTATTTGGCGGTCAGGTGGTGGGCCAGGCGCTCTATGCCGCCAAAGAAACGGTGCCGGAAGCGCGACTGGTGCATTCATTCCACAGTTATTTTCTGCGGCCAGGCGACAGCCAAAAACCCATTATCTATGACGTAGAAGTGCTGCGCGATGGGAACAGCTTCAGCGCCCGCCGCGTTGCCGCTATTCAGAACGGGAAACCCATCTTTTATATGACCGCCTCATTCCAGGCGCCGGAACCGGGTTTTGAACATCAAAAAACCATGCCGACGGCAGTCGGGCCGGAAGGACTACCGTCAGAAACGGAAATCGCGCAATCGCTGGCGCATTTACTGCCGCCGATTCTGAAAGAAAAGTTTCTCTGCGATCGCCCGCTGGAAATTCGTCCCGTCGAATTTCACAATCCGTTGAAAGGTCACGTCGCCGCGCCTGTGCGTCAGGTATGGATTCGCGCCAACGGCACCGTTCCGGATGACATTCGCGTCCATCAATATTTACTGGGATACGCCTCGGATCTGAATTTCCTTCCCGTCGCGCTTCAGCCTCACGGCATCGGTTTTCTGGAAAAGGGCATTCAGATCGCCACTATCGATCACTCTATGTGGTTCCATCGTCCGTTCAATTTTAATGAATGGCTACTTTATAGCGTGGAGAGCACTTCCGCCTCCAGCGCCCGGGGCTTTGTTCGCGGCGAGTTTTATACTCAGGATGGCGCGTTGGTCGCTTCAACCGTGCAGGAAGGGGTAATGCGCAATCACAATTAAAAAACATGCCGCTATGCGGCGTTAATGGCCTGATGACGCTGCGCTTATCCGGCCTACGGTAAACTGGATAAGCGCAGCGCCATCAGGCATGTTGCGCAATCACGCGTTATACGCATTCTCGCCGTGACTGTTCACATCCAGCCCCTCGCGCTCCTGCTCTTCCGGTACACGCAGTCCAACAAGGATATCCGCCAGTTTGTAACCAACAAACGCGACAACGCCGGACCAGACGACCGTAATAGCAATACTTTCCAGCTGTACCATCACCTGATGTCCCATCGTAACGCCGTCGACAAAGCCAACGCCGCCCAGCGAACTGGCGGCAAAAACGCCGGTCAGGATACAGCCGACTATTCCGCAAACGCCGTGAACGCCAAATACGTCGCACGGATCATCTACCCGTAACAGACGTTTAAGCATGGTGACTCCCCACAATCCCGCCAGACCCGCAATAACGCCGATAACCAGCGCGCCGCCAACGCCAACATAGCCACAGGCTGGCGTCACGCCGACCAGACCGGCAATCGCGCCGGAACACGCCCCCAGCAGGGAAGGCTTACCGCGTAGCGTCCACTCGCCGATAATCCACCCCAGAATCGCGGCGGCGGTCGCCACCACGGTGTTTACAAAGGCCAGCGCTGCTATCTCGTTTGCGCTACCAGCAGAACCCGCGTTAAATCCAAACCAGCCGATATACAGAATCGCAGTACCGGTAAAGACCATCGGCAGGTTATGGGGTTTAAATGCTTCTTTCCCAAAGCCGACGCGTTTGCCAATTAAATAAGCCCCCACCAGCCCGGCGATTGCGGCGTTAATATGCACCACCGTACCACCGGCAAAATCCAGCGCGCCGTGAGCAGCCAGCAGGCCGCCGCCCCACACCATGTGCGCAATCGGGATATAAGAGAGCGTGAACCACACCACGACAAAAATCAGTACCGCCGAAAAACGAATACGCTCCGCCAGCGCGCCGACAATCAGCCCGACGGTAATACAGGCGAAAGATCCCTGAAACGCGACATGAATATACTGATAAATCGTACCCGTTACCGCCGTCAACGCGATATTCTTCAACATCGCCCCATCGGTATTACCGAAGAAATGATTCCCTTCGCCAAAAGCCAGCGAATAGCCGTACACCACCCATAAAATACAGACCAGCGCAAAGGTGACGGTCACTTGCGTTAACATTGACAGCACGTTCTTAGCGCGAATTAATCCGCCGTAAAACAGCGCGATACCCGGTATCGTCATGAACAGCACCAGCGCGGTACAAATCATCATAAAAGCACTATCCGCTTTATCGGCAACCGCCGGCGCGGCTATCGTTAGCCCAGGCAGCAGCGCCAGTGAAGCCAGTGTGGTTTTTATCATCGCTATCTTCATTTTTTCATTTCCTGTTGCTGTGTGGCGGGTCTTACAGCGCTGCTTCGTCAGCTTCGCCGGTACGAATCCGAATAACGCGCATGAGCTCCGCGACGAAAATTTTGCCGTCGCCAATTTTTCCGGTGTAAGCCGCTTTACTGATGATATCGATCACCTCTTCCAGTTGGTCGTCGGCGATAGCCACATCAATTTTGACCTTCGGCAGGAAATTCACGCTGTACTCCGCGCCGCGATACAGTTCGGCGTGTCCTTTCTGACGGCCAAACCCTTTCACTTCGGTGACGGTCAGTCCCTGAATGCCAATGGAAGAAAGCGCCTCCCGCACGTCCTCCAGCTTGAACGGTTTGATAATCACGGTAACCAGCTTCATAGAACCCTCCAGTCAGAATTAGGTAACGGCTGCCGCCGCGCATGGACTCTTCAGAATGGATATTGCAAAGGATGTGCCAGAAGCTGGCGAGCGAGGAAAGGCGCGGTTAGCGGCGCGTCTTTATATTGACGCGCCCCAACATTGAAGCAGGGAAAGAAAAACGCACCACGACGGTGCATGATGGGCGAGGTTTTGCCCTGTGGCGCAAAACCTTACGCCGCAGGGCCGGGTTCTTCGTGTACGCTGGCGGCTAACTCCTCGCCAACTAGCTGTAATTGATACATTTGCCAGTAGCGCCCTTGCGCCGCCAGCAATTGTTGATGCGTCCCGCGCTCCACCGCCTGGCCGCGATGGAGAACCAGAATGGTATCCGCCTCCACGATTGTCGATAGCCGATGGGCAATAACCACCAGCGTGGTGCGCTCGCGAATCGCCGCCAGCGCCTGCTGTATCGCCTGCTCAGTGCCGGAATCGATGCTGGCCGTCGCTTCATCAAGAATTAATATTTGCGGGGCGTCAACCAGCACGCGCGCCAGCGCCAGTAGCTGTTTTTGCCCGACGGACAGCGTATTTCCCTGCTCGCCGAGATGCGTATGCAGCCCGTCGCTCAGGCCGCGCGCCAGGTCTGCCAGTTGTACCGTTTCCAGCGCCTGCCACACCTGCGCCTCGGAGACATCGCGCCCCAGCGTCACATTAGCCAGAAAGGTATCCGCCATCACTACCGGGTCCTGTTGAACCATCGCCACGCCCTGGCGTAAAACGCGATGATTAAGAGAGGCGATTTCTCGCCCATCCAGCCGAATTTCGCCTTGTGTCAGGGGGTAATACCCCATTAATAAGCTGGCGAGCGTGCTCTTCCCGCTGCCGGTGTGCCCCACCAGCGCCACAAAGCTACGGGACGGTACTGATAGCGTAATGTCCTGTAAAACAAGATTATCGTCGCGATAAGCAAACGACAGATGATCAATATCAATCGCCCCGCTTTGTAACGGCCTGTCGTCGCTGCCATAGCGCTGGCGCGGGCGATCCATCAGTTCAAAAACACGCTCTCCCGCCACAACCGCCTGCTGTAGCATGGATTGCTGGGTGGTCAGTTCAATGAGCGGCTCGTTCAGACGTGACAAATAGCTAATGAACGCATACAGCACCCCGACCTCAATCGTGCCGGCAGACGTAAAGCTGAAAAGCATTAACAAACCACACAAAATGAGCGCGGAAAAGAGGCTAAGCAGCGGACGCAATAAAAAGCCGTCTAAGCGTAGCGTCTGCATCCGCGCCATGTAGTGCGAGCGGCTGGCCTCGCCCATGCGTTCGCCGAAGCGCGCCTGCTGGCGAAACTGCTGGATTACGCTCATCCCGTTGATGATTTCGTTAAAGCCGTCGTTAATATCCGCCAGATATGCCCGCACGCGGCGTACAATCGGCGTGCTGTAGCGCTGATAAATGATCATCACGGTCAATACCGCCGGAAAAATCAAAATCGCCACCAGCGCCATCCGCCAGTCAAGGCTGAACATAGCGACCAGCATGGCGCCGATCAACGCCGCGCTACGTAATACCGTCGCGACGACCGTGACGTACAGATCGCGGATGACTTCCGTATCGTTGGTCACACGTGAAATTAATTGTCCGACAGGCTGCGTGTCGAAGGCGCTTAGCGGCTGGCGCAAGGCGGCATCCATGACGTCCGTGCGCAAGGACTGAACCACGCCAACGGCCGCCCGGTTAAATAATAAAGACTGGGCGTAATGCAGACCCGCCGCCAGAAACTGTAGCCCCACATAGGCGGCCGCCAGCCCCGCGACCTTGCCCAACGGTAAATGGTGGCGGGCCACCATGTTATCAATGAAATAGCTGATCAGCAGCGGACCGCTAACCTCCGCCGCTGCCGCAATCCACAGCATCATCACCGCGACAGAGAGCGGTTTTCGCCATGGCGAGCCATACGCCAGCAACCGTTTCAGCGTCGGCCATAGCTGTCCAAAACTACGCATTCACCGCCTCCTCGCCGCGTTCCGGCGCGTCATCCAGAGCGGCCTCCAGTTGCTGATAGCGATACATATCGCGATACCAGCCAATCTGCTGCGCCAGTTGATCGTGATCGCCGCGCTGAACAACATGACCATGTTGCATAACGATAATTTCATTGGCGTCGGTCAGCGCGGATAAACGATGCGCGCTGATGATGACCGTACGCCCTTCGCCCCACTGGCGCAAATTATGCAAAATCTGATGCTCCGTGCGACCATCTACTGCTGAGAGCGCATCATCAAGAAGCAGAATTTCCGCATTCAACAGCAGCGCTCTGGCAATCGAGATACGCTGTTTTTGCCCTCCCGATAACATGACGCCACGTTCACCTACCTGCGTGTCGTAGCCCTGAGGCAAACGGAGAATATCCTCATGTACGCTGGCTAAACGCGCCACCTGTTCAATCTCTTCCTGGGTCGCCTCCGGGCGTCCGAGCGCAATATTATTGGCAATAGAGTCCGAGAACAAAAACGGCGTCTGGCTGACGACCGCCAGTCGGCTACGCCAGCTATCCAGTTGCAGATGCGTCAACGGCATGTCATGGAATCGGATTTCTCCCTGCGTCACATCAAAATGGCGCTGGATAAGCGACAAGATTGTGCTTTTCCCCGCGCCGGTCGGACCGCATATCCCCAGCATCTGACCCGGTTTAAGGCGAAAGTTCACATTCTCCAGCGCCGGATGCGTCGTTTGCGGATAGCAAAACTCACGAATGGCCGCCGTCAGTTCGCCGCGCCCCGCCGGGACCGGCTCTTCACCATCCTTAACTACCGGCGCTTCCGCCAGCATGGCGCGGATGCGGCTGTAAGCGGCGCTCCCCCGCTCCACGATATTAAACATCCAGGCCAGCGCCAGCATCGGCCAAATCATCAACCCCAGATACATCATAAAGCTGGTGAGTTCGCCCAGCGTCAGGCTGCCGTTAACCACCATCCAGCTTCCGCCGCTAATCGCGAGCAGGTTCGCCATGCCAATGGCGATGTAAATGGTTGGATCAAAACGCGCGTCAATACGCGCCACGCGCATATTTTTCTTGCCGGTATCTTCGGCATCCGCCGCAAACAGCGAAGACTGGCGGTCCTCCAGACCAAACGCTTTGATCATGCGGATGCTGGTCAGACTCTCCTGCGTGCGGTCGTTCAGGCTGGAGAAGGCGGCCTGCGCCAGTTTGAAATAGTCATGCAGCCGATCGCCGTAACGTTTGATCATCAGCGCCATAATCGGCATCGGCAACAGCGCTAATAGCGTTAGCTGCCAGCTAATTTGCGTCGACATGACAATCAGTACCGCGCAGCCCATTACCAGCGAGTCAACCAGCGTCAGAACGCCCTCGCCCGCCGCAAATACGACGCGATCCACATCATTCGTCGCACGCGCGATAAGATCGCCCGTCCGATGGCGCTGATAAAATTCAGGATGCTGACGACTCAGCTGGCGATAATAATCTTCACGCAGTTCGACGGCTAATTGATAAGAAGCGCCAAATAGCAGCACGCGCCAGACATAGCGCAACAAATAGACCACTACGGCGATCAGGGCAATGGTGCCAATCCACATCGCTATTCGGCCTGGAGTAAAATGCTGTGCGGTTACGCCATCCACGACAATCCCCACCACTTTGGGCGGGATTAGCTGAAGCATCGCAATAAGCATAAGCAGGGCCACCGCGCCAAGATAGCGACGCCATTCCCGGCGAAAGTACCAGCTTAATTGAGCAAATAATCGCACGCGTTATTTCCTGATATGATTTCCGGCAATACCGGGAGAATTATTCAATGGGCAGAGAGGTGGTGTACTTAATCTGTTCCATCGCAAAACTGGAGGTGACGTCTGACAGTCCTGGGACGCTATTGACCAGACGTTTATAGAAGTCGTCATACCGCTTCATGTCGGCCACCTGAACTCGCATCAGATAGTCGTATTCCCCCGCCATCCGCCAGAAGCCAAGCACTTCCGGCATCTCAGAGACGACGGTCACGAACCGACAGTACCATTCACTGCTGTGGTGCTGCGTTTTTATCAACACAAAAGCGGTTAATCCCAGCCCCAGTTTTTCCGGGTCCAGCAGCGCGACCCTGCCAAGCAGGATACCGTCATCTTCCAGGCGTTTAAGCCGCTTCCAGCAAGGTGTTGTCGTCAGATTAACGGCATCCGCCAGCGCCTGCAAAGAGAGGGTACAGTCCTGCTGCAATAAGCAAAGCAGTTTACGGTCAATTTTATCTAACATACCCACCCCATAGAGAATATTTTTCTCCTTACATTGTAATTTAAAGGTCAAATAGCAACAATTTTTTCCGTACTTTTCGCTACTCTTGGCACAAAATGATAAATGGATATTAATGATGAGTAGCAATTGGGTTAAAAATGCCATTAATGAAATTAACGCTGACCACCAGCGCTCGGCGGATACGCATCTTATTCGTTTGCCCCTGTCGGCATTTCCGGGTATCCAGCTTTACCTGAAAGACGAAAGCACGCATCCCACCGGTAGCCTCAAGCATCGTCTGGCGCGCTCGCTGTTCCTTTATGGGCTGTGCAATGGCTGGATTAAAGAAGGCACTCCGATTATTGAAGCGTCATCAGGCTCAACGGCGATTTCCGAAGCCTGGTTCGCGCGTTTACTGGGACTGCCGTTCATCGCCGTCATGCCCGCCTGTACCGCAAAACGTAAAATCGAACAGATTCAATTTTACGGCGGCCACTGTCATTTTGTGGAGAGCGCCTGCGAAATTTATGCCGCCTCCGAGCGGCTGGCGCATGAACTGAACGGTCACTATATGGACCAGTTTACCTACGCAGAACGAGCTACCGACTGGCGGGGCAACAATAATATTGCCGACAGTATTTTCCGCCAGATGCGCAACGAACCCCATCCGGTACCGCGATTTATCGTCATGAGCGCCGGAACGGGCGGAACCTCTGCGACGATTGGGCGCTATATTCGCTGCCAGGGCTATGATACTCAGCTCATGGTGGTGGATCCGGAAAATTCCGTCTTTTTACCTTACTGGCAGGATCGCGACGCTTCATTACGCAGCCCGGTGGGCAGTAAAATTGAAGGAATTGGTCGTCCGCGAGTAGAGCCTTCTTTTATTCCGGATGTCGTGGATGAGATGCTGCGCGTGCCGGACGCCGCCAGCGTTGCCACCGCACACTGGCTGGAAACGCAGCTGGGCCGTAAAGTCGGCGCCTCTACCGGCACGAATATGTGGGGAGCGCTGCAGCTTGCGGCCCGGATGCGTGAGGCTGGAGAAACCGGCGCTATCGTGACGTTATTGTGCGATAGCGGCGATCGCTATCTGGATACCTATTACCATCCGGCCTGGGTTAGCGACCATATCGGCGATTTGACGCCGTGGTCAGCGGCCATCGCAAAATTACTTACCGGCGACTAGACACCAAAAAAAAGCCAGACTGAATGTCTGGCTTGCTGGGAGAGATCTCTCATTCGGGGGAATAAGGTAGATGCGGATTGTCCAGCCAATGCGTCAAAAAGTGTGATACCGCTTGATTACCACAATGTCCGATAACCGAAAGGTGTGGCAGCGCGGCGATAAGCTGCGGCATGGCATTGCCCATAATGAGCCCCCGCCCGACGCTGCCCAGCATTTCCCGATCGTTCATCGCGTCGCCAAACGCCATGCAATCTGCCAGTGAAAGCCCTAAATGATTGCTCAATACCGCCAGCGCCGATCCTTTATTGCACCCCAGCGGTAGCACTTCCAGGCAGTCGACGGCAGAGAAACAGAGGTGCGCGCGTTCTTCCAGCGCCTCATTGAGCTGAATGCGCAAACGGATCAGATCGTCATGATCGCCGCAAAAACAGATCTTCGTCACCTGATGGGCCGGAATGCTTTTTATATCGATAACCTGATAACGAAAGCCGCTGTAGACGTGCGCCTGGAGTAGCGCGGGGATCTCCTGGCCTGTAAACCAGCCGTTGTCATTAAACACATGCATACTGGCTCGGGTATCCCAGGCATGATGCATCACCGTATCGGCAACCTGAGGATCGAGATCCTGACGATGCAGCACGTCGCCTTCCAGCGAGTGAATTCGCGTCCCGTTACCGGTAATAAGATAAGCATCCAGTGAAAGCGTCCCCAGAATATGCCGCATTTCCAGCACATGACGACCCGTAGCGAATGTCAGAGTGATATCGCGTTCGCGCAGACGCGCCAGCGTGGCGATCGTTTCTCTACCCAAATGGTGATCGGGCATTAATAACGTGCCATCCATATCAAATGCTGCCAGACGGGCCATCTCTTTCTCCACACTGTGACGCGGTTAACTTGTTGTTCAGTATTACCTGAGATATACGGAAGTAATAGTGAACAGATAAAAGGAAGTGTTCCGGGTTTCTATGAGGCTACTGAATCGGCTTAATCAATATCAACGCCTCTGGCAGCCTTCCGCCGGGGAAACGCAACATGTCACCGTTAGCGAACTGGCCGAACGCTGTTTTTGTAGCGAGCGCCATCTGCGAACGCTGCTGCGTCAGGCCCAGCAGGCGGGTTGGCTAAGATGGGAGGCGCAGTCCGGGCGCGGGAAACGTGGACGGCTCCAGTTTCTGGTCACGCCGGAATCGCTCCGCACCGCCATGATGGAACAGGCGCTGGAAAAAGGGCAGCAGCTCAACGTACTGGAACTGGCGCAGCTGGCGCCGGGCGAGTTACGGGCGATGCTCCAGCCTTTTATGGGCGGCCAATGGCAAAACGATACGCCGACATTGCGTATTCCCTACTATCGTCCGCTTGATCCGCTGCAGCCGGGTTTTCTGCCAGGACGCGCGGAACAGCATCTCGCAGGGCAAGTTTTTTCCGGGTTAACGCGCTTCGACCGCGACAGTCAATATCCTTGCGGGGATTTGGCGCATCACTGGAAGATTTCCGCCGACGGTTTACGCTGGGATTTTTATATTCGCTCCACGCTGCACTGGCATAATGGCGATGCGGTGGATACCGCGCAGCTACACGAACGCCTGGAAAGGCTGCTTACCCTACCCGCGCTAAGCAAATTGTTTATTAGCGTCGCACGGATCGAAGTAACGCATCCTCAGTGCCTGACCTTTCTCCTTCACCGACCTGATCACTGGCTGGCGCATCGTCTGGCGAGCTATTGTAGCGGTCTGGCGCATCCTGACCTGCCGCTTATCGGCACCGGTCCTTTTCGCCTGGCATTGTTCACGCCGGAACTGGTGCGTCTGGAAAGTCATGACCATTATCACCTCAGCCATCCGCTGCTGAAAGCGATTGAATTCTGGATCACCCCGCAACTGTTTGCCCAGGATCTGGGCACCAGTTGCCGCCATCCGGTGCAGATTGCCATCGGCAAACCGGAAGAGCTGGCGACGCTGAGTCAGGTAAGTAGTGGTATTAGTCTGGGTTTTTGCTATTTAACCCTCAAAAAGGGCTCACGGCTCAACGTACAGCAGGCGCGGCGTCTGATACATATTATCCATCATACTTCGCTGCTGAAAACCTTGCCGGTAGATGAGAACTTGATTATGCCAAGTCAGGGGCTGCTACCCGGCTGGACAATCCCGCAATGGCAGGACGTTGATGAAACGCCATTGCCGAAAAAACTTACCCTGGCGTACCACCTTCCCGTAGAGCTGCATACGATGGCGGAACAGCTTCGACATTACCTGGCGACGCTCGGCTGTGAGTTAACATTGATTTTTCATAATGCCAAAAACTGGGATAACTGCCCTGCGTTGGCGCAAGCGGATCTGATGATGGGCGACAGGCTGATCGGCGAAGCGCCGGAATATACGCTGGAGCAGTGGCTACGTTGCGATCAGATCTGGTCACATGTCCTGGACGCGCCTGCGTTTTCCCATCTGCAGGCTACGCTTGACGCTCTGCAAATTCAGCCCAATGAAAAAGATCGCCGCGCCGCGCTACAACAAGTTTTTGCCAACCTGATGGATGACGCCACACTTACGCCGCTGTTTAATTATCACTATCGCATCAGCGCCCCACCGGGCGTTAACGGCGTTCGACTCACCCCTCGCGGCTGGTTTGAATTTAGCGAAGCCTGGCTTCCGCCGCCTTCGCCGTGAAGAAGCTGGTCGGGATTATCCGTACGCGTTACCATATTGGTTTTCGTCATTGATCAGGATAACTATGAAACGCGCCGTTGTTGTATTTAGTGGAGGTCAGGACTCCACCACTTGTCTGGCGCAAGCGCGGCATCAGTATGATGAAGTGCATTGTGTCACGTTTGATTATGGTCAGCGCCACCGCGCAGAGATTGATGTCGCGCGCGCGCTGGCGTTAAAACTTGGCGCACGCGCGCATAAAGTGCTGGATGTCACTTTGCTGAACGAACTGGCGGTCAGCAGCCTGACGCGGGATAGCATTCCGGTGCCGGACTATGAACCAAACGCTGACGGTATCCCCAATACTTTCGTACCGGGACGCAATATTCTCTTTCTGACGCTGGCGGCGATTTACGCTTATCAGGTCAAAGCCGAAGCGGTGATCACCGGCGTTTGCGAGACCGATTTTTCCGGCTATCCAGACTGTCGCGATGAGTTCGTCAAAGCGCTGAATCACGCGGTGAATCTGGGCATGGCGAAAGATATCCGTTTCGAAACGCCCTTAATGTGGATTGATAAAGCTGAAACCTGGGCGCTGGCCGATTATTGGGGCCAACTGGATTTGGTTCGCGAAGAGACGCTGACCTGCTATAACGGCATTAAAGGCGATGGCTGTGGTCATTGCGCGGCCTGTAATCTGCGCGCTAACGGCCTGAATCATTATCTGTCGAATAAAGCGGCGGTGATGGCGGCAATGAAGCAAAAAACCGGGTTAAGGTGATTGTTTTGCCGGATGGCGGCGCATGCACCTTATCCGGCCTGGCGATATTCACCATGGTCAATATCGCCAGGTCGGATCAGTTCAACGCCATCAGACAGCGAGGCGTTATTGCACCATCTGTTCCAGCTTTTCACGCAATTCGCCTTCCAGCGGCAGCGCTTTTTGCGTTTTTAAATCAATACAAACAAACGTGATGAGCGCATCGGCCACCACCTGCCCTTCTGGCTCCAGCGTAATCGTCTGGCTTAATACGCCGCTTTTACCGTTAAGCTGTTGTACCTGGCTGGTCACGGTCAGTAGATCGCTCAATACCGCCGGGCGACGGTAATTTATGTTGATGTTTACCACCACAAAAGCAATATTGCGGGCCGTCATCCACTGAAAGCTGTCGCTGTTTTCCAGCCCATCCCAACGGGCCTCTTCCAGAAACTCCAGATAGCGGGCATTATTAACATGTTGATAAACATCAAGATGATATCCACGAACTTTGATTTGTGTTTGCATAGCGCAATAACCTTACGTTGTTGTTATAAGTAAACGACAAGTACAGAGGTCATAACTGGTATGACCTCTACAGTCTGGCAAATTTTGGCCACTGTGCAAGTGATTACAATGTTAAAACTGCCAGATTACGCTCCACCAGCGCGCTTCCCATTCCCGGCACCTGCTTTAAATCATCCACCGTTTTAAAAGGACCATACTCCTCCCGATAGCTCACAATAGCCTGCGCTTTTTTCAGCCCAACGCCGTTCATCACCCGCGCCAGATCCTCCGCAGACGCGGTATTAATGCTCACCCTGGTACCTTCATCATCGCTGGCTTTAGCAGGTAATGCCGCTTTGGCGGAGGATGAAGAAGGCGTATCCGCTTTTGTTTCCACCGCTGCATTTTTTGCGACAGGCGTCGCCGCCAGTGCGCTATGGGCCATGCCCGCGCAGGTTAAAGAAAGTGTAATAAGCAGTGCTTTAATTCCGTGTTTCATACTGTTTTCTCCTTGTTTGTTAACAGTGCAGCCACGATAGCGGGGCGGAGAAAAACGAACAAACGGCAATTCTCAGAAATGGAAAAGGCCGCGAAAGCGGCCTTTGTGGGATACAACGTTTTGCAATTTTTTGCGAAGCGCCTCGACGATTACTGCTGTTCCAGAGCGTCGCCGATTTTGATTTTCGCCTCTTTACGCAGATTACTCATCAGCGCTTCAAAGACAATTTGCGCATTGTTCTGCGTGATGCCCTGCACCATCGCTTTTTTCTGCGCTTCCGGCATGGCACCCGCTTTCACCTCGTCAAACGCCAGCAGAACGACGTTACCCTGCATATCGTTCGCCACGCCATAAACTGGCTTATCTTTCGTCGGAAGGCTTAATGCAAAGGCCGCCTGACTCACCGGATCCTGACTGGTACGACTTAACGTTTTAGGCTCGCCAAAACTCAGACCCGCCGCTTTCATCGCTTCCGCGCCTTTGCCCGCTTTCAGCTCGACCAGCAGTTTTTCCGCATCCAGCTTCGCCTGTTGTTCCGCTTTGTTATGCTTCACCAGGGCAGTGACCTGTTCTTTCACTTCTGCCAACGGCTTCACGGCCTCAGGTTTATATTCACTCACGCGCACGACAAAAGCCCGGTCGCCATCTACGGTGATAATGTCTGAATTCGGCCCCGGCGTACCGTTTTCGCCTACCAGACCGCCATTAAAGATAGCATCGGCTACCGGTTTGAAGTTCAGCTCTTCCGGTAAGGTGTCACGGCTAAACCAGCCGGTTTCAACGGCTTTTACGCCAGCGACCTGTTCAGCGCCTGCTAACGACTCATTGTCGTTGCTTGCCGCATCGCTCACCTTCTGCTGCAACGCATAGTAAGCATCCAGCGCTTTTTCTTGTTTCACTTTCGCGGCAATGTCGTCGCGAACCTCGCTTAACGGTTTCACTTTGGCAGGCTGAATATCATCCAGACGCGCCACCAGAAAACCGACAGACGACTTAATCACACCAGATATCTGGCCTTTTTCTTTTAATCCGGCGTTTTTCAGTTCCGGCACCGTGGCAGACTCTTCCAGCCAGCCCATATCGCCGCCATTACGCGCAGAGATGATATCGGTAGATTTCTCTTTCGCCAGCGTGGCGAAATCTTCGCCCTTGTTCAGCGCATCCAGTACCGCTTTCGCATCATCTTCCGTTTTGGTCTGAATAATGCTGTAACGAATGCGCTCCGGCTGAGTAAACTGATCTACATGCTGGTCATAATAGGCCTGAATATCCGCATCGCTGACCGGTGCCTGCATCGTCGCGGCATCCAGCTTGATATAGCTTACGCGGAACTGTTCCGGCGTCATAAAGCGGGCTTTATTCTGATCGTAGTAGCTGGACACTTCCTGATCGGTCACCTGCTGCTTCGCCGCCAGCGCATTGACATCAATAACGGCTTCACGCACCACGCGCTGTTGAGAGACTAATGCCGCCAGTTCGTCGGTTTCCCCTTTCAGCATAAAATCAGTACCGGCCACGCCGTTGATCAGTTGCTGAGTGGTAAGCTGGTTACGCAGCGCCTGAGCGTACTGATCGGCGGTCATTCCCATCTGATTCACAATCGCGTTATAGCGGTTGTTGTCAAACTTACCGTCCACCTGAAAAGCGGGAGTGGCGAAAATCGCCTGCTTTACCTGCTCATCGCTGATGCCCAGTTTCAGTTCGCGGGAATATTGATCCAACAACGCTTCATCTATCAGACGATTCAGCACCTGCTGGCGCAGGCTTTTCATATAACCTTCGTTGGCCGCCAGTTCAGAATACCTGTCGCCCAACTGCTGCTGCATACGGTTACGTTCGTTATTAAACGCATTCTCAAACTGTGCCCGGCTGATTTCCTGGCCATTCACTTTTGCGGCGTAGTTATTGCTTCCGCCAATCAGGTAACCACTAACGCCGGTCAAAATGAACGACACGATAATGATAACGAAAATAATCTTGAGCACGAGACTGTTTGCAGCCGTGCGTAAGCTGTCCATCATGGTGTAACCACACTCCGCTGTAGGTGACTTTACACTTTATCTTTCAGGCGGCTTCTCTGCTGGCTACCGAGTGATTCGCTCAGTTGCCGCGTCGACGCAACCTGAATGATTTGCGTATATAGACTTCACGCGCATCGCATTTTCTGAACGCGGCGCGCAAAAGCCTATTGTGACAAGAAACGAGGGCAATTGTCAGCCCGCAACGCACAGAAAGTCCCGAATCGCCAATAAAAAAGGCACATCAGTTGATGCGCCCTTGTACTTTGTCACATCCCCCGAGGGGATCACGCTTAGTTTACCGCGTCTTTCAGCGCTTTACCTGCACGGAAACTCGGCACTTTGGCAGCGGCGATGGTGATCTCTTTACCTGTTTGCGGGTTGCGACCAGTACGGGCAGCACGCTCTTTAACAGCAAAAGTACCAAAGCCTACCAGTGCAACGTCATCCCCTTCTTTCAGAGATTCGGTAACAGAAGCAATAATCGCATCTAACGCACGTCCAGCCGCAGCCTTAGAGATATCAGCCCCTGCAGCAATTTTTTCGATCAGTTGAGATTTATTCACTCTTCTCTTCCTCTTTATAATTTATATCGCACCTGAATCCTTCGAAGTACGACCGCGCAGCAGTTATATCAGGCCTGCCACGCCCTTACAACACCCGTTAATGGTGGCAGACCCAATCAACCATCTAAATTAGCTATACAAAAAAAGGCTGGCAAGTCCGAAATAGCCTGCCAGCCCTGTTTTTATTAGCGCTATTTGCGCGAGGTCACTATTTTGCGGTTACAACCTGCATTCCAGACGGTTCGTTTTGCAGAGCAAGCGTCAGAACTTCCTCAATACGCTTAACCGGGTGAATATCCAGATCGGCAATCACGTTGTCCGGAATTTCCTCCAGGTCACGTTTATTTTCGAATGGAATTAAGACCGTTTTAATCCCGCCGCGATGCGCCGCCAACAGTTTTTCTTTCAGGCCGCCGATCGGCAACACCTGACCACGCAGCGTGATCTCACCGGTCATTGCCACATCTGCGCGCACCGGATTACCGGTCAGGCAGGAAACCAGCGCGGTACACATCGCGATACCGGCACTTGGACCGTCTTTCGGCGTTGCGCCTTCCGGCACGTGAACGTGGATATCGCGTTTTTCGTAAAAGTCCGGATTAATACCCAGTTTTTCCGCGCGCGCGCGCACCACGGTCAGCGCCGCCTGAATAGATTCCTGCATCACTTCCCCGAGCGAGCCGGTGTAGGTCAGCTTGCCTTTGCCCGGGACGCAGGCGGTTTCGATGGTCAACAGATCGCCGCCCACTTCCGTCCACGCCAGCCCCGTCACCTGACCTACGCGGTTTTCGCTATCCGCGCGGCCATAATCAAAGCGCTGGACACCGAGGTAGTCGTGCAGATTATCGCCGTTAATTTCGATATGTTTTAACGACTTATCGAGCAACAGTTGTTTAACCGCTTTGCGGCACAGTTTGGAGATTTCACGCTCCAGACTACGCACGCCCGCTTCACGCGTGTAATAGCGGATAATACCGATAATCGCGCTATCGTCGACCGTCAGTTCGCCTTTCTTCAGCGCGTTACGCTCGATCTGCTTCGGCAGCAGGTGACGTTTAGCAATATTTAGCTTCTCATCTTCGGTATAACCGGACAGACGGATCACTTCCATACGATCCAGCAGCGGCGCCGGAATGTTCATGGAGTTGGAGGTGGCGACGAACATCACATCGCTGAGATCGTAATCCACTTCCAGGTAATGATCGCTGAACGCCACGTTCTGCTCTGGATCCAGCACTTCCAGCAGTGCGGAAGCCGGATCGCCGCGCATGTCCGAGGACATTTTGTCGATCTCATCGAGCAGGAACAGTGGGTTTTTAACCCCCACTTTGGCCATTTTTTGGATCAGTTTACCCGGCATAGAGCCAATGTAAGTCCGGCGATGACCGCGGATTTCCGCTTCATCACGCACGCCGCCCAGCGCCATACGGATGTATTTACGCCCTGTTGCTTTAGCGATGGACTGGCCCAACGAGGTTTTACCTACCCCCGGCGGCCCCACCAGACACAGGATCGGCCCCTTGATTTTATTTACACGGCTTTGAACCGCGAGATACTCAAGGATGCGGTCTTTCACGCGCTCCAGACCATAATGGTCAGTATCGAGGATTTCCTGCGCCTGACGCAGGTCTTTTTTGACCTTGCTACGCGCATTCCACGGCACCTGCACCATCCAGTCGATGTAGCCGCGCACCACGGTCGCTTCCGCCGACATCGGAGACATCATTTTCAGCTTCTGCAGTTCCGCTTCCGCTTTCTCTTTCGCCTCTTTCGGCATTTTCGCCGCGTCGATCTTACGCTTCAGCGCTTCGTTTTCGTCCGGCGCGTCGTCCATCTCGCCAAGCTCTTTCTGAATCGCTTTCATTTGCTCGTTCAGATAGTACTCGCGCTGGGATTTCTCCATCTGCTTTTTCACGCGGTTGCGAATGCGTTTCTCAACCTGCAGCAGATCGATTTCAGATTCCATCATCGCCATCAGATATTCCAGACGTTCGTTAACGTCGGACATCTCCAGTACGGACTGTTTATCCGCCAGTTTCAGCGGCATATGCGCGGCGATGGTGTCAGCCAGACGTGCGGGGTCGTCAATGCTATTGAGTGACGTCAGCACTTCCGGCGGAATTTTTTTGTTCAGCTTGATGTAGCCTTCGAACTGGCTGATAGCGGTACGCACCAGCACTTCTTGTTCTCGCTCATCAATGGCTGGCGAATCAAGGTACTCCGCCTTCGCGGAGAAATGTTCGCCGTTGTCAGACAGCGCGGAAATACGCGCGCGCTGTAACCCCTCGACCAGCACTTTTACGGTGCCGTCAGGCAGTTTCAACATCTGCAAAATAGAGGCCACGGTCCCGACGGTGAAAAGATCGTTTACACCCGGCTCATCCGTTGATGCTTCCTTCTGGGCGACCAGCATGATTTTTTTATCATGGTCCATAGCCGCTTCCAGACAACGGATAGATTTTTCCCGCCCTACAAATAAGGGTATGACCATGTGCGGATAAACCACCACATCGCGCAAGGGCAATACGGGGATTTCAATGCGTTCAGAACGCTCAGGATTCATAGAGCTCTCTCTTAGTTTAGTGTCCGCCAGGTAATCAGATAGTATAGCTGTGCTCCATACCACCTATAACATGTACGTCAGTATATGGGGATGTTTCCCACACATTCAACGGCGTGTTTACAGGAAAAACGAAAGGGGAGATAAAATCCCCCCTTTTTTGGCTAACTGATTGTATGAATGTTTAATTATTCGCCAGAAGCCTGCGCTTCCGGTTTGCCGTAAATCAGCAACGGCTTACTCTGACCGGCAATAACGGACTCGTCGATCACCACTTTTTCGACGTCTTCCATAGATGGCAAATCGTACATGGTATCCAGCAGCGCCGCTTCGACGATAGAACGCAGGCCACGGGCGCCGGTTTTACGCGCCATTGCTTTCCTGGCGATAGCGTCCAGCGCTTCGTCACGGAATTCCAGATCGACGCCTTCCAGGTTAAACAGCGCCTGATACTGCTTGGTCAGCGCATTTTTCGGCTCTTTCAGGATTTGAATCAGCGCTTCTTCGCTGAGTTCGTTCAACGTCGCCACCACTGGCAGACGACCGATAAACTCAGGAATCAGACCAAATTTGATCAAATCTTCCGGTTCAACCTGCGACAACAGCTCGCCTTCGCTGGCTTTGTCGGACTTCGCTTTCACCGTCGCGCCAAAACCAATGCCGGAGCCGGTTTCAACACGGTTAGCGATCACTTTATCCAGACCGGCAAACGCGCCGCCGCAGATAAACAGAATCTTAGAGGTATCTACCTGTAAGAATTCCTGCTGCGGATGTTTGCGACCGCCCTGCGGTGGAACCGCGGCGACGGTGCCTTCGATCAGTTTCAGCAACGCCTGCTGTACGCCTTCGCCGGAAACATCGCGGGTAATGGACGGATTGTCTGATTTACGCGAAATCTTATCGATTTCATCAATGTAGACAATCCCACGCTGCGCTTTTTGCACGTCGTAGTCGCATTTCTGCAACAGTTTCTGAATGATATTCTCGACGTCTTCACCCACGTAACCCGCTTCGGTCAGCGTGGTCGCATCCGCCATAGTGAACGGCACATCCAGCAAGCGCGCCAGCGTTTCCGCCAGCAGCGTTTTACCGGAACCGGTCGGTCCAATCAGCAGAATGTTGCTTTTGCCTAACTCGACGCCATTGCTGGTATCGCCGTTACGCAGACGCTTGTAGTGGTTATAGACCGCCACCGCCAGCACTTTTTTCGCCTGCTCCTGGCCGATAACGTAATCGTCCAGGTGAGTACGAATTTCATGCGGCGTCGGCAGCGCACTACGTTCACGGTGCGGAGCAACTTCTTTAATTTCTTCGCGAATAATGTCGTTACATAAATCGACGCATTCGTCGCAGATATACACGGATGGACCGGCAATCAGCTTGCGCACTTCATGCTGGCTTTTGCCGCAAAAAGAGCAGTACAACAATTTGCCCGAGCCATCTTTGCGTTTATCTGTCATGAGTCAAAACCTCTTCTTTGTTCTTTGTGCCGCACACGACGACGCAAATGCCATTCTCAGGCGCAAGCCGCTAATCAGCGTTGTGCCGCCCTTCATTAGTATATACACAAAATCATTCGAGCTACATCAAGGCGGCAACTCAGCGACTCCGCAGGCGCTTACATAAGTAAGTCACCGGGAGGCGCACTGGCAACCAACACCGAGGTAGCGTGAAGGATGAAGTGTATAGCGGCACACTTGCGTCCAGGGCATCAATTACGATGGGTCAAAATTGAGTCAACCAAACCGTACTCTACCGCTTCAGGCGCGGAGAGGAAGCGATCGCGCTCAGTATCACGTTCAATCTGCTCAAGAGATTGACCCGTATGGTGCGCCATAAGTTCATTCATGCGCCCTTTTACTTTCAAAATTTCGCGGGCGTGAATTTCAATATCCGTCGCCTGGCCCTGGTAGCCGCCCAGCGGCTGGTGGATCATGACGCGAGAGTTCGGCAAGCAGAAACGTTTGCCTTTCGCCCCGGCAGTCAGCAAAAACGCCCCCATAGAGGCCGCCTGTCCCATACAAATGGTGCTGACGTCTGGCTTAATAAACTGCATGGTGTCATAGATGGACATCCCCGCAGTAATTACGCCGCCAGGAGAATTAATGTACAGATAGATATCTTTTTCCGGGTTTTCCGCTTCCAGGAACAGCATCTGCGCCACGATCAGGTTAGCCATATGGTCTTCGACCTGGCCGGTCAGAAATATGACGCGTTCCTTAAGTAGACGAGAATAGATATCAAAAGAGCGCTCACCGCGTGAGGTCTGTTCAATGACCATCGGCACCAGCGCCATATGAGGGGCCAAATTATCTCGTTCTCCGCTGTATGACATTTCCGTCTCCTGGATAAAAATTGAAAAAACCTGCTGTACTGATTGTAACCTGATGGACGGATTATCAGCCAGTCCCTCTGTAATGGGTACGGCATCGCCATAATTCAAGCATAACAATCTTTTGCTCTAACGCTAACACTGAAACGCGGTTTTCGCACCCTTACCATGCAAAATGCGTGACAAAAAAAACCCGTCACTGAAAGGTGACGGGTTTTTGTGCAAATTTCGTGCTTTTAACGCGAAAAATTACGCCTGCTGGTTCATCAGCTCATTGAAGGAAGTGGCTTTTTCAGACACTTTCGCTTTTGCCAGAACCGCTTCAACAGCCTGTTCTTCCAGAGCGACGTTACGCATATTGTCCATCAGCTCTTTATTTTTGCTGTAGAACTCAATCACTTCTTTCGGATCTTCGTAAGCAGACGCCATCTCTTCGATCAGGCCTTTAACACGTTCTTCGTCCGCTTTCAGCTCGTTGGTACGAATGACTTCGCCGAGCAGCAGACCTACAACTACACGACGCTTAGCCTGTTCTTCGAACAGTTCGCGCGGCAGCTCCAGAGCCTGTTTCTCGTTACCACCAAAACGCTGCGCAGCCTGACGACGCAGAACGTCGATTTCGCTGTCGATCAGCGCAGACGGTACGTCGATGTCGTTAGCTTTTACCAGACCTTCGATCGCCTGAGACTTAACGCGGTTACGTACCGCGCCTTTCAGCTCGCGCTCCATGTTTTTACGCACTTCAGCGCGCAGACCGGCTACGGAACCATCTTCAACGCCGAAACGTTTGATGAATTCTTCGGTCAGTTCCGGCAGTTCGCGTTCTTCAACTTTCTTCAGGTTGATAACGAACTTAGCCGCTTTACCTTTCAGGTTTTCAGCATGGTACTCTTCCGGGAAGGTCACATCGATAGTGAACTCTTCGCCAGCTTTGTGGCCTTTAACGCCGTCTTCAAAGCCCGGAATCATACGCCCCTGGCCCATCGCCAGAACGAAATCGGTCGCTTTGCCGCCTTCGAACTCTTCGCCGTCTACAGAGCCGGTGAAGTCGATGGTCACGCGGTCTTCCGCATCAGCAGCGCCGTCTTTTTCTTTCCAGGTCGCCTGCTGCTTACGCAGGGTGTCCAGCATCACATCAACGTCAGCGTCGGTGACTTCAACAACCGGTTTTTCAACTTCGATGGACTCGAGGCCGGTCAGTTCAACTTCCGGATAGACTTCAAACTCGACGGAGTAAGTGAAGTCTTCACCCACTTTGTATTCGCCCGGAACATAGTTCGGCGCGCCTGCCGGGTTAATTTTTTCTTTGATGATCGCGTCAACGAAGTTGCGGCTCATCAGATCGCCCAGCACGTCCTGGCGAACAGAAGCGCCATAACGCTGAGCGACGATATTCATCGGTACTTTGCCTTTACGGAAGCCGTCAATACGTACTTTTTTCGCTACGTTGACCAGCTCGCTTTTTACAGCGGTCTCGATGCTGTCAGCAGCGATTGTAATCGTTACACGGCGGCCAAGGCCCTGAGTGGTTTCAACTGAAACTTGCATCTTGTTACCTCAAAAAATCACAGTGCTCGGTCAACTCTACTCCGCAAGCACGTGCTATTTGCTTCGCGGAACCGGGATGTTCTCATAATCAATCACATTCCCTGTCGTCAGAATCATCCCGAAGACGTTCATATATAAGACGGCGCATTATAGCGGCATCACTTTTGTGAGTCGAGAACGGTGATTGTGCGATGCTGCGGCGGTTTTCACAATTCTCGGCTAATTTTTGTCTGAATACTGTACGACATGCTCAAAATTCAGACAAAACAAAACGGCCCGCAGGCCGTTTTCACATAATTCTGTAGCAACATACTGGAAAAGCGGAGGTAGTTGCAAATCCGTTTTGCTACGCGATGCTTCCCGCGCCGCGACAAGGAGGCGACGCGAAGATAGTATCCTGCAATCCTTCCCACTCTTTGAGGGTATAAGTATGCAGTGCCAGCGCATGTACGGTTGTGGAAAGTTCCGCCGTTAACGTACCGTAAATCATCCGATGACGATTAAGAAAACGTTCGCCTGTAAAGCGATCGCTCACCAGCACGACCTTAAAATGGCTTTCCGATCCTGCTGGAACATTGTGACGATAGCTTTCATCCACAACTTCGAGAAACACGGGGTCGAACGCTGTCCTTAATTTTTCTTCTATTTGCTCACGTATCATCATGAAAATCTCCTCCGACAACGCTGTGATGTCACCCATCCCTTTAAATACTAGCCGCTTTTACCGTTTCCATTACAGCATGACAACAAAAATTTAGCTTTCGTCTGATTATTTCAGCCAAACGTATGAAGTTTACTGCCTTAATCATTCTTTTAGCGCTCAAAATCCCCGCTCGCGCCGTTATCAATACCAAATCGGACATTACGACGAATTTACCTGCGTTGACCACTTCCCCTCGCCGTTAGCAGTGTTATGATGGCGGGAATTTTTACCTATCACGTTTTAAGCGTCATTGAGAGCCTGAATATGTTAAAAAAACTTCTCTTTCCGTTAGTCGCTCTGTTTATGCTGGCAGGATGCGCCACACCGCCGACGACCATTGACGTCGCGCCGAAGATCACCTTGCCACAGCAGGATCCGAGCCTGATGGGCGTCACCGTTAGCATTACCGGCGCGGACCAACGCCAGGATCAAGCGTTAGCGAAAGTCACGCGTAACAACCAGCTGGTAACGTTAACCGCCTCCCGCGATTTACGCTTCCTGTTACAAGAAGTCCTGGAAAAACAGATGACGGCGCGGGGCTATATGATCGGGCCTAACGGCGCGGTTAATCTGCAGATTATTGTTAACCAACTGTATGCTGATGTTTCCCAGGGCAGCGTGCGCTACAACATCGCGACCAAAGCGGATATCGCGATTATTGCGACCGCGGCAAATGGCAACAAGATGACCAAAAACTATCGCGCCAACTACTCTATTGAAGGGGCATTCCAGGCCTCTAACCAGAATATTGCCGACGCGGTGAACAGTGTTCTGACCGATACTATCGCTGATATGTCTCAGGACACCAGTATTCACGATTTTATCAAGCAAAACGCCCGTTAATAGCAACAACAAGACCCGGCAGAAGCCGGGTCTGTAGATGCCTATGTCAAGTCAATATTTACGTATTTTCCAGCAACCGCGTTCAGCCATTCTGCTGATATTGGGTTTTGCCTCCGGCCTCCCGCTGGCGCTCACCTCCGGTACGCTACAGGCGTGGATGACCGTCGAGAATATCGATCTTAAAACGATTGGCTTCTTCTCGCTGGTTGGTCAGGCCTATGTGTTTAAGTTTCTCTGGTCCCCGCTGATGGACCGCTACACGCCGCCTTTTTTAGGTCGTCGTCGCGGTTGGTTACTCGCCACCCAACTGTTGTTACTGGCGGCGATTGCGGCGATGGGCTTTCTTGAACCCGGCACGCAGCTACGCTGGATGGCGGCGCTGGCGGTGGTGATTGCTTTTTGCTCCGCCTCGCAGGATATCGTGTTCGACGCCTGGAAAACCGATGTTTTACCCGCAGAAGAACGCGGCGCTGGCGCGGCAATCAGCGTGCTTGGCTACCGGTTGGGGATGCTGGTTTCCGGCGGACTGGCGCTATGGCTGGCCGATCGCTGGCTCGGCTGGCAGGGCATGTACTGGCTGATGGCGGCATTGCTGATCCCCTGCATTATCGCCACCTTACTGGCGCCGGAACCGACCGATACTATCCCGTCCCCGAAATCGCTGGAACAGGCCGTCGTCGCGCCGCTACGCGATTTCTTTGGCCGTAATAACGCCTGGCTGATTTTACTGCTCATTGTGCTTTATAAACTGGGTGACGCCTTCGCCATGAGCCTGACCACCACCTTTTTGATTCGCGGCGTCGGCTTTGACGCCGGCGAAGTCGGCGTGGTCAATAAAACGCTGGGCCTGCTGGCAACGATCGTCGGTGCGTTATACGGCGGCATATTAATGCAGCGTCTTTCGCTGTTTCGCGCGCTGCTGATTTTCGGCATTTTGCAAGGCGCGTCCAACGCCGGTTACTGGTTGCTCTCCATTACCGATAAAAACATGTTCAGCATGGGCGCGGCGGTCTTTTTCGAAAATCTGTGCGGCGGGATGGGGACTGCCGCCTTTGTCGCCTTATTAATGACGCTATGTAATAAGTCGTTTTCCGCAACACAGTTTGCCCTACTGTCGGCCCTCTCCGCAGTAGGCCGCGTTTATGTTGGTCCCGTAGCGGGCTGGTTCGTTGAAGCGCACGGCTGGCCGACATTCTACCTCTTCTCGGTTGTCGCCGCCGTTCCCGGGCTGTTACTGTTGCTGGTCTGTCGGCAAACGCTGGAATATAGCTGGCAGAGCGAGCGTTTCATTCCCCGCACGCAATACCGTGGCGCCTACAATTTCGCGCTTTCAATCCTGCTCGCGGGCGTCGCTTTGCTGGCGGTATGGGTACTCCTGCTGACCATGAACGCGGTGGATTACACTAACTTCTCATTCCTGCCCGGATTGCTTGAGACCGCGGTAGTGGTTGCCGTGTGCGGCATTGTCTTTGGCGGATTGCTGGACTACCTGGCGCTACGAAAAACACGCCTGCTCTAAAACATTATTTGCCGTTGTAATAACGACCCGGAATTATAACGGCTAAATAACCATCAATTGATAAAAAATATATTTGTCTTTTTGTGCGCAACAGAATTTTGGAAATTATTGGTAATTTCTACGCTACCTATTTTCTTTACACGATTCAGCCGATTAAATTTAAATTTCTGCCGTTGATTGTCCTTTTATTGATAATAAATTGTTAAGTAATTGTTTTATTTTTACATTGGTTATACCAATTATCCCTCAACATCCCACTTACAGACCTCATCCGTTATAACGCAAAGTTTCAACAGTGTCTTAAAGTTATTTCGACATACTTGGCAACATATGTGACATGCGCGGCAGAACTTGGTAACACAGAACCAATCATGTTTACAGTAATGTAACCTTACCGTAAAATGCCCCTACACTTTAAACGCCACCAGGTCCCGTGGAATTGAGGTCGTTAAATGAGACTCAGGAAATACAATAAAAGTTTGGGATGGTTGTCATTAATTGCAGGCACTGCATTACTCAGTGGCTGTAATTCTGCGCTGCTGGATCCCAAAGGACAGATTGGACTGGAGCAACGTTCGCTGATACTGACGGCATTTGGCCTGATGTTGATCGTCGTTATTCCCGCCATCTTGATGGCTGTTGGTTTCGCCTGGAAGTATCGTGCGAGTAATAAGGATGCGAAGTATAGCCCGAACTGGTCACACTCCAATAAAGTGGAAGCCGTGGTCTGGACGGTGCCTATCTTGATCATCATTTTCCTTGCCGTACTGACCTGGAAAACCACGCACGCGCTTGAACCAAGCAAGCCGCTGGCGCATGACGAAAAACCGATCACCATCGAAGTGGTTTCCATGGACTGGAAATGGTTCTTCATCTATCCGGAGCAGGGTATCGCCACCGTCAACGAGATCGCCTTCCCGGCGAACACGCCGGTTTATTTCAAAGTGACCTCCAACTCCGTGATGAACTCCTTCTTTATCCCGCGTCTGGGTAGCCAGATTTATGCCATGGCCGGTATGCAAACACGTTTGCATCTGATCGCCAACGAACCCGGAACCTACGATGGCATCTCCGCCAGCTATAGCGGCCCGGGCTTCTCTGGTATGAAGTTTAAAGCTATCGCCACCAAAGACCGCGCAGAATTCGACCAATGGGTCGCAAAAGCGAAGCAGTCTCCGAACACCATGAATGATATGGCGGCGTTCGAGAAAGTGGCTATGCCAAGCGAGTACAACAAGGTGGAATATTTCTCCAGCGTGAAACCAGATTTGTTCAAGGACGTTATTAACAAATTCATGGACCACGGTAAGAGCATGGACATGACCCAACCTGAAGGTGAGCACAGCTCGCATGAAGGAATGGAAGGTATGGACATGAGCCACGCGGAATCCGCCAACTCCAAGGGTTGAGGAAGATAAGATGTTCGGAAAATTATCACTGGATGCAGTACCGTTCCATGAACCTATCGTCATGGTAACGATCGCTGCAATTATCGTCGGGGGACTGGCGATACTGGCAGCGATTACTTACTTCGGTAAGTGGACCTACCTATGGAAAGAGTGGTTAACGTCGGTTGACCATAAACGCCTCGGCATCATGTATATCATCGTCGCGATTGTGATGCTGTTACGTGGTTTCGCCGATGCCATCATGATGCGCAGCCAGCAGGCGCTTGCCTCCGCAGGCGAAGCGGGTTTTCTACCGCCGCACCACTACGATCAGATCTTTACCGCTCACGGCGTAATCATGATCTTCTTCGTGGCGATGCCTTTCGTTATCGGTCTGATGAACCTGGTGGTTCCGCTGCAGATCGGCGCGCGCGACGTTGCGTTCCCTTTCCTGAACAACCTGAGCTTCTGGTTCACCGTTGTCGGCGTTATCCTGGTTAACCTCTCACTGGGCGTGGGTGAATTCGCGCAGACAGGGTGGCTGGCTTATCCGCCGCTATCGGGAATAGAGTACAGTCCCAGCGTCGGGGTCGATTACTGGATATGGGCGTTGCAACTCTCGGGTATTGGTACGACGTTAACCGGTATCAACTTCTTCGTGACGATCCTGAAGATGCGTGCGCCGGGTATGACAATGTTCAAGATGCCGGTCTTTACCTGGGCCTCTTTGTGCGCCAACGTACTGATCATCGCCTCTTTCCCGATTCTGACGGTTACCGTCGCGTTGCTGACCCTGGATCGCTATCTGGGCACCCATTTCTTTACCAACGATATGGGCGGCAACATGATGATGTACATCAACCTGATTTGGGCCTGGGGCCATCCGGAAGTGTACATTCTGATTCTGCCGGTCTTCGGGGTATTCTCCGAAATCGCAGCGACCTTCTCGCGTAAACGTCTGTTCGGCTATACCTCGCTGGTTTGGGCGACCGTCTGTATTACCGTACTGTCGTTTATCGTTTGGCTGCACCACTTCTTCACGATGGGCGCGGGCGCGAACGTTAACGCCTTCTTCGGTATCACCACCATGATTATCGCCATCCCGACCGGGGTGAAGATCTTCAACTGGTTGTTCACCATGTATCAGGGCCGTATTGTCTTCCATTCCGCAATGATGTGGACCATCGGCTTTATCGTGACCTTCTCGGTCGGCGGTATGACCGGCGTTCTGCTGGCGGTACCGGGCGCGGACTTCGTCCTGCACAACAGTCTGTTCCTGATTGCGCACTTCCATAACGTGATCATCGGCGGCGTGGTGTTTGGCTGCTTCGCGGGTATGACCTACTGGTGGCCGAAGGCGTTTGGCTTCAAGCTGAACGAAACCTGGGGTAAACGCGCCTTCTGGTTCTGGATTATCGGTTTCTTTGTAGCCTTTATGCCGCTGTACGTACTGGGCTTCATGGGCATGACCCGTCGCCTCAGCCAGCAAATTGATCCGCAGTTCCATACGATGCTGATGGTTGCCGCCGCCGGCGCCGCGCTGATTGCGCTGGGTATCCTGTGCCAACTGACTCAGATCTTCGTTTCTATTCGCGACCGCGATCAGAACCGCGATCTGACCGGCGACCCATGGGGTGGCCGTACGCTGGAGTGGTCAACCTCTTCTCCGCCGCCGTTCTATAACTTTGCCGTTGTGCCGCACGTTCACGAACGTGACGCCTTCTGGGAAATGAAAGAAAAAGGCGAAGCGTACCAACAGCCTGGACAGTATGAAGAGATTCATATGCCGAAAAATAGCGGTGCCGGTATTGTTATCGCCGCCTTCGCGACGGTATTTGGCTTCGCCATGATCTGGCATATCTGGTGGCTGGCGATAGTGGGTTTCGCAGGCATGATCATCAGCTGGATTGTAAAAAGCTTTGATGAAGATGTGGATTACTACGTGCCGGTCCCGGAAGTCGAAAAACTGGAAAACCAGCATTTCGATGAGATTACTAAGGCAGGGCTGAAAAATGGCAACTGATACTTTAACGCACGCGACTGCCCACGCGCACGAACACGGGCACCATGACGCAGGCCAGAACAAAATCTTCGGATTTTGGGTCTACCTGATGAGCGACTGCATTCTGTTCTCTATTCTGTTTGCTACCTATGCCGTTCTGGTGAACGGCACCGCTGGCGGCCCGACAGGTAAGGACATTTTCGAACTGCCGTTCGTTCTGGTTGAAACCTTCCTGCTGTTATTTAGCTCCATTACCTACGGCATGGCGGCGATCGCCATGCACAAGAACAACAAGAGCCAGGTTATCTCCTGGCTGGCGTTGACCTTCTTGTTCGGTGCCGGATTTATCGGGATGGAACTCTATGAATTCCATCACCTGATTGTTAACGGTATGGGCCCGGATCGCAGCGGCTTCCTGTCTGCGTTCTTCGCGCTGGTCGGCACGCACGGTCTGCACGTCACTTCCGGTTTGATCTGGATGGCAGTGCTGATGGTGCAAGTTGCCCGTCGCGGTCTGACCAGCACTAACCGTACCCGCATCATGTGCCTGAGCCTGTTCTGGCACTTCCTGGATGTGATTTGGATTTGCGTATTCACTGTTGTTTATCTGATGGGGGCGATGTAATGAGTCATTCTACCGAGAGCGGCGGCGCATCCCACGGCAGCGTAAAAACGTACATGACCGGCTTTATCCTGTCGGTCATCCTCACGGTTATTCCATTCTGGATGGTGATGACCGGCGCTGCCTCTCCGGCCGTTATTCTGGGATCTATCCTGGCAATGGCAGTGGTGCAGATTTTGGTGCATCTGGTGTGTTTCCTGCACATGAACACCAAATCTGATGAAGGCTGGAACATGACGGCCTTCATCTTTACCGTGCTGATCATCGCCATCCTGGTTGTGGGCTCCATCTGGATTATGTGGAACCTCAACTACAACATGATGATGCACTAAGAGCGGCGAGTATGATGTTTAAGCAATACCTGCAAGTAACGAAACCAGGCATCATCTTTGGCAACCTGATCTCGGTGATCGGGGGATTTCTGCTGGCCTCAAAGGGCAGCATTGACTATCCCCTGTTCATTTATACGCTGGTCGGGGTGTCACTGGTTGTGGCGTCGGGTTGTGTATTTAACAACTACATCGACAGGGATATCGACAGGAAGATGGAAAGGACCAAGAATCGGGTGCTGGTCAAAGGCCTGATTTCTCCTGGCGTCTCGCTGGTATACGCCACCCTGCTGGGTATTGCTGGCTTTATGCTGCTGTGGTTTGGCGCCAATCCTCTGGCCTGCTGGCTGGGGGTGATGGGCTTCGTGGTCTACGTTGGCGTGTACAGCTTGTACATGAAGCGTCACTCCGTTTACGGCACGCTGATTGGTTCTCTCTCCGGCGCAGCGCCGCCGGTGATTGGCTACTGCGCCGTAACGGGCGACTTTGACAGCGGCGCGGCGATTCTGTTGGCTATTTTCAGCCTCTGGCAGATGCCGCACTCTTACGCCATCGCCATTTTCCGCTTTAAGGACTATCAGGCGGCCAATATCCCGGTTCTGCCGGTGGTAAAAGGAATCTCAGTCGCTAAAAACCACATCACGCTGTACATCATTGCATTTGCCGTTGCAACGCTAATGCTAACGTTGGGCGGTTATGCCGGTTACAAATACCTGGTGGTCGCCGCGGCGGTCAGCGTTTGGTGGCTCGGCATGGCGCTACGCGGTTACAAAGTGGAAGATGATAAGGTCTGGGCGCGCAAGCTGTTCGGCTTCTCTATCATTGCGATTACCGCGCTGAGTATCATGATGTCCGTTGATTTTATGGTGCCGAATTCGCAGAATCTGCTGACTTACGTCTGGTAAGTTCATCGTCACCTCTTCTATGCCGGATGGCGGCTTATGCCTTATCCGGCCTACAAAAGCACGTTACCTGTAGGCCGGATAAGCGACGTGAGTATCGCCATCCGGCATTTTTCGTCTCTCGTGGCCTACCCTCACCACCACAACATTTGTTAATAAAGCGCATATTTACCCAACCAACCTGGCGCTTTACACTAGGTGCGAATTTCATACAGAGGTGGCAATGAACGATTATAAAATGACGCCAGGGGAGCTGCGTGCCACATGGGGTTTAGGGACCGTCTTTTCGTTGCGTATGCTGGGCATGTTTATGGTTCTACCGGTACTGACCACATACGGTATGGCGCTACAGGGCGCCAGCGAAGCATTAATCGGCATTGCGATCGGCATTTACGGGCTGGCGCAGGCTATCTTTCAAATTCCCTTTGGGCTGCTGTCCGACCGCATTGGCCGTAAACCACTGATTGTCGGCGGACTGGCGGTATTTGTCGCGGGCAGCGTCATTGCCGCGCTCTCCCACTCAATCTGGGGCATTATTCTGGGGCGAGCGCTACAAGGGTCCGGCGCTATTGCCGCCGCCGTCATGGCGCTCCTGTCTGACCTGACCCGAGAGCAAAACCGCACCAAAGCGATGGCGTTTATCGGCGTCAGCTTTGGTATCACCTTCGCGATTGCGATGGTATTAGGGCCAATTGTTACCCATAGTCTGGGATTGAACGCGTTGTTCTGGATGATCGCCGCCCTCGCCACCCTGGGCATTCTTCTGACGATCTGGGTGGTTCCCAACAGTACCAACCATGTGCTGAATCGCGAATCCGGGATGGTCAAAGGCAGCTTCAGTAAAGTGCTGGCGGAGCCGAGGCTGCTCAAGCTTAATTTCGGCATTATGTGTCTGCATATTTTATTGATGTCCACCTTTGTCGCCCTGCCCGGCCAGCTTGCCGATGCCGGTTTTCCTGCCGCCGAACACTGGAAGGTGTATCTGGCAACCATGGTGATCGCCTTTGCCGCCGTCGTGCCTTTTATTATCTATGCTGAAGTCAAACGGCGGATGAAGCAGGTATTCCTGTTCTGCGTGGGGCTCATTATCGTCGCAGAAATCGTGTTATGGGGAGCGGGCCAGCATTTCTGGGAGCTGGTGATTGGCGTACAACTCTTTTTCCTTGCCTTTAATTTGATGGAGGCGCTGCTGCCTTCTCTTATTAGCAAAGAGTCGCCCGCGGGGTATAAAGGAACGGCGATGGGCGTCTATTCTACCAGTCAGTTTCTTGGCGTGGCGCTTGGCGGCTCGCTGGGCGGCTGGATAGACGGCACGTTTGATGGGCAAACCGTTTTTCTTGCCGGGGCCGTACTGGCGATGGTATGGCTGGCGGTGGCAAGTACCATGAAAGAGCCGCCCTATGTCAGCAGCCTGCGTGTGGAAATTCCAGCGGATATCGTTGCTGACGACAGGCTAAAACAGCGACTGTTGGCAATGAAAGGCGTAAGCGAAGCGCTGATCGTGGCGGAAGAGCATTCCGCTTACGTCAAAATCGACAGCAAAGTGACCAATCGCTTTGAAGTTGAACAGCTTATCAGCAAAGGATGAATGCAGCATTGCCGGATGGCGACGAGGCTCTATCCGGCATAACAACTTAATCGCGGAAGTTTTTGAACTGGAACGGCTGGCCCAAATCGCCGCCGCGAACCAGCGCCATTACCGATTGCAGATCGTCACGTGATTTGCCCGTCACGCGAATCTCTTCCCCCTGAATTTGCGCCTGCACCTTCAGTTTGCTGTCTTTAATCAGCTTGACGATTTTCTTCTGCACGGCGCTTTCAATGCCCTGCTTCAGCTTCGCTTCCACATACCAGGTTTTACCGCTATGCACGAACTCGTCCGGTACATCCAGCGAAGCGCCTTCAATACCGCGTTTAAGCAGCTTGGCGCGCAGAATATCGAGCAACTGATTGACCTGGAAATCGGACTCGCTCAGCACCTTGATGGTTTTATTGGCATCGTTCAGTTCAATAGTCGCCTCTACGCCACGAAAGTCAAAACGAGACTCAACCTCGCGAACCGCGTTATCCACGCCGTTACGCGCTTCCTGCAGATCAACTTCAGAAACAATATCGAAAGATGGCATCTTTTCTTCTCCCTTCATTTTCGTTGCGTTGCATAATACCTGCAACGAGGCTTAACGAGAAGCTTAGCTGATGACGCTATAATTAGCGCCATAACACCTGGCGCTGTTGCAGGTGAGGAGGAACAATGAAAATTACTGTACTGGGATGCGGAGCCTTAGGACAACTTTGGCTTTCGGCACTGTGCAAACACGGACATGACGTACAGGGCTGGCTACGGGTGCCACAACCTTATTGCAGCGTAAATTTGATCGATACCGATGGTTCCTTTTTCAACGAATCACTGACGGCAAACGATCCGGATTTTTTGGCGAAGAGCGAACTGTTATTAGTCACGCTGAAAGCGTGGCAGGTTTCCGACGCAGTACGAACTCTGGCGTCAACCTTACCGGTGACGTCGCCTATCCTGCTCATTCATAATGGAATGGGAACCATAGAAGAACTGCAAAATATCCAGCAGCCGATGTTGATGGGGACTATCACCCATGCTGCGCGCCGCGACGGTAATATCATTATTCATGTCGCTAACGGTACTACGCATATTGGCCCGGCGCGCGAGCAAGACGGCGATTACAGTTATCTCGCCGATATCCTGCAGGGGGTACTGCCCGATGTCGCCTGGCATAACAATATCCGCGCAGAGATGTGGCGCAAACTGGCGGTCAACTGTGTTATCAACCCGCTCACCGCGCTTTGGAACTGCCCGAACGGCGAGCTGCGCCATCATACTGATGAAATCAACGCGATTTGCGAAGAGGTCGCCGCCGTGATTGAACGTGAAGGCTACCACACATCGGCAGACGATTTACGCTATTATGTTGAGCAAGTGATTGACAGTACGGCAGAAAACATCTCATCCATGTTGCAGGACGTGCGCGCCATGCGCCATACCGAAATTGACTACATCACCGGTTATTTACTCAAGCGCGCCCGCGTGCACGGTCTCGCCGTTCCGGAAAATAGCCGCCTGTTTGAAATGGTAAAGCGAAAGGAGAGTGAGTATGAGCGCTCAGGCACTGGTATGCCTCGCCCCTGGTAGTGAAGAGACCGAAGCGGTCACCACTATCGATCTGCTGGTTCGCGGCGGAATCCACGTCACTACCGCCAGCGTCGCCAGCGATGGCAACCTGACGATTGTCTGCTCGCGCGGTGTAAAGCTGCTGGCGGATGCGCCGCTGGTTGAAGTTGCCGACGGCGATTATGACATCATCGTGTTGCCCGGCGGAATTAAAGGCGCCGAGTGCTTTCGCGACAGCCCGCTGCTGGTCGAAACCGTAAAACAGTTTCACCGCTCCGGGCGCATTGTCGCAGCCATTTGCGCCGCAGCCGCCACAGTGCTCGTGCCGCACGATATCTTCCCTATCGGCAATATGACCGGTTTTCCGGCGCTGAAAGATAAGATCCCCGCTGAACAGTGGCAGGATAAGCGTGTGGTGTGGGATGCGCGGGTAAAATTATTAACCAGCCAGGGACCGGGTACCGCTATCGATTTTGGCTTGAAAATCATCGACCTGTTGGCTGGTCGTGAAAAAGCGCATGAAGTGGCTTCGCAACTGGTGATGGCGGCGGGGATTTATAACTACTACGAATAAGAATGATTGCCGGATGGCGGCGTAAACACCTTATCCGGCCTACAAAACGGTACAGTCTGTAGGCCGAATAAGCGGCAGCGCCATCCGGCAGTTATTTTACGGGCGTTCGCCCTGCGCCAGACGCGCATTAATATGCGCAATCACCCCAGGTAAATCCGCCAGTGAATCCACCACGTAATGCGCCCCGGCGGCGTACAGCTTGCTGGCCGCGTGCTCGCGGCGGACCGCAACGTCCTCTTTCGACATTGTTTGATAGGCGTCCCATGTTGCGCCGAATTCGTTACCCGATACCGCCAGCCCCACCGTCCACATACCCGCGTTAAGCCCCTCGCTAATGCCCGGCGCGGCATCATCTACCTTCACACAGTGCGCGACCGCATCAATGCCCAGCGCAATCACGTTTTGCAGCGCCATCCACGGCCCCGGGCGACCACCCGCGACCAGGTCGTCCGTTGCCACCCAATGATCCGGACGATAACCATGCTCAGCGGCGGCGGGGACCAGGCGCTCCATCACCGCTCGTGGGTAACCGGAGCAGGAGCCTATCTTAATGCCCTCGGCTCTTAGCGCCGCGATCGTGTCGATAACTCCGGCAATAGGAGAAGAAAAATCGACAACTTTAGCAATCTGTAACGGCATGAAGGCGGCATAGATGGCATCAATATCTGCTGCACTCATGGAGCGGCCAAACTTTGCCTGCCAGCGCGCGTCAACAGCAGGTAATTTTCCCAGCGCTTCAATGTGTTGCCATTTACCCAGCCCCATTGGCACGCGTGCTTCGGCGAGGGTGATCTCCACATCAAATGCCTGACGGAACGCCTCGACGAAAATTTGCGTCGGCGCGAAGGAGCCAAAATCGACGGTGGTGCCCGCCCAGTCGAGAATAACAGCGTGAATACGGTTCATCATGGTTCCTTATTTCGTCCAGTACATGGCGGTACGAATGGCGGTCAGCAGGGCTGTGATATCGGCGGCATATACTTCACCAATGTTGCCGATGCGAAAGCAGTCGCTTTGCGACACTTTGCCTGGATAGATAACAAAGCCCTGCTCTTTGAGGCGGCGATAAAATTCGCTAAAGCGATACTGCGGGTCTTCCGGTGAATAAAAGGCGGTGATAATGGGCGAATGAAGTTCGTCATCCAGCAGCGTGTTAAAGCCCAGCGCCCGCATTCCGGCCACCAGGCTGCGCTGATTTTGCTGATAGCGTTGATGACGTGCCGCCACGCCACCTTCTTCCGCCAGCTCTTTCAACGCCTGGGCAAACGCCAGGACGGTATGAGTGGGCGAAGTAAAACGCCATTTGCCGTGGTTATCCTCCATGCAGCGCCACTGGGCGTAGAGATCTAACGACAGCGAGCGGGAACGCCCTTTGCACGCGGCCAGTTTTTGCTCGCGGGCAATCACGAAAGCAAAACCCGGCACGCCCTGAATGCATTTATTGGCGGAGCTGATCAGATAATCGATGTGTAATGCTGCAATATCCATGGGGATGCCGCCGAAGCTGCTCATGGCGTCAACGATGTAGGTTTTGCCATAGCGATGCGCCAGAGCGCCCACCTCATCAATGGGGTTGAGCATCCCGGTGGTCGTTTCGCTATGCACCATGGCGATATGGCTGATCGTCGGGTCGGCGTTGAGGATCGCGTCGATCGCCTGCACGTCCGGGCGCGCAACTTCGCCGCAGTCGTAAGCGTGATGGGCGATACCCATAAGGCCGGCCATCTCGACCATTCGTGCGCCGTATGCACCGTTGCTGACGATCAGCACCTTATCCTGCGGCCCCAATGCGCTGCCCAGTACGGCTTCCACAGCATAGCTGCCGCTGCCTTGCAGCAGTACGGAGGTGTAGCCTTCGGAGGCCGTTGCCAGTGCGGTCAACTGCTGGCGGATCTGTTCTACCACGCCGATATTGTAATCATCATCCCAGGTACAGCTATCGAACAACATCGCTTCTTTCACGGTGCGAGAGGTGGTGAGCGGGCCAGGAGTCAGCAGCAGATAGTTACGCGAAGTCATGTTATTTACCTTTGGTCTATACCAGATTGCATTTATCATGACGATCTTTGCCGCGACGGGTCAAAGAGAAAATCGCGCTGCAACAAAAAATTCATCTCTGCTTGTATAATGGCGGCAGGTAAAACGGAAGCGAGTAAGCATGAAATCTATCCCGGGCGATATCCCGCAGTACCTGTTGATCAAGGCGCAGCTTCAGGCGCGTATTCAGAGCGGTGCGTTGAAAAGCGGTGATAAACTGCCGTCTGAACGCGAACTGTGCGCGATCTTCAACACCACGCGCATTACTATTCGCGAAAGCCTGGCGCAGCTGGAGTCCAGTGGGCTTATCTGGCGCGCCGATCGTCGCGGTTGGTTCGTTACGCCGGAACGCCTGTGGCTGGATCCGACCCAGAACACCAACTTCCATAAGCTTTGCCGCGAGCAGGGGCGGGAGCCAAAAACCGCGCTACTGAGCGGCGTGTTAACCACCGTGCCTGTCGAGGTCATGGAGCCCCTCCAGCTCCAGCCGTTTGATCAAATTTATCTTCTGACCCGTCTGCGTTACGCCGATGGCCGCGCCGTGTGCTACTGCGAAAACCATTGTTTGCCCGCCCGCGTGCCTGAGCTGCTGCAGTACGATCTCAACGGCAGCCTGACCGAGGTATACGAGTCGCACTACAACCTCGTCTATACCAGCATGCATCTGTCGTTCTACCCCACCGCCATGCCTGCGCAGGCCGCACAGGCGCTGGGAGTTATGGAAGGACGCCCGGCGCTGTTGCTGCGCCGTCTGAACTACGATCAACACGGGCGAGTGCTGGATCTGGATATCGAATACTGGCGTCACGACAGCCTGCGCATTGAGGTAGATACCCACTAGCGGATGCGCCGGATGTTGGCTGCGAGCCTTATCCGGCCTGTCAATCGTATCGTCTCACGGCTATCCGGATAAGCGCAGCATCCTCCGGCGTGGACTGATTTATTTCTTTTTCATCGTTTTGTCACATAAGCCGTTTAGCGTAAAAAGCAAACCTGGTATAGGCCAGAAAATGCAATGTACGCTATGAGGCTATTACGATGAAACTTTCCCGACTTGCTCTGCAGTCTGTCTTCGCTCTCGCCAGCGCCCCGTCATGGGCGGAATCAGTGGTCACGGTGTACTCCATCGACGGGCTGCACGATGGCGATAACAGCTGGTACCAGGTGCAGTTTGACGCATTCACTAAAGCGACCGGCATTACCGTACGCTATGTTGAAGGCGGTGGTGGCGTGGTAGTGGAACGTCTGGCAAAAGAGCGTACGAATCCGCAAGCCGACGTGCTGGTAACCGCGCCGCCATTCATTCAGCGCGCCGCCGCCGAAAAGCTGCTGGCGAACTTTAACACCGACGCCGCATCGGCTATCCCCGATGCCAACAACCTTTATTCGCCGCTGGTAAAGAACTATCTGAGCTTTATCTACAACAGCAAGCTGCTGAAAACTGCCCCGGCGAGCTGGCAGGATCTGCTTGACGGTAAATTCAAAAATAAACTCCAGTATTCCACGCCAGGTCAAGCCGCTGACGGCACGGCGGTGATGCTGCAGGCTTTCCACAGCTTCGGCAGTAAAGATGCCGGTTTTGCGTATCTCGGCAAGCTGCAGGCCAATAACGTCGGGCCATCTGCCTCTACCGGCAAGCTAACCGCGCTGGTTAATAAAGGTGAAATCTACGTCGCTAACGGCGACCTGCAAATGAACCTCGCGCAGATGGAACGTAACCCGAACGTGAAAATCTTCTGGCCGGCCAACGACAAAGGCGAGCGCAGCGCGCTGGCCATCCCTTATGTCATTGGCCTGGTCCAGGGGGCGCCGCAGAGTGAAAACGGTAAAAAGCTGATTAACTTCCTGCTGAGTAAAGAAGCGCAGACTCGCGTCAGCGAACTCTCCTGGGGAATGCCAGTACGCAGCGACGTGACGCCGAGCGACGAACATTACAAGGCCGCCACTGCCGCGTTAGAAGGCGTGCAGAGCTGGCAGCCAAATTGGGATGACGTAGCCGTTTCGCTGTCGGCAGATATTAGCCGTTGGCACAAAGTGACCGAAAGCGAGTAAGCCTGATGCTGATGAAAACGACCGCCGTTCACGCCCCTGCATCGCAGGGGACATCGGGGATAGTCCTCGACTCGCTGCGCGTTGCGTATCACGGCAACGTGGTGCTTAAACCGCTCTCTTTGACGATTGAACCTGGCGAAGTGCTGGCGCTGATTGGCCCATCAGGATCTGGAAAAACGACGGTGCTGCGTGCGGTTGCGGGCTTTGTGCAGCCTGCAGGCGGTCGTATTCTGATTGGCGATACGGACGTCACCCATCTGCCACCCTATAAACGCGGGTTGGCGATGGTGGTGCAGAACTACGCCTTGTTCCCGCATCTGAAAGTGGAAGACAACGTCGCTTTTGGTCTGCGTGCGCAGAAGCAGCCAAAGGCGCTAATTAATGAGCGTGTCACGCAGGCGCTGAAAACGGTTGGCATGAGTGATTACGCCACCCGTTATCCGCATCAACTTTCCGGCGGCCAGCAGCAACGCGTGGCCATCGCCCGCGCGATTGCCGTGCGCCCGCGCGTGCTGTTGCTGGATGAACCACTGTCAGCGCTGGACGCACAGATTCGTCATAATATGGTGGAAGAAATCGCCCGTCTTCACCGTGAGCTGCCGGAACTCACTATTCTCTACGTCACCCACGATCAAACGGAAGCGCTCACCCTGGCCGATAAAATCGGCATTATGAAGGATGGCTCGCTGATTGCTCACGGCGAAACCCGCGCGCTATATCAGCATCCGCCCAATCGTTTTGCCGCCGAATTCTTAGGTCGCGCCAATATTCTCTCCGCCATTGCGCTGGGGATAACGGAGATTCCGGGGCTGGTGGACGTCAGCTGCGGCGGTGCGGTGATTCGCGCGTTCAGCCAGGGCAGCCACCACGGTTACAACAAACTGCTGTGCATTCGTCCTCAGCACCTCAGCCTGACGCCGCGTTCGGCCTACAGCAACCGCTTCAACGCCACACTGCAATCGGTGCACTGGCAGGGCGATTTAACCCATCTGTTGTGTGACGTTGCTGGCGAAACGGTGCGGATGGTGTTGACGCATGTCAATCCGCTGCCGCGCGTGGGCGACAAGCTGGCGCTGTGGTTCGAACCGGATGATGCGGTCCTGATTGAGGTATAACCATGTCACTCATTTTACCTCTGGAAAAACCGGCGCTTAACCTACGCCCGCTGCTGTGGCTGCTGCTCCCGTTGCTGGTGCTGGCGACACTGTTTTTCTGGCCTCTGTCGCTCATCGTTGAACAGGCGCTACGCGGTGCCAATGGCGAGATCGGGCTCGAGACCTTCCGCCAGGTGGTCGACTCGAAACGCTTTGTCGGCGCGTTGCTGAACACGTTGCAAATCGCCTTTTTCGCCACCGCCGGTTGCCTGCTGCTGGGCAGCGTGATGTCGCTGATTCTGGTGTTTATTCCTTTCCCCGGCAGCGAGTTGATTGGTCGGGTCGTCGATACTTTTATTGCGCTGCCGACCTTCCTGATTACGCTGGCGTTCACCTTTATTTATGGGTCAGCGGGTCTGCTCAACGGTACGCTGATGAGCCTGTTTGCCTTTGAGCTACCGCCGGTGGATTTTCTCTACTCGATGCAGGGCGTCATTCTGGCGGAGATCACGGTGTTCACTCCGCTGGTGATGCGGCCACTGATGGCCGCGCTGCGGCAAATTGATAAAAGCCAGCTAGAGGCAGCCAGCATTCTGGGGGCGCACCCATTACGGGTGATTGGGCAGGTGATTTTCCCGGCGGCGCTACCGGCGCTGATGGCTGGTGGCAGCCTGTGCCTGCTGTTGACCACTAACGAGTTTGGCATCGTACTGTTTATTGGCGCGAAGGGAGTTAACACCCTGCCGATGATGGTTTACAGCAAAGCGATTCTGGAGTCCGACTATACGGTCGCCTGCATGATTGCGTTGATTAACATTGTCTTGTCGCTGGGACTGTTCTCCCTCTATCGCCTGGCGGCATCGCGTACCGGCGTAAGGAGCTAGCCATGCTAATTTGGTCACCTAAAGGACGCGCAGCGGCGGGCGTTGTGGCTAGCGTACTGTTTATCGTGTTCTTTTTCCTGCCGCTGGCGGTGATTCTGATGTCCAGCCTTAGCCAGCAGTGGAACGGTATTCTGCCGAGTGGCTTCACGCTGAACCACTTTGTTAACGCTCTGCACGGTGCGGCATGGGATGCCCTACTTGCCAGCCTCACGATTGGCTTTTGCGCCAGCCTGTTTGCGCTGCTTTGCGGCGTTTGGGCGGCGCTGGCGCTGCGTCAATATGGGGTGAAAACGCAGAAATGGTTAAGTATGGTGTTCTATCTGCCGAGTGCGATTCCGTCAGTGTCCGTGGGCCTGGGTATTCTGGTTGCTTTCAGCCAGGGGCCATTGCAAATGAACGGCACCCTATGGATTGTGCTGACAGCGCACTTTGTGCTGATTTCCGCCTTTACCTTCAGTAACGTGTCGACCGGACTGGCGCGAATTTCCGCCGATATTGAAAACGTCGCGTCGAGTCTGGGGGCATCGCCCTGGTATCGTCTGCGTCACGTGACGTTGCCGTTATTGATGCCGTGGATGATGTCAGCGCTGGCGCTGAGTTTATCGCTCTCCATGGGGGAGTTGGGCGCGACGATGATGATTTATCCGCCGGGCTGGACGACGCTGCCGGTGGCTATCTTTAGCCTGACCGACCGTGGAAATATCGCCGACGGCGCGGCGCTGACCATTGTGCTGGTGGCCATTACGCTGCTGCTGATGATGAAGCTGGAGCGCATTGCAAAACGGTTGGGGCAGAAATAAAACGATAGGCCGGGTAGGACATAGCCGCCACCCGGCAAAGGAATTACGGGCGATACACCTTCACATTGGCAAACCCCTGCTCGCGCAGATAGAGCGCCTGCAGGCGACTCATTACGCCGCGTTCGCACCATAGCAGCCAGGTTTTGCTCTGATCGAGATCGCCAAATTTAGTGCTCAGCTTGTAGAAAGGCAGCGAAACCACGTCCACACCTTCAACTTTCAGCGGCTTGTCATCCTGTTCATCCACAGAACGGATATCCAGAATCACATCGTTGGCGCCAAAACCGCTCACGGTTTCTACTTCCACCACCTCCTGCTGGGTCTGCTGGGCGATTTCACGAATATCGACGTTGCTCGCTTCTTCTACCACCTTATCGAGAATACTGAAGTCGAAATTTTCTTCTTCGGCTTCAATTTTCGCTTTAATGGCTTTCACCGTCGGACTTTTTGAAATCACGCCACAGTATTCCGGCATCGTACGGGCAAAATCTTCCGTACCAATCTGGCGCGCCAGGTTGATAATGTGCTCTTTATCGTAAGAGATCAGCGGGCGCAAGATCAGCGTGTCAGACACGTTATCGATCAAGCGCAAATTGGTTAGCGTCTGGCTGGACACCTGGCCCAGCGCTTCGCCGGTCACCAGCGCCTGTACGCCGTAACGTTCCGCCACTTTCGACGCCGCGCGTACCATCATACGTTTGAGCACCACGCCCATCTGGCCGTCGTCAACTTTCTCCAGAATCTCGCCGACCACCGGTTCGAAGTTAATCGCCACAAAACGCACGCGATGGGAGCTGCCAAAGCGGTTCCACAGGTAATGCGCCACCTGGCGAACACCGATTTCATGCGCCGCGCCGCCAAGGTTAAAGAAGCAGTAGTGTACGCGGCAGCCGCGACGCATCAGCATATAGCTGGAGACGCCGGAGTCAAAACCGCCGGAGATCAGCGACAGCACATCTTCCTGGGTGCCAATCGGGAAACCGCCAATACCTTCATAACGCCCTTTGATCAGCAGCAGGCGATCATCTTCCACTTCCAGATGCACCGTCACATCCGGGTTAGTGAGCTTCACGCGCGCCGATTCAATATGCTGATTTAATCCGCCGCCGACATAGCGCTCCACCTCAATGGAACTAAACTCATGCTTACCGCGACGTTTTACGCGCACGCAGAAGGTTTTGCCTTCAAGCTGCTCGCGATACTGCGCCAACGCTTTCTCGAAAATGTCGTGCATATCGGTGAACGGCACATCTTCGACTTCAAGAATATGGTGGATCCCCGGAATGCGGGTCAGCGCGTCGCGAATCGCCAGACGCTGGTTTTCATCTTTGGCGCGAACTTCAATGTTATCCCAGTGACGGACAACCGCGAGGGTCTCATCGTAGTGCTTTAAAACGTTACGGATGTTCCCGGTTAAAATTTTTATAAAGCGCAAACGCACAGATTGGCTTTTGATAGTGATTTCCGGGAACAATTTAATGATAAACTTCATGGCGGCAATGGTTCTTTAGCAAGCTATCTAAGGCTTGTCGTGGAGAAATAGTACAGCAGCCCATACCTACGGCTGCATCCAGGCGCGGAAGTATATCACTATCACGGACATCTTGCGCATTTCCCCTTACCATTGCGCGTTATTTGCTTATCAGTGTGAGTCCGTTACCATAGACTTGTGCTGCCATTACAGAGAGTCAAACAGTCATCATGCCGAAGAAAAATGAGGCGCCCGCCAGCTTTGAAACTGCGCTGAGCGAGCTGGAACATATTGTTACCCGCCTGGAAAGCGGCGATTTGCCGCTGGAAGACGCGCTGAATGAATTCGAGCGCGGCGTACAACTGGCGCGTCAGGGGCAGGCAAAACTGCAGCAGGCGGAACAGCGCGTGCAAATTTTGCTGTCTGATAATGAAGAGGCTTCACCTGAGCCTTTTATCGCGGATAATGAGTAAATGGACTTTACGCAGCAGCTACAGGCTTGCGTAACGCAAGCGAATCAGGCGCTGAGCCGTTTTATCGCGCCACTGCCCTTTCAGAACACTCCCGTGGTCGAAGCCATGCAGTATGGCGCATTATTAGGCGGTAAACGCCTGCGGCCATTTCTGGTTTACGCCACCGGTCAAATGTTTGGCGTCAGTACGGCAACGCTGGATGCGCCAGCTGCGGCGGTCGAATGCATTCATGCCTATTCGCTGATCCATGACGACCTGCCAGCAATGGACGATGACGATTTGCGTCGCGGCCTGCCGACTTGCCATATTAAATTTGGCGAAGCCAACGCAATCCTGGCGGGAGACGCGTTGCAGACGCTGGCGTTTGCCATTATCAGCGACGCGCCGATGCCGGAAGTCGCCGATCGCGATCGTATCGCGATGATCGCCGAACTGGCGAACGCCAGCGGTATCGCCGGTATGTGCGGCGGTCAGGCATTGGATCTGGCGGCAGAAGGCCAGCGGATCACTCTGGACGCGCTGGAACGCATTCATCGCCATAAGACCGGCGCGCTCATTCGCGCCGCCGTTAGACTTGGCGCATTGAGCGCGGGCGATAAAGGACGGAATACTCTGCCGATACTTGACCGCTATGCAGAGAGTATCGGCCTTGCCTTCCAGGTTCAGGATGACATTCTGGATGTGGTGGGCGATACTGCAACGTTAGGTAAACGTCAGGGCGCAGACCAGCAGCTTGGCAAAAGTACCTACCCTGCACTTCTGGGTCTTGAGCAAGCCCGGAATAAAGCCCGGGACCTGATAGAGGACGCCCGTCAGTCGTTACATCAGCTGGCCGCGCAATCACTGGACACCTCGGCACTGGAAGCGCTAGCGAACTACATAATCCAGCGTGATAAATAAACCCCATATCCAATGAGCTTGCGATGAGTTTTGATATAGCCAAATACCCTACCCTGGCATTGGTCGACTCCACCCAGGAGTTACGACTGTTACCGAAAGAGAGTCTGCCGAAACTCTGCGACGAGCTACGCCGCTACTTACTCGACAGCGTAAGCCGTTCCAGCGGGCACTTCGCTTCCGGGCTGGGCACGGTAGAACTTACCGTGGCGCTGCATTATGTCTACAACACCCCGTTTGACCAGCTAATCTGGGATGTTGGACACCAGGCTTATCCACATAAAATCCTTACCGGTCGTCGCGACAAAATCGGCACCATTCGCCAGAAAGGCGGTCTGCACCCGTTCCCGTGGCGCGGAGAAAGCGAATACGATGTGCTGAGCGTTGGGCATTCCTCCACCTCCATCAGCGCCGGTATCGGCATTGCCGTGGCGGCGGAGAAAGAAGGCAAAGATCGCCGCACCGTCTGTGTGATTGGCGACGGCGCCATCACCGCCGGTATGGCGTTTGAAGCAATGAATCACGCAGGCGATATCCGGCCCGACATGCTGGTCATTCTGAACGACAATGAAATGTCGATTTCGGAAAACGTCGGCGCGCTCAACAACCATCTGGCGCAGCTACTTTCCGGTAAGCTTTACTCTTCTCTGCGCGAAGGCGGAAAAAAGGTCTTCTCCGGCGTACCGCCAATTAAAGAACTGCTCAAGCGTACCGAAGAACATATTAAAGGCATGGTTGTGCCGGGCACACTGTTCGAAGAGCTGGGCTTTAACTACATCGGGCCGGTCGATGGTCACGATGTCATGGGGCTTATCAGCACATTGAAGAACATGCGCGACCTGAAAGGCCCGCAGTTCCTGCATATCATGACCAAGAAAGGCCGCGGCTATGAGCCCGCGGAAAAAGATCCGATCACTTTCCATGCGGTGCCTAAATTTGATCCTTCCAGCGGATGTTTGCCGAAAAGCAGCGGCGGTCTGCCCGGTTATTCAAAAATCTTCGGTGACTGGCTGTGTGAAACCGCCGCCAAAGACAGCAAGCTGATGGCGATCACCCCAGCAATGCGCGAAGGTTCCGGCATGGTGGAATTTTCACGTAAATTCCCGGATCGCTATTTTGACGTCGCCATCGCCGAGCAGCATGCCGTCACCTTCGCCGCAGGTCTGGCGATTGGCGGCTATAAGCCCGTCGTGGCGATCTACTCTACTTTCCTGCAACGCGCCTACGATCAGGTCATCCATGACGTCGCTATCCAGAAACTGCCGGTCATGTTCGCCATCGATCGCGCCGGTATCGTTGGCGCGGATGGACAAACACACCAGGGCGCGTTCGATCTCTCCTATCTGCGCTGCATCCCGGATATGGTGATCATGACGCCAAGCGACGAAAACGAATGTCGCCAGATGTTATTTACCGGGTATCACTATAACGACGGCCCGACGGCAGTACGTTATCCACGCGGTAATGCACAGGGCGTGGCGCTAACCCCGCTGGAAAAACTGCCTATTGGTAAAGGCGTTGTGAAGCGTCATGGCGAAAAACTGGCGATTCTGAACTTTGGCACCTTAATGCCTGAGGCGGCGAAAGTCGCCGAAGCGCTGAACGCCACGCTGGTCGACATGCGCTTTGTTAAGCCGCTGGACGACACGTTAATTCTGGAGATGGCCGCGCAGCATGACGCGCTGGTGACGCTGGAAGAAAACGCCATTATGGGCGGCGCTGGCAGCGGCGTAAACGAAGTGCTAATGGCCCATCGTAAACCTGTACCTGTGCTGAATATCGGTCTTCCGGATTTCTTTATCCCGCAAGGAACGCAGGAAGAAGCCCGCGCGGAACTGGGGCTCGACGCCGCAGGCATTGAAGCCAAAATCAAGGCCTGGCAGGCATAATCCCCTCTTTGCTCCTGCTATGCTTGAAGAGTGACGGGTATAACAGGAGCGGAGTCATGCAATACAACACGTTAGGAAATACAGATCTTCGGGTGTCCCGCCTTTGTCTGGGCTGTATGACATTCGGCGAGCCGAGTCGCGGCAATCACGCCTGGACGCTTCCCGAAGAGAGCAGCCGTCCCATCATCAAGCGCGCCCTTGAGGGCGGCATTAACTTTTTTGATACCGCCAACAGCTACTCCGACGGCAGCAGCGAAGAGATTGTCGGTCGCGCGCTGCGTGATTTCGCCCGGCGCGACGAGGTGGTGGTAGCGACGAAAGTCTTCCATCGCGTCGGCGATCTGCCGGAAGGATTGTCCCGCGCGCAAATCCTGCGCTCTATTGACGATAGCCTCACCCGTCTGGGAATGGAGTATGTCGATATCCTGCAAATCCACCGCTGGGATTACACCACGCCGATAGAAGAAACTCTGGAAGCGCTAAACGACGTGGTGAAGGCGGGTAAAGCCCGCTATATCGGCGCTTCCTCAATGCACGCCTCACAATTTGCCCAGGCACTGGCGCTACAAAAACAACACGGCTGGGTGCCGTTTGTCACCATGCAGGATCACTATAACCTGATCTACCGCGAAGAAGAGCGAGAGATGCTACCGCTGTGCTGGCAGGAAGGCGTTGCCGTGATTCCGTGGAGTCCGCTGGCGCGCGGGCGCTTAACTCGCCCCTGGGGAGAAACCACGGCCCGCCAGGTCTCGGATGACGTGGGCAAAAATTTATATGCTGAAAGCGATAAAAATGATGCGCAAATAGCGGAACGGCTGGCTGGCGTCAGCGAGGCGCTTGGCGCAACGCGAGCGCAGGTCGCGCTGGCTTGGCTGCTCAGCAAACGAGGCGTCGCCGCGCCGATTATCGGCGCTTCGCGTGAAGAGCAGTTAGATGAGTTGCTGAATGCCGTTGATTTAACGCTCAAACCGGAGCAGATTGCCGAACTCGAAACACCGTACAAACAACATCCGGTGGTGGGATTTAAATAATCCGCCATTGCCCGATGGCGCGGCGCTTATCGGGCCTGCGAAATCGACATATTGTTCGGGGGGAGGCCGGATAAGGCGTTTACGCCGCCATCCGGCAAACCCTTTAAATAATACCGAGCGGCCAGTGATGACCGATAAAATACAGTATGCCGGCGGATATCACCCCGGCGACGATATCATCGATCATAATCCCCATGCCGCCGTGCACGTTGCGATCAAACCAACGGATCGGCCAGGGTTTCCACATATCCAGAATGCGGAAAATAACGAACCCGGCTGCCACCCACTGCCAGTCCGTCGTCGGCAACGCCATTAGCGTTATCCACATACCGATAAATTCATCCCAGACAATACTGCCGTGGTCGTGTACGCCCATATCTTTCGCCGTCTGATGGCAAAGATAAACGCCAATGCAGATCCCAAACATCACGACCAGCGAATAAAGCTGCCACGGCAGAAACGTCATCAAATACCAGAAGGGGATCGCCGCCAGCGAGCCCATCGTGCCCGGCACCACGGGGCTCAGCCCACTGCCAAAGCCGGTAGCGAGCAGATGCCACGGATTGCGCAAATTCAGGCGGCTTTTCGCAACATCTTTATGGCGTGGCAAAATGGTCATATCCTTTCCAGTCAAAGGTGACAGGCATTCCGTCACGTACAAAATTCAGCCCTTCAATATCTGCGCTCATTTGACCTATGCAGGTAAAGGGAACACCCAGTTGACCAATGGCGACATCCAGCGCGCCACGGTTCAGTTCCGGCACCGTAAAGCACAGCTCATAGTCTTCGCCGCCGGAAAGCGCCCAACGCAGCGCCTGCCCGTCATCAACATGGAGCATCATCGCATCGGATTTTGGCAGCGCATCAACATCTACTCTTGCCCCACAGCCGCTGGCCTTGACGATATGCCCCAGATCGGAAATCAAACCATCGGAAAGATCGATAGCCGCGCTGGCGATATCACGCAGCGCCTGGCCGTGTAAAATACGCGGCGTCGGGCGTAAATGCCGTTGAATTAAATAGTGAGCGTCTGTCTCCTCCGACACCTGTAGCCGGTTTTGCAAAACCGCCAGCCCGGCAGCGCTGTCGCCCGGCGTACCGGTGACATAAATCCAGTCGCCCGGCTTCGCGCCAGATCGCTTGAGCGCGCGCCCTGCCGGGATATAACCGTGGATACCCAGCGTCATCGACAGCGGTCCACGCGTGGTGTCGCCGCCAATGAGCTGCATATCGTAGTAATTCAATAGCGCAAACAGACTGTCGCTAAAAGCCTCCAGCCACGGCTCATCCACTTCCGGCAACGTTAACGCCAGCGTTAACCAGGCCGGGTCGGCCCCCATCGCGGCCAGATCGCTTAAATTCACCGCCAACGCTTTATAAGCCAGATCGGCAGGATCGATATTGGGGAGGAAGTGGTTGCCCGCCACCAGCGTATCGGTACTGATCGCCAGGGTCTGCTTTTCAGGAATATTCAGGAGCGCGCAATCGTCGCCAATACCGGTTTCAACATCAAGACGAGAGCTTCTTACACGGTCAAAATAACGGGCAATCAGGGAAAACTCGCCACATGCCATACGTTATGCCTCAGCAGAAAAAAAGAAAAGGCCGGAGACGGCGGGTATCGATCGCCCGCTATCTTTCCGGCCTGTGAATCACTTTTTGTTGGGACGAATCACCGGAGCTGCTTTATCCAGTACGCCGTTGACGAATTTGTGGCTGTCTTCAGCGCCAAAGGTTTTCGCCAGTTCAATCGCTTCGTTGATGGCCACTTTATAAGGCACATCGCTGCGTTTTGACAGCTCAAACAACGCAATACGCAGCACGGCTTTTTCAACCTGTCCCAGCTCTTCAAGCAGACGGGACAGATACGGTTTCATTAAACCATCCAGGTACGCGCTGTTAGTCGCCACCCCGGATAGCAGTTCACGGAAATAGAGAACGTCGACGTCTTTTACGTCCTGTTCCGCCAGGAACTGGTATTCAACATCAGCGATGTCGTTCTGGGACAACTGCCAGGAGTAAAGCGCCTGGACGGCACACTCACGGGCGCGGCGACGAGCAGCAGGTTTCACGGAATTCCCCTTACAAAAAATCAGGCCTTAATGGCTTTCAATACATTAATCATTTCAAGCGCGGTCAGCGCAGCTTCTGCGCCTTTATTACCGGCTTTTGTACCAGCACGTTCGATGGCTTGTTCAATACTCTCGGTGGTCAGAACACCAAAGGCTACCGGCACGCCACTGTCCTGGGCAACGCTTGCCAGGCCATTGCTGGCGCCGCCTGCCACATATTCAAAGTGCGCAGTCCCCCCGCGAATCACGGTTCCCAGCGCAACCACGGCGTCATATTTACCGCTTTTCGCCAGCGCATCGGTCGCCAGCGGCAGTTCATAGGCGCCAGGCACCCACACTACGGTAATATTATCATCTTTTACCTGACCAATACGCGTCAGGGCATCAACCGCGCCATCCAGCAGGCTGTCGTTGATAAACTGATTGAAACGCGCAATAGTGATGGCGACGCGAGCGTCAGGGGCTGCAACGTTAGCTTTAATAATGTTCATATTCTCTCTTCCAGGGTTCATTTGGCCCCGCAGGGGGGCGGATTTTATCATAATAATTTGAGCGCTGCTCCCCTTTCGACGGGAGAACTCATGCGCTCACCATATGCAGGCAAACATCCGGGCCGACATGTCGTATTTCGCTGAAGGTAAATTGCGGCGCGTCGGCGAGCTTCTCAAGCCCCGGCAATTCGCATAATCCCCGCGCCTGGGTTCCCAACAATTTAGGCGCGACATAGACAATCAGTTCATCTACCAGCCCGGCTTGCAGCAACGCGCCCGCCAGTCCCGGTCCGGCTTCAACCCATATGCTATTAATCTGCTGCCTGCCTAACTGCATCATCAGCACAACCAGATCCAAATGTCCATTGTGCGCCGGCACGCTGATAGTACGAACCGAATCGGGCCACGTGCGGCTATCTTCCTGGGTACGCGCAATCCACGTTTCGCCGGGCTGCTGCACAATACGATGCGCAGGCGTTACCCGGTTTTGGCTGTCGATAACAATTCGCACCGGCTGGCGCAGATTTTCCTGCGGGTAAGACGCCTGCGTAGAGGCGTCTAACTCCGCCCAACGCACCGTCAAGGCCGGATCGTCAGCCAATACCGTCGCGCTACTGGTTAAGATAGCGTGACTTTGCGCACGCAAGCGCTGAACGTCGCGCCGGGCCTGCGGCGAGGTGATCCACTGGCTTTCGCCGCTGGCCATCGCCGTCCGTCCATCCACGGAGGCGCCCAGTTTAAGCTGAAGATAAGGGAATCCGGTACGCATCCGCTTGAGGAAGCCTTTATTGAGCGCCTCCGCTTCACTCATCATTAACCCGTGGCTGACCGCAATACCCGCCTGTTGCAGGCGATACAGCCCGCGCCCGGCGACCTGTGGATTTGGGTCCTGCATCGCGGCGACCACGCGCGCGACGCCGGCCGCAATCAGCGCATCGCAACATGGCGGCGTTCGCCCATGATGGCTACAGGGTTCAAGCGTGACATAGGCGGTTGCGCCTTTGGCTTTTGCGCCCGCCATCCGCAGCGCATGGACCTCGGCGTGCGGCTCTCCGGCGCGCTGGTGATAACCTTCGCCGACGATGTCGCCATTGTTAACAATGACACAGCCGACATTAGGGTTCGGGTGAGTGGTGAAACGCCCACGCTGCGCCAGTTTTAGCGCTCGCGCCATGTAAAATTCATCCTGCATGGCTTAGTCCTGTAGGCGAGCGATTTCTTCGCCAAAGTCTTTGATATCTTCGAAACTGCGATAGACGGAGGCAAAGCGAATATACGCGACTTTATCGAGTTTTTTCAGCTGCTCCATGACCAGGTTGCCAATCATCTTGCTGGGAACTTCACGCTCCCCAGTGGCACGTAATTGTGACTTAATATGGTTCAATGCCATTTCAACATCATCTGCGCTGACGGGTCTTTTTTCCAGCGCTCTCAACATGCCGCTACGCAGCTTATCCTCATTAAAGGGTTCGCGCACATCGTTGCTTTTTATCACGCGCGGCATGACCAGTTCAGCCACTTCAAAGGTCGTAAAGCGTTCATTACACACCAGACACTGCCGACGGCGGCGCACGGACGAGCCCTCGCCTACAAGACGAGAGTCAATGACTTTGGTATCTACGGCGAAACAAAATGGGCAATGCATACGGCGTCCTGACCAGATGATTTAGGAAATGCTATTTTACCCTGAACTGGCGCGACAACAAAGGCGGAGCGCTTTTGAGATAAAGGATCGGTGCCTTTGTGCGTATAGCGCACTACCATTACGCTATCGGACCACGAAGGAAATGATCGACATGACAAGACGTTACCTAAGAATTCTCCTGGTGGGAAGTCTCTTGAGCCTGACCGCCTGCGCGCCGCAGAGCGAAGTTCGCCAGATGCATCAAAGCATTAGCACCCTGAATAAAGAGATGACCCAACTGAATCAGGAAACGGTAAAAATTACCCAACAAAATAAGCTGAATGCGGAGTCAACCCGCGGCGTCTATTTGTTGCCTGGCGCCAATACGCCTGCCCGGCTGGAGAGTCAGATCGGTACGCTACGTATGACATTGCTGGAAATTACGCCTGTCGCAGACGGCGCTCACGCAACGTTACGCATTCAGGGCGAGTCCCGCGATCCGCTGCCGGCATTCAGCGCTACCGTAGAGTACGGGCAAATTCAGGGCACTACGGAGAACTATCAGGAGGTAAATGCACAGAGCCTTCTGGTAAATGCCCCTGCCAGCTTGCTGGCGCCCAGTGATGTCAATATTTCGTTACCGTTGAAGGGGATCACACCGGCGCAGTTAGGCTTCCTTCGCATCCATGATATTCAGCCTGTTAATCAATAAACGTTCTGGCGGAGCGTTTTGTGCGTTCCGCAACATCCCCCGCGCGACTTTTGTTGCCCTACTGACATTTCCGTCATTTATGACATGGATTGGTAATATTCATGAAAGATAGTACTGTCGCCGCGCCTAAAGTGCGCAAACGTGAACGCAATCGATTACGTAAATGATAGATATGTGAAACAAGACATATTTTTGTGAGCAATGATTTTTATAATAGGCTCCGCAGAAACACGAAATATTTAGAAACGCAAATTGCGTTCTTTTCACTCCCGCAAGGGATTTCAAACAGTGGCATACATATGAAAAAAACTTTACTCGCAGTCAGCGCAGCGCTGGCGCTCACCTCATCTTTTACTGCTAACGCAGCAGAAAATGATCAGCCGCAGTATTTGTCCGACTGGTGGCACCAGAGCGTAAACGTGGTAGGTAGCTACCATACCCGTTTCTCGCCGAAATTGAACAACGACGTCTATCTGGAATATGAAGCATTTGCCAAAAAAGACTGGTTTGATTTCTACGGCTATATCGATATTCCCAAAACCTTTGATTGGGGTAACGGCAACGATAAAGGTATCTGGTCCGACGGTTCTCCGCTGTTCATGGAAATCGAACCGCGTTTCTCGATTGATAAGCTGACCGGCGCAGACCTGAGCTTCGGCCCGTTTAAAGAGTGGTATTTCGCCAACAACTACATCTACGATATGGGCGATAACAAAGCCAGCCGCCAGAGCACGTGGTATATGGGTCTGGGGACCGATATCGACACCGGCCTGCCGATGGGCCTGTCGCTGAACGTGTATGCGAAATATCAGTGGCAAAACTACGGCGCGTCCAATGAAAACGAATGGGACGGCTACCGTTTCAAAGTGAAATACTTCGTCCCCATCACCGATCTGTGGGGCGGCAAACTGAGCTATATCGGCTTTACCAACTTTGACTGGGGATCTGATTTAGGCGACGATCCGAACCGTACCAGCAACTCCATCGCTTCCAGCCATATCCTGGCGTTGAACTACGATCACTGGCACTACTCGGTCGTTGCGCGTTACTTCCATAACGGCGGACAGTGGCAGAATGGCGCAAAACTGAACTGGGGCGATGGCGATTTCAGCGCGAAATCTACCGGCTGGGGCGGCTACCTGGTCGTGGGTTACAACTTCTAAACCTGCAAAAAAGGCCAGAGGTCGCCCTCTGGCCCGTTTCGGGCGCATGCTGCCATGCGGCGGCGAGTCGCGCCCACTTCACATTACTTCCGGCGATGCCACCAGCCTAAAAACAGACCTGTCGCAATCCCGACCAGCGTTGGTGCCGCCAGATCGTGCCAGATAGTAATGCTCAACTCTGTGAGCGTCATATTGCCGCCTTTGTTGCAATGGCAACGGTTCGCGGCTATCCTCAACTTGTCTAGGGTCAAGTTAGCCCCCGTAATGTTGCCGGTGAATACCGAACAATGTGCGGGGGTTTTCTCTTTCCAGCGACAAGGCCACCGGGGATCAAGCCCCCGCAACATTGCGCCTCACCGGGTTGCCCCGGCTTACCGCTGATTCTACTCTGCTCGCCAGTATCGGCATGAATTAAAAACAAAAAAATCCCAACCTTGCGATCGGGATTCCAGTGACAATGTATGCGTTACAGGACGTTTGGGGCTGGCGACAAACTCCGGGGCTGAAAAAATGTCGGATTGCATCCGACCTACGAAAACCAATAATTCATTTATATTGCGGATTCCGTTGGGTGGAGCGAAGCGTAACCTAACATTCAACAGCACCAACAACTTTGTCAGCAGCCTGCTTATTTCTTTTTGTTCATCATCGCTTTCAGATCGGCAAACGGGTTATAAGTCGCCTCGCCGACATCTTTTTGCGCATCTTCCCCGGCAATGACCGTCGAACCGTACTGATCGGCTTCGGTATATTTAGAATGCTCATGATCGTGGCAGTAGAGGCACAATAGCTCCCAGTTGCTGCCGTCTTCCGGGTTATTGGTGTGGTCATGATCGATATGATGCACCGTCAGCTCACGCAGATTTGAATACACAAACTCACGGGAACAACGTCCGCACACCCACGGAAACAGCTTCAGCGCTTTTTCACGATAGCCGCTTTCCAGGCGCGCGTAGTTTTTTGGGATGATAGCCATGATAGTTCCTCATGCAATCGAGTTTATTCTGGATAATAAAAAGCCGCAGCACCCTGCGATGTTGCGGCTTTTTTCAGTCATGTTAACGCCAGCTTACGGCAGAATGGACGGCTGATCCGCCCCTTCTTTTTCGACTTTCTGCTGCAGCATATGCTCGCGCTTCATACCGAGTTTCAGCGCCAGCGCCGATGCGACATAGATAGAAGATGCCGTACCAATAGAGACACCGATCAGCATCGTCAGCGAGAAGCCTTCCAGTACCGGACCGCCGAAGAGGTACAGCATCAGAATTACCACTAACGTCGTACCGGAGGTAATCAACGTACGGTGTAGCGTCTGGGTCAGCGACACGTTAAAGATTTCGTAAGGCGTCCCGCGACGGATTTTGCGGAAGTTTTCACGAATACGGTCGGAGACCACGATACTGTCGTTCAGCGAGTAACCGATCACCGACATCAATGATGCCACAATGGTCAGGTCAATCTCGATATGGAAAAGCGACAGTATCCCCAGCGTAATGATCACGTCGTGCGCCAGCGCGATGACCACCCCTGCCGCCAGTCGCCACTCAAAGCGGAAACCGACATAAACGAGGATAGAGATCAACGCCACCAGCAGCGCCATAGCGCCGGTTTGCGCCAGATCGGCGCCCACGCTTGGCCCCACGAATTCAATACGCTTCACGGCCGCGTTCTGGTTGGTGGCTTCATTAATGATCGTCACCACTTTGCTACCCAGTACCTGACCGCCGGTTTCACCTTCGGTTGGCGGCATACGCACCATAATGTCATGACTGCTGCCAAAGTTCTGCAACTGCGGCTCTTCATAGCCCGCTTTTTGCAGCGCTTCGCGCATCACATCCATTTCAGCCGGTTTTTCCAGCGTGATTTCAATTACCGTGCCGCCAGTGAAATCCAGCCCCCAGTTAAACCCGCGTACGCCCATAATGACAATGGCCGCGATCAGCAACAGCCCGGAGATGCCGAATGCCCAGAAGTCCCAGCGCATAAAGTCATAGACTTTACGGCCGTGGTTTAGTTGTTCAACAGTGTATTCCTGTGCCACATCGCACTCCTCAGATTGACAGCTTAGTGACGCGCTTGCCGCCATATAGCAGGTTTACGATAGCACGCGTACCGATAATCGCGGTAAACATCGACGTCGCCACACCGATACCGGTCGTAATCGCGAACCCTTTAATTGCCCCGGTACCAACGGCATACAGAATGATGACTTTAATCAGCGTCGTGATGTTCGCATCAAAGATGGAACTGAACGCGCCGGCATAGCCTTCGTTTATCGCCTGCTGTACCGTGCGGCCATTACTCAACTCTTCTTTGATACGTTCGTTAATCAGAACGTTGGCGTCGACCGCCACCGCAAGGGTTAACACGATACCCGCAATCCCCGGCATACTGAGCGTTGCCCCCGGCAACAGCGACATGATACCGACAATCAACACCAGGTTAGCCACTAACGCGCTGGTCGCAATCAGACCAAACTTCTTATAGAAGAAGATCATGAACAGGATGGAGACCACCAGACCGGCCAGACAGGCTTCCAGGCCCTGCTTGATGTTCTGCATACCCAGAGTCGGGCCAATGGTGCGCTCTTCAACGATCTGAATCGGCGCAATCAGGGCGCCCGCACGCAGCAACAACGAGAGCTGACGCGCTTCGTTCGGGTTGCTGATACCGGTAATACGGAAGCTGTTACCCAGCCGAGACTGGATGTTGGCAATGTTAATCACCTCTTCCTGTTTCACCAGTACGGCGCGACCGTTAGCGTCTTTCTTACCGCTGTCTTTATACTCCACAAACAGGGTCGCCATCGGTTTGCCGATATTGTCCTTAGTGAAGTTAGACATGATATTGCCGCCTGCGCTATCCAGCGAGATGTTAACCTGCGGTTGGTTATATTCATCCTGGCTGGACGTCGAGTCGGTGATATGGTCGCCGGTGAGGATCACGCGTTTGTACAATACCACCGGCTGACCTTCGCGGGTCTGTTTCACTTCGGAATCGCCCGGTACGCGCCCGGCAGCAGCGGCGGCCTGGTCAACGTTGGTATTCACCAGACGGAATTCCAGCGTCGCGGTCGCGCCGAGAATTTCTTTCGCGCGAGCGGTATCCTGGATACCCGGCAGCTCAACCACAATACGGTCTGCGCCCTGGCGTTGTACGACAGGCTCCGCGACGCCCAGTTGGTTAACACGGTTACGCAGAATATTAATGTTCTGCTGAACGGCGTATTCACGCGCTTCGCTCAGGCGCGCATCGGTCATTACCGCGCGAAGTTGATTGCCGCTCTGGCTGGAAATCACCAGGTCACGATGACGCGGCGTCAGATAGGCGATCGCCTCATCACGCGCTTTGCTGTCACGGAACGTGATGCTCAGCCCATAATTATTTTCTTTACGAACGGTGGTATAAGGAATGCCTTTTTCACGCAGATCGCTGCGCAGGCTATCGATATTTTGTTCCTGGAGTTTACCTAACGCGGTATCCATATCCACTTCCATCAGGAAGTGAACGCCGCCGCGCAGATCAAGACCGAGCTTCATCGGATCGGCGTGAATAGCCGCCAACCAGCGCGGCGTAGCCGGCGCAAGGTTAAGCGCCACGACATATTTATCCCCCAGCACGCTCATCAGCGCTTCACGGGCGCGTAGCTGGGTATCGGTGGTGTCGAAGCGCGCAAGAATAGCGCCCTCTTCCAGTGCCACAGACTTAGCGGGAATTTTTTCTTCTTGTAACGTTTTCTGGACCTGGATCAGCGTTTGCTCACTGGCGGCGACGCCGCGCACGCCAGTGATTTGAACAGCCGGATCCTCACCATACAGGTTGGGAAGTGCGTAAAGCAGGCCGACGATAATCACGACGACCAGCATGATGTACTTCCACAAAGGATAACGGTTTAACACGGCAGTTCCCTTTGGGAAAACGAAATATTACAGCGCCTTCATGGTGCCTTTCGGCAGAACGGCAGCTACGAAGTCACGTTTGATAACCACTTCCGTGGTGTCATTCAGCGCGATGGCAATGTAGCCGGCTTCCGCTACTTTGGTCACTCGACCGACCAGACCGCCATTCGTCAGAACTTCATCACCTTTCGCAATGGAGTCCATCAGCTTTTTGTGCTCTTTGGTGCGCTTCTGCTGCGGGCGCAGGATCATGAAATAGAAAATCAGACCAAACACCACCAGCATTAAAATCAGAGACATCGGGCTGCCCTGCGCCGGAGCACCTGTTGCCGCTACCGCATCAGAAATAAAAAAGCTCATTCAAATTCCCTCATTATTAAAATTAATCAACGTTCAAAGGTGGAACGGGTCGCCCCTGACGTTGGTAAAACTCGGTTACGAAGCTCTCTAATTTACCCTCTTCAATAGCCTTGCGTAAACCCGCCATCAAACGCTGGTAGTAACGCAAGTTATGAATGGTATTGAGACGCGCACCTAATATTTCGTTGCAACGGTCGAGATGATGCAAGTAAGCGCGTGAATAATTGCGACAGGTGTAGCAATCGCACTCGGCGTCAAGCGGGCTGGTGTCGCTCTTATGCTTTGCATTACGAATCTTCACCACGCCGTCGGTCACAAACAGATGACCATTACGGGCATTTCGCGTTGGCATGACACAGTCAAACATATCAATACCGCGACGCACCCCTTCCACCAGATCTTCCGGTTTACCCACGCCCATCAGGTAACGCGGTTTGTCAGCCGGAATCTGCGGGCAAACGTGCTCCAGAATGCGGTGCATATCTGCTTTCGGCTCACCGACAGCCAAACCGCCGACAGCGTAGCCATCAAAGCCAATCTCTACCAGACCTTTCACCGAGATATCGCGTAAATCTTCGTAAACGCTGCCCTGAATGATGCCAAAAAGCGCATTCTTATTGCCAAGGCTATCAAAACGGTCGCGGCTACGCTTCGCCCAACGCAACGACATCTCCATCGAGCGTTTAGCATAGTCCCAGTCTGCCGGATACGGCGTACATTCATCAAAGATCATCACGATATCGGAACCGAGATCGTACTGGATCTCCATCGACTTTTCCGGATCGAGGAAAATCGGATCGCCGTTGATCGGGTTACGGAAGTGCACACCTTGCTCGGTAATCTTACGAATATCGCCGAGGCTGAAAACTTGGAAGCCGCCGGAATCGGTGAGAATCGGCCCTTTCCACTGCATAAAATCGTGCAGATCGCCATGCAGCTTCATGATTTCCTGACCCGGGCGCAGCCACAGGTGGAAAGTGTTGCCGAGAATAATCTGCGCGCCGGTCGCTTCCACTTCTTCCGGCGTCATGCCTTTCACGGTACCGTAAGTACCCACAGGCATAAAAGCAGGCGTTTCCACTACGCCACGATCAAACACCAGACGACCGCGACGCGCGCGACCATCGGTGGTATCTAACTCAAATTTCATTATCACTCCTGCGTCAGAAAAACAGTCCGACGTTTAACGACTCGCTACGGAATGATTCCATAGCTAATAAATTCCCGAAGGCGTCATCGGCGCAGCCAGTTTGGGGTCGGCCAGCGCACAGCCACCGGAGCGTACACGCAGTACGTGAGGATGGCGAGCACTGCCCGGCGTCAAAATGGCATTCTTACGGACGCTCAGAAATAGCCTGCGGATTGTACGTGATAAACATCGCGTCCCCGTAGCTAAAAAAGCGATATTTTTGTTCTACCGCAGTCTTATAGGCATTCATGGTGTGTTGATAACCGGCAAATGCGGAAACCAGCATAATCAACGTCGATTCCGGCAGATGGAAGTTGGTGATCAGCGCATCAATCACTTTGTATTGATAACCTGGATAAATAAAGATTTGCGTATCGCCGAAGAATGGCTCTATCAAATCGCTTTTTGCCGCCTGCGCCGCGCTCTCCAGTGAGCGTACCGAGGTGGTGCCGACGGCGATAACCCGGTTGCCGCGCGCTTTCGCCGCCAGCACCGCGTCAACCACCTCTTGCGGCACCTCCGCATATTCGGAGTGCATGATGTGATCTTCAATGGTATCGACACGCACCGGCTGGAAAGTGCCCGCGCCTACGTGTAGCGTAACAAACGCCATTTCGATACCTTTCTCACGAAGCGCCGCCAGCAGCGGCTCATCAAAGTGCAGCCCTGCGGTCGGCGCGGCGACGGCGCCCGGTTTTTCACTGTAGACCGTCTGGTACAGTTCGCGGTCGGCGTCTTCGTCCGGACGGTCGATGTACGGCGGCAACGGCATATGGCCGATGGCGTTGAGAATATCCAGCACCGGACGCGGGTCATTAAACTCAACTTCAAACAGAGCGCCATGACGCGCAGTCATGGTCGCGTGAATACTTTCGTCGTCGCCCAGTAGCAGTTCCGTGCCCGGTTTTGGCGCTTTAGAAGCGCGAATATGCGCCAGGATGCGTTTATCATCGAGCATACGTTCGACCAGCACTTCTATCTTGCCGCAGCTGGCTTTACGGCCAAACAGCCGCGCCGGGATCACGCGGGTATTATTGAAGACCAGCAAATCGCCAGGGTTGAGCTTATCGAGCAGATCGGTGAAAGTACCGTGCGTCAGCGCGCCCGTCGGCCCCTCTAATGACAGCAAACGGCAGCGACTGCGTTCCGGCTGTGGGTAGTGGGCAATCAGGGATTCGGGTAGTTCAAAGGAAAAATCGGTAACGCGCATGACTCTGACTCAGACTAAAATAAGAGGCGGGTAGTCTAGTGCCGGGGCGTTCCCGCTGCAACCGTTACCCGCTTTTTGGACAGAGAATCAATAATGAATTTTCTTGCTCACCTGCATCTGGCGCACCTTGCCGACAGCTCGCTTTCCGGTAATCTGCTGGCCGATTTTGTCCGCGGTAACCCGGCAACGCATTATCCTCCTGACGTCGTAGAGGGTATTTATATGCATCGGCGTATTGACGTCATGACCGACAACCTGCCGGAAGTTCGTGAGGCGCGAGAGTGGTTCCGCCATGAAACGCGGCGCGTGGCGCCCATTACGCTGGACGTCATGTGGGATCATTTTTTATCGCGCCACTGGACGCAAATCTCTCCCGATTTTCCACTTCAGGCGTTTGTCGGCTACGCCCATGCGCAGGTCGCGACGATTTTGCCCGACTCCCCTCCGCGCTTTGTCAACCTGAATGATTATCTTTGGTCAGAAAAATGGTTAGAGCGGTATCGCGATATGGATTTCATTCAAAACGTGCTGAATGGCATGGCGAATCGCCGTCCCCGGCTGGATGCCTTGCGTGATTCCTGGTACGATCTGGACGCGCACTACGACGCGTTAGAAGAGCGCTTCTGGCATTTTTATCCGCGTATGATGGCACAGGCCGCCCGCAAAGCGCTGTGACGGCCTGATAGCGAGGGCGTGCGTCAGATCCGCCGTTGGCAGAAAGATCGTTCGCTGTCATAAAGGGGTCATCATTACGATTTATAATGACCCGATCGATAGGCAAAAGCTGTCTCATTGATTGTCAAGACCGCATTGTTTTGTCGCTTCGCCCTCCCTATACTGCCCGCGTTGCGTTCTAAAACCCTTAATATTGCAGGAGAATTATTATGGTACTGGTTACTCGTCAGGCCCCGGATTTCACCGCTGCGGCGGTACTGGGTAGCGGTGAGATTGTTGATAAATTCAACTTCAAACAGCACACCAATGGTAAAACGACCGTTCTGTTCTTCTGGCCGATGGACTTCACTTTTGTTTGCCCGTCTGAGCTGATCGCCTTTGATAAACGTTATGAAGAATTCCAGAAGCGCGGCGTTGAAGTAGTCGGCGTTTCTTTCGACTCTGAGTTTGTCCACAACGCATGGCGTAACACCCCTGTCGATAAAGGCGGCATTGGCCCGGTGAAATACGCAATGGTTGCTGACGTGAAGCGTGAAATTCAGAAAGCTTACGGTATCGAACATCCGGACGAAGGCGTTGCGCTGCGCGGCTCTTTCCTGATTGACGCTAACGGTATTGTTCGCCACCAGGTCGTAAACGATCTGCCGCTGGGTCGTAACATCGACGAAATGCTGCGTATGGTCGACGCGCTGCAGTTCCACGAAGAGCACGGCGATGTCTGCCCGGCGCAGTGGGAAAAAGGCAAAGAAGGCATGAACGCCTCTCCGGACGGCGTGGCTAAATACCTGGCTGAGAACATTTCCAGCCTGTAAGTCAGTGCATTGATAAAAGGCTCGCGAATGCGAGCCTTTTTTATGCGTGAGGTGTTACGAATCACCTCGCCTCAACGATTCATCCATACCGTCGCGGAAATCGCGGGTAAACTAAGTCTTCCCTTGCGGATGTCACCGCTCCCCGTTTTACATTGCCATCCGGCCACGTTCAGCAACGGCAACGCTTCCAGCACTACTTCACAGGCCTCGCCCCGGTTAATCGCCACCAGCGCCCGCTGCTGCTGATAAACCCGCACGAATACCACTACGTCACCTTCGGCATACAGCGCCTGGCATCCGCCACGACGCAACGCCAGACTGCGCTGACGCAGTTTCGCCATACGCTGGTACAGCGCCAGCAGGTTGCTGTCCTGCTTGCGTTCATCCCACGGGAACGGTTTGCGGCACATGGGGTCATTTGCGCCGTCCACGCCGACTTCATCGCCGTAATAAATACATGGCACGCCGGGCCAGGTAAACAGCCAGACCACCGCCAGCGGCAGGCGCGCCGCGTCTTTACCCAGCAGGGTTTTAAAGCGCGCAGTATCATGGCTGTCGAGTTGATTAAACATACGCAGTTGTTGCTGATGTGACAGCCCGGCGCGGTAGTTATCCATCCACGCGATACAGGTCCGGGCATCGATATGCTGTGGTTCGTAAGCGATATCAGTATTGGCGAGAAATCCCCACAGCGGGAAGGTGAAGCCGCGATAATTCATGGCGGCATCTTCCGCATCGGCCTGTAGCCACTGCCGCGCATCGCCGAAATGTTCCCCCACAATATAGGCTTCAGGCTGCGCCTCTTTTGCCGCCCGGGTAATGCCGGCAACGTGCTGCAAATTATGGCGCGCCCCGCCCGCCTCGCCCAGCATATGTACGACATCCAGCCGCCAGCCGTCCATATTCCACGGAGCCTTTAGCCAGTGACGAACGATACTGTCCTCACCGCGATAGATCTCATCCACCAGCGTTTCTGATTGATAATCGAGTTTCGGCAGGCTCGGATAACCCAGCCAGTCCAGCGCCACGCCTTGTGGTGAAAAGGAGTACCAGTCGCGCCACGGCGAGTCCGGGTGATGGCACGCGCCGCCAGTGCTGCGGTTATGCCTGTCAAACCACGCATGCGAGTCGCCGCTATGATTAAACACGCCATCCAGCACCAGCCTCATGCCCTGCGCCTGGGTTTCACGCCGCAGGCGTAGCAGCGCCCGATCGCCGCCAAATTGCGGATCGACATGGCGATAATCTTCCGTGTCGTACTTATGGACGCTCGGCGCGGTAAATACCGGATTCAGATATAGCGCTGTGACGCCCAGTTTTTTCAGATACGGCAGCTTCTCACAAATGCCATTCAGACAGCCGCCGTAAAAGGTGGAACCGCCCGCCTGGGGGGTGAGCGGTTCATCCCACCCTTTACGCACGATGTCGTGACCGGCAGCATGGTGGTAATACACCCGGTCCTGATCGGCTTCACGCGTCGCGCTGCGGGCAAAACGATCCGGGAAGATCTGATAAAAAATTTGATCGGCGATCCACTGCGGCCCGCTATCCGGCACATCAACGGCAAATTGCTCCAAACGCGCAGGCGGAAAACAGCTAAATCCCTGTGGCGTAAACCAAAGCTGGCGATCATGCCAAAGCAATTTAAAGCTGTAACGGCGACGGGGTTGCCCTAACGCGATATTGAGCGTCGCTCGCCACGCCGTCACGCCCGGCTGCGGCTGGCGGCGCTGTTTGCGCATCGCCAGTGAGATTTCTTCATTATCGAATTCTGAGCGCAACGTCACGCGAGACGGCGGATTTTCTCCGCTCAGCCACAGCGTAATGGTTAATTTGTCGTTATGTTGCTTCACAAATGGGGCAACCGGTAAGTGCCAGGCATTCAACATCTCGTATCCCCTCTACTGAAAATGGGGCCACCTTGCCATAGAGATTTAAAGGATAACTCATCATCCAGGGGTTTATTAGGGGAGGAGACTCCAGGAGGAGAAGCGGCTCCGCTTATCCGGCCTACTGTTGCCTGCAGACCGGATAAGGCAGAGAAAAACGACTACGCCTGCTCCAATTGACGGTCGCGACGGCGTTTAAACATCCAGCCAATCAACAGCAGAACTATCCAGGCGAAGCCCACATACAGTGAGATGCGGGTATCCGGATGGTAGCCGATAAGCGCAATAATGAAGACCAGGAAAATCAGCCCAGCTATCGTCGTTACGACACCGCCCGGCACCTTAAATTTCAGCGCTTTTACCTCTTCCGGCGGTAAACGACGACGGAAGGCGATTTGCGACAGCAGGATCATAATCCATACCCATACCGTCGCAAACGTCGCCAGCGAAGCAATCACCAGGAAGACGTTTTCCGGCATGATGTAGTTCAGATAAACCGCAAACAGCAGCGCAATCGTCATCACCAGCACAGTGACCCACGGAATACCACGGCGTGACGTTTTAGCAAAGACTTTCGGCGCGCTCCCCTGCTCCGCCATACCATGCAGCATACGCCCTACGCCAAACACATCGGAGTTGATAGCGGAAAGCGAGGCGGTCAATACCACAAAGTTCAGAATGCTGGCAGCAAAGGTAATCCCCATATGCTGGAACGTCAGCACAAATGGGCTGCCGTTTGTGCCGACCTGATTCCACGGATAGATAGACATAATGACGAACAGCGTGCCGACATAAAATACCAGGATACGCATCGGTACTGAGTTAATGGCGCGCGGAATGGATTTCTCCGGGTCTTTCGCTTCCCCGGCGGTGATACCGATAATCTCAATCCCGCCGTAAGCGAACATCACCATTTGCAGCGACATGATCATTCCCAGCCAGCCATTGCTGAAGAAGCCGCCGTTGCTCCACAGGTTATGAATGCCGGTGGGCTGCCCGCCGTTGCCAATTCCCCACACAATAATGCCGATACCCGCGACAATCATGATAATAATGGTGGCGACTTTGAAGAAGGAGAACCAAAACTCCAGCTCGCCGAACACCTTGACGCTCATCAGGTTGATGGCGCAAATGATCAGCACCACGCTAAGCACCCAAATCCAGTGCGGCACGGCGGGGAACCAGACTCCCATGTAAATGCCGAACGCGGTCACGTCGGCAATGGCGACGATCAGGATCTCAAAACAGTAGGTCCAGCCGGTAATATAGCCCGCAAGCGGGCCGAGGTTTTCCTGCGCATAGCGCGAAAATGAGCTGGCGGCAGGGTTGTGAACGGACATTTCCCCCAATGCGCGCATAATGATATATGCCGCGACCCCGCCAATAATATAGGCCAACAGCACGCTCGGCCCCGCCATTTTGATGGCGTCCGCCGAGCCGTAAAACAGGCCGGTGCCGATTGCCGAACCTAATGCCATAAAGCGAATGTGCCGGGTGCTCAGCCCACGCTTTAGCTTATTATTGCTTTCCATCAATTTCTGACCTATCAACACAATAAAAAACCACGGGGCGTTAAGCCCCGTGGTGTACACATATGTCAGCGATTTTAGTGAGCGCTGGAGGTCACCTGCCGACCCGCCGCGCGATCCCAGATAATCGCCAGGATCACCATCACCACCGTTGGCATCAACCACGCCAGTCCCTGTTCCGCCAGCGGCAAACGCTGACTCCAGGCTGGCAGCATATCGCCAAAGGCAGATGCTTTGATGCCGTCAAGGATACCAAAAAGCAGACTGATAAACATGGCCGGCGCGATGATGCGGGTGGAATTATGCCACCATGAGCGGGTAAAACTTAATACAACCAGTGCGATACACGGCGGATAGATAGCCGTCAGCACCGGAATGGAGATTTGAATCAGATGGCTCAGTCCAAGGTTTGACACCACCATAGAGAAGCCGCCGAGAATAAAGACCAGCGTACGGTAAGACAGCGGAATATACTGCGCGAAAAACTCAGCGCAGGCGCAGGTCAGCCCCACCGCCGTCACCAGACACGCGATAAAGATCAGCGCCGCCAGCAGGAAGCTTCCCGCGCCGCCAAAGGTATGCTGAACGTAGGCATGAAGAATCGCCGCGCCGTTCGCTGACTGATCGACCAGCGTCGCGCTGTCAGAACCTAAGCGGAACAAGGCAAGGTAAAGCAGCGTCAGCCCCACGCCCGCCATCAGGCCGGCCCAGACCGTGTAACGCGTCAACAGGCGCGCTTCGGTCACGCCGCGAGAACGCGCCGCGTTCACAATAACGATACCAAACACCATCGCGCCCAGCGTATCCATCGTCAGATAGCCGTTCACAAATCCGTTAGAAAAGGCCGCATTCTGATAAGCGTCCAGGGCGTTGCTGATTGGGCCGGCAGGCCAAACGATAGCCGCGACGGACAGGATGACCAGCGCAATAATTTTCAACGGCGCCAGGAAATTCCCTACCGTATCCAGCAGTTTACCCGGATAGAGGGAAACCAGAATAACGATAGCGAAATAGACCACGCTGTAAATCAGCAACGGCATTGCAGAATCGCCGGTCAACGGAGCGATACCGACCTCAAACGACACCGTCGCAGTACGCGGCGTCGCAAATAACGGCCCGACGGCCAGATAGCAAACGGTCGCCAGCAGGAGTCCCGCCACTTTACCAATCGGCGTACTGAGGCTGTCTACCCCGCCGCCGACTTTCGCCAGCGCCACAACAGTAAGAACCGGTAGCCCCACGGCGGTAATCAGAAAGCCAATAGCGGCTGTCCAGACGTGTTCACCCGCCTGCAAACCGACCATAGGAGGAAAGATAATATTGCCTGCGCCAACGAACAGCGCAAATGTCATAAAGCCCAGGGCGATGATATCGCGCGATTTTAACTGATGGGTCATAAAGTCTTACTGCCTGTGGATGGTGATGTTGTAAACATTAAAATTTTTGCCTTTCCCGGAGGATTATAAAGCGGCGTTTTTTATCAATTTCAGCGGGAAAAGCTCCCGGACCGATGCGGCGAAGAATTGTTTTTCGATTTACCGCGCAAATGCAGTCGTAATGACAGCACCTGAAGCGCAATTTAAACGCTTATAACGTTTTAAAGCAAGGTGGGATCTAAAAACCAGATGAATATAGCGATATGAAATTTACAACCAGAATAAAACACCATTCTCATGAAAAAGTTATGGCTAATCATGCGAACAAAAAATCACCAAACGTTGAATGTTTCAACGAGCCCGTCTTAACTGCAAAGAAAATAAGCCAGCATCCGCTGGCTTATGGAAAGTTATACTTACGAAAGGCAATTAATCGCTATTTTTGGCAATTAAACGTTCCGGCAGCACAAAGCTAAATCGCGTTCCTTTGCCAGGCGAACTGTCGATTTCAAGGCGGCTTTCATGGTGATTCAACGCATGTTTCACAATCGCCAATCCCAGGCCGCTGCCGCCCGTTTGCCGCGAACGCGCTTTATCGACGCGGTAGAAGCGTTCGGTCAGACGAGGAATATGCTCGGCAGCAATCCCCGGACCGTTATCTTGAATGCAAAATTCAGCGCCATGCGCGGCACGTCGCCAGCTCACCGTAATATGCGTTCCCGCCGGCGTATGGTTTACTGCGTTATACACCAGGTTTGAGATCGCGCTACGTAGCTGCTCTTCATTGCCCAGAACGCTAAGACTATCGTCGACCTCAAACGTAAAGGTATGTTTCTGCTGGCTGAGCGTCTGCGCTTCACGCTCCACGACCCGCAGCATCATCGGTACATCCACTTTTTCATTTAATAACAGCGCCGGGGCCGCCTCAATTTTAGACAGCGTAAGCAGTTGTTTTACCAGCCCTTCCATACGATACGTTTGCTCGCGCATCGTATGCAGCGCTTTCTCTCGCGTCGCCCCCTCCAGCGCCTGTTCCTGCATCATTTCCAGATAGCCTTGCAATACCGTCAAGGGCGTACGCAACTCATGGCTAACGTTGGCGAAAAAGTTACGTCTGGCGCCTTCAAGCTGATGCATTTGCGTCACATCGCGCGCCACCATCAGGAGTTGTTTATCGGTATAAGGCATGACGCGGATCTCCAGATGCCGCCCGGTATTGAGCACCAAATGAAGCGGACGGGTGAAATCACGCGTTTTTAAATACTGGGTAAACTCCGGATAACGCAGTAGATTGAGAATATTCTGCCCGTTGTCATCCGGCCAGCGTAGCCCCAGTATCTGTTGCGCCAAACCGTTACACCAAAAAATGCCGCCCTCTTCTGTGGTCAGTACCACGGCATCAGGCAGCGACTCCGCGCCGCTGCGAAAACGTTTAATCAGGTTCCCCAGCTCGCGACGACGCTTCTTATTTCGCAACTGCATCTGGTGTAAACCGTATAATAGCGGTTCCCAACTTCCCCGTCCCGGCGGCGGCGTCATACTTCTGTCGACCCAAAGCCACCAGGAGAGGCGTAATAAATTCCAGAAATGCCAGACAAGCAGTCCCGTCACCGCCGCCAGTAAAAACCACGGCAGATAACCAAAAAAAGCGCTAAGGATAAGCGCGGGGATGCAACAGAGCACCAGCTCCAGCACCAGCCTTTTCCATGACAGCCGTTCCAGCACGCGTCATACTCCCTCAAGAATGGAAAGCCTTCTCCGCCAGAAACCTGTGTTCTACTGGCGGAAAAGGCATTAAAAGCGGGTCGAAAAACGATACCCTGTCCCGCGTACCGTTTGCACCATCCGGTCGTGGCCGCTGTGCTCCAGCGCCTTACGCAAACGGCGAATATGCACGTCGACCGTCCGGTCTTCAACGTACACATTGGTGCCCCAGACATGATTGAGTAGCTGCTCGCGACTGTAAACCCGTTCCGGGTGCGTCATAAAGAAATGGAGTAATTTAAATTCGGTCGGCCCCATATCCAGCGGGCTGTCGCCGGTCATCACGCGGTGAGAGCCGGGATCAAGGCTCAGTCCCTGCATCTCGATCACCTCTTCGACCGCCATCGGCGAGATGCGCCGCATAACGGCTTTAATGCGCGCCACCAACTCCTTGGGGGAAAACGGCTTGGTAATGTAATCGTCAGCGCCGGTTTCCAGTCCGCGCACGCGATCTTCTTCCTCACCTCTTGCGGTCAGCATAACCACGGGAATATCCCGGGTCATGGCTTCACGTTTGAGATGTTTAATAAACTGTAACCCTGACCCGCCGGGCAACATCCAGTCAAGAAGGATGAGATCCGGCCAGGGTTCATTAAGTTTATTCACCGCACTGTCATAATCTTCGGCTTCTACGGGCTGAAAGCCATTTTGTTCGAGCACGAAGCACACCATTTCACGGATCGGCGCCTCATCTTCTACGACCAGAATACGTCTCGCCATAATTTGCCCTGTTAGTCGTTAGTTATCAATGCCGCGCCATTATGCGTCAGATTTATGACAGATTTATGAAAAAAAAAGGCGGCATTGACAGCATGTTGATGATTTATGACACCGGTGAAACCGTGCATTACCGTGTACCGGCGGTAAATTGCGCCCAAAAATGGAGGGGATGACGTGTATAATCCCGTTCACGCTTTTTTTGCATGGAACAATTATGCGCATCCTCCACACCTCTGACTGGCATCTGGGACAAAATTTCTATAGTAAAAGCCGCGCCGCGGAGCATCAGGCTTTTCTGGACTGGCTGCTGGAGATCGCGCAGGCCCATCAGGTGGATGCCATTATTGTCGCTGGCGATATTTTTGATACCGGTTCGCCGCCAAGCTATGCCCGAGAACTTTATAACCGTTTCGTCGTTAATTTACAGCAAACGGGCTGTCATCTGGTGGTGCTGGCCGGTAATCATGATTCCGTCGCCACACTAAACGAGTCACGCGACATTCTGGCGTTTCTCAATACAACCGTGATCGCCAGCGCGGGCTATGCGCCGCAGCTACTTCATCGTCGCGACGGTTCTCCAGGCGCCGTACTGTGCCCCATTCCCTTTTTGCGCCCGCGCGACATTCTTACCAGTCAGGCGGGATTATCCGGCAGCGAGAAACAGCAGCAACTTCTTCATGCGATTGCCGATTATTATCAACAGCAATATCGGGAAGCGTGCCAGCTACGCGGCGAACGAAAGCTGCCGGTTATCGCGACGGGGCATTTAACCACCGTCGGCGCCAGCAAAAGCGATGCGGTTCGCGACATTTATATCGGTACGCTGGATGCCTTTCCGGCGCAGCATTTCCCCCCAGCGGATTATATCGCATTGGGACACATTCACCGCGCGCAATGTGTCGGCGGCACAGAGCATATCCGCTATTGCGGCTCACCCATCGCCCTCAGCTTTGATGAGTGCGGCAAAAGCAAATGCGTGCATCTGGTGACCTTCGAGCAGGGGAAATGGCAAAGTACCGAAAGTCTGGCTGTCCCCGTGACTCAACCGCTGGCGGTTTTAAAAGGCGACCTGGCGTCAATTACCGAACAGCTTGAGCAGTGGCGCGGCGTGGAGCAATCCCCCCCCGTCTGGCTGGATATTGAAATCACCACCGATGATTATCTGCACGATATCCAACGCAGAATACAGACGCTAACGGAGTCGCTACCCGTAGAGGTATTACTGGTGCGCCGTAGCCGCGAACAGCGCGAGCGCTCGCTGGCGAACGAGCGGCGGGAAACATTAAGCGAGCTTAGCGTGGAGGAGGTTTTTGCGCGGCGTCTGGCGCTGGAAGCGTTAGATCCCCCGCAGCGCGAGCGCCTGAATCAGCTCTTTTCCAGCACGCTCTACGCGTTGAATGAGGAGCATGAGGCATGAAAATTCTCAGTTTGCGTCTGAAAAACCTGAACTCGCTGAAAGGTGAATGGAAGGTCGACTTTACCGCCGAACCGTTTGCCAGTAACGGGTTATTCGCCATTACCGGCCCGACCGGCGCGGGAAAAACCACCTTGCTTGACGCCATCTGTCTGGCGCTGTACCACGAAACGCCGCGCCTGAATACGGTATCGCAGTCGCAAAACGATTTGATGACGCGCGATACGGCGGAATGTCTGGCCGAAGTGGAGTTTGAGGTAAAAGGCGAGGCCTGGCGCGCGTTCTGGAGCCAGAACCGAGCCCGAAATCAGCCTGACGGCAATCTCCAGGCCCCACGCGTGGAGCTGGCGCGGTGTTCAGACGGAAAGATCTTTGCCGATAAGGTAAAGGATAAACTGGAGATGATCGCCACGTTGACCGGGCTGGACTACGGGCGCTTCACCCGTTCGATGTTGTTATCACAGGGGCAGTTCGCCGCCTTTCTTAACGCCAAAGCGAAAGAGCGCGCAGAGCTTCTGGAGGAGCTCACCGGCACTGAGATTTACGGGCAGATCTCCGCACAGGTATTTGAAAAACATAAATCAGCCCGTCTCGAACTGGAAAAGCTACAAGCGCAGGCCAGCGGCGTCGCCCTATTGGCGGACGAACAGTTACAGCAACTGGAAGCCAGTTTGCAGGCGCTTACTGACGAAGAGAAACGCCTGCTGGCCAGCCAGCAGGGACAGCAGCAGCACCTTCACTGGCTGACCCGAAAAAACGAACTCCACACTGAATTACACGCCCGGCAGCAGGCGCTGTACGCGGCGCAAGAGGCGCGAGAAAAAGCGCAGCCGCAGCTCGCGGCGCTGACGCTGGCGCAACCTGCTCGCCAGTTGCGCCCGCATTGGGAGCGCATTCAGGAACAAACCCGCGCCGTTGAGCGTGTTCGCCAACACAGTGATGAAGTGAATGCTCGCTTACAAAGTGCGTATCGCCTGCGCCAGCGTATCCGCGCCTGCGCGCATCGACAATTCACCCAACTGAACGCCACAGGGCAGCGGTTGAAGACATGGCTGGCGGAACACGACGGCATCCGCGTCTGGCGCAGCGAACTGGCGGGTTGGCGAGCATTGTTAACACAACAATCCCACGACCGGGCGCAACTGAGCCAATGGCAACAGCAGTTGCTGAGCGATACGCGTCAGCGTGATGCGCTACCGCCGCTCACGCTCGACCTCACGCCACAGGCGCTGGCGGAAGCCAGAGCATTGCATACCCGACAGCGTCCGCTACGCCATCGTCTCGCCGCGCTTCAGGGGCAAATTGTCCCGAAACAAAAGCGTCAGGCGCAGCTACAGGCAGCTATCGCGCGTCATCATCAGGAGCAGGCGCAATACACCCAACGTCTGGCGGATAAGCGCCTGAGTTATAAGACTAAAGCGCAGGAGCTTGCGGACGTTCGCACTATTTGCGAGCAGGAGGCGCGCATCAAAGATCTGGAAAGCCAGCGGGCGCACTTACAGTCCGGCCTGCCGTGTCCGCTTTGCGGCTCGACGACACACCCCGCCATCGCCGCCTATCAGGCGCTGGAGCTGAGCGCGAATCAAACCCGCCGCGACGCGCTGGAAAAAGAGGTCAAAGCACTGGCGGAAGAAGGCGCGGCGCTGCGAGGACAGTTAGATGCCTTAACGCAACAATTACAGCGGGATGAAAGCGAGGCGCAGTCGTTGTTGCAGGAGGAGCAAGCGCTTACTGAGGAATGGCAAACGCTGTGCGCTACGCTGGGCGTTCAGCTCCAGCCGCAAGAAGACCTCGCGGGCTGGTTGACCGCCGCGGAAGAGCATGAGCAACAGTTGGATCAACTCAGCCAGCGTCATGCTCTACAAACGCAAATCGCGGCGCATACTGAACAAGTAGCGCGCTTTACCGCGCAGATTGCGCAGCGTCAGGCCTCGCTGACGGCTGATTTGGCGCAGTATACGCTTTCCCTTCCTGCGCCAGAAAACGAGGCTTCGTGGCTGAATGAGCGCGCCGACGAAGCGAAAATATGGCAACAGCGTCAGACAGAGTTCGCGGATTTGCAAACGCAGATCGACAGGCTTGCCCCGTTGCTGGAGACGCTACCGCAAACGGATACCGCGGATTCCGACGACGACGTGCCGCTGGATAACTGGCGGCAGGCGCATGATGAGTGCGTGTCATTACAAAGCCAGTTGCAAACCCTGCAGGAACAGACGACGCAGGAACAGCAGCGCGCCGCCGAGGCGATAGCGCACTTTGATGCGGCGTTAAAAAATAGCCCGTTTGACAGCCAGGCAACGTTCCTGGCGGCGTTGTTGGATGAAGAGACCGTGACCCGTCTGGAAAAACAACAACAAACGCTGGAAAGTCAGCTACAACAAGCGAAGGCGTTAAGCGCGCAGTCCGCGCAGGCGCTGGCTGACCATCAGCAACAGCCGCCCGCCGGTCTGGACCCAACGTGTACGGCAGAGCAGCTCGCGCAGCGGCTGGCGCAGTTGGCGCAACAACTGCGCGAGAACACGACACGCCAGGGGGAAATCCGCCAGCAAATTAAACAGGATGCAGATAATCGGCAGCGCCAACGCGCGCTGATGGCGGAAATGAAGCAAGCCTCTCAGCAAGTGGAAGACTGGGGCTATCTCAATGCGCTGATCGGCTCTAAAGAAGGTGATAAGTTCCGCAAATTCGCCCAGGGACTGACGCTGGATAATCTGGTCTGGCTGGCGAATCATCAGCTCACCCGCCTGCATGGCCGTTATTTATTGCAGCGCAAAGCCAGCGACGCGCTGGAACTGGAGGTTGTCGATACCTGGCAGGCCGACGCCGTGCGCGATACGCGAACGTTATCAGGCGGCGAAAGCTTCCTGGTCAGCCTGGCGCTGGCGCTGGCGTTATCAGATTTGGTCAGCCATAAAACGCGCATTGATTCTTTGTTCCTCGACGAAGGCTTCGGCACGCTTGATAGCGAAACGCTGGACGCCGCGCTGGATGCGCTCGACGCGCTGAATGCCAGCGGGAAGACCATCGGTGTGATTAGCCACGTGGAAGCCATGAAAGAACGTATCCCCGTGCAGATAAAAGTGAAAAAAATCAATGGGCTTGGTTATAGCAAACTGGACAAAGCGTTTGCCGTGGAGTAACACGAGTGTCATCCTGCGCACAGCATACCGTCATGACATAGCATAATAATGAATACACAAAGACGGATAAGGAATGGTATTACCTCGCGCTTATCCGCAAGCTATACGTTGATTGGCTGTGACAATTCACAGCCACAGCGCGCAACATGCGCCTTTATTTTCGGCAGGTGGTATGAAAAAAGTTATTTTTTCTTTGGCGCTGGGTACGTTCGGACTGGGGATGGCCGAGTTTGGCATTATGGGCGTGCTGACGGAGCTGGCACGCGATGTCGGGATAACGATTCCCGCCGCCGGGCATATGATCTCGTTTTACGCCTTCGGCGTCGTGCTGGGCGCGCCTGTTATGGCGCTCTTTTCCAGCCGCTTTTCGCTTAAACATATACTGCTGTTTCTGGTCACGCTGTGCGTGATGGGCAATGCCATATTTACCTTTTCCTCGTCATATCTGATGCTCGCCGTCGGCAGACTGGTTTCCGGCTTTCCGCACGGCGCCTTTTTTGGCGTCGGCGCCATTGTCCTGTCAAAGATTATCCGCCCCGGGAAAGTCACCGCCGCCGTCGCGGGTATGGTTTCAGGAATGACGGTGGCGAATCTGGTGGGCATTCCGGTCGGCACTTACCTGAGCCAGGAATTTAGCTGGCGCTACACCTTTTTATTGATCGCGGTTTTCAACATCGCTGTGCTCACCGCAATTTTCTTCTGGGTGCCGGATATCCGTGACAAAGCCCAAGGCAGCCTGCGCGAGCAGTTCCACTTCTTGCGTAGTCCTGCACCGTGGCTCATTTTCGCCGCCACGATGTTCGGCAATGCGGGCGTTTTTGCCTGGTTCAGCTATATCAAGCCATTTATGATGTACATCTCCGGTTTTTCGGAGACGAGCATGACGTTTATTATGATGCTGGTCGGGCTGGGGATGGTGTTAGGCAATCTGTTAAGCGGCAAACTCTCCGGCAGATATACTCCGCTGCGCATCGCGGTAGTGACTGACCTCATTATCGTGCTCTCTCTCATGGCGCTCTTTTTCTTCAGCGGATACAAAACGGCATCGCTGACTTTCGCGTTTATCTGCTGCGCTGGTCTGTTTGCGCTCTCTGCGCCGCTGCAAATCCTGCTGCTGCAAAACGCCAAAGGCGGCGAACTGCTGGGCGCGGCGGGAGGGCAAATCGCCTTTAATCTCGGTAGCGCGATTGGCGCCTGGTGCGGCGGACTGATGCTGACGCTAGGTTTTGCGTACCACTACGTGGCGCTTCCCGCCGCCCTGCTCTCGTTTTCCGCCATGTCGTCGTTGCTGGTATACGGACGTCTAAAACACAAGCAGCCATCGGTCACGCCGGTTGCCGGATGACGCCATCCGGCTAAAAACGTTACGCCAGCGGCCACAGCCAGGCCGCGCCGCGCACGCCGCTCGAATCGCCATGCCGCGCCTTACGTACCGGCGTCTCGCACTCGCCGCCAAAAACAAACGATTTCATCAGCGACGGAACCGTCTTGTACAGGCGCTCAACATTGCTCATACCACCGCCCAGCACAATGACATCCGGATCCAGAATATTCACGACATGAGATAATGCTTTCGCCAGCCGCAGCTCATAACGGCTTAACGCCAGTTCCGCCACGGCGTCCTGCGCGTCGACCAGACGAATAATCTCATCGCCTTTTAGCGCTTTACCGCTCAAACGCTGGTAATCCGTGGCAAATCCCGTACCGGAAATAAAGGTTTCGATACAGCCTTGTTTACCGCAATAACAGGGAATTTCTTCGCGGTAACGCAACTCATCGTCATCCATCCACGGCAACGGATTGTGGCCCCATTCACCTGCCGTACCGTTGCCGCCGATGTGCGCCCGGCCATTTAGCGCTACGCCCGCGCCGCACCCGGTACCGATAATCACCGCAAATACCGTTTGCGCCCCCGCTGCCGCGCCATCTACCGCCTCTGATACCGCCAGGCAATTGGCATCGTTGGCTAACCGCACTTCACGCTTCAGACGACGGCTCACATCGCTATCGAACGGCTGGCCGTTAAGCCACGTAGAGTTAGCGTTTTTTACCACGCCGGTGTAAGGCGAGAGAGAACCGGGAATGCCAATGCCAACGCTGCCGGTCTGGCCGGTCGCCTGTTCCGCCATGTCGACCAGCGTAGCGATGGTTTCTATCGTTTGCTGATAATCCTCCCGCGGCGTAGGCAGACGATGGCGAAACCGCTGCTCTCCTGCATCATCAAGCGCAATGACTTCCGTTTTTGTGCCGCCTAAATCGATACCAATACGCACATACCGCTCCTCATTTTTTGGGAATATCAACAGGGTAGAATTCACCGTTCTGATTGGCAATGCAAGCCTGCCGACAATTCGTTACTATACCGCCTGGATTTAACGACAAGGCCGTGGAAATTATCATGCTGTGGTTCAAAAATTTAATGGTTTACCGTCTTAGCCGCGATATTACATTACGCGCCGAAGAGATGGAGAAACAGCTCGCCTCAATGACGTTTACCCCATGCGGTAGCCAGGATATGGCCAAAATGGGCTGGGTTCCGCCGATGGGCTCTCACAGCGATGCGTTAACGCACACCGCCAATGGCCAAATTATTATTTGCGCGCGCAAAGAAGAGAAAATCCTGCCATCGCCAGTGATCAAACAGGCTCTGGAGGCGAAAATCCAGAAACTGGAAGCCGATCAGGGACGCAAGCTGAAGAAGACGGAAAAAGATTCCCTGAAGGATGAAGTGTTGCATTCGTTGCTGCCGCGCGCGTTTAGCCGCTTCAGTCAGACAATGATGTGGATTGATACCGTTAACGGCCTGATTATGGTTGACTGCGCCAGCGCGAAAAAAGCGGAAGATACTTTGGCGCTACTGCGTAAAAGTCTTGGCTCGCTGCCGGTCGTCCCGCTGGCGCTGGAAAACCCGATTGAGCTGACGCTCACCGAGTGGGTGCGCTCCGGTACGGTCGCTCAGGGTTTCCAGTTGCTGGACGAAGCCGAATTGAAAGCGATGCTGGAAGATGGCGGCGTGATCCGCGCGAAAAAGCAGGATCTGGTCAGCGACGAGATCGCCGTTCATATTGAAGCGGGTAAAGTGGTCACGAAGCTGGCGCTCGACTGGCAGCAGCGTATTCAATTCGTCATGTGCGACGACGGCTCCATTAAGCGTCTGAAATTCTGCGACGAGCTGCGCGATCAGAACGAAGATATCGACCGGGAAGATTTTGCCCAACGTTTTGACGCGGACTTTATCCTGATGACCGGCGAGCTGGCGGCGCTGATTCAAAGCTTGGTGGAAGGATTAGGCGGCGAAGCGCAGCGCTAACCAGAGGGTCCCTCTCCGCCGGAGAGGGGACTCACCGTTACAAATAGCGGCACAGATACGAGGTGGGCTCAGCAACCTGTAGATGAAACTCGCTGTGGCCAGGCACGTTAAACACCTCACCGGCTGTATACACTTTCCATTCGACAGTTCCCGGCAACAGTACCTTCAACGCGCCGCTCACAACCGTCATCTCTTCGGGTTCGGCGGTGCCAAAGGTATACTCCCCTTCCGCCATCACACCAACGCTGGCCCGGCCGGTGCTACTGCTGGTAAATCCAATAGACTTCACTTTCCCGGAAAAGTATTCATTACTTTGTAGCATAATCAGGCCCCGTCTCGTTATTAAATTAACACCCAATATAGAGTCCTGACGTTCGGCCTGTCACGTAAAATTAGACAAGCAGTTCTGAAGCTAACCGCGCAATCAAAACATTAGAGAGTAAAACCGGCACATCCAGCGCCTGCTGTAAAATATCCCGATGACGCTGATGAAAACCCAGACAATCCAGCATAATGACGTCCGCGCCTTGATCCAATAGCGCCTGCCCGGCATCAATTAACTGTTGCTCAGAACCGTGAACCGGATTCGCCAGCGAATACACCGGCGGCATTTGCAATACCTGCCATTTTTTCTCCTGGGCCGCCAGAAGTTCTGCAACAGGCACAATCACGCCCACCTGATGCCCATCCACAATAGAGGCGACAAGCGGTGGAATAATACGCAGCGGTTCAAGCAAAATAGAATTACGGGCTGCCATACTTTTAATCGCCGCGGTGCTCATCAGTATAATGACGTCATAACCCTGGTTATCCAGCACCTCGACAACGCTCTGTAAATCTCGCTCCACTTTCTGGCGGGAAACATGGGCTATCTGGTTATCATTCAGCAACGTCAAAAGCGGATCGTCGCCAGGCTCTACAGCGTAATCCGCCATAACGTCTTCCCGGCTCATTTTTCCCAGCAGGCTATGATGGGTGATGTGTTGTTCGTCGATGTATTCCGTCAGAAGCGGTAACACTTCGCTCATTGGCACAACGCCGATTGTGAGGATTGCCAACGACGCACTCATTTTTATTCCACCTTATTACTTCGTCGTAATTCCCGGGCAAATATTCACACGCTCACCGCGCTACCTGCCCTACAAATCTCAGAAAGCGTAGCAGCAGATGAGCAACGTATTGTGTAAAGATTCCAAATAACTCCAATATTGTATTGTTATCGCTTAATTTACGGTTTTAGTTGCCAGTATAAATGTTTCAAGAATGTGATGGAGATACAATTTAGGGGTACCCGGAATCCCTTCCGAGTGGTTCATGCGTCTATGATTTATCCGGATCTTCGTAACGTTTTTTCGCATCCATCGCTTCTTCTGCGGTCGGATGCTCGCTGATGAGCGAATCAGGTTTCGGATGATCAGCCCGTAGCTGATACCACGTCACCGTCTGGCCCGGCGTGCCTTTTTCAATGGTGACGATATAAGCTTCCCGCGGATAAGGTGGTCTGGTTGGCATAGCGTTTCCTTTATTCTGGGTGAGCGTTAAGTATAGACATCTCCCTGTAACCGTTGCGTCGACGGCGGCAACGCCGCAATAATTTCAGAAACGACCTGGGCCGGCGTTTTCGTCGCGTCAATAATGTAATGCGCCGTTTCGCGATACAACGCGTCACGCTGCTCAAGCACTTCCCGAACCTCTTCGCTCAACGGCTTGCCGGTGAGGGTCGGGCGCAGCTCCGCTTCAGGTTCAGCCTCAAGCCGGTTAACCAGCGTGGATACCGGCGCGCACAGATAAATCACTACGCCAACACGGTGCATATAACGTCGGTTATACTCCGTGAGAATAATACCGCCCCCCGTCGCCACAACAGTCGAAGGCGCGCTTACCGCTTCCAGGGCCGCGGTTTCCCGGGCGCGGAACCCTCCCCAGCCTTCTTTTTCAACGATATCAGCGACGCTCATCTGCACGTGCGATTGCAGCCAGCGGTCGGTATCTGCAAACCGAAAACCGGTTGCCTGCGCCAGCGCCATACCGATGGTGGTTTTCCCACAGCCCCGCGGGCCAACAAGATAAAGAGGTTGCATCATAGCAGGCGTTCCCCCAGGAACTGCGCATACGCAGGATTTGATATCAGCAATGTTATAATCATATCATCTAACTAGTACAACGCATAAATGTAAACAATAATTTACATTAAAGTACTAAAGTCACAATATTAGTACTATAGCAAGAATCAGAAATGAATAAACTGTAAATTTTTCATTACACGATTTATTTTTTACGCTGGCTTTCCAGCCACCACTTATCCAGCTCGGCGGCAAAATGCTGACGATCGCGCGGCGAGAGAGTGTTTGGTCCCCCCGTTTGTACGCCGCTGGCGCGTAGCGTGTCCATAAAGTCACGCATCGTCAGACGTTCGCGAATCGTGGCGTCGCTATAGCGTTCTCCCCGGGGATTAAGAGCCGCAGCGCCTTTTTCCAGCACTTCAGCCGCCAGCGGAATATCCGCGGTAATCACCAGATCGCCCGCTTCGCATTGACGCACAATTTCATTGTCCGCCACGTCAAACCCGGCGGCCACGCGGAGCGTGCGGATAAAACGCGAAGGCGGCACACGCAAGGCCTGATTGGCAACCAGAATAAGCGGCAACTGCATCCGCTCGGCGGCGCGGTACAAAATTTCTTTAATGACATTCGGACACGCATCCGCATCCACCCAGATGGTCATAATGTCTCCCGTACGGTATACAATCTTTTATTGTCTCGCGCTTTTGTCTTTCATCAAAGTGCTGTTTCTCCTTCTGCCCGTTTTCAATCCGCGTTAAGCTAACCATTCCCCATAACACACAAACATAGGGAGTGACGAGATGGAGAAGAAAATCGGTTTTATTGGCTGCGGTAATATGGGCAAGGCTATTCTTGGCGGACTGATTGCCAGCGGTCAGGTACTTCCCGGTCAGATCTGGGTCTACACCCCCTCCCCCGATAAAGTTGCCGCCCTGCATGACCAGTACGGCATTAATGCGGCGCAAAGCGCGCAGGAGGTCGCTCAGGTCGCGGATATCGTTTTCGGCGCGGTAAAACCGGGCATTATGGTGAAAGTGCTCAGTGAAATCTCCTCCAGCCTGAACAAAGACTCTCTGGTGGTCTCTATCGCCGCAGGCGTAACGCTTGATCAGCTTGCGCGCGCGCTGGGACACGACCGTAAAATCATTCGCGCTATGCCGAATACGCCGTCGCTGGTTAACGCAGGAATGACCTCCGTCACGCCCAACGCGCTGGTCACACCGGAAGATACGGCTGATGTCCTGAATATTTTCCGCTGCTTTGGCGAGGCGGAAGTGATTGCTGAGCCGATGATCCATCCGGTGGTTGGCGTGAGCGGATCTTCGCCGGCCTATGTCTTTATGTTTATCGAGGCGATGGCGGACGCTGCCGTTCTGGGCGGTATGCCTCGCGCTCAGGCTTATAAATTCGCCGCGCAGGCCGTCATGGGATCGGCGAAAATGGTACTCGAAACCGGAAAACATCCCGGCGAACTGAAAGATATGGTGTGCTCGCCTGGCGGAACGACGATTGAAGCCGTACGCGTTCTGGAAGAACGTGGCTTCCGCGCTGCGGTAATAGAAGCGATGACGAAGTGTATGGAAAAATCAGAGGCGCTCAGTAAATCCTGAAGCCCGGCTGGACGTCATGCCGCCACTTCGGTGCGGTTACGTCCGGCATTCTTTGCTTTGTAAAGCGCCATATCCGCAGACTTTAGCCATTCCCGATAATGACCGATTTGTGGCGTTAACGGCGCCACGCCCACGCTGATACGTAACATGACCTGCGGCGCGCCCGGCAAGCGTAAGGTATTTAGCCGTTCATGCACTCGCGACATGGCGGTAATCGCGCTGTCTGCCGGCGTTCCGCACATAATCACCGCAAATTCGTCGCCGCCAAAGCGCCCGATAATATCACTCCCGCGTAGCGTTATCTGTAATTGACGCGTCAGGGCGATAATAGCCTCATCCCCAACATCATGTCCCCAGGTGTCGTTAATGCTCTTAAAATGATCGATGTCGATAATCAACAATGTCGCCTCCCGATGGTGGCGTCGGCTGTGATCGAATTCATTACGTAATAAAATTTCCCAGTGGCGTCGGTTATAGACGCCGGTCATGCCATCCCGCGAGCTCATCGCCTGCAAGCGTCGCTTATGTTCCGCTAATTTAATGGCCGTTTGGTAACTTACCCAGGCGAACAGAAGCGGATACAACATAATGACGAGCAAAGAGAGCGTGACTTCCAGCGACGAGCTTCGCATCGCGACGGGTAGCCCGGTAAGCTGCAACGTCACCAGACATGACGCCAGCAAAAGGCCCATTCCGACAGTGAATAGCTGCCGCCCGCCAGCCCCCATCAGATTCATGCTCATCATCATAAACAGCGCGGCGGCAGGCAACATATTGACGCCCATCAGCGCGATCCACATGCCGGAGAGGATCGCATCCACTTTCAGGTTGTAAATTTCCTGACGTAGCGGATCAAGGGCTTTCGCCGACCACTGCCACGCCAGATGCGGCCAGACAAAAGACCAGCCGACCAGCAACAGCCACCAGCCGCCAAAGACAGGTTGCGTCACTAACACGGCGGCCACCGGTAAAAACATCCCCCCTAACCCCACCGCGCGCGGTAGCCTGATGCGCCGGGCGAAGCGCAACCCGGAGCGCTGACGATCATCAGGAGGGTCAGGCGGCGCTACCGCCTGTTCAACTGCTTTTCGGTAAAAATTTTCATCATTCATTATTTTTGGGAACATTTAGAAACAATTTTCCCAAATTATAGAAACAGAGCGCATGGAGGGAGTATGAAATTTCGGGTGAGTGTTTTTCAGGGCTCACCCGATAGCACTACGCCGCTTTTTTCAGGCAGGCGCTCATAAACTTGCTACGGTCATCGCCTTTCAGGGATTGTTCCGTCGCCTGAACATTGCATTCACGCATTTTCTGCTGTTGCGGCGTCAGGCTTTTCTCGCCAGGGGCTGACTTACTGTTTTTCAGGCAGTCGCTAAGGTAGGTTTTACGCGCATCGCCTTTCAACGCTTGCGCTGTCGCCTGCTGATTACAGGTCGTCATGCGCTGCTGTTGCGGCGTTAACGGTTTCTCGGTTGCGCCGACGGCGGTTAAAAAGACCAGGCCAAAAAGTAAAGTCACCAGTAATGTTATTTTCATAGCACCATCCTTTTGTCAGTGTACACATTACACGTTGTCCCTTTGGGAAATATCCCAGGGACTTTATATAAGTCTGGCTGTTACTGGCAAAAATACCACCCGGCTGTAAAAGTATTACTTACCGTGAGCAATAGATGTTTTATTGATTGACAAACCGTAGGCTAATGTGCAATTCGATTATCCACAGTCACACTGGCAGGATGCAGAAGAACAGCGCATAGCGTTACACTGTTATTACCATAGCCGCTTCGTTTTTATTTTCTTCTGGTTAATACAGAGCAAAATAAAAACGAAGCGGCCAGAGCTACTTTATAAAAGTAACGTTATAACAACTGTGTTGTTTTAAATACGATTAGTGCCGGGGGTGTCTCAGCAACTTTTTTACATATTGGCGCAGCAATTCCGTATCGTGATCAGGAACGCTGGCATCCGGCTTTACGCCTTCAAGTGCCCCCTCTACCTGACGTATCAACATCTCCTGCTCGTTTTGCGCCATGTTACGTAACATTGCTGTGACGATAATCTCTAACGCTTCTACCTGAGCAACCAGTTCTTTCGACTCTTCTTCTTTTTGGGCTAGCTTAAGCAACAACTCTGCTATGAGATTTTTCATGACCATATTTCCTTATTAGTTCCAGGGTGACGTTATCACTATGAAGAACCACTGCCTAGAGGCTGAAAGTACTATTTTTATGATACAGGAAGAACTTTACACAAATAATTATCACTGTCGCCGCAGCGAAACGTTTCTCAGACCGAAAACGAGACGATAATAAACCATCAAAAAACAATAATCACGCTATATCATAATTTAAGGTTATGCCATCTATAGAAAAACTTCACGGATAAAGAATATATCTTTTAATTTAAACCATATCGTAACGGCAGAAGCGCCGTTACGATGCACCGCTATTGGCCTTTCGCTTTTTGCGCGTTACGCCGACGACGTAACGCCAGGGTCAGTTGCCCAATATTGATCAACACGATCGCCGCCGTAGCGATAAAAACCCAGCGGAAACCGGCCATCGCCGATACCGTCGCGCCCATCAACGGCCCAACCACGTTGCCCAGATACATAAATGACTGGTTGTAACCAAAAATACGTCCGGTAATTTGATCGCTGGAGTATTTCACCAATAACGTTTGTACGGCGGGTAACATCGCGCCATCGGCAAAGCCTAACAAGAAACGCAACAGCCCCAACTGGAACGGCGTGGTGACCCAGGACATCGCGAAGAAAAGCAGCACTGCGCAGATAAGCGTGGCCATCAGAATTCTTTCCGTGCCGATTCTGTCGCCAAGTTTTCCCAGGCGAGGCGCGGAGATAAGCGCGGAGATACCGGGCACCGAGGCAATTAACCCGCTAAGAAAGGCGATGTTATTACTGTCCGGCATCATTGATTTGATAAACAGCGCCAGAATTGGACTGATGGAACCATTACAGAGTTGAATGACCATCGTGGTAAAAAACAAGCTGATCACCAGCGCAGGATAAGGTAACGACGCAAAAACGGCTTTACCGCTCAGGCGTTCGCTTTTCCTGATGACCGGACGTACGCCTTCTTTAATTAAAAATAGCGTGACCAGAAAGCTCACCACCAACAGCATGGCGGTAATCAGAAATACCGCCCGCAGCCCGATATGATCCGCGACAAAGCCGCCCATTAACGGCCCGCCGATAACGCCGCTGATTTGCGCGGTAGAAAGCGTACTGAGCGCCCAGCCGCTACGTTCGCGCGGTACCTGAGAGGCTACCAGCGCCATGGCATTGGGGATATAGCCTGACGTTAACCCCATGATTCCGCGCAGCAGGAAAAGTTGCCAGACATGGGTCGCGAATGCCTGCAGTAGAATAGCTATCGCCATCCCGAGCGACGCGCGCAATAGCATCAGTTTACGCCCTTTACGATCGGCGAGACTGCCCCACATCGGCGACACAATGGCGGAAATAAGAAACGTGATGCTAAACGTTAACCCGGACCACATTGATAACGCTTCATGGGAAGAGACGCCAAGCTGGGAAATATAAAGGGGTAAAAATGGCAGGATTTGGCTGATTGCCAGCCCGGTAAAAAAACATCCAAACCAAACGGAAATTAGATTAACTTTCCAGGATTCCATAAGACTCGTAACGGTAAGTAGCTGAAAATACGCGTTAGCTTAGCAAGCTCTCATTTTCCTGGTGGTTCCAGAGGTGCGATACGTCACACTTTGCTATTTTGTCTCCCCGTTCATCATTTTTGTGAAACATATCACATTATATAGCCGCGCAAGGCAGACGTTTATGCTTTAACGACACACGCCGTAGCCCCGCATTCCAAGATGAAAATGGTTAGCATGAGCAGCGTTATAGTCAGGCCCGAGTCCATTGCCATAATAATGGCAACTGGCGTTTAACATAGCGCGTAACCAGGGCCCCGTCTCCTCACGCCCCCAGCCGCGCAGAACAGTGATTTTTCGGCCATCCGATAGCTGAAACCCGCTGACATCCAGCGCTTCTGCGCTGGCATGTTCACTGCGACGCGCATCCGGGCGGTGATAAATATTACGGCAGGCATAGCTGCCCAGATGTTCGATGCGGGTCAGGCGGCGCTTCATCCACGTTTCTGTTAAAGGTTTTGCCTGCTGTTCGACAAACAGCGCGGAGCGCAGCGCCAACGGGCAGGAGGCTAAAAAACTGCTGCTCAGTTTGACCTGGCCAAAATCTCTGACGCGCACAACATGGGACAAGGGACATTCACCAGTGCTATCCGCAACAGGTTGTGATGAAATTAATCCCTGTTGATTGGCCGCCGTCAAAAGCTCCCGGCACTGCGACAGCGTAAGGCGCTGTAGTTTGAAGGTAGTGATCCAGCCTGGCGGATCGGCAAGTTGTAGCGGAGCAAAAGGATTATAATAAGAGGGAAGATAACGATATCCCAGTCCGCCAATGCCGCCCAACAGCACAATAATCAGAAAACCCTTACCTCTCACGCGGCCTCCGTTCTCACATCCCATAAACATTATGGCAGAAGCCCGCGAAACCCGCGTTTTGTCGTGGTAATGTATACGCTTTGCATTCGATGGAATGGGTTTTTAAGATGGCGAAATTGCGGGTAGGAATAGTATTTGGCGGTAAGTCGGCGGAACATGAAGTGTCTTTGCAATCAGCGAAAAATATCGTTGATGCGATCGATAAAACCCGCTTCGACGTGGTGCTGTTAGGGATAGATAAGGCAGGACAATGGCATGTTAACGATGCGGAAAATTATTTGCAGAATGCAGACGATCCGGCACATATCGCGCTACGTCCTTCGGCAATCAGTCTGGCCCAGGTGCCTGGCAAACACCAACACCAGTTGATTAACGCCCAGAACGGGCAGCCGCTACCGACGGTAGATGTTATTTTTCCTATCGTCCACGGTACGCTGGGCGAAGACGGCTCATTGCAGGGGATGCTGCGCGTCGCAAACTTACCGTTTGTCGGTTCAGACGTGCTGAGCTCCGCAGCCTGCATGGATAAAGACGTCGCCAAACGACTGCTACGCGATGCAGGACTGAATATCGCCTCGTTTATTACACTCACCCGAACGAATCGTCACGCGTTTAGTTTTGCCGAGGTTGAATCCCGTCTGGGACTGCCGCTGTTCGTTAAGCCCGCCAATCAGGGCTCTTCGGTCGGCGTTAGTAAAGTCGCTAACGAAGCGCAATATCAGCAGGCGGTCGCGCTGGCTTTCGAATTCGATCATAAAGTGGTGGTGGAGCAAGGGATCAAAGGGCGCGAGATCGAATGCGCCGTATTAGGTAACGATAACCCACAGGCCAGTACCTGCGGCGAAATCGTACTGAATAGCGAATTTTACGCCTACGATACTAAGTATATTGATGATAACGGCGCACAAGTTGTCGTGCCTGCGCAGATCCCTTCCGAGGTGAATGACAAGATCCGCGCGATCGCGATCCAGGCTTATCAGACGCTGGGGTGCGCGGGTATGGCGCGTGTCGATGTCTTCTTAACGGCAGACAATGAGGTCGTGATTAACGAGATCAATACGCTGCCAGGTTTTACCAATATCAGTATGTATCCAAAACTCTGGCAGGCGAGCGGATTGGGCTATACCGATTTGATCAGCCGCCTGATTGAGCTGGCGCTGGAACGCCATACGGCGAATAACGCCTTAAAAACCACGATGTAATAGCGCACGCCCGATAGCGCAACGTTTATCGGGCGTCTTTTACCTCATCATCTTCGCGCCGGCGAATGATGAACCCCGCCAGCCAGAAGCTGATAATCCACGTTACCAGCCCAACGCCATAGGTTTGCCATCCTTTCGCCTCAAAACCCAGCAATCCTACGACGCCATTCAAAATAAAGATAAGGCCAATAGAGAAGGCATAGTAGTGCCAGTCACGACGAATTTTTACAGGCAAACGCATAACGACTCCGACGTATTAACAGCAACAAAAACGTATTTTTGCATACTTCTGGCGAGCGAGTCTGTGGGGGATACGGAATTTCTTAAATGTTAATTGATTTTGATAAAAGTGATCATTTTGTGACAACTAACAAAAATTTACGCGATGGATACATTCCGTATGTGAAATTACCATGATTCTGATATTGACAAACACAATGACCTGTCAGACTTCACAGTAAGCCGATGGCATAACGCCAGATCGTAGCCGATCATCCTGGAGGTCTTTATGGCTGATTTCACTCTCTCAAAATCGCTGTTCAGCGGGAAGCATCGAGAAACCTCCTCTACGCCCGGAAATATTGCTTACGCCATATTTGTACTGTTTTGCTTCTGGGCCGGAGCGCAACTCTTAAACCTGCTGGTTCATGCGCCGGGCATCTATGAGCATCTGATGCAGGTACAGGATACAGGTCGACCGCGGGTAGAGATTGGTCTGGGTGTCGGGACGATTTTTGGCCTGGTGCCCTTCCTCACAGGCTGCCTCATTTTCGCCGTTATCGCCGCGTTTTTACGCTGGCGTCACCGTCACCAATAAACCTTAGCGCGCTGGAGAAAATATCCCAGCGCGAAATTTATCGCCCCATACACCGCGCCCGCCGCTCATCAACTCGTTTAGCAAACCAGGCGGTCGTCAGCTTGCGCGTGATCTTCGGACTTTCCAGTTGAATACCGGGCAACATTTCCCGCGCAAGCGTCTTGCCCGTTTTGGCCTCGGCCAGTTTATAGACTTTCTTGTAGAGCGCCGTTTTTTCAAACGCCAGGCTATCGCCTTTCTCCAGTTGGCTGCGAATTTCGCGCTCACTCATTCCCAACTGCCCTGCCAGTTTGCGCACCGCTAACTCTGTTTTGCCCGGTTTCTTGCTGTTATAACGAATCAGATCGCCATCCAGCGCCAGTTTTACCCCACTGGCTTTACTGACGGCATTCTGGAACGCAGCGTTACGGCTGGCGTACCATCCCGCGTTGAAGTCGGCGAAGCGGAAAACAGGCGCGCTGTAGTTCGCCGGGTAATTCAGCAAATGGTAGGTTCCAAACCACAATCCGCCACGGCGCGTAAAGACCTCCTGACGTACCGTACCCGTCATCTTCCACGGATAGCCTTTCGCGTGCTGTTCGGCAAAGGCAATGCTGACCTGCATCGGGCCGCCCGTATGCACCGGGTTATATGAGCCAAATAGCGTCTGCCCCATAGGGACCATATTGATAAAGTCGTCAAAAATAGCGCTAAGCTGTTTTTCGGTTTTTACCGTGTCCAGGCGTTCGCTATAGCTCTTGCCGTTGGGGGAGTTAATTTTCAGCGCGGTGTGCACCAGAAACAGCGGAATGTGTAGTCGTTCAGCGCGGCGATCAATCTCCTGCCAGGCGATTTTACTTAGTCCCGGCACGACAGGATCCGCCTGATAACCGGACTCCTGCTGGGCGACAGCCAGCACCGAACAGATATTTTCTACCGTCGGCGCCAGCCCCTGGCTCTTAAACGTTGTCGCGATGTCTTTCGCCCAGGCCTCTCTGTCTTTGACACTGGCCGGCATTTTCTGACGTACTACGCTTGCCACGTCGACAGGCTTCTCGCCCTTGCTCACCGGCTGCCCGGATTGACTACTACAGCCAGCCAATATGGCGACCGCCAGAAAAGGCAGAGGATAAAGACGGGACGCCGCCGACATAACGTTTCCTTCTGTTAGCTAAAAGAGTGGGTCACTTCCTGAACTGGCTGACCATCCAACTGACGTTCAAAGCTACGTAAACGTTTATAAATAGACATCAGCTCCACCAGCGTCGTCCAGGAGTTAATCAAATACTGGAACGAACCGCGCACCTGACCAAACACGTTGGTGATTTGCGTCATCAGCCCCAGCGTAATCGTACCGGCAACAATGGAAGGAAACAGCAGGAACAAACCGAAAACGTTATCGACCTGCAAATAGAGAATGCGCGCGATGTTGAAATACATATAGTGAAAGTAGAGACGGAAGTAGTTATGACGCACCGCGCTAAACAGTTCACGGACGGTTGGCGGCGTGGCGCGGCTGGCGTCATCTTCACCGTAGACCAGCTCCTTACGATAAGCGGCTTCCACTCGCTGATTTTTAAATTCCAGCCCCGGCAATTTGATCCCGACGACTGCCAGCAGGCCCGTCCCCATTAATGACCAGACTATGGCGGCAATGACCAGGCCGTAAGGGATATGCCCTACGATGGGTAAATCCGGCACATGCGCTGACAGGGTGACCAACACCGGCAGAAAGGCGATGAGCGTCATGATGGCATTGATAAAACTCACGCCCATATTCTCCAGTGTAGAGGCAAAACGCATGGTGTCCTCCTGCACACGCTGGGCGGCCCCTTCGATATGGCGCAGGTACTGCCAGTGCGCCATATAGTGCTCATTCATTGCGGTACGCCAGCGAAATACATAGTGGCTGACAAAGAAGTTGTTCAGCACACCGATCACCACGGCGATAAGCGCAATACCGAGAAACACCCCCACTTCATGATAAAATTGACCAAGAGTGACCTTGTGCGGCGAGCTGAGCGCCGTTTGAATCAAATCATAGAACGGCGCGTACCAGGCGTTAACCGCAACGCCAACCTCCACCAAAAACCAGGTGACAAAAATAATGAGCGAGGTGCCAAGTATCGACCAATACTGCCAGCGGTGCGGGCTATAGATGAACCAGAACGTTGCAAATAAACCCACGCAAATCAGGTAATAAGCATAAAAAATCAGATAGTCCAGCGACCAGAAGCGCGCTGCGCTGATAGGCACTTCATCGGATGCCCCTACAAGTCGCGCCACCCAATCTCCTCCTCCCGCCTGCCAGAAAATGACGGCGATCAGCGCCCAAACAAACGCCGACATGAAAAACGGCCCTGGCTTTGGGAAAAAAGATTTAAACATCATGCTCTCCTGCTAACTTCTTCTCTTTATTACGGCTGCTGTGACGGCGGCAATATCACGCCATGCCCACGCAAATGAAAGGGCTAAACCAGGCATTGTGACCTACGTTGTGACGCTTAGTTCGCACTTCTGCTCAACAGAATTGTTTCGACGAGTTTCATTCTAAGCAGGCAGGCTGGCGCTATCAGGTTATCACAAGCGCTCTATCACAAAAGTAAACATTCTTCATCACGAAAACCCGCCGTTACGTTTTTTCACCCACTTTTTTCTCTTTAACGTTTTGCAATGTGCCGCCGGGTAGTATAAATACGCATAACCACCGTTATTTCACTTATGGACATCACCGTTGAAACGTAGTCTGCTTTTTACTGCCATGCTGTTTGCGGCATCACTTACTTCTGTCCAGGCGGCTCAGCCGATTGCCGATCCGGTTTTTGCCTCTGATATCGTTGATCGTTATGCCGAGCATATCTTTTATGGTAGCGGCGCCACGGGCATGGCGCTGGTGGTGATCGACGGCAATCAACGCGTATTTCGTAGTTTCGGTGACACCAGACCGGGCAATAATGTTCGTCCACAGCTTGATTCGGTCATTCGTATCGCTTCGCTCACCAAGCTAATGACCAGTGAAATGTTGGTAAAATTGCTCGATCAGGGAACGGTAAAATTAAACGATCCGCTCAGCAAATATGCGCCTCCCGGCGCGCATGTCCCGACGTATCAAGGCACGCCGATTACGTTGGTCAACTTAGCGACCCATACCAGCGCGCTTCCGCGAGAACAGCCCGGCGGCGCGGCGCATCGTCCGGTATTTGTCTGGCCAACCCGCGAACAACGCTGGAGCTGGCTCTCCACAGCAACGTTAAAAGTCGCGCCAGGCTCGCAGGCGGCCTATTCCAATCTGGCGTTCGACCTGTTAGCCGACGCGCTGGCGACCGCCTCCGGCAAACCTTATACGCAACTGTTTGAAGAAAAGATTACCCGCCCGCTGGGAATGAAAGACACCACGTTTACCCCCTCTCCCGATCAGTGTAAGCGTCTGATGGTGGCAGAGAAAGGCGCAAGCCCCTGTAATAATACGCTGGCAGCCATTGGCAGCGGCGGGGTCTATTCTACGCCAGGAGATATGATGCGCTGGATGCAACAGTATCTGTCGTCAGATTTCTATCACCGTAGTCATCAGGCCGATCGTATGCAAACGTTGATTTATCAGCGCACACAGTTAAAGAAAATCATCGGGATGGACGTACCAGGTAAAGCCGACGCGCTCGGTCTGGGCTGGGTCTATATGGCGCCAAAAGACGGACGTCCTGGCATTATCCAGAAAACAGGAGGCGGCGGCGGTTTTATTACCTATATGGCGATGATCCCACAATATAATATTGGCGCTTTTGTGGTCGTAACCCGTTCCCCCCTCACTCGTTTTACCAATATGAGCGACGGGATTAACGATTTGGTTACTGAGCTAAGCGGCAATAAACCGATTGCTATTCCTGCATCCTGAGTCGTCGCGCCTCGCGCTATATCAGACGAGGCGCAACATTTTTGTTAATATTCGGAGGGCAAACGGTTAATACTGATCAGTTTGCCTTTATTCATTTCAATGTAATTACCCTTACGCAGGGCCGCGAGAACTTCCGCCACCACCGATCGCGATACGCGCGTTCGTTGATGAATATAATTCATAACACCAATACGTGAGCGAAGTTCTTCATCCCACTCAATCATTGTCATTAACGTCGCACGAATCTGGTCGTAAGAATTATTACCAATGAGCTGCTTGTCACGAAGTTCCAGTACCTGGCTTTTCCATACTATCCAACAGAAGGCTTCACGCCACAGTTGGTTCTGCTCAATGATGGCGAGAGTTTGTGATGATGAGAGGCGATAACCGATGCAACCGCTCTCCGCAATTAATTTATATTGTGCCTCTTTTTTCGCCACACCATCGGCTAAGCCGAAAATAAAGGGGGCCTGCACAATACCAATAAGAACTTTATCACCCCGAACTAACGAAACAACCCCCTCTAAAATAACAAAGGTATGGGTATTACTTTCATCAGGTGAACAGATAATCTCTTTATCGTTAACAAACTCGAAACGCGTACCATGCTTAGAAAGGCATTTATCGAGTCTGTTGAATTCCTGTAGTGGCTTGCTTAAAGATAACATATGCATTCCTTGCAATAATGCCCGTCAAGTCCTTGACGGGCATTTTTCAGTTTAAATTACCTTTATTTCTCCTGAGAGAAAATGATTACCAGGTATATTTAACACCAACGTTTGCAGACCAGTCTTGATCAACATCACCGCCGCCGAGGTAGTTAGCATCGGTGTAGGCGCTGAAGTTCTTCGTGAAGCTGAACTGAGTACCCAGACCAACACGTACCGCAGAACCTTCTACGCCGTTGTCGATAGAGTCGCCGTTTACGTCAGCATCGTTGTTGGAGTCGTCGTAAACGTAAGCCAGTTTGAAGTACGGCGTCAGCGCCTGATCTTCGCTGTAAGTGAAGGTATAACCTGCATCTACACCGATTTCATAACGCATGCTGTCGTAGGACTGACCGTCAACTTTCATGTCGTTGCTCAGCTGGTAGTCGTCGCCAGACTGGAACAGACCGGATACGCTGCCGTAAGGCGTTACGTAGCCTGCATCACCCAGCTTCAGATCATAACCCAGTTTCAAGCCAAAGCCCCAGGCGTCAGAAGAGGTGTTGCCGTCAACGTAAGTACCGTCGCTCATGTTAGCAGACAAATCGTTGTTGAAGTGAGAGTAGCTCAAGTTACCATCAACAAAGATGTTGTTTGCGAAACGAGCGGAAGAGTAGATGTAGGCAGACTGGCTGTCCTGATCCACCTGACCGGTACGATCGCTCAGATCGCCTTTCGCGAAGCCTGCTGCCGCACCAACGATCCACTTAGCGTTGTTACCGTCAACTTTGGTATCAACACCGACCATGATGCCATTAACATCCTGATCGTAGTTAATGGTGCCGTTGTCGCCGTTGAAGTTACCGCCGAAGTAGCTTACCCATGCGCCGCCGTTATCCGCCAGGCCATGACGAGCGTTGGTCAGACGAGTACCAACGGTGTCTTGTTCCAGGTTCCAGATATTGGTGTTCGCAGAAGGAATGCTCAGCGCCATGTTAGCGTAGTCGGTCAGTTCCATCTGTTCCAGCACGACAGTGTTGCCTTCCTGCTTAGCCTGATAGGTGTAAGCACCCAGGTCAGCTTTGTTTGCTGCAGAGAAGGTTGCGTCGGTGTTTACGTCATTGACATAAATCAGCTCGTTGCCTTTGTAATCTGCAACAGAACCGGCACCAGTAGCGTTGTCGATGCGAACTTTATAGTTACCGGTAGCCGCTACAACATTGTCAACAGAGCTGTTATCCAGTTCGTCGCCGTTGTTGATATCGCCATTACCGTTGATGGTCAGGTGACCGTCAGAGTTCATCGCGATAGTACCGTAACCATAGTTAGCCTGAGTGGTATCCCAGGTACGGTCGTTCACCAGGTCAGCGTTCAGAACATAATCGCTGCTATGGATATTGAACACGCCAGAAACAACATTACCGTTGTGATCAGCAGTATTGCCGCTGGTCAGTTCCAGTTTATCAGTGCTGAATACTTCGGTATCAAACTGACCAACATTCACATCCAACATACCACCGTTAGTTACAGTAATGGTATTGGCATACAGATTGGAATAAGTGCTCCATCCAGTAGATTCGGTCAAACCAACAGTACTATAGGAGTCAATTGTCAGGTGATCGGTGTCAACATAACCATCTTCACCAATGTTCAGTGAAGAACCATTAGTCAAATTAATGGTGTCTGATGTTAAATCAGAATTAGAAACATTAACCTGAGAACCATTGTTTACAGCCAGAGTATCAACAGTCGAGTCCCCAACGGTGTCCCATTCAGAACCATTGTTCAGCGTCACGTTAAACACGCCGCTCTGGAAAACTTCATTACCAACGATACGATTCCAGGCATTATCTTCCAATGTTGCGCCTGGAGTAAGGCTGTTCGTTTCAACATCATACATACGGGACGTTGTATCAACAGTATAAGTCGCCTGACCAACCCACTTACTGCCATTATCAAGTGTAAGGTTCAGTTCGTCGACGTTGAGGCCGTCATCAGCCCAGCCATGGTTGGTATCAGGAACACCATCACCGTTAGTATCATCACCATCCGCATCGAAATTGGCGTTCCAGGTGCTGGTAAATTTGACATCACCCATCAGCGTAGAATTACTGAAGTACACATTGTTCTTCATTGCATAGTCTGAAGCACCATTGTCATCAGTGAAAGACAATGCAACGTCGCCAGCACCAGTATAATCGCTCGGCTCCTCGGAATTGCCAAAGTGACCAGTGCCAAAAGTACCAGTGTCAGTAGTATAAGCACTATCCAGGATATAATCTGAACCGGAAGTTACAGTAGAGTCAAATACATTAATATTGTTATCCCAGTTATGGGATTCCGTCGTGTAAGTGTTGTTGTAAGTATTTCCCTGAGACAAGGCAATACCTGCAACACGGGAATTGTTGGAAATATTGATGTTGCTTTCTACATCAAGATTCACCGCCACGCCTTTGCTGACATCAAATGTTTCATTTGTGTACTTAGTTACATCACCATCCTTATAGGAATCAGTGAAGTAAAACGCTTCATAATCATCATCAATGGTGGAATTAGCGATGTTCAGCGTGAACACATCACCGTCATACCAGTTTCCGTCAACAGTATCAGTACCGTTGTTGAACTGATAATATTCAGAATACCCATCGTGATCCAACGTATCAAAACGATCGTAATAACCAATCGGCAGCATGGAAGTAATCGAGCCATGAATAACTGAATTACTAATATTCAGCTCATTACTGGTTGCGTCATTATAATCATGGTTCAGATAATAGGTAGAAATCGTACCGTTAACAGTGTCACCGTTGAACGTCTGATCGAAATCACCATTGGCATTGTTGTAGTAAACGAAACCGCTATAGTTTACATAGTTACCATCAACAGTGCCTGCGGCATCCATATTATTCCAATCAAGCGCGGTGGTAGGATTGTCGTAATAAGTCCAGGTATCGTAAGTAGTAGCATTCGCCTGAGAAGTGATTGCCAGAGTGCAAGCCAATGCTAATTGTGAGACTACAAGTTTCTTTTTCCAGGAGTGCATTTGTCATCCCTCCTCAGGGACGTAATATAGTTGATCCATCAATTATCAATGCATAAAAACATATAGATGTTTAGCAAGGAGGATTATGCGGCGTCATTGCTAAAAGGTTCAATTATTCTTTATCCTCAGTCCGGATTCGGACATGAATTAAAAAGACGTAATAAAAGGAAAATAGATAATTAAAAATCATTCTTTTTCATGAGGTTACAAGAAAATAAAAAAATAAAATACATATGAGATAAATATGGATTAAAGAAAAATAAAATAAATATGAATAATATTAAAACCCACATTTACTTAAATGACGATGAAATAAAACTAAAAACAACGTAAAACTAATTCTTATTTAAAATGATATAGTGCCTGAGGTATTAATCTCCGGTATATAAAAGAAGCGCCATGTTCTGCCGCCGCCGGGGCTGCGCCTGCTACGTTAAGGACCGTTTTCGTAAAACATCTGCCTGCAGATTCAGGTATACTGGGCCTTCGATTCCACAAACATCAGGCAGACCATGACAGACCTTATCCATCGCCCTCGCCGCCTGCGCAAATCCGCTGCGCTGCGCGCTATGTTTGAAGAGACAACACTTAGCCTGAACGACCTGGTGTTGCCGATCTTTGTTGAAGAAGAACTCGACGATTACAAAGCTATTGATGCCATGCCCGGCGTAATGCGTATCCCGGAAAAGCAGCTGGCGCGAGAGATTGAACGTATCGCAAATGCTGGTATTCGTTCCGTTATGACCTTCGGCATTTCCCACCATACTGATGACACCGGCAGCGATACCTGGAAAGAAGACGGTCTGGTGGCAAGAATGTCCCGCATCTGTAAGCAAACCGTGCCGGAGATGATCGTCATGTCCGACACCTGCTTCTGCGAATACACCTCGCACGGCCACTGCGGCGTGTTGTGCGAACACGGTGTGGATAACGATGCGACGCTGGCCAACCTCGGCAAGCAGGCCGTTATCGCGGCGGCGGCTGGAGCAGATTTTATTGCGCCCTCCGCGGCCATGGATGGACAAGTCCAGGCTATCCGCCAGGCGCTGGATGCCGCCGGTTTTACCGATACGGCAATAATGTCCTACTCCACCAAGTTCGCCTCTTCTTTCTACGGCCCCTTCCGTGAAGCAGCGGGTACCGCGTTAAAAGGCGACCGCAAGACGTATCAAATGAATCCGATGAACCGCCGTGAAGCGATTCGCGAATCACTGCTCGATGAAGCCCAGGGCGCGGATTGCTTAATGGTGAAACCGGCCGGCGCGTATCTGGACGTGCTGCGTGAAATCCGCGAACGCACAGAGTTGCCGCTTGGCGCTTACCAGGTGAGCGGTGAATACGCCATGATTAAATTTGCTGCTATGGCTGGCGCCATTGATGAAGAAAAGGTCGTGCTGGAAAGTCTGGGCTCGATTAAACGCGCCGGCGCCGATTTGATTTTCAGTTACTTCGCGCTGGATCTGGCTGAGAAAAATATTCTGCGTTAATTCTGTTACAGGGCGGCGCGCTGCCGCCCTTTCCCGACTTTACACCCCACTATTCAGTCGCTGACGCTAACCCGTTGCCGGACGCGGCTTATCCGGCCTACGGCTATTCCTCGATCGCCTGGCGAATTTGCTGCAACGACGCGGGATCGTCAATAGTTGTCAGATCGCCCGGATCGCGGCCTTCACAGATCGCCTGGATCGTGCGGCGAAGCATCTTTCCGGAACGCGTTTTGGGGAGCTGCGAGACAAACCAGACATGCGCCGGACGACCAAAGTGACCGATCTGGTTGTCCACCAGCGCCATAATCGCTTTTTCCTCGTCGCGCGCCGCCTCGCGATCCGCCAGCGTATCGCTCTGCTTCGGAATAACAAACGCCACCGCTACCTGCCCTTTCAGAGCGTCTTTTATCCCCACTACCGCCACTTCCGCTACGTTCGGGTAGCTGGAGATACTTTCTTCTATTTCTCGCGTCCCCAGCCGATGGCCCGCAATATTAATCACATCATCGGTACGGCCCAGAATAAAGTAATACCCCTCGGCGTCGCGGATTCCCCAGTCGAAGGTGGCATAAACCTGACGGTTAAACAGCGACCAGTAAGTCTTCACAAAACGCGCATCGTCGCCCCAAATAGTCTGAATACAGCCCGGCGGCAGCGGCCCCTCAATCACCAGCATGCCTTTTTCATTTATGCCGCAGGGGTCGCCGGTGACTTCATTGAGTAGCTGGACGTTATAACCGTACATCGGCACGCCGGGACTTCCCAGACGCGACGGCCTGTCGTCCAGCGCGCGGGCCAGCGCCATGATCGGCCAGCCGGACTCCGTCTGCCAATAATTGTCGATGACCGGTACGCCCAGCGTCTCCGTTACCCAACTGGCCGTCGGCTCGTCCAGCGGCTCACCGGCCAGATAAAGCGCCTCCAGCGAGGAGAGATCGTGATTACGGATTTGCGCCGTCGGGAATTTTTTCAGCACGCGAATCGCGGTCGGGGCGGAAAACATCCGGTTAACCTGGTATTTCTCGACAATTTTCCACCAGACCCCGCAGTCCGGGTACGTCGGCAGTCCTTCGTAAACAATAGTCGCCATGCCTGCCAGCAGCGGCGCGTAAACGATATAGGAGTGGCCGACGACCCAGCCGATATCCGATGCGCAAAAGAATACGCCGCCCACCTTGCCGCCAAAAATGGTGTCCATCGAGGTTGCCAGCGCCACCGCATAACCGCCGACGTCGCGCTGGACGCCTTTCGGTTTGCCGGTAGTGCCGGAGGTGTAAAGAATGCATGAGGTTTCATTGGATTCCAGCCACGCCACCGGCACGCTCGCGCCGAGATGCTGCTGGCGCAACGTGGCAAAATCCAGATCGCGCCCATCCACCCACGCCATTTTCGCCAGCCCTCTGTCCACCAGCAGAACGTGTTTCGGCTGATGCTGCGCCTGCGCAATAGCGTCATCAAGCAGCTTTTTATACGGCAGGATTTTACCGCCCCGCGCTCCGGCATCCGCCGACACAATCAGCGCCGGTCTGGCATCGTCAATGCGCGCCGCCACGCTGTGCGAGGCAAAACCGCCAAAGACCACCGAATGGATCGCGCCAATGCGCGCGCAGGCCAGCAGGGTTATCTGCGCTTCGGCAATCATCGGCATATAGACCAATACGCGATCGCCACGCTGCACGCCCAGCGACAGCAACATGGCGGCCACAGCGTTGACTTCATCATGCAACTGGCTGAAGGTAAATGTACGCTCTTCATCGGTCTCTGATGAGACGGCAATCAGCGCCAGCGCCTCCGGCTGTTTATCCAGCCAGCGGTCAACGGCGTTATGACATAAGTTAGTGGTGCCGCCGCAAAACCAGCGGGCAAACGGTGGACGGCTATGATCCAGCGTCTGCGTAAACGGCTGTCGCCAGTCGATACGCCGGGCCTGCTCGGCCCAGAACGCCTCCGGTTCGTTAATGGAACGCTGATAAAATTCGCTAAAAGACATCACGCTCTCCTGTTGAACTTACGCCTTACTGCTGGCTGGCTCAGATGACATATAAATCGAGGTATTCGTTAACCGGCATCTGCTCCAGGCGGGCTCTGTCCAGGGAGACATCCAGAATGCGTTGCTGCTGGCGAGTCGGGAACTGACGCGCCAGGTTTATTTTAAATTTTTCGATAAGCTTCGGAATACCGTCGGCGCGGCGACGCGCATGACCAATCGGATACTCCACGACAACCTCGCCAAAGCGTGAGCCATCAGTAAACTCCACGGTGATCGCATTGCCGATAGCACGTTTTTCCGGGTCGTGATAGTCGGCGGTAAAAGCCGGGTCCTCATAACACACGATTTTCTCGCGCAGGGCGTCAATACGCTTGTCCTGCGCCACCTCGTCTTCATAATCCGCCGCGGTTAACCGTCCGAACAGCAACGGCACGGCGACCATATACTGGATACAGTGATCGCGGTCCGCCGGGTTATTGAGCGGGCCTTTTTTATCGATAATGCGGAGACAGGCTTCGTGGGTGCGGATGGTCACTTTCTCGATATCCGCTGCCGTTTTACCCGCGGCCTGCATCTGCTCATACAGCGTCATCGCCGCTTCGACGGCGGTTTGCGAGTGGAACTCTGCCGGGAAAGAAATTTTGAATAGCACGTTTTCCATCACGTAGGAGCCGTAAGGGCGCTGGAAACGGAACGTTTCACCTTTGAATGAAATGTCGTAGAAGCCCCAGGTTTTGGCGGTGAGCGCCGAGGGATAGCCCATCTCGCCGGTTTTCGCCATCAGCGCCAGACGTACCGCGCGCGAAGTCGCATCGCCCGCCGCCCAGGATTTGCGCGTACCGGTATTCGGCGCATGACGATAAGTGCGCAGCGACTGGCCGTCGACCCACGCCAACGATACCGCGTTGAGGATCTCATCGCGCGTCAGCCCCAGCATTTCAGCGACCACCGCGGTCGAGGCCACTTTGACCAGCAGCACATGATCAAGCCCGACACGGTTGAAGGCGTTTTCCAGCGCGATGCAGCCCTGAATTTCATGGGCTTTGATCATCCCGCTCAATACCTGTTTCATGGTCAGCGGCGCTTTGCCGGCGGCGACGGCGTTACGTGACAACCAATCCGCAATCGCCAGAATACCGCCGAGGTTATCAGAAGGATGGCCCCACTCGGCGGCAAGCCAGGTATCGTTAAAATCGAGCCAGCGGATCATCGCGCCAATGTTAAAAGCTGACTGTACCGGATCGAGCTGGAACTGGGTGCCCGGCACGCGTGCGCCGTTGGGCACCACCGTGCCTGGTACGATCGGCCCAAGCAATTTTTTACAGGCCGGGTATTCCAGCGCTTCCAGACCACAGCCGAGCGTGTCGAGCAGGCAATAATGCGCGGTGTCGTACGCCACCTTTGAGGTGATCTCGTAGTTCATCACGTAATCCACGATATCGACGATTTCGCGGTCAAATTCCGGGCGGATGTTCAGTTCTTGGGTAGACATAGGGTACGTTTCCTGCGTTTTATTTTTAATAAGAGTGAGTTAGCAACGATCGTCTATCGAGACAAACGGACGATCTTCCGGCCCGGTATAGTTGGCAGAGGGGCGAATAATCTTGTTGTCCTGACGCTGTTCAATAATGTGCGCCGCCCAGCCGGTAACGCGGGCGATGACAAACAGCGGGGTGAACATTTCGGTAGGGACGCCCATCATGTTGTAGGAGACCGCCGAAAACCAGTCGAGATTCGGGAACATCTTTTTGGTTTCCCACATCACCGTTTCCAGACGGTCGGCGATGTGGTACATCTTCAGCGAGCCGCCTTCTTCTGAAAGCTGTTTCGCCACCCGTTTGATCACCTGATGGCGCGGGTCGGCGATGGTGTAAACCGGATGTCCAAAGCCAATCACCACCTCTTTGTTTTCCACGCGTTTACGGATATCCGCCTCTGCCTCGTCCGGCGTTTCATAACGCTGTTGAATTTCCAGCGACACCTCATTCGCCCCGCCGTGTTTCGGGCCCCGCAGCGCGCCAATCGCGCCGATAATCGCGGAGTAGACATCCGAGCCGGTCCCGGCAATCACCCGGCTGGTAAACGTCGAGGCGTTGAACTCATGCTCGGCATACAGCACCAGCGAAATATGCATCGCCTTTTCCCAGCTTTGGGTTGGCTTTTCACCATGCAGCAAATGCAGGAAATGGCCGCCGATGGAATCATCGTCGGTTTCCGGCTGAATACGTTCGCCGTTGTGACTGTAGTGATACCAGTAAAGAAGGATAGAGCTGAGCGAGGCCAACAGCTTATCGGCAATATCGCGCGCGCCGGAGACGGTATGTCCCTCTTTTTCCGGCAGGGTGCAGCCCAGCGCGGAAACGCCGGTACGCATCACGTCCATCGGGTGCGAGGCCGCCGGTAACGCTTCCAGAACGGTACGGACATTGGCGGGTAATCCGCGCAGCGCTTTTAACTTGCTTTTATAAGCGTTCAGCTCGTCGCGGGTCGGTAATTTTCCGTGGATCAGCAAATGCGCGACTTCTTCAAATTCGCAATGCTCCGCCAGATCGAGAATGTCGTAACCGCGATAGTGCAGATCGTTACCGCTTTTTCCCACGGTACACAGAGCGGTATTTCCGGCTGGTACGCCAGACAAGGCGACGGATTTTTTGGGCTTAATGACATGGTTATTATTTTGCAGGATCGTGGTGTCGCTCATAGTGTCCTCGTCATTTTTTTAATGTGTAGGGTATTGAGGCGTGTAAGCCGGATAAACGTAGTGCCATCCGGCATTGCCTGATGGCGGCTTCGCCTTATCAGGCCTACAGGCTACGATTTTTTATTCCTGTACAGCGCGTCCAGCTTCTCTTCGAACTGGTAGTAATTGATGCTTTCGTATAGCTCGTTGCGGGTCTGCATGATGTCGATCACGTTCTTTTGCGTCCCTTCCTGGCGCAGCACGGTATAGACTTTTTCTGCGGCGCGGTTCATGGCGCGAAACGCCGACAGCGGATAGAGCGCCATCGCCACGTTTGCACTGCGCAACTCGTCGGTCGTAAACAGCGGCGTCGCGCCAAACTCAGTGATGTTGGCGAGGATCGGCACCTGCGCCACGTCGGCGAACTGGCGGTACATCGACAGTTCGGTGATCGCCTCCGGGAACAGCATGTCAGCCCCCGCGTCCACGTAAGCCTGCGCGCGATCGAGAGCCGCCTCCAGCCCTTCCACCGCCAGCGCATCGGTACGCGCCATGATCACAAAGTTCGGATCGGTGCGCGCATCCACTGCCGCCCGAATTCTGTCTACCATCTCCTCTTTCGAGACGATCGCTTTGTTTGGACGGTGTCCACAGCGCTTAGCGCCAACCTGGTCTTCAATATGCAGCGCGGCGGCGCCCGCTTTGGCTATGGACTTTACCGTCCGCGCGACATTAAAGGCGGAGGAGCCAAAGCCAATATCCGCATCCACCAACAGCGGCAGCGGGCAAACATCCGTGATGCGACGGATATCGGTTAACACATCATCCAGCGTAGAAATCCCCAGATCCGGCAGTCCAAGCGAGCCTGCCGCTACGCCGCCGCCAGAAAGATAGATAGCCTGATACCCGGCCCGTTGGGCCAACAGAGCATGGTTAGCATTGATAGCGCCGACAATTTGTAATGGATTCTCTTTAGCGAGCGCGGCGCGAAATGCCTGCCCCGGCGAATGTAAAGACATATCTCGTCCTCATGTTAGTAAATTGTTACTCAAGATGTATTCACCAAAGCAAAGGCTATGCCAGGCAAAGAGGCAGCGAGAAAATTAAATACAATGAGATTTAAAAACAGGTGATTACAGTCATTTCTGTTATGAATAAGCGCGATTAAGGGAAAAGAAAAACGTGTCAGCTAACGTTTCATGAAACGAATCGTTCCGTTTCATTGCAACATTTATGAAACACGTTTAAAACAAAAAATCGCCCCTTAAAGATGAACCTACTGCGATGACGACTGCCCACAGCGCTCCGCGCGATAATAGCGATAAACCGGTGATCTGGACGGTCTCCGTAACGCGTCTGTTCGAACTGTTTCGGGATATCAGCCTGGAATTCGATCATCTGGCGACCATCACGCCTATTCAACTCGGCTTTGAAAAGGCGGTGACCTACATTCGCAAAAAACTGGCGACCGAGCGCTGCGACGCGATTATCGCGGCGGGTTCGAATGGAGCCTATTTAAAAAGTCGCCTGTCAATACCGGTGATCCTCATCAAGCCCAGCGGATTCGATGTATTACAGGCACTGGCGAAAGCGGGAAAGCTCACCTCGTCTATCGGTATCGTGACCTATCAGGAGACCATTCCGGCTTTACTTGCCTTTCAGAAAACTTTTCACCTCCGTCTTGAACAGCGAAGCTATGTCACCGAAGAGGACGCGCGCGGGCAAATTAACGAACTTAAGGCCAACGGTATTGAGGCCGTCGTCGGCGCGGGATTAATTACCGATCTGGCGGAAGAAGCGGGTATGACCGCCATCTTTATTTATTCTGCGGCGACCGTTCGTCAGGCTTTCCATGATGCGCTGGATATGACCCGTCTGACACGGAGACAGCGCGTGGATTACCCATCCGGCAAGGGATTACAAACCCGGTATGAACTGGGCGATATACGCGGCCAGTCGCCGCAAATGGAGCAGCTCCGCCAGACGATTACACTCTATGCCCGCTCCCGTGCGGCAGTGCTGATTCAGGGGGAAACAGGGACCGGAAAAGAGCTGGCGGCGCAGGCGATTCACCAGACGTTTTTTCACCGCCAGCCTCACCGTCAGAATAAGCCATCCCCTCCTTTTGTCGCCGTCAATTGCGGCGCGATTACCGAGTCGTTGCTGGAAGCGGAACTGTTTGGTTATGAAGAGGGCGCGTTTACCGGTTCACGACGAGGAGGCCGGGCGGGGCTGTTTGAAATCGCACACGGCGGCACGCTGTTTCTGGATGAAATCGGCGAAATGCCCTTGCCGTTACAAACCCGACTTTTGCGCGTACTGGAGGAAAAAGCCGTCACTCGCGTCGGCGGACACCAGCCGGTCCCGGTGGATGTCCGGGTGATCAGCGCTACGCATTGCGATCTGGATCGGGAGATAATGCAAGGACGTTTTCGCCCCGATCTCTTTTACCGCCTGAGTATTCTGCGCCTGACGCTTCCTCCTTTGCGCGAGCGGCAGGCTGATATTTTGCCGCTGGCGGAAAGCTTTTTAAAACAGTCGCTGGCGGCGATGGAAATTCCGTTTACCGAATCGATACGTCATGGATTGACACAGTGTCAGCCGCTTTTGCTGGCCTGGCGCTGGCCCGGTAATATTCGCGAACTGCGTAATATGATGGAGCGCCTGGCACTTTTTTTAAGCGTCGATCCCGCGCCAACGCTGGACAGGCAATTTATGCGGCAGTTATTACCTGAGCTTATGGTGAACACAGCAGAGCTGACGCCTTCAACCGTGGATGCGCACACGTTACAAGATGTACTGGCGCGCTTTAAGGGCGATAAGACCGCGGCGGCGCGTTATCTGGGGATTAGCCGCACCACTCTGTGGCGTCGTTTAAAAGCAGGTGCCAAAGACCAGTCGGGTAATTAAGACAAATGACAGCGTCCTGAATGCCTGATGGCGCTACGTTTACTGCAGGCCGTCATCCGGCAAAACGGATGCCGGTTGCCAGGAATAAAAATACCCGCCGGAAACCCAGGCGGGTATTTTTATGATGCAACGCTTTTATTTCTTTTTATAAATATCAGCCGTACCATGAATTTTATTTTCTGTCTGCCCGGACGTTAGCACCACCACATCCGCCCCTTTTTCATCCGCCTTTTTGATTAAATCTTCTCTGGCATCCAGCGGCGACATTTCCCCGGTGGTGGAAATCGTGCCAATTTTCGTGTATTCGGAGGCGACTTTATCAAAGTCTGTTTTTTTCATGATTTCTGCGGCATAAACGTTTGTCACGACAAACGCTAATGCGCCAAGCATAACCTTGTAGCCAGTTTTCATAGCAAAACCCTCGTTTTATTATTACGCCATCATCGCTTTATCAGAACAAAAAGGCCGTTCGGACTGATTAAATAAGTAGTGTAGATTGCTGGAAAAATCCAGTCAGCCCCCGCTCTGTCGGCGTAACAACGCGGATTAAAACGCCCCTGCTTTGTGATCTCACTCGCAATCATCTGGTTTGACTATTAATAAGATGAACGTTATTTCTTGAGGCTATGGGAAGAGTTGTCTATGGAGCCGTTTCATGCCGTTGTGCTTACCGTCAGTCTGTTTGTGTTAACCTTTTTTAATCCCGGCGCGAATCTGTTTGTGGTGGTGCAAACCAGCCTCGCATCAGGACGCCGGGCGGGAGTCATCACCGGCCTGGGCGTCGCTACAGGAGACGCCTTTTATTCCGGGCTGGGGCTTTTCGGTCTGGCGACGCTCATTACGCAATGCGAAGCGGTATTTTCTCTTATCAAAATTGTCGGCGGCGCCTATTTATTATGGTTCGCCTGGAACAGTATTCGCCACCAGGCGACGCCGCAAATGAGCACGCTCCAGACGCCGATTGCCGCCCCGTGGACGATTTTCTTTCGCCGGGGATTAATGACCGATTTATCCAATCCGCAAACCGTACTGTTTTTTATTAGTATTTTTTCCGTAACGCTTAGCGCAGAAACGCCCACATGGGCAAGGTTAATGGCCTGGGCCGGAATTGTGCTGTCATCCGTTATCTGGCGTATTTTTCTCAGCCAGGCCTTTTCGCTCCCCGCAGTCCGCCGCGCTTATGGGCGAATACAGCGCATTGCCAGCCGTGTTATCGGCGCCATTATCGGGATGTTTGCGCTCAGACTTCTCTATGAAGGCGTGACGCACCGCTAGTTTGCCCGGTAGCCTTTGCTACCGGACGATAAGCGTTATCAAAACGCCCATGACACGCTGCCTACAATGCTACGCTCGGCACCAAAATAACAATAAGAGAGCGAATTACAGGCAGCGACATAGCGTTTGTCCGTCAGGTTATTTACGTTGAGCTGGGCGCTCAAGCCATTTAACCCAATGCTGGATAAATCATACCCAACCACCATATCGACCAGTGTATAGGACGGCAAGGTGTGGGTATTCAGGCGATCGCTGGTCACGCCGTTGACGTACCGAATGCCGGAGCCCAAAGTCAGCCCCTCTAACAGACCGCTTTTCACATCGTAGCTTAGCCAGGCGCTGGCCTGGTTCCGTGGAGCATAAACCGCGCGCTTACCCTGCTCTTGCGGGCTACTTTTCTTATAACGGATATCAGTATAGGTATACGCCGCCTGCAAACGGACGTTATCCGACAAATGGCTAATGGCCTCCAGTTCAACCCCTTTAGACTCAATTTCACCAATCGAGCGGTACGGATCGGTAGGTTCTTCTTTGGTCGCGATATTGGTCTGGTTAATACGATACACGGCGGCGCTAAACTGGCTGTTCCCCCCCAGCGGTTCGTATTTTACCCCCGCCTCCCACTGCTTGCCTTTCATCGGTTCCAGAACATTGCCGTTTTCGTCGGCGAAGCTGGTCGGCGTAAACGCGGTAGAATAACTGAGATAGGGGGCGACGCCATTGTCGAACAGATAAAGCAACGCGGCACGGGTGCTGACGTTGTTTTTATCGAGATCGCTGCGTGAATCATGAAGTTTGTCGATGTTAGACACGCTGACCCGATCGTAACGACCGCCCAACGTAAAGCGCCAGCGATCCCATGACATCTGATCCTGTAAATAGTATCCGGTCTGCCGCAGCTTATGTTTTTCACGGCTATACAACGTAATGTAATCCGGCTGAGCGCCATAAACAGGGTTGAAAGCGTCAATCGGCGGAAACGCGCCATAATAGCCAGTAGTATGATTACTGCGATCCTGATAATCGATCCCCACCAGCAGACGATGATTAATCGCCCCGGTATCCACGCTGCCGTCGAGCTGATTATCCAGCGCGATAGCCGACATTTTCTCCCCGGAGCCGGAATAGCCGCGATTCAGCGCCGTTTCATTCAACCAACCTGCGGCATAGACCTGATTCAACGTCACTTTGGTATGCAAATAGCGCAATTTTTGCCGTACCGACCAGCCGTTATCGAACAGATGCTCAATGTTATAACCCACCATATTTTCACGGCGATCGTATTTGTCGTAGTCATCTTCACCTTCAAAGAAAGTGTTAGAAATTTTTCCGCCGTTATAAGGTACAACCGTGCCTTGATAAGGCAGTCCGGAGTGGCTACCGCCTTCCGGATCACGGTGCAGATAGGCCATAAGATCAAGACGCGTCCGATCGGTAATTCGCCAGGTCAGGCTCGGCATCAGCGCATAGCGTTCCTCTTTCAAGGGGGTAAACTGCGAATCGGCGTAACGTGTCATGCCGCTAAGACGCGCCGCCACACGTTCATTGTCATCCAGTGGGCCGGTCACATCAAAAGCCGCCCCGCGCTGGTTGTGATTGCCGGCAAACAGCTTCACCTCTCCCCCGGCATCAAACGCCGGTTTTCGCGACGTCAGCGCGACAATGCCGCCTGGCGATGAACGTCCATACAGAACGGACGCCGGGCCGCGTACCACCTCGATATCTTCCAGAAACCAGGGGTCAACCACCAACGAACTGTGTGAATTGGTGTCGCCCATCATTTTTAACCCGTCGAGATAGACGTTATCCAGACTACCGTCCGAAAAACCACGCAATACGATGTAATCAAAGCGGTTAGAGGCGCCTATCTGATTACTGTATACGCCTGGGGTGTAGCTGACCGCCTGACGCACGCTGGTTGCGCCCTGCTCTTCAAACTGCTGGCGGGTAATAATGGATACCGACTGCGGCGTTTCAATATCTGGCGTCGCCAGCTTGGTCGCGCCACTCTGAACGGGCGAGGTGACAATGACGGTATCATTTTTTGTGGTTTCCTGGGCAAAAAGAGGAAAAGTCGCGCCGCCGATAGATCCGCCTATCAATAGCGCCATACGCGTTGTCGCAAACATGAACATCTCCAAAGGCATCTTTATTGTAAATAAGAATTATTACCTTTTAGAGATAACGGACCACTATGCGTAACGCCAGATTGCCTATGCGCAATGATAAAAAATCACCCAAAGCGGCAGAAAACCGGGTTAGCGGCGGATATTACCGCTCTGGCGGAGCGCGTTACGCACAGTGTCGTGACGCCGTCAGAGACGCGTCACGCAGCTCGCCGGGCGAGCAGCCATAACGCCGACGAAATGCCGTCGCAAAGTTTGTGGCATGTTGATAGCCTGACATCCAGGCGGCCTGCTGCACGCTGTATCCCTCCATCAGATAACGACGCGCGCGCGCCAGGCGGCAATCGCGCAGATAATCAAACACGGTACCCCCATAGGCATGGCGAAACTTGCACCGCAGACTACTTGGACTCATTGCCGCCCGACGCGCCAGTTCGTTCAGCGTGTAGGCTTTTTCCGGCGTCTGCTCCAGTAAACGCCGAATGAGCTCCAGCCGCTGATATTTACCGGTGACGGGAAGCCCGCGTTTTTGCGTTGCGGGCTGACATAGATTTAGCGCATAGCCCAGCAATTGCAGCATGATGCCTTCCAGCATTAACTGGCGTGACGCCGCATGAGGTCCGGGCTGCTGCGCATAACGTAACCCCGAAAGCAGAAACTCCGGCACCTGCCAGACCCTCGCCGAGGTTGCGCTATTTTCCCACTCGTCTGCCAGCGAGACAGGCAAACGCTCCCGCCATCCGCCGTCCGGGTACATTCCCAGCGACAAGGTGCGCAATTTACTGTCTGCGCCGTGATGGGCGCGTATCGTCTGCTGCTCACTCAGTTGCGAGCAAAACGCCATCCCCGCGCTCAACAAAAAGGTCTGCTCATTGACAGCCAGCGCAACGTTACCTTCCAGCACCACCAGCATATACAGCGGACTGCTATGGCGAGAGGTGGTTTCATAAGGTTGTAACACGTGAACATCCGAGCGTGTAATGCAAATCCCGCCAGGAAGCGCTATCTCTTCGATATCGCCATGAAGTACGGGACTACTCTGCGTATACTGCGGTAACGCAGGGAAGCGGTAATCAATGCCATAACGCTCGCCAAACGCGATGAAGTCGCTGACGGAAAAGATCTTTTTCATCGCCGGGGCGGCGGAAGAGTGACAGGAGATCGGAGACATTATCAATACCGTTTATCTGCGTTATACCAGAGCGTTAGCCACTGTGTAACCATATCACTGCGGCCCGGGAACGACAATAAAGATGAGAATAATTATCAACCGCTATTGAGGGGAGAGATAAGACGAGCAAAGGTGATCGATAAACGCCGATCTGTCGATAAAAACGCGCTTTCGCCAGCGACGAAAGCGCGTCCGGGGGGTATCAGTCAGGAGCGAAATCCTGCGGAGGTCATGAGCAGTCTGAACAACATTCCGACGCCCGCCAGCAGAAGCACGCTGGCGCACCATATCGCGACCATCCATACGACTCGCCGCGACCATTTTTTCACTTTAACCATCAGTGATATCCCTCTCCATGTCGCACTTTTCCACGGAAGACGTAGTAGCTCCAGAAGGTATAAGCCAGAATAATCGGGATGATTATCAGCGCCCCAACCAGCATAAAGCTTTGACTTTGCGGCGGCGCGGCGGCGGCATACAGCGAAATATCCGGTGGAATAATATTCGGCCAAATACTGATGCCTAACCCGCTGAACCCCAGAAAAATCAACCCTAGCGTGAGAATAAATGGACGCGCATGGGATTCTGGTTTTTTCACGCTGCGCCATAGCCAGACGCTAAAAGCCAACACCAGCACAGGCACCGGCAGGAAGTAGTATAAATTGGGCAACGTGAACCAGCGCTCGGCGATGTCGTCGTGGGTGAGCGGCGTCCACACGCTGACGCCTCCCATCACCAGCAACAAGACGATCAACAACGGGCGCGACAGCGCGCACATCCGGCTATGCAACGGATCTTCGCTTTTCATAATCAGCCAGGTAGCGCCCAGCAGCGCGTAGGTGACGACCAGACCGACGCCGCAGAACAGATTAAACGGCGTCAGCCAGTCAAGCTGCGAACCGCTAAAGGTTCGCCCTTCCACCTGAAAACCGCTCACCACCGCGCCCACCACAACCCCCTGGGCAAAGGTCGCCAGGATTGACCCGACGATAAAGGATTTATCCCAGAACGCGCGATGCGACTCGGTGGCTTTAAAACGGAATTCAAAAGCGACGCCGCGAAAGATAAGACCAAGCAGCATAACCACCAGCGGGATAGTCAGCGCGTCGCTGATGACGGCATAAGCCAACGGGAACGCGCCAAAAAGCCCGGCCCCGCCCAGCACCAGCCAGGTTTCGTTCCCGTCCCATACCGGCGCGACTGAGTTCACCATAACATCGCGATCGTGTTTATCGCGAATAAACGGAAACAGGATACCGACGCCCAGATCGAAACCATCCATCACGATATACATCAGCGTGGCGAACACGATAATAGCAAACCAGATAACCGGAAGATCGATGGTCATTCGCGTTTCTCCTGCTCAAGCGATTCTCCCACGGCAGAGATAGGACGCGCGGGTCTGCCATCGGTTTCAGCGGTCGGTGTCTCCGCCGGCTGCGGCCCTTTCTGGATAAGGCGAATCATATAAATATAGCCAACCCCAAAGACCAGGGAATAGACCACAAAGAAGGCCAGCAAACTGATGCTCATCTGCAAGGTGCTGTGCGCGGAAACCGCATCACGCGTTCGCAGCAGGCCATAGACCACCCACGGCTGACGTCCTACTTCAGTCGTCACCCATCCGGCAAGGATGGCGATAAGCCCGGACGGCCCCATCCACAGCGCAAAGTGCATAAAGGGCCGCGAATGATACAGTCGGCGTCGGTAGCGTAGCCACAGGCTGGCCAGCCCCAGGAAGATCATCAGTACGCCCATGCCCACCATCAGACGGAAAGACCAGAACACCACGGTAGAGTTGGGGCGATCCTCTTTGGGATAATCTTTCAGCGCAGGCACCTGTTTGTCCAGGCTATGCGTCAGGATCAGACTGCCCAACGCCGGGATCTCAAGCGCATAGCGGGTCCGTTCCGCCTCCATATCCGGCCAGCCTACCAGCGTAAGCGGCGTTGGCTCGCCGGGCGTATTTTCCCAGTGCCCCTCAATCGCGGCAATTTTGACCGGCTGATGCTTCAGGGTGTTAAGGCCGTGCATATCGCCAATCAATGCCTGAACGGGCGCCACCACGACCGCCATCCATAACGCCATCGAGAACATACGGCGGATAGCCGGCGTATCGTTACCTTTCAGTAAATGCCAGGCAGCGGACGCGCCGACAAACATCGCGCTACTTAAAAACGCCGCAACGGACATATGCAACAGGCGATACGGGAACGACGGGTTGAAAATCACCGCGAACCAGTCCACCGGGACTACCTGACCGTTGTGAATTTCAAATCCCTGCGGGGTATGCATCCAGCTGTTAGACGCCAGAATCCAGAACGTCGACATTAACGTGCCCAACGCCACCATACAGGTAGACAAGAAATGCAGGCCCGGCCCGACTTTGTTCCAGCCAAAAAGCATCACGCCTAAGAATCCCGCTTCCAGGAAGAATGCGGTGAGCACTTCATAGGTTAATAAAGGCCCGGTGATACTGCCGGCGAACTGGGAGAAACCGCTCCAGTTCGTTCCGAACTGGTAAGCCATGACCAGACCGGAGACCACGCCCATCCCGAAGTTGACGGCAAAAATTTTGAGCCAGAACTGATAGAGCGAGCGCCAGACAGGATTACGCGTTTTTAGCCATAAACCTTCCAGTACCACCAGGTAACTGGCTAAGCCAATCGTAATCGCGGGGAAAATAATATGAAAAGAGACGGTAAAGGCAAACTGGAGTCTCGCTAAAAAGAATGCATCAAACTCCATGTTCCCTCCCGTTTATATATAGTCACTTCGTGTAAAATATTCACTGTTCGCAACCAGGTTGAAACGAAACGGTTATTTTCCCCAAACGTAAAAACGTCGGGGAATATCCAGATAAATTACGATTTTTTTTGCGGCTGGCTGTCAGGTTTATCGCCCGACTCTGGCGCTTCGGAGGGGTCGTCTTTTTCGACAGCGAAACGGTAGTATCTATTTAGCATAACATGTCTCCCTTAGTTACATTCAATTGGCAATATCTACCTGGCCGTTATAAAAATAACGGCAAAACAAAAAAACAGCGTCCTCAAGACTATTTGCAATTTCAGCAAAATACGCTTAGCTGAAAGTTAAGAATAGACGTAAAACGATAACCTTCAAGTCAACGCGGTTTACGGGACGGGGGATTAGCTCAGGGAGAATGACCGCAACGCTCGCTGCGCGGCGGCCATTTTATATGGTCTATCAAAAAGATAACCGTTAAGGTTCATTCAAACCCGTTAGTTTACCTTCCCCTCAATCAAGCCATTGATCGTAGAAAATACCGCCGGCGCGCTGGTCGCTTCCGCAAACTCGACATTGATATTTTGCCGACGCAGCATATCGAAGAATTTACGTTGCGCATCAAGAATAACCTGATCGCCTACGCGCATATTTTCTGCTTTAGTTTCAACCAGTAAATAAACACTGTCGGCGTCCTGACGCTCAATACGGTACACAAAATCCGGCGTAGTAGAGCCCCCCGTATATTTGGGGATCTGAATGGCCCGCTTAGGCAGTTTGCCAAACACAGAAACCTGTTGCGGATAATCGTATTTTAATAGCGGCAATTCTGGATCGACGCTGTCATAACGCAACGGCGGTATTTGATAGAGAGAACGGGGATCGTCTATCGCATTCTCATCCACATTTTTCCCCACAATTTCAGCGCTAATCTCCTCTCTGAACTGCCGTGCCGTGGAATCAAATACCGACGTTGAAGCCTGAAAATCGAGAGGCAGATAATCGTGGCGCTGCGCAAAATGCGCATTAATCCGCGCCTGTAATGCGCGGGTCATATTGTCCAACGAGATCTCGCTTAAATAACGTGAATCTCCGTGCAAAACATCACGCAGCATCGCCATTAACACCGGGTGCAGGACGTTAACCGGCAGACTGGTACGTAACGCCAGTTGCTTAAGAAAATGGCCATATTTCATGCCCGCCATAAATTCGCTGGCGGCTAATTCGCCTTCCCGCTGCGCCACTTCAAAACGGCCATTATCTTCATTCGATACCAGCCGTTGTTGCACCTGGCTTGGCTTCTGGCGTATATACAGCGCCGGATCGCGCAGCACCTCGGCGGCAATCTGTTCCAAAGAAGCGCCGCTACGCTCGAATTGCAGCATATAACGGCGGGAAAACTGCTCCCAGATACTGCTAAGTTGTTCCCAATTCTCTTTGCGTAACCTGACTCGCAGTCGGGAGGCGGGCTTATTGTCACGAATGCGATCCGCTCGCACCCGCGCCTGCGTCAGCTCAGGATAGAACTCCAGTAGCCACGCAAAACCACTTTTAGTTTCCCCGTTAAGCGTTACGCTGGGTTTAAACTCATTACTCCGGTTGATCAGTTTTTTATCATCCAGATCTTCCAGCAAACGAAGCTCCGTAAACGCAGGATCGACTTTTTGTCGCTCGGTGACGATGAGTGTGATCATCGCCTCATCCAGTTTCTGCTCGTTAAGCTGAACTTTGCTGTCGCGATTAATCTCATCAACCAGCATACTGGCAAACGCTTTTTCATCATAACCAATCAGAAACGACAGCCGGGACGGCCACTCTTCCTGATGAACGCGATGGCCGTTTTCATCTACCGGTAGCCGCAGGCCGCGCCCCACTTCCTGAATTTTGCTCGACTCGCTACCGGAAGAACGTAATTTAGCAATGACAAAAACATTCGGGTTATCCCAGCCTTCGCGAAGCGTCCATTTTGAAAACAGAAAGCGGCGCGTTTCCCAGTTGCCGTGATGGTCTGAAAAACTGAGCAACTTCTCTTTATTTTTCAGAATATCATCTACCTCAGCCTGGATCGCCTCATCGCCGCTTCCGCGGTCTTCGCCAAAGTAACCAGCGTGGACGTTTTGGTTATCCGAGTGCAGGCTGGCGAGCGTGGCCTGCAGAAACGACAGATACTCCACTTCTCGCGGCAGGGTCTTGCGCTGATAATCGTCAATCAGTTGCATCAGTTTCTTTTTCAGTAAACACTCAAACTTCAGTTTCAACCAGCCTTCGTCATCACGATAGCTTTTAATACTGTCAATAAAGAAAAGGCTTAAGGTCTTAATACGCGGGGCATTATTTTCTGGCTCATTGCTGCGTAAGAAATTTGCCTGCTCGGTATCAAAATGCTTATCAATGGCGTCCTGAATAATCAGTTCCTGGTAGCTCGCGCCAAAGGTTCCTGGCACCAGCGCCATCCCTGCCTCCAGCTCCAGATCGTTCGACAACATTTTACTGCCGGCATATTCGATACTGCCTTCAAATCCTGCATCGACATCGGCGAGATTTTCGCCCACGCCAACCTCGGCAATTTTGCCCCCCCGTCGGAGGATTAATTTCTTTGCCGTGACGCTGTCAACGATATAACGATTGTTGGCCTGTTCTTCGGGGAGATTTGGGTAATAAATATCAATACCTTTCACCAAACCATCGTTAAAACTGTCCACCGCGTTGAGATCAAACTGCGGTTGCCGGCGATAGTAATCTTTACGTACACATTTATTTTTACCCTTACCTTCGACAATATCCGGGAAGGTAGCGCCAAAGCGGACGATCATTTGCGGCTGAATAGCCTGAATCGCTCGATAAAATTTGTTATCTCGCGCAAAACGATGCGGTTCATCAATAATGACCACCGGTCGCGTCATTTGCAGCCCTTTAACAGGCGACGTCAGCCCACCCAGGAGCGTTTGATCGTAATCGTCTCGCGTCATACTGGCGGAATTGAGCATTTGCGCATTGATCAGCAAAACCTGAATCGTATGGCTATCACGACGGCTGGCATCGGTAAAACTTAATAGCTGGGCCGGAAAATTTTTACGCCCCGACTTTACTTTAAAATCACCGGCGTTAATGGTGCAAAGTTCCATCCGCGTATTTTCGTAGAACTGTGAAAAATGCTGTCTGGCGTAATCGCTGGTGATAAAGTTCCGCGCGCCTTCTTTAATGGCTGGCGTCGGCACCACCAGCACAAATTTGAAGAGGCCGTAGTTCTGATGCAGTTCATACATCAACCGGGTATAGACATAGGTTTTGCCCGTCCCGGTCTCCATTTTAACGTCAATATTGGCCTTATCGTCGTAACGTTCCTTAATCAGCGGATTAGCATAGTGATTATGATCGGCCTGCGCGTGATCGATACCGGTGAAACTCGCCAGAATCGCCGCTAACGCCTGTTCCTGATGGGGAAGTTCTTCCAGTAAAATATTCATCATCATCCCCTCTTAATAACGCTTCACCAGGTTCACTTTTTGATCAAGCTGTTTTAAGCCGATTTCCAGTTCACGAATGGATTCAAGGTCGAAAGAGTAGCCGTAAATGACAATGGTCTGAACCGGAAGCTGGTGCGTACCAATGTGGTTGAGAAGATCGCGGGTCTGCTCGGTTCCCCATCGTTCATCAATCAGATACAGGCGCGTATTATCAACATACCTGGCGCAATAGCCGGAAAAATCAATGGTCTGTACGTCAATATCCATTTTGTAACCATCGGCGACCAGCCATGTCGTTAATAAGGTCTCTTCGCCGCTTGCGCCGCCCGGCACGCCCAATCCTCTGGCGGAAAAAGGATTGATCATGTCGGTAAATCCTGACTCGGTGAAAGCGGCCAGTTGACCGCTGGTATTGATAAAATGGCCGGTAGCAATATCGAAGCTATCCAGATCGTCCAGCGTCTGCTGTGTCGGAGTGGCAAAACGATAATGTTTAAAACCGAGATCGCTATTGGTCGTGGGATTGTTGGCGCGGATCTTCGCCGCAACGCGTGTAATTCGCTCACGGCTGATTTCATCAATAGTGTTATAACCTGCTTTTTTCGCGATAGTGTTATTGCTTAATGCCTGATCGATAGTACACAGAATAAACGTGCGCTGCCCCCCATCTTCTTCATTCAGCGCCATTACCGCATGGGCCGTAGTGCCGGAACCGGCAAAAAAGTCCAGAACGACGCCGTCTTTATCGATGGCGAGCTTGATAATTTTCTTCAATAATGCGGTCGGTTTCGGCGTATCAAAAACGTTGTCGCCGAAGAGATCCAGAATCTCCTTTTTCCCCTCTTTATTCGACGCGACGTTATCCCAGTAATTGGTCGTTGGCTGCCCTTTACTGTGGTGCGCGTACATGACTCGCTGGGGAATACCGCCGTTATCTTTGCCAAAATAGACCAGATTATCGGCCACCAGTTTTTGGTAACTGGCTTCAGGATAAGCCCATAGTCTTTCGTGTACCGTACCGTTCGGCGTGGTAATTTTATAGGTATAGCCGCCGCCGCTCAGCCCTTTTGACACCGTTAACGGCACCGGTCGCCATTTCCCTTCTGGAAACTGTTCGGTCGGTTCTTTATAGGATTTCTGAATATACTCTTTAGAAAGCGGTTCTAAACGTAAAGCGCCCTGGCCGGTTTTGGCGTAAACAAGAATGTATTCTCCCTGGATGGAAACGTTATCAGAGTCGTTAGAAATCTCTTTTTTGCGCTTCCACATCACATTGGTGACAAATCCGCCTTCGCCAAAAATCTCATCCATCATTAATTTAAGATTGGCGTACTCATTATCGTCGATAGAGATAAAAATAAATCCGGTATCTTTCAGGAGCTTCCTGGCCAGGAAAAGACGCGGATACATGAAAGATAACCACGCGGAGTGCGTCGATTTACCCTGAATGGATTTTAAACGTGCCAGTTCAGTATCATTAAGACCAAACATATCCTGCAACGCCCGATCGCTATATTCAAAATGATCGGGATAGACAAACCCGTCCGATCCGGTGTTATAAGGGGGATCGATATAGATCATATCGACGGTATCGGCGTAATTATTTTGCAGATGGCGTAACACATCCAGATTATCTCCGGTCAGAAAAAGATTATGGCTGTTTTTATTTTCTGCCAGAGTATTGTGTTCCACGTCAGGAACGATAACGGTAACGGATTTTTCACCCGCCTGTTTTTTTGCGTAATCTTTGCCAATAAAATCAATCTGATAACCGCTAGTCAGCTCATCAATATTACGCGCTTTCAACGCGCGCTCAAATTTGGCGAGATCAAATCCGCCTTTCGCGATCAGTTCGCCCTGCTCGTTATAGCGATCGGCGGTAAAAAATTCCGGTAATGCACGTTGTAACTCAGACAGAAAGGCGCTATTCGGGGCAACAGACTCGTTGTGTTTTTGGTTATCTTTCAACATGATATCTTCGCTCCGTTGATAATTTTAAGGTCCAACAATCAATTTCTTATAAAGAAAAAAGTAAGCGATGATTGTAATGGTCACGAAAGGCAGATGCCATCATTAACCTTTGTTGTTCGTTGAAAGGGCGTGAAAACGACGGGGGGAAGGCGTGCTCCCGGCGACAGTATGCGCCAGGAGCGTAGTGTTTACGTGCGATGACCGACGGCCGACTCCGGGAGTGCGTCGCTATCTGTACCGGAGATGACGACTCCCCGGGTCTCGCGACCAAATGCCACAAATACACAGATTAAAATAGCCACCGCGCCAGCCACGATCGCCATTGCCAACCCGTAATTGCCACCATGCGTTTCCGCGATGCGAGCCTGTAACGTCGCATTAACCGACGCCAGTAAATTACCCAGTTGGTAAACAAACCCTGGCAGTACAGCGCGCGCATTCGCCGGAACCAGCTCGTTCAGCCAGGTCGGCACGACACCCCAGGCGCCCTGCACCATAAACTGCATCAGGAACGCGCCCAGGCCAATCGTGAATGATCCGCTGGAAAATGCCCATAGCGGGAGTACCGGAAGCGCAAGAAAGGCGGCGATCATGATCGCTTTTTTACGCCCAATACGTTCCGATAGCGTACCGTAGAAAATACCGCCGAGCATCGCGGCAATGTTATAAAAAATCGCAATGATACTGATCAGATGCGGATCAAAACCATGCTGCATCTTCAGGAAGGTAGGATAGAGATCCTGCGTGCCGTGACTGAAAAAGTTAAAGAACGCCATGACCAGCACCAGATACAGACACAACTTCCACTGTTTGCGCAGAACAGGAAGCAGCGCGGTATTCTCTTTACGCGCTCTGGCCGCCAGCCAGACGGGGGATTCCGGCACTTTAAACCAGATATAAGGCAGCAAGACAACAGGCAGGGCGCCAATCAGGAACATGCCGCGCCAGCCTACCATACTGTAGAAGAGGCCAAAAATAACCGAGGCGAACAGATAGCCGCAGGGATAGCCCGCCTGAAAAATGCCCGACATCAGGCCACGCGAACGATCGGGAATGGTTTCCATCGCCAGTGATGACGCGACGCCCCATATCCCGCCCATCGCCACGCCGTACATGACCCGAAAAATCAGAAATGCCATGAAGGTGGGCGACCAGGCGGAAAGCAGTTCAAACACCGTGAAGAACAGAATATTGAGCATCAGTATCGGTCGACGTCCGTACTTTTCCGCCATTCGGCCAAATAGCAGCGCGCCAATGGGACGTACCGCCAGGGTCAGCATAATCGCAATGGAAACGTCCGATACGGAAGCGTGAAACCATTCGGCGAGATCGCTAAGTACAAAGACAAGGATAAAGAAATCAAACGCATCCAGCATCCAACTGGTAAAGCTGGCAAACGCCACATGTCGTTGTGTCGTCGTCCAGTTCAGGGGGGTGTACATAGGTAGTGTCCTGCATCAAAAAATAACATCAAGCTTTGAAGCGGCGAAACGCTGGAGCGCTCCCGTCGTCAAAGCGACGTAACAAGGTAGCGTTGCGCTACTTATTTGTTATCTTTTTGTATATAGCAGGTAAAATGTTAGCAAAAATAGACAAATCATTACATATTATTAACAAAGCTTACTGACACATGATTTGTCACATTTTTTATGGGGATTATCTCATGCAAAGGAAAGCGAAGCGTGGCTAGCGTATCGCGACCGGCCTGTCGCCAGACCGATCGCCATTGCCGATTACCTCTCGCGCGGCGGGAAACCGGCCTTTTGCAGGGCGGCGGCAATCTGCTCCGCGGATAGCGACGTTTCAACGTCAACCAGACGCGTCGCCGGGTCGGTTCTCACCGTCGCATTAGCATCAAGAGTCAGAATCGTCTTTTTTACCGTACTGGCGCAGCCGCCGCAGGTCATGTCATCAATATGGAACTGCATAGTGAACTCCTTTTGTGTGGGAACTGTTGCCAGTCTGGGCCTTGCCAGTGTTGGAAGGTCAAGCGTAATCTCAGGACTTACAGACGCTTTGCCAGTCCGTGGCGACGAGGACGGCGCAATACCGCTCCGGTACGCGCCTCCGGCTCGCTATCGTCAGGTTGTCCAAGCGTATGCAGAATGGGGCAATCTGGCAGCGCGTCGCCGGCGCAGCAGTGAATCAGCGCTTTGAGGGTTTGCGCCATGTGCTGCATGTTCTGGATACGTCTGTCCAGTTCATCAATGTGCGTCTGCGCCAGGCGTTTGACGTCAGCGCTTTGCCGCGACTGGTTATTCCAAAGATTCAGTAAGTCGCTGATTTCAGCAACTGAAAAGCCGAGATCGCGCGCGCGGCGTATAAAATGCAATTGATTAACATCAGCCTGGGTATAGGCCCGATAGCCGGAATCCGTCCGACTTGCCGCGGGAATCAGACCAATCTGTTCATAGTAGCGAATCATTTTGGCCGAGACTTTCGATGCTTTAGCTGCTTTACCGATGTTCATGACGCTCCTCCTCATGTCGTGGATGTATCGGATGGGGTTGCCATCGGCGCCCGGAAACGGCGCAGCCGCAAAGCGTTGCCCAGCACGAACACGCTCGACATCGCCATCGCCCCTGCGGCGAATACCGGGGACAATAATATGCCCCAGACCGGAAATAGCGCGCCTGCCGCGACAGGAATCAGCGCCGTATTGTAAGCAAAGGCCCAGAACAGATTCTGGTGGATATTGCGGATGGTCGCTTTAGACAGCGCGATAGCATTCGGCACGCCTTGCAGGTTGCCGGACATTAGTACGACGTCGGCGGATTCCACCGCCACATCGGTGCCGGTGCCAATCGCCAGCCCCACGTCGGACTCCGCCAGCGCTGGCGCATCGTTGATGCCATCGCCGACAAACGCCACCTGCCCATACGCCGCTTTCAGGCGCCGTATCGCCTCGACTTTCCCTTCCGGCAATACCTCGGCGACCACGTCATCAATTCCTAACTGTCTGGCGATAGCCTGTGCCGTGCGGGCATTATCGCCAGTGATCATGGCGACCTTAATGCCGAGCTGATGTAAAGCGTTAATTGCGGCGGGCGTACTGGGTTTGATCGGATCGGCCACGGCGATAATCGCCGCCAGTTGACCGTCAATAGCCGCATAGAGCGGCGATTTCCCTTCCTGTCCTAACCGTTCGGCGGTGGTGGCGAAGCCGCTAATATCCACGCCAATTTCGCGCATATAGCGATCGGCCCCCACGTCAACACGCGTACCGTCAACGGTAGCGTATACGCCCATCCCGGTCACCGATTCGAAGCCGCTCATGCCTGGTAGCGCGATCCCTTCCTCTTCTGCCGACACGACAATCGCACGGGCAATCGGATGCTCTGAACGCGATTCTACCGCCGCGACTTTCGCCAGCACCTCACGGCGTTCAAAGCCGCTGGCCACGTCGAGATCGGTCAGTACCGGGCGGCCTTCGGTAAGCGTCCCGGTTTTGTCTACGGCCACCACCTTAGCGTCTTTGAGTAGCTGTAACGCCTCCCCCTTACGGAACAGCACGCCCATTTCCGCCCCACGACCGGTTCCCACCATAATGGAGGTCGGCGTCGCCAGGCCCATCGCGCAAGGACAGGCGATAATCAGCACCGCAACGCCATTGATTAGAGCGAAAGTCAGCGCTGGCGACGGCCCAAACGCCAGCCATACCACAAAGGTCAGCGCAGCAATAAGCATTACCATTGGGACAAACCACAGCGTCACTTTATCCACGACGGCCTGAATCGGCAGTTTTGAACCCTGCGCCTGTTCCACCAGACGAATGATTTGCGCCAGCATGGTCTGTCCGCCGACGGCGGTCGCCCGCAGCGTGAGCGCGCCTTTTTGGTTTACGGTACCGCCCACCACCGCGCTTCCTGCGGATTTCTCTACCGGTATCGGTTCGCCGGTAATCATCGACTCGTCAACGAAGCTGCGGCCTTCGGTCACTTCGCCGTCAACCGGTATCCGCTCGCCTGGCCGAACCTCCACACAGTCGCCCAGCACAACCTCGTCGACAGGGATATCCACGATGCGGCCCTCGCGTAACACATGCGCGACCCGCGCCTGTAGCCCCACCAGACGTTTAATCGCTTCGGAAGTCCGCCCCTTCGCCCTTGCCTCCAGAAAGCGCCCCAGCAGAATAAGCGCGACAATCACTGCGGCGGCCTCGTAATAGACGTTTACCGTCCCTTCAGGCAACAGGTCGGGCGTAAAGGTCGCCACCAGCGAGTAGCCGAATGCCGCTGAGGTTCCCACGGCGACCAGCGAGTTCATGTCCGGCGCCAGACGCGCCAGCGCCGGGAACCCTTTAAGGTAAAAACGGCGACCGGGGATCGTCAGCACCAACAGGGTCAGTGCAAATTGCCAGTACCAGCTTTGTTGCAGGCCAATCGTTTTTATCACCCACTCGTGCATACCAGGAATAAGGTGCGAACCCATTTCAAGCACAAAAACGGGGAGCGCCAGCACGCTGGCGAGAATCAGATCGCGCTTCAGCCTGACGCGCTCGGCCTCTTTTTTCTCTTCAGAGTCGTCTTCGCCCTGCCCCGCCGTCTCTACCGGTCGCGCCTCATACCCCGTTTTTTCAATCGCCGCGATCACCGCCTCCGCCGACGCCGTCCCGCGGACGGTGGCGCGCTCCGTCGCCAGATTCACCGTAGCGTCCGTTACGCCAGGCACAGCCTTAATACCTTTTTCAACGCGAGCGACACACGACGCGCAGGTCATACCTTCAATAAGTAAGCTTATCGTGTCGTGACGATTTTCTGACTGACTCATGACGACTTCCCCATCCTGACTATTCGGTATCAGAAAGCCTAAAGCTTGCCATTGTGGGAAGGTCAAGCGTATTCAGGCTGCACGGTTCGGCGAGAATGTGAGATGGCTCATAAAAGAGGATGATGCGAGACATTTACGCCACGATGCCGCCCCACGCCCCGTAAAAACCCGTCAGGAACGCTTGACCTTTCCTTCGTTGTAACGCCTAGCCTTTGCCAAAAATTCTGCGGCAGCGTTGCGGAATGGCCGACACGCTGCGGTAAAGAGGGAAACGACATGCGTAGAACATTCAAAATTATGTTGATAGCCGGCGTCATCGCCGCCATCGGGGGCGTGATTTACATGGCCGGCGAAGCACTATGGGATAAAGGCAACGCCGTCGGCCCACCGGCCAGCGCGCCGCCTCCACCGTCGGTACCGGTTGCTAAAGCCCTTAGCCGCACACTCGCGCCTACGGCGGAATTCACCGGTTTTCTGGCCGCGCCGGAGACCGTGGAGCTGCGTTCGCGCGTGGGAGGAACCCTTGACGCCGTCAGCGTTCCGGAAGGACGTCTGGTAAGCCGCGGACAACTGCTGTTCCAGATCGATCCGCGCCCGTTCGAGGTCGCCCTCGACACCGCCGTCGCGCAATTACGTCAGGCTGAAGTACTGGCCCGCCAGGCGCAGGCGGATTTCGATCGCATTCAACGACTGGTCGCCAGCGGCGCCGTATCACGTAAAAACGCTGACGATGTCACCGCCACGCGTAATGCGCGACAGGCGCAGATGCAATCGGCCAAAGCCGCCGTCGCCGCAGCGCGCCTTGAACTCTCCTGGACCCGTATTACCGCGCCCATTGCCGGACGCGTTGACCGCATACTGGTGACCCGGGGCAATCTGGTCAGCGGCGGCGTAGCGGGTAACGCCACGCTTCTGACGACTATCGTGTCTCACAATCCCATGTATGTGTATTTCGATATTGACGAAGCCACCTGGCTGAAGGCGTTACGGCATACCCGCTCCGACAAAAATCCACCGGTAGTCAACATGGGGTTAACCACCGATAACGGGCTGCCTTATCAGGGCGTACTCGACTTTATGGGCAATCAGATGAACCGCAGCACCGGCACTATCCGGGCGCGCGCCGTGATTCCTGACCCCGACGGAATGCTTTCTCCCGGCCTGTTTGCCCGAATCAGTTTGCCCATCGGCGAGCCGCGGGAAACCGTGCTAATTGACGATCTGGCGGTGAGCGCCGATCAGGGCAAAAACTATGTGCTGATCGTCGGCAAGGAGAATCAGGTGGAGTATCGTCCGGTTGAGTTGGGACAAATGGTCGATGGACTCCGCGTCGTTACACAGGGAGTACAGCCGGGAGAAAAAATCATCCTCAAGGGGCTGGTGCGTCCTGGCATGACCGTTGCGCCGCGTCTGGTGCCGATGCGGCAGAATGTGACCGATAAACAGACCGCGACATTGACTAAAGCGGACGGCGACAGCGCGTCGAAGGCGGTGCGCCAATGAAATTCACCCACTTTTTCATTGCACGCCCCATCTTCGCCATCGTCCTGTCGCTGTTAATGCTGCTGGCTGGCGCTATCGCCTTTTTAAAACTGCCGCTGAGTGAATATCCGGCCGTTACGCCGCCCACGGTACAGGTTAGCGCCAGCTACCCCGGCGCTAACCCGCAAGTGATTGCCGATACGGTAGCCGCGCCGCTGGAACAGGTGATCAACGGCGTTGACGGCATGTTGTATATGAATACCCAGATGGCCATTGATGGTCGCATGGTTATCTCTATCGCCTTCGAACAGGGAACCGATCCTGATATGGCGCAAATTCAGGTGCAAAACCGGGTATCCCGCGCGCTGCCTCGCCTGCCCGAAGAAGTCCAGCGAATTGGCGTTGTAACGGAGAAAACGTCCCCCGATATGTTGATGGTGGTCCATCTTGTCTCGCCGCAAAAACGCTATGACTCGCTTTACCTGTCTAACTTCGCCATCCGGCAGGTTCGCGACGAGCTGGCCCGTTTACCCGGCGTCGGCGATGTTCTCGTCTGGGGCGCGGGCGAGTACGCCATGCGCGTCTGGCTGGACCCGGCGAAAATCGCCAACCGCGGTCTTACCGCCAGTGATATCGTTACGGCGTTGCGGGAACAAAACGTACAGGTCGCCGCCGGTTCCGTCGGGCAACAGCCGGAGGCCTCCGCCGCTTTTCAGATGACAGTAAACACGCTGGGCCGCCTGACCAGCGAAGAACAGTTCGGCGAGATTGTGGTAAAAATCGGCGCTGACGGCGAGGTGACGCGACTGCGTGATGTCGCCCGCGTCACGCTGGGCGCAGATGCCTATACGCTGCGCAGTTTACTGAATGGCGAAGCGGCGCCAGCGTTACAGATTATTCAAAGTCCGGGCGCCAATGCGATTGACGTGTCTAACGCGATTCGCGGCAAAATGGATGAGTTGCAGCAAAACTTCCCGCAGGATATCGAATACCGGATTGCCTATGATCCTACGGTCTTCGTGCGCGCATCGCTACAATCGGTGGCGATTACGTTGCTGGAAGCCCTCGTGCTGGTCGTCCTTGTCGTGGTGCTGTTCCTGCAAACCTGGCGGGCGTCCATTATTCCTCTGGTGGCGGTTCCCGTTTCGCTGGTCGGCACCTTTGCCTTGATGCACCTGTTTGGCTTTTCGCTGAATACGCTTTCGCTGTTTGGTTTGGTCCTGTCGATAGGTATCGTTGTCGATGACGCCATCGTTGTGGTCGAAAACGTGGAACGGCATATCTCGCAGGGCAAAAGTCCCGGAGAGGCGGCAAAGAAGGCCATGGATGAAGTCACTGGTCCCATTCTTTCTATTACCTCGGTGCTAACGGCGGTCTTTATCCCTTCCGCATTCCTGGCGGGCCTGCAGGGTGAGTTTTATCGTCAGTTCGCGTTGACCATCGCTATTTCGACCATCCTTTCGGCCATTAACTCACTGACGCTCTCCCCTGCGCTGGCCGCCATTTTGTTAAGACCGCACCACGATACTGCGAAGGCTGACTGGCTAACGCGGTTGATGGGCACGGTCACTGGCGGTTTTTTCCATCGCTTTAACCGTTTCTTCGACAGCGCGTCGAACCGCTATGTTAGCGCCGTCCGTCGGGCCGTGCGCAGCAGCGTCATTGTGATTGTGCTCTATGCTGGCTTTGTGGGGCTGACCTGGCTTGGCTTCCATCAGGTGCCGAACGGGTTTGTGCCTGCGCAGGATAAATACTATCTCGTCGGCATCGCCCAGCTCCCAAGCGGCGCATCGTTGGATCGCACAGAGGCGGTCGTGAAACAGATGTCCGCTATCGCGCTGGCGGAACCCGGCGTTGAAAGCGTCGTCGTCTTCCCCGGCCTGTCGGTTAACGGCCCGGTAAATGTGCCAAATTCGGCGCTGATGTTCGCCATGCTGAAACCCTTTGACGAGCGTGAAGATCCTTCGCTTTCCGCTAACGCTATCGCCGGAAAGCTAATGCACAAATTTAGCCACATTCCCGACGGATTTATTGGCATCTTCCCGCCGCCGCCGGTTCCAGGGCTTGGCGCGACGGGCGGCTTTAAATTGCAGATTGAAGATCGTGCGGAACTGGGATTTGAAGCGATGACAAAGGTGCAAAGCGAGATTATGTCTAAGGCGATGCAGACGCCCGAACTGGCCAATATGCTGGCCAGTTTCCAGACGAACGCCCCGCAATTACAGGTGGATATCGACCGGGTGAAGGCGAAATCAATGGGGGTATCGCTCACCGACATCTTTGAAACGTTGCAAATTAACCTCGGATCGCTTTACGTCAACGATTTCAACCGATTTGGCCGCACCTGGCGGGTGATGGCGCAGGCCGATGCGCCATTCCGTATGCAACAAGAGGATATCGGCCTGCTTAAAGTCCGCAATGCGAAGGGCGAGATGATCCCGCTTAGCGCTTTCGTCACGATTATGCGCCAGTCGGGGCCGGACAGAATCATCCATTACAACGGCTTCCCCTCGGTAGATATTAGCGGTGGACCGGCTCCGGGCTTTTCCTCCGGACAGGCGACGGACGCGATTGAAAAGATCGTGCGTGAAACGTTGCCGGAAGGGATGGTCTTCGAATGGACCGATCTGGTTTATCAGGAAAAACAGGCCGGCAACTCCGCGCTTGCTATCTTTGCGCTGGCGGTGCTGTTGGCCTTCCTGATCCTGGCGGCGCAGTACAACAGTTGGTCGCTGCCCTTCGCCGTCCTGCTTATTGCGCCTATGTCATTACTCTCAGCCATTGTCGGCGTGTGGGTATCTGGCGGAGATAACAATATCTTTACGCAGATTGGTTTCGTGGTGCTGGTCGGCCTGGCGGCCAAGAACGCCATTTTGATTGTCGAGTTTGCCCGCGCCAAAGAACACGACGGCGCAGACCCGCTGACCGCCGTGCTGGAAGCGTCACGCCTGCGTCTGCGTCCTATCCTGATGACCTCATTCGCCTTTATCGCAGGCGTAGTACCGCTGGTACTCGCGACGGGTGCCGGCGCGGAAATGCGACATGCGATGGGCATCGCCGTGTTTGCCGGAATGTTGGGCGTCACGCTCTTCGGCCTGTTATTGACGCCTGTATTTTACGTGGTGGTTCGCAGGATGGCATTAAAGCGTGAGAACCGCGTTGATTCGCATGATCAGCAAGCATAATGATGGGAATGGCATAATGAAGATCACTTTTACAGGCTATCGGCAGACCGCCACGCTGGCGACGCTTGCTTTCGTCACCACGCTTGCTGGCTGTACGATGGCGCCGAAACACGAACGCCCCGCATCGCCGACTGCGATGGTCTATCCCTACGCAACGTCAACCGTTTCTGGCGCGCCGGATGCCGCTGACATTGGCTGGCGTGATTTCTTCCACGATCCGCTTCTACAGGAACTGATCGCGATCGCGTTACGCAATAATCGGGATTTACGCAAGGCAGGGCTCAATGTTGAAGCCGCCCGGGCGTTATACCGTATTCAGCGCGCGGAGATGCTGCCGACGCTCGGCATCGCCACCGCCATGGACGCCGGTCGCACTCCCGCCGATCTCAGCGTCACGGACGAGCCTGAGATTAACCGACGCTACGAGATGGCTGGGGCGACGACGGCCTGGGAACTGGATCTCTGGGGGCGAGTGCGAAGCCTTAGCGACCAGGCATTAGCCGCCTATATGGCGCTTGATGAGACGTACATTGCGGCGCGAATGAGCCTGGTTTCCGAAGTCGCCAGCGCCTGGCTGACGCTACGGGCTGACCGGGAGCTGCTGCGCTTAACCGAAGATACGCTGGCCGCGCAAAAAAGTTCATACACATTGACAACCCAGCTTGCCCGGACAGGCAACGCCACACAGCTCGATCTGCGTATGGCGGAGATCGCGCTGCGTTCTGCGGAAATCAATCGCGCGGCGTATACGCGACAGTTGGCGCGGGATCGTAACGCGCTGGAATTGCTGTTGGGCCAGCCGCTCACGCCTGAACTGTCGCGTCGACTAAACGAGGCGGTCACGCTTACGGAAGGCGCGATCCCGACCACTCTGCCAGGCGGATTACCGTCAGATCTGCTGGTACGCCGCCCGGATATTCGCGCCGCCGAGTACAGGCTGCGCGGCGCAAACGCCCGAATAGGCGCAGCGCGCGCCGCCTTCTTCCCGACAATCAGCCTGACAGGCACGGCGGGAACGGCCAGCGCGTCTCTTAGCGGGCTCTTTGAACCGGGATCGGGAAGCTGGCGTTTTCTACCGCAAATCACCTTGCCTCTCTTTCACGGCGGCGCATTACGCGCTGACCTGGACAGGGCGCATGTCCAAAAACAGATTGAAATCGCCAGGTATGAAAACGTTATTCAGCAAGCCTTTCGCGACGTGGCGGATGGTCTGGCGGGACAGCGTACGCTGAATGACCAGGTGCAATCAGAACAACGCGCGGTTGAAGCCAGTCAAATCGCCTATGAGCTGGCCGGACTCCGTTTTCAGGAAGGCGTCGATGACTACCTTACGCTGCTTGATACCCATCGTATGCTTTATGGCGCGCAACAGCGCCTGGTACGCACACGTCTCATGCAACAGTTAAATATCATTAACCTGTATAAAGCATTAGGCGGCGGTTGGCGGGAATATAGTGAGAAAAAGCAAGGTTAGCCCAAATAGCGCGCGTCGCCAGTGCGGCGCGCGCGCTAAACAGGCATATATTACCTGCAAAATAAGGTTAACGAGGGCAACGATAAACGTTCCCGCTTAACGTGACATTCGTTTGTTTGCTTGAGCCCGAACCGTGCCATGAACTTCCTGTCTGGCCTGCACGCTGGGTTAACAGGACTACCGTATTGCCGCCCATTTTATAAGCTTTGTTTTTCAGATCGTTACGGGCACCCGTTTCCAGGTTACTGTTGGAAGTCCAGCCACCGGTAAAGAAATTCCCCTGGCTGCCCGTGATATCTCCTAAGTAGCTGCATTCCTTACCTGGCTCGCTGGTCATCACCCGTACCTGTTCAGCGCCATAATTCAACGAATTAGCACTACATGCGGTTAAAGCCAAGCCGACGAAACATACTAAGATCTTTTTCATACTAATACCTGGTCTATTAATCATTAAATAATAACGCGTTCTTGCTTCTGAACGCCGTCAAGGAACTATATTTAAGATGTAACGAATGTCTTTCATTTGCTGAAGAAAAGTCTCTGTCATGATGCTATCATGTATGCTTGAGGCTATTTCTTGTTCAGTTTTTTCAATATGCTCTCTGAGCCTTATTTTTGTTTTTTCGTCAAGCGCCGAGATAAGTATCTTAATGGCAAGCAGCAAAGTAGGATTGATGCTTTCACACTCTCTCATCGTTAACTTTTTCATCTTGTTTGCTTCAAGCCTGATCGGCGTTTTTGTCTACACGGCAAATTTTAGATGCGAAGATATGGCGACTTCTTTGGTAAATAAATAGCAAATGGAAAAAGCGTTTGAAGCCATATTTACGACAGATACGCAATCTATGAATGTACAAAGTCTTACGACTCATGCCATAGCTACTGGCGATCTGACTCATCGACTTTTTATATAAAAAGTGCCATAACAACTCCTCCTCCTTTTTTGTCAACGGCGCAAGTTCACCGACCGCTACATCGTTTGCACAAGCGTATTTAATGAAATGCTCAATAAAAACAGGCTTTGCCAAATCGGGATCGATATCAGGATCTCTATCGCAGCCATGTGGATAAAGTTTTCCAATATCTCTGCGCGTGAGCCAGATTCGACGAGCATGTGGATAATGCTGCATGAGCGCCTTAAAACCTTTCCAGACCCCCTGAATCAAAACTCGTCCATCAATAATAATTATGATATCTTCGCTAGCTGATATCTGACACGAATTATATTCTCCATTGAGTGGGAACATAAAGCACTTCCCATCCTCAAAGAGTGAAGCGATGCCTAAATAAGTATAATAATCATCCGTTAAAACTATACCTATCGTTTTTAACGGAAGTTGTTCCGATAGTGAATTTATCATAATTTCATCAATAGAATAACGCTACGGTGAGTGTTTTATCTTCCTCTTAAGATTACCTGAGCGATCATAACCATCCCTATTCTGTAGCAGCGCCATATTATTTTTAATTCCTTGCCATAAACGTAACGCTTATACTTTTAATATCAGAAGCGATAACCTACGCTGACACCAAATGTATTGGTATCCACAGCGAAGAAACGACTGGCTTCCCATGATGCATCGATAGATATACTCTTAACTGGATTAAATATTACGCCAGCGCCGTAGGCAAAGGAGTCTTCTTTTGAGTGTTTATTAAATTTCATCGTCGCTATACCCGCATTGCCGTACAGGCTCACATAGTCATTAAAACGATATGTTGGTCCAAACATCAAAGAACCATAGTCCACAGAATCGGAACCATTTTTATGCAACTTCCCCTCTTTCCAGGTGTAGTTCTCCATTTCATTGCGCGTCGCGGTGAATGAGCCTAACATCCCCCAGGTCTCATTAAACTCGTAACGATATTTAAAATTAAAGCCTCGCAGATCTTTGCTATCGCTATTTTTCAATGAACTGAGATGAGTTTGTGCATAACCAAACGATACGGTGTGCTGATCGTTAGCCAAAGCTAAAGGTGACGCTAATAATAAACCTAAAAAAACAAGGAACGAAGACCGTCTTTTCATTAAAACCACTCCATTTTTGATATATAATTAAGGCGGTACCGGAACTTATGGCACACAAATAGCATTTAGATTAAGAGCACCTAATGCGCTTATTACCAGTCATGCCAACTGCGGAGGTAATATAACCTGATATATTCGATAATGGATATGAAATCAGTCTTACAGAGTTCTTACTTTTTTATTAATGGCGGATTCATAGTTGCTTCAGACCCGATCCTGGCATCACATCCGTCAGGCGGACTGCGAGAGGTTATCAGCGAGTATCAGTCACCTTCCCGAAGAGTCAAAAATTCATAACTAACTGTTTTATATACATTTTAATTAACATTCAAGTTAACCTTTACCCTTGCGGAGGGCAATTTCGCAACTCGCTTTCTGACGCATTCAGACAACATTCAGATCTACTGCGCGGTACAAACGTTATAAAGCTGCCGATTAAGAGAATAAAAAAAGGTTTTCTCACCCACTTTAGATATTCGAATCTCATTAGCCGCGTCCGGATGCAGAACCCGTAAATATGATAACAGATCGCCAGCCGTGTCCGTGGCAAAGACTTTTACCTGGGATACTTCGAACGTATAAACACCAGGCGCTGTTCGATGTAAATTTTTCATATACACGTCCCGGTATAATATTTTTATACCGTTATCTTTTGTTTTTATTTCATATTGAAGCGTAATTCTCTTCATCTTAAAATCAAGAACAAGACTGCCATCGGCATGGATATCTTTAGGCTGTATCGTCGTTACCGTTCTTGTCGTACATAAAAATTCATTAGTATTAATAGAACTATGGTTACTGTTTCGTACCCAAACTACCATCAGTACGACTGAAACAGCCAACATACCAAGCGTCGCCACGCTTAATAACGTTCTTTTATGGAAATGCATTTCGGCTCCGCTATATCAAGTTGGTTAAGACACTGGACAAAAATATTTGTATTAGGAACGCGAATGTAATAAATGATTTTGCCGTTTTGTTTATGTATTTCATTACTCATCTCAGAGTACGCTTCAACGATATCCGTCAGATGGGTTTTATCATGCCCGACACTATAAAAAGTGTATCCATCATACGAACCCTGGAGGGTAAAGTAATCAATATTTTCACCCTTAACTTTATACATCATAAAAAACATCAGAAGCGCGGCCAGGCAAAAGTAGAGCCAATCTTTTTTATTCACAGCGCCCGGTATTGGGGTAATAATAGTGTCATCGTGTCGCACTTCAACCGTCGATAATTCTGTTTCAGCAACAGCAGGCAACGGCGTATTTTGCGCCTCATCACTCAACGGTTCAATGGAAACTGAGAGTAAAACACCCACGCGGGGACGAGTCACAACAGACGCCCCCTTAAGACCAATTTTATCAAATGATCCTCGTAGCTGGTTAATCAGTTTGTAATAACTGGCATCAGAGACCACGACACCTTTGCGCCCCCAGACATAGTTAATTAAATCATCTTTTTTAAAAAGGCCTTCATGAAAAGCGATAAGCAAACTGCGTTCCGATTCAGATATCGTTATCGACTCTCCGGCGCAGGAAAGCGTCATTCGTTCACAATCAAGAATAACTCTTTTGTCAATCAGATAATTGTTCTGACTCATAAAAATATCCGCCCCAGTGCTATCACGTTTCTTCACGGCATAAACATATTACCAGGATATATCGCGCTATTGAATTTTTTTCCGTAGCGAGCTCCTGTATTATTCAGCCACCAGGCCGCTCGCGGATCCGTTTTCCCCCTTGAGTAAACCATTTTGCCTCTGGGCCGACTTGCCAAGCCAGCTCATAAAGTCATTAGCCCCCATCGGCCTGGCATAAAGAAATCCCTGAACGAATCCTACCCCGTGGCTTAAGATGTAACGCAATTGGTGCTGGGTACTGACCCCTTCGGCAACCACATTAAGCCCCAGTCGCTGACTCAGCGTAATGATAGTATCCAGGACAGGAACATCATCGCTGCTGGTATCAATGGTATCGATAAACGTTCTGTCTATTTTAAGAGAGTCTACAGGTAATTGCTGGAGATAGGAGAGTGAGCAATAGCCGGTCCCAAAATCATCAATCGCTATTAACACGCCTTTTTCACGGAGCGTTGAAAGTTTTTCTGCGACCTGTGAAGGTTCTACAATCAGGCTACGCTCGGTGAGCTCCAACATAAGCGTTATCGTTCCCAAACGAGTCCTGAGCGCCTCTATATCTTGTATAAAACCGTCATCCATAAGATGCGCAGGCGATATATTTACGCTGATATAGAAATCATCCGGTACAGTCCAGTTTATTACGTCATGAGCAATCAGTTCGAACAGATGACGAGAGAGTGGAATAATCATGCCTTCATTTTCTGCGGCGGTAATAAAAATATCCGGGGTTATAAAACGGCCATCCGGTTGCGGCCAGCGCATTAGCGCCTCCACGCCGCCGCAACTACCGTGTTTAACATTAAAAACAGGCTGATAATGTACCGTAAACTCATTGTGCGTTATTCCCCTGGCAATCTCCCGGGCCAGAGATAAACGTTTTAAATACCAGCGCCTGTAGAACAACATCATCCCTACAGAAAGACACAATGACAGCGGAACAAAAATAAAAAGGTTTTGTAACCAGTATGCCGATAACGTTGAGAAAGGGGTTCGCACCATCAGCTGGATAGTGTGATCGGTTGAGGTGAACCGCTGCGTTAAAAACGCCTTACCGCGCAACGTCGCAGCGCTGGTAATCGCCTCCCCTGCGCCGAATGTCAGGCTAAAGGCTGATGCTCTCTCTGCAGCCAATATCTCCATGAGCTCCTGGACATACTGCGAGTCCACAATGACGAAGGCCGCTTTATTCGCTGCTACTTTTTTCACATAAACCACAACAAGGCGATTGGGTCCTTCGGCCATACTACCGATAGATCGCAACCACCGTTTCGGATAAGAAGCAGGTAAAGAAAGCCCTGCCAGCCGGGAAAAATGATAGCGTTCGGTTCCTGTGACAAAGGAGCAAGTGATATCACCATTTTCCAGAAACCCAATGTCACGGACATAAGGAGTGAAGGCCCGCGTTCTGGACAGTTCTTTCAGCGTGTCAGTGCAGGAACTCTCAGCCAGTCTGGCGGCTTTTCCGGCGACTTGCCAGGAGGCGGCAGATATATCCGCGCTAAACCGCAGCAGCGTATTGGCGCTGACGGCGATATCTCGTTTTAGCTGGAAGATACCCGCGAGTAACCCCACCAATATCATTACGATCAGTGGAACGGCAATAAACAACATCAGAAATAGCTTTCTTACTTTCAAATCATTGCCCTCTTACCGGCCTTCCTTTTGCCACTGTACGCTTTTATAGGATAACTAAAGTAACATTAATATAGAAAAGCAATATTGAGAGATAGGTTATACGTTCTTAATGATAGCAAGATAGCACTCCCTGTGCCGAAAATAGACAAGAAAATATCAATACCCAACAGGTGCAGGATACTATCGTTAAAATAAGCGATAGCAGATATCTAAAATACAGACGCATTCAATATGTTAGCCTGATACCAGGTTCGCTGCCTGATGAGGCGTAACCATCATGGAACGAATTCCCATCAATACAGGGATTATTGGCTACAACTCAACGTTACTACTGGTGGTACACACATTATACAAATGCCGATTAAGCGAAAACATGTAGGTATTTTTCCCAATTTTTACCATCTTTAACTCATTAATCGTACCAGGCTGTAACAGTCTCAACCAGGAAAACAAATCGCCAGCAGTATCAGACTCAAAAGTCTTAACTGAATTAACTTTAAAAGTAAATGTTTTCATACCCGTTCTGCGCAGTTTGCTGATGCAGATGTCACGAAAAAAAAGCCGTTTTTCTTTCGTATCGGTAGTAACATCGTAGTGTAGGGTAATCCTGCCGGATTTAAGATCCAGCACAAGTCCACCATCCATGTACAATTTTCGTGGCGCAATATACGCTTCTGATTTTGTCGTGCATATAAGATTATTGGTTCTATAAGAGTCACGATTTACCCACTCAAGCGCTATTACCGATCCGATTGCGACAATGGCGATAAATATTACAAATATAATCAGTAACGTTCTTTTACTGTAATACATTTTGGCACCGCCATTTCAACAGGATTTAAACATTGCAGAAAAATATTCATGTTAGGCTCCCTGATATAATAAAGATGGCGTCCATTTTGCCGGTAAATTTTAATTTTTAGAGAGTTAAAAGCAAAAACTACTTCACTTAATGTGACCTTATCCTCTTTTGTTTTATAGATTGCATAATCGTTATATTCGCCAAGATATGTAAAAAAACTATCAGAGCTGTTACGAACAGGCGCTTTATATATAGTAAATACACCATAGAGCAATGCCAGAAGAATGGCTCCTGTTAATACCACAAATACGCTGTGACGTTTAATTTTGTAAAATATTTTCTCCCGAGTCGGGGTGCCCTTAACGTTTTCATCACTCACCTTTAGGGAGGTGATTTTTTTTATAGGTTCAATGGCAACAGACAGCGACACCCCCACCCGAGGGCGAGTTACGATATCAGATGGCTGTAGACCGATGCTACTAAAATCATTTCTCATTTGATTAATGAGTTTATAGTAACTTGATTCTGAGACGCAGCCTCCACGATTTTCCCAAACAAAATGAATAATATCTTCTTTTTTGTAAAGACCATGCCAAAAAGCAAGAAGCAAATGGGTCTCAGCTTCTGATATTCTGATTATCTCATTACCATGCGATAAGGTCATCTTCGTACTATCAAATACAACACGCTTATCAAGTAAAAATATGCTTTCATTCATGACAATCCTAAAGGTAACTGCATCCATCATTCAGACGACATATTATCATGCTCAAAAAAGAATTCAGCCCCCTAATTAACCTGAGTTTAACTTATAAGTCTCACTTATAGTAAACAATAATTGACACAAGTATTACCCGCACATTACAAATCAAACAGTTATAGGTAAATCTGAACACTTTTCTTTACCTTAACGCAAACTCAGGAAACTTCTGAAAGGCCAAAAGTAAGAAAAAAGTAAGACTAATTATACTGTTTCAGAAGCACATTTCAGAAAATTTACCTTAATCTCACCATCGTATTATCCATCGGGAGGTTTAACTGATGCGGATTTTACATAGCAAAAATGTGCAGGTTTGTATTGCAACATAGTCTATCTATTCAGACGCGGAGAGAATTGTTATCGGATTACACTCAATCAAATGATAACACTATCAGTTGTACTAATGAGATGTATGGACGAAAGCGCTTATCGCTCTATTTCATGATAAGAGAAATAAGTCTGTTTGTTTTATATCGCATTATCAATAGTCAGGAGGGTATAGCTCACATCCAAAAATAGAGTTAATGATCGTTATTTTTACCACTCCTCCATAAGCACGAAACATTCGGGCGAATTGCACTCGTCCTGAAAAAGTAAAGATTAATACAGGAACATTATCATATGTCTATGAAAAAGTATTTAGCAATGATCACAGGCTCACTTCTTGTCTCCAGCAGCGCGATGGCTGTTTCTGATAACACCATCACCTTTCAAGGGGAAGTCTCTGATGAAACATGCTCTGTCGTGATTAATGGTAATCAGGCTAAACCCGTCGTGTTATTACCAACAGTAAGTACTAAAGATTTATCAGAACAAGGGAAAACTGCGGGGCCAATAACGTTTGATATTGGGCTGTCCGGGTGTACCGGCTCTAAGGACAAAACAACAAAAATTTCCACTGTCTTTGTCGGTAATCAGGTCACCAGTAACGGTAACCTGGGTAATACTGGCAGCGCGAAAAATGTTGAAGTCCAATTACTCGACACTTCAGGGGAGCCAATCAATCTGACCGGCGGCTTTACTGGCGACGGCGACCTACAGCTGGAACCAAATGCTTCTGAAGCGAGCGCGACTTATACCGCGCGGTATTACTCTACCGGGAAAGCAGAGGCTGGGACAGTCGCTGCCACCCTTCAATACGCCGTTTCGTATAAATAATTGTCGCTACGGTCTGGCGTTGAAACGCCAGACCATTTTCAATCGCCAGGGAGTTGTTGAGATGAAAATGGATACCCGACATTCCGCATTATATTACTTAATAGTTTTTCTATTGCTGGCCCTACCCGCCACAGCATCGTGGGCGAGCGTTACTATTTTGGGTAGCCGAATAATTTACCCATCAACAGCCTCCTCCGTAGATGTGCAGTTAAAAAATAATGATGCAATACCTTATATCGTACAAACCTGGTTTGACGATGGCGATATGAATACCAGCCCGGAAAATAGTAGCGCGATGCCGTTCATTGCCACGCCGCCGGTATTTCGTATTCAACCCAAAGCAGGCCAGGTTGTACGCGTAATTTATAACAACACGAAAAAATTGCCGCAGGATCGTGAGTCAGTATTCTGGTTTAACGTATTACAGGTACCACCAACGAATATTGGCAGCGACGGCGGGCAAAATAAAATGTTGGTGATGCTGCGCTCAAGAATAAAACTTTTCTATCGTCCTGACGGGCTAGGTAAACCTGATAATCTGGCGAAAAAACTACAGATTAAAACGGTAAATAAGGGTTCCGGAAAAAGCGGTATTGTTATTGTTAATCCGCAGCCCTGGTTTGCCTCTTTAAGTAACCTGAATGTAAAAGTGAACGGCGCTTCGTATAACCTGGATGCTGACATGATTGCCCCTTTTTCCAGTCAAACCTGGTGGCTGCCGGGCAAACGGTCACTCAAATCCTTCTCCGGTACAGTCACCGTTACTTTGGTTAACGACCTGGGCGCAAGGATAAGCGAGAGCTACGATGTCCCCCACCATTAATTTGAACCGCAAAAGCCTTGCGCTATTGATCGCCATAGTTTGCTCAGGCTCCGCGCAGGGTGAAGAGTATTATTTTGATCCTGCGCTACTTCAGGGGGCCACTTACGGACAAAATATTGCCCGTTTTAATGAACAGCAAACGCCTTCCGGAGACTATCTTGCCGACGTTTACGTTAATGGCACGCTGGTAACAGCGAGCACTAATATTCGATTTGATGCTGTAAAAGAGGGTCAACAGACGGAACCCTGCCTGCCCTTATCGGTGATGAAAGCGGCACAGATAAAATCACTTCCCGCGACCGACGCTGCGACCGAGTGTCGCCCGCTCAGGGAGTGGGTACCTCATGCCGGTTGGCAATTTGATAGCGCCACGCTTCGCCTGTTGCTGACGATTCCAATGACCGAACTTACGCACAAACCGCGCGGTTATATCTCCCCTTCAGAGTGGGATAGCGGCGCGCTGGCGCTGTTTTTACGCCATAACACAAACTGGACCCACACCGAAAATACCGACAGCCATTATCGCTACCAATACTTATGGAGCGGTTTAAACATGGGCGTTAACCTCGGACTTTGGCAGGTCCGTCATCAAAGTAATCTGCGCTATGCCAATAGCAACCAGAGCGGAAGCGCCTGGCGCTATAATAGCGTTCGAACCTGGGTGCAAAGACCTGTCGCGTCTATTAACAGTATTCTGTCGCTGGGCGATAGCTATACGGACTCCAGCTTATTCGGCAGTCTGTCTTTTAACGGAGCTAAACTTGTCACCGACGAGCGGATGCGCCCGCAGGGCAAACGCGGTTATGCGCCGGAAGTTCGGGGCGTAGCGGCCAGTAGCGCGCACGTGGTAGTAAAACAACTGGGGAAAGTGATTTATGAAACCAACGTTCCGCCGGGCCCATTTTATATTGACGATCTGTACAACACCCGTTATCAAGGCGATCTGGAGGTAGAGGTTATCGAGGCCAGCGGTAAAACCTCACGTTTCACCGTGCCTTATTCTTCCGTGCCGGATTCGGTTCGCCCCGGTAACTGGCACTATTCGCTGGCCTTCGGCAGGGTTCGTCAGTACTACGATATTGAAAATCGTTTCTTTGAGGGAACGTTCCAGCACGGCGTTAATAACACCATTACCCTCAACCTCGGTTCACGAATTGCGCAGCGTTACCAGGCATGGCTGGCGGGCGGTGTCTGGGCCACCGATATGGGCGCGTTCGGCCTTAACGCCACCTGGTCGAATGCGCGCGCAGAGCATAATGATCGCCAGCAAGGCTGGCGCGCGGAACTCAGTTACAGCAAAACGTTTACCACCGGCACTAACCTGGTACTGGCGGCTTATCGTTATTCAACCAACGGCTTTCGCGATCTTCAGGACGTGCTCGGCGTACGCCGGGAAGCAAAAACGGGGATTGATTACTACTCCGACACGCTGCATCAGCGCAATCGCCTGTCCGCGACGGTAAGCCAGCCGTTAGGACGGCTTGGCACGCTTAACCTCAGCGCCAGCACCGCAGACTACTACAATAACCAATCGCGTATAACACAGCTACAAATGGGGTATAGCAACCAGTGGCGGAATATAAGCTACGGGGTGAATATCGCACGACAGCGCACCACCTGGGATTACGATCGCTTTTATCACGGCGTTAACGAACCACTGGACGTGAGTAGCCGACAAAAATATACCGAAACCACAATGTCGTTTAATGTCTCTATACCGCTGGATTGGGGCGAAAACAGAACGTCTGTCGCCATGAATTATAACCAGTCCAGTCAAAGCCGTTCCTCAACCATATCCATGACCGGCAGTAGCGGTGAAAACAGCGACCTGTCATGGTCGGTTTATGGCGGCTACGAGCGTTATCGCAATAGTAATAGCGATAGCAGCGCGCCAACGACGTTTGGCGGTAATCTACAACAGAACACCCGGTTTGGCGCACTTCGCGCCAACTATGACCAGGGTGATAACTATCGTCAGGAAGGGCTGGGCGCGTCCGGCACCCTGGTACTTCACTCTGGAGGTCTGACGGCTGGCCCCTATACCAGCGATACCTTTGCGCTTATTCATGCCGATGGCGCGCAGGGCGCGATCGTACAAAATGGCCAGGGCGCTGTGGTTGATCGCTTTGGTTACGCCATTCTGCCTTCGTTATCTCCTTACCGCGTCAATAACGTTACGCTCGATACCCGTAAGATGCGCAGCGATGCCGAACTGACGGGAGGAAGTCAGCAGATTGTGCCCTATGCTGGCGCCATCGCGCGTGTCAATTTCGCCACTATCAGCGGCAAAGCGGTGCTGATCTCCGTGAAGATGCCGGATGGCGGCATACCGCCAATGGGCGCTGATGTTTTCAACGGTGAAGGCACAAACATCGGCATGGTCGGCCAGAGTGGGCAGATTTATGCCCGTATCGCCCATCCGTCGGGTTCTCTACTGGTGCGCTGGGGAACAGGGGCAAACCAGCGTTGCCGGGTTGCCTACCAACTCGATCTTCACACCAAAGAACCGTTTCTCTATCTGAACAAAATCTGCGAGAAGGAATAGCACAATGCTTTTTAGTTTCCGAACGCTATTGTTTATCACCAGCCTGTTCGTCAGCGCCGGAACATGGTCGTCATGTATCAAAGTCACCAATAAGAGCGCGCTCTCTGACGCGGCGATAAAAGCGGGCTACACGGCGCAAAACTGGATCGGCGCAACTGACACGAATACCGGTAATATCGGTTTGCCAACGGTGATTAGCATCAGTAATAGTGAAACATTTCAACCCTCCGGCACACTATTGGCCAGTGGGATCGGTAACTTCCTGACGGCCGCCACCGGAACGCCCTATTCCAGTAAGCAGGTACTTTACCGCTGCGATTCCGCCGATGCCGGGAAGCTCTATGAGATGTATTCGACAAATGGCGATAGCGCTTTTGCGGGGGCATTTTTTACTCCCGAAGTAGAAGGCGCTTATTATGATGTGGAGCGTAATGTTGCTGTCCGTATGACAAACCTCAGTACCGGCGAATATTACAGCCGCTTCTGGAAAGAACGCCAACTTACCGCAGACAGTTGGTTTCAGGATGACAAATATATTTATATTCCTGCCAGCGCGTTTAGCAACGTGCTATATGAGATGTTTAAAATTGACTCAAGAAAATATTTTGCCTACCAGAATCCAATGGACCGAGATACCTGGACGCAGCCTCGGGGTTATATCGCCTTTAAAGGCCCAGGCTTGATTACCGAGCGGATCAAAGCGGGACTGGATCATGCCAGCGATTATTATGGCTGGCCCGGCTATTGGCCCGGGGCATGGAGTACATATAATAGCGTCACCTATGTTCGCGGCGCGTTATGTAAAATCACAGATTATCCTGCGATCGTGAAAATTCCCCCTGTCGCCGTCGGCATATTAGCCGCCGGAGGCAATAGCCAGGCGCCTTTCCACGTCAGCCTGGAATGTGAGTCCGGCGCTGTGTCCAGTGCCCTCCCGTCCACCAGCGCCGCTAATGTCGCAATGGGGTTTGTCGTTAATCAACCCACCGCCGTGGCGGCGGCGCGTCGCCTGGGGCTAACCACATCCGCAGGTGGTCTGTCGTGGCTACTGGACACCCATTATGGCGAACCTGGCGTAGCCTCCGGAGTGGGTATCCGCATCTATAACGATGCCGGTACGCCGATTAACCTGTTACCCGATCGGATCAAGACAGGCACTGGCAACGCCCGAGGCTGGTATGGCTATAAAGATTTAACCACACGGGTATCATCCGGTTCAGTAGAAACCTATAGCGGTGATTTTACTGCCTCGCTTGAGGCGATCGGCGGACAAACAGTAACGGCAGGAAGCGTGAATGCGCAATTACAGGCAGTGGTTAGTTTTCAGTAAAGTCATATTAACGCTACTTGGGTTGACGGGATGGTATGGCCCGGCACAAGCCGCCGTTAATATTGACAGAACCCGAATTATTTTTGCTTCAGATGATATCGCTCAATCGTTGACATTATCCAACGATAATACAACGCCGATGCTGTTACAGGTATGGACCGACGCAGGAAACATTGACGCCTCTCCGGATAACAGCAAAACGCCGCTGGTGGCGCTGCCGCCGGTATTTAAAATGCAGCCAGGAGAACTGAGAACGCTTCGCCTGCTCCTGAGTTCCCGCCAGCAGCTTGCAACGGACCGGGAGAGTCTCTTCTGGCTAAACATTTATCAGATACCGCCACTCCCCCATGACATTAAAAACAACCCGCGAAAACTGGTATTACCGCTTCGTTTGCGGCTAAAAATTTTAATTCGCCCGACCGGGCTAAAAGCGCCAACGGAAGCGGAGGAGAAAAAATTACGTTTTATTGCTAAAGAGAATACTATACGGATAGTTAACCCCACCTCGTGGTATATGAGTTTAACGCTAACGACGGATGACAAGAAAAGTATCGGCGATATCATGGTTGCGCCGAAAACAGCACTTGATGTGCCGCTAACACGCTCGCCAACGCCGGGAGCATCGATAAATTATGCAGTAATCAATGACTCCGGGAACTGGCGACAATATACCGCCATACTGGAAAAATATATTAGTAAGAGTGATTTTATTCCTGAGTTTTGATGGGAAATATTCAGGGATACGGTCGTATCCCTGAGACAAGCCAGAATTCAGCATGTACCATTGTCAAAAATAGCATTAAGCTGATATTTTTCTTTTTGCACGGCATCTTTGTTCTGTTGAGTTCCCTTCTCCTCAACAGACATATCCCATACGTTTTCATTATCTGACTCAATTAATGTGTAGAACGTATTATTATTACGCATCATATAACCGCGAAAATTATTTTCGATGCCCGTTGTCACAGGCTTAGCAGCCCCTGAGAATAACGAAAGGCATACCATGCAGAACGAATGCTTTCCGGACTGACGTCCTCATAGACATCTATACCATGCAAAACAAGTACGCGAGAAAGAAAATGAGAAGATTGTTATGAAAGAAAAGTTTGTAACTACTTGATTGAGATGGTGCCGATAATAGGAGTCGAACCTACGACCTTCGCATTACGAATGCGCTGCTCTACCAACTGAGCTATATCGGCCCTGAGAAGGGTGTGTTCACGCGGGTGAATCACGGGATAGAAGGTTAAAACTAACCGGGCGGTGCGTCAATAGCCTTGCTACTCAACCGGCTATTTTTGCACCGCTCGACATTAATTACGCACGAATCGTACCATCGCCAAAGCCGATCCACTTATAGGTGGTAAGCGCTTCAAGCCCCATCGGACCGCGGGCATGTAATTTCTGCGTGCTGACCGCCACTTCTGCGCCAAGCCCAAACTGCCCGCCATCGGTAAAACGGGTAGAGGCGTTGACATAAACCGCAGCGGAATCCACTTCGTTCACGAAACGCGCAGCATTATGCATATCACACGTCAAAATCGCATCGGAGTGCTGAGTACCATGTTCGCGAATGTGGGCGATAGCGCCATCCATATTTTCGACCACCACAACGTTCAGATCCAGAGACAGAAACTCGTTATCCAGCTCTTCCGGTTTCAGCGGCACCAGTTTGGCAGGACCATGCAGTGCCTGTATGACGGTTTCATCCCCATGCAGCGTCACGCCACTCTCCGCCATCTGCTTGCTCAGCGCAGGCAAAAAACGTTCTGCGATGTCCTGATGCACCAGCAAGGTTTCCACCGTGTTACAAGTGCTCGGGCGCTGGGTTTTGGCGTTGACGATAATCTTCAGCGCCGGGGCGATGTCTGCGCTGCTATCGACAAAAATATGGCACACGCCAATCCCGCCGGTAATCACTGGGATTGTGGATTGCTCGCGGCACAGTTTATGCAAGCCTGCGCCGCCGCGCGGGATCAGCATATCGATGTACTTATCCATACGCAGCATTTCATTGACCAGCGAACGATCCGGATTATCAATTGCCTGAACCGCTGCCTCCGGTAAACCGCAAGCTTTCAGTGCCTTCTGAATGACACGAACGGTTGCGGCATTCGTGCGATGCGTCTCTTTCCCACCGCGTAGAATCACCGCATTACCGGTTTTCAGACACAAAGAAGCCACATCAACGGTAACATTCGGACGCGCCTCATAGATAACGCCAACCACGCCCAACGGCACGCGGCGGCGCTCCAGACGTAGCCCGCTGTCCAGCAGACCGCCGTCGATCACCTGCCCGACCGGGTCGGCGAGATTACAGACCTGGCGCACATCGTCAGCAATCGCTTTCAGACGCGCAGGGGTCAGCGCCAGGCGGTCCAGCATCGCTTCGCTCAGGCCGTTGGCTCGCGCCTGCTCAACATCTTGTACGTTCGCGCTGAGGATACTTTCCATTTGCGCTTCCAGTTCATCGGCTATTTTTTCCAGCACGCGATTTTTTTCGCAGCTGGAGAGCAGCGCCAGCTTATACGACGCCGCTTTAGCAGCAATGCCCATTTGTTCCAGCATATGCCTGTTCCTTATCGAGTAATCATGTCATCACGATGAACAGCGACCGGGCCATATTCATAGCCCAGAATCGCATCGATTTGTTGAGAGTGGTGGCCGGCTATCCGCCGCAGAGCATCACTGTTATAACGGCTGACGCCATGAGCGATATCACGCCCTTGCAGGTTACAAATTCTGATGACCTCCCCCCGCGAGAAATTGCCCGTCACGCTTTTGATGCCTTTTGGCAGAAGTGAACTGCCACGTTCCAGCATTGCCGCGGTCGCACCTTCATCAACCGTAATTTCGCCTGCCGGCGGCGCCCCGAAGATCCAACGTTTGCGGTTCTCCAGCGGCGAGGCTTGCGCATGAAAACGGGTGCCGACGGAAATCCCCTCCATCACATCGCCGATCACGCCCGGTTTACTGCCTGAGGCAATAATCGTATCAATACCCGCGCGACAGGCCACGTCTGCCGCCTGAAGCTTAGTGCTCATACCACCGGTCCCCAGTCCGGAAACGCTGTCTCCCGCGATAGAGCGCAGCGCATCGTCAACGCCATACACATCTTTGATAAGCTCCGCCTGCGGATTGCTACGCGGATCGGCGGTAAATAATCCTTGCTGATCGGTCAGCAGCAGCAGTTTATCCGCGCCTGCCAGGATCGCAGCCAGCGCGGAGAGGTTATCGTTATCGCCCACTTTAATTTCCGCTGTCGCAACGGCATCATTTTCATTGATAACCGGCACAATATGGTTATCCAGTAATGCACGCAGCGTATCGCGGGCGTTCAGAAAGCGCTCTCTGTCTTCCATATCCGCACGCGTCAACAGCATCTGCCCGATATGGATACCGTAAATTGAAAACAACTGCTCCCACAGTTGAATCAGGCGGCTTTGCCCTACCGCCGCCAGAAGCTGTTTAGAGGCGATCGTTGCCGGCAGTTCCGGGTAGCCGAGATGTTCACGTCCGGCGGCAATCGCGCCAGAGGTAACAATAACAATACGATGTCCCGCGGCGTGTAGCTGCGCACACTGGCGGACAAGTTCTACGATATGGGCACGGTTCAGGCGGCGCGATCCGCCTGTTAGCACGCTGGTGCCGAGTTTTACGACCAGCGTCTGGCTGTCACTCATGATTCTCTGCCGTTCAAAATAAGAAATAAAGACCAAATGAACGTTTTAGCAGGACTGGCTCCGGTTGCCAACAACCTGTACGCGTAGCGTGAAATTTTGTTGCGCAGGATCAGCAAGCGTAGCGGCAGAATTTGACCATTTTATTACCGCAACAATTAAACATATTTTTTTAAAAAAATTCTCACTTTGTCATAAATCTTTCATTACCGAACGTTAAAAACCTTCCTGTTTTTTACCGGGTCTCCCGACAAATCATAGCGCGTAATTAAAACAGGAATGGAAATGAATAAGAGCACTCTGGCAATAGTGGTGAGTATCATCGCATCAGCATCTGTTCACGCCGCCGAGGTTTACAATAAAAACGGTAATAAGCTTGATGTGTATGGAAAAGTTAAAGCCATGCACTATATGAGCGATTATGACAGCAAAGATGGCGATCAAAGCTACGTTCGTTTTGGTTTTAAAGGCGAAACGCAAATTAACGATCAATTGACCGGCTACGGGCGCTGGGAAGCTGAATTTGCCGGTAATAAAGCCGAAAGTGATTCGTCCCAGCAAAAAACCCGCCTGGCCTTTGCTGGCCTGAAATTAAAAGATATCGGTTCTTTTGACTATGGACGTAACCTGGGCGCGCTGTACGATGTTGAGGCCTGGACGGATATGTTTCCCGAATTCGGCGGCGACTCTTCCGCCCAGACCGATAATTTTATGACTAAACGCGCCAGCGGGCTGGCGACTTACCGCAATACCGATTTCTTCGGCATCGTTGATGGACTGGATCTTACCTTACAGTATCAGGGGAAAAACGAAAATCGCGATGTGAAAAAGCAAAACGGCGACGGCTTCGGCACATCCGTGAGCTATGATTTCGGCGGCAGCGATTTTGCCGTCAGCGGCGCTTATACTCTCTCCGATCGCACCAGGGAGCAAAATCTGCAGCGCCGCGGTACGGGCGATAAAGCCGAAGCCTGGGCTACGGGTGTAAAGTATGACGCTAATGATATTTATATTGCGACTTTCTATTCAGAAACCCGCAACATGACGCCAGTTTCCGGCGGATTTGCCAATAAAACCCAAAATTTCGAAGCGGTTATCCAGTATCAGTTTGATTTTGGTCTGCGTCCGTCATTAGGCTATGTGCTGTCAAAAGGCAAAGATATTGAGGGCGTCGGCAGTGAGGATTTGGTGAATTACATTGACGTTGGCGCAACCTATTACTTCAACAAAAATATGTCCGCGTTTGTAGATTACAAAATCAATCAGCTTGATAGCGATAACACGTTAGGCATTAATGACGATGATATTGTGGCAATAGGGTTGACCTACCAGTTCTGATAAGTCGCATTGTGCCTGATGGCGCTACGCCATCAGGCATGGCAGCAGGGTTATGCCGACAGTTTTACCGGCTCGTCGTTGAAATCGTCAGACGGCTCCAGCGCCAGCTCCATAGAAATCAGCAGGTCGCGTAGCTTTTCATGAAACTCGCGTAGCGTGTATTCCAGTCGCTCCACCACTTCGGTTTCGTTAATCGGCACTGCGGTCCAGTTGCCCTCTTTATCAAACAAACCAAACTGATAACGATAAGTGAAGCGTTTCTCTTGTGCTTCCAGCTCCATCCACCAGCCCCAAAATTCACGCTTCTCTGGCGCGGGCTTCACGTTGACGCAAACTGCCAGGCAATCGAAAAAAAAACGATTGTCTTCGCACTGCCCTTCCCGGATATAGGGGCCAAGCGCGGTAAATTTCTTGATCAATCTACTTTTCGGGTGTCCACTCGGTAACGTCATTGCGATCTCCTTTAATGAAGCAACTGTTTTACCAAATCAATAGAATTTATCAATCTATTAACACAATCTATGATTAATACAGTCGGTAATTTCTTGCAGCGCGTGGTCAAAATTGCGGTACACCGGGTTAAAAGGGATCTCTATCAGCTTACCGTCTGAAGATGATGTTGTAATTAAGCGAGACTCTTCTTCCGGGCTGAAAGGATCGTTTTTCCAGAAGCCGGAAAGCATTGGCGTAGGACAACGTCTGCCCAGTAGCCCCTGTACTTTCAACGAATAGCGATTGAGCTCCACACGTAGCGCCTCATCCGAAGCATCATGCATACCCAGACGGCTGGCCAGCACATCCAGATACATCTCCGGCACCGTGCTCTGTCGTTGCGGATCGCTAAGTAGCGCATGGACCACCGGCCCCAGGCAAGCCACCGCTTTCAAACGCGGCGCTTCCAGATAGGCCAGACGCACCGCAACATTGGCGCCAAAACGGAAACCAAACGCCGCAACACGGGTATGATCTACCCAGGGGACATTAGGAAGCGCTTTTAACACATGCTGGTGGAGCAAGCTGGAATCCTGGGTTAATTTCCACTTTGATGAAAATCCAACCGAAGGCATATCAAGCGTTAACATCGCGATACCGCGCGGCGCGAAATAGCGTTCATACAGGGTGTAATAGTCGGTTTGCATGGCGTCCAGGCCGCCGCACATGAGCACCGTCGGAAACGGACCATCCCCTTTCGGCATATGTAAAAACGCGGTGACAGGCGAACCACCAGGAACGGCAAATTCCATTTCACGTAACGAGCCGGGCAACCGCTGCGCGGCCTCTTCATAGGCGCGATTCGCCAGCGCCTGCGCCTGCTCCGCCAGCTCATCGCCCTTCAAATGCGGGTAGGCGGCAATGTTATAGAGCGTTGAGGCATGAAGCCAGTAGCGTCCGCTGCGCATAGCGTCCTGTTCCTGACAGGCTTTCTGCTGCCAGTCCATCGCCTGCTTTGCCCACTCATAAATCCAGTTGCCGCCGCGGTAACCGATGACCGTATCGTATAAATCATCATCCGTTCGCTCTGCGTCGCTCATCACAATGCGCGCCTGCACATCAAGGATTTCTCGTGGGTCAACGCCGCGCCAAATCCACATCAGGCGGTTTATCATGCGATACCAGTGCGGAACGTTCTTACCGTCCAGCGCGGATTGCATGGGCGGCTGCGACCCACGATTGAACCGACGGACAAGGGTAGACGTTTCAGTATGTTTAAAGCGGGGTTTGAACAGGGTTTCGCTGAGGTTAGCCTGTGTCATTCGTGCAGCCTCCTTGGATACTCATAGAGGCTTATTGTAACCAATAAAACAGCGCCCGGCATTGCCGGGCGCTCTGAAAAGCTGCTGATTAACGACCTGAAATCGGCGGTACAAATACCACACCCATATCCCAGGGCTGCTCAATCCAGGTGTTCTGAGGAATATCAATAACATAATCATCAACCAGCGGACGGCCCGCCGGTTTAGCGAAAATCGTGACGAAATGCGCTTTAGGGTACATTTCGCGAATCGCGACGGCGGTACCGCCGGTATCGACCAGATCGTCGATGACGATAAAGCCTTCGCCGTCGCCTTCTGCACGTTTCAGCACTTTCAGTTCGCGCTGGTTATCGTGATCGTAGCTGGAGATGCATACGGTATCGACATGACGAATGCCCAATTCACGCGCCAGTAGTGCGCCCGGTACAAGGCCGCCACGACTTACGGCAATAATGCCTTTCCATTGTTCTGAAGGCATGAGGCGGCTCGCCAGTTTGCGTGCGTGAATCTGCAACATGTCCCAGGTGACGACGTATTTTTCGCTCATGTGAAGTGTCCCAGCCTGTTTATCTACGGCTTAAAAAGTGTTCGAGGGGGAAATAGTTGCGCGAGATTATAGAGACCTGACGCGCTAAAAACCAGTGTTTAGCGGAATCCACGCCTCTTTTTGTATGCTTTATACTACCCGCAGGCGGAGAAAGTGGTATTCTCAGTCGCATCTCGTAAGAGTTATCAATTCCGCTAACCCTGTGGCCTGTAAGAACGTTTTTCAGACCACCGCCAAGGAGACTTATCGTGTCTGAACTGTCTCAGTTATCACCACAACCTTTGTGGGATATTTTTGCCAAAATCTGTTCTATTCCTCACCCGTCCTATCACGAAGAGCAACTCGCGGAACATATTGTGAGTTGGGCCAAAGAGAAAGGCCTTTACGTGGATCGCGACCAGGTCGGTAATATTCTGATCCGTAAGCCCGCCACTGCAGGTATGGAAAATCGCAAGCCGGTCGTTTTACAGGCGCATCTGGATATGGTGCCGCAAAAAAATAGCGACACCGTTCACGACTTCACTACAGATCCTATCCAGCCTTATATTGATGGCGAATGGGTTAAAGCGCGCGGTACTACGCTCGGCGCCGACAATGGTATTGGAATGGCTTCTGCGTTAGCGGTACTGGCTGATGATAATGTCGTCCATGGCCCGCTGGAAGTGCTGCTGACCATGACCGAAGAAGCCGGCATGGATGGCGCGTTCGGCCTCCAGTCCGGCTGGTTGCAGGCCGACATCCTGATCAACACCGACTCTGAAGAAGAAGGTGAGATCTATATGGGCTGCGCAGGCGGCATCGATTTTACCTCTAATCTGCCGTTGACCCGTGAAGCTGTACCCGCAGGATTTGCGTGCTTTAAGCTAACCCTGAAAGGTCTGAAAGGCGGCCACTCCGGTGGTGAAATTCACCTCGGCCTTGGCAATGCCAACAAATTGCTGGCGCGTTTTCTGGCCGGGCACGCAGAAGAACTGGATCTGCGTCTGATCGATTTCAACGGCGGCACGCTGCGTAACGCGATTCCGCGCGAAGCGTTCGCTACCCTCGCCGTTTCCGCAAACAACGTAGGCGCTCTGAAAACATTAGTGAACGCTTACCAGGATATTCTGAAAAACGAACTGGCGGAAAAAGAGAAAAACCTGACGCTGCAACTCAATGAGGTTGCTAGTGATAAAGCCGCATTGACCGCGCCGTCACGCGATACCTTTGTGCGCCTGCTGAACGCAACGCCGAACGGCGTGATCCGCAATTCAGACGTAGCGAAAGGCGTAGTGGAAACATCGCTAAACGTTGGCGTGGTCACAATGTCTGATGCGAATGTCGAAATTCACTGCCTGATTCGCTCTCTTATCGACAGCGGTAAAGATTATGTGGTGAGTATGCTGGATTCGCTGGGCAAGCTGGCTGGCGCGAAAACCGAAGCAAAAGGCAGCTATCCTGGCTGGCAGCCCGATGCGAACTCGCCGGTCATGCACCTGGTGCGGGAAACCTATCAGCGTCTGTTCAACAAGACACCGAACATCCAGATTATCCACGCCGGCCTGGAATGCGGTCTGTTTAAGAAACCCTATCCGGATATGGACATGGTTTCTATTGGGCCTACCATTACCGGACCTCACTCTCCGGATGAGCAGGTACATATCGAAAGCGTCGGCCACTACTGGACTCTGCTGACCGAATTGCTGAAAGCGATTCCTGCGAAGTAAGAAAGCGCTAAAATGCCCGTCCCATTTCTGGACGGGCTATTAATATGGAATATCGGGTATCCATTGCCAGATAAGCTCTCCTGGATGCGCTGAAATAGCGCTGCGGCTACACGCGAATAGCCAGACAGCCCGATAACAGCGCCGGTAACACCGAATTATTGTGGCGTAAACGCCATTCCTTTAAATATCCGTAGCGGATTGCCGCGCTCAATCTGATGATGGAACAGACGCCTTTCAGACTTCAACGCCGCACACTCATTTTGCCGTTGCTGTTCCAGCCGCCAGGCAATCAGCAGCCGGGCCAGACGCTTATTCGCATGTTGACTGCGCTCCGACTGAACCTTCACGCTAATCCCGCTCGCCAGGTGCGTGGCCCGCACTGCCGAGTCGGTTTTATTAACGTGCTGCCCACCCGGACCGGAAGAGCGCAGAGTCTCGAAACGAATCTCATCAGACTGCATCTGTTCGTCGGCGGAAAAGCGCCCAATGCCGACGTACCAGTTTTTTCGCCCATGGTGCGGGCGATACGGGCTGGTACAAATCCACAGTAACGTTCCACACCAACGTTCACTGAAAGCCATAGCTTTTTCACCGTCCAGCGAGACCAGTGCGGAACGCAGCGTGTCTGGTAATCGTCCCGGCTCCGTTTCAAGTCGTGTCAGCGATACCTTTTCTCTGGCAGCTTCTTTCGCCAGACAATCCAGCGCTTTTTTTACCGCCAGACAACACTCGTCCGGTCCCTGTGCGGAAGAAAGTTGCAGTAAGATCATGCGCTTTTCTCCCCTGAGGTTTTCAGCGTCAGCACCGGACGCAGGCAGGCAACCGGCGTAATCAGTCCGGCGTCTGCCAGACAATCCACAACGCTATCGATGGATTTATACGCCTGCGGCGCTTCCTCATAAATGAGCTGGCGATCGCGGCAAATCACCCGGCTGCCCATCCCGGTACGGCAGAGCTGTCGCGGGGTAAATTTTGCCGATAACCGGTCTTTACACTCGGTACGCATCCATTTGCGCCCCGCGCCGTGCGCCAGGGAGAAGAGGCTCTCCTCGCTGACGACAGGTTTCACCAGCCAGCTATAATCGCCGCGCGAGCCGGGGATTATCACCAGTCCCTGCCCATCTGGCGTAGCGCCTTTACGATGCAGCCACCCCGCCTCACCCGCGACAGTACAGGGTTCAACGAAGTTATGCGCCACATCCAGCCGCGGTTCGCCCTCAGCCCTGAGCTGTTGCAGTATCCGGCGGGCAATCAGCGCGCGATTACTGCGGGCAAATGCCAGCGCATCGTCATGTTCTGCAAGGTAGCGGCGCGCATCGTCGCTATCTTCCGGCAAACCGTTATGCGAAAACGCCTCCACATGACGACGCAGGATAGCTTGCCCCAGACCGCGTGAACCACTGTGTACCAGCAGTAATAACTGCGCTTTTTGCAACCCCGACAAAGCGAACGAATCAGCATCGACGATGCGATCGACCTGCTGCAGCTCGGCAAAATGATTGCCGCCGCCAATGGAACCCAGCGCAGAGCGCCACGAATGATGCTGCATTGCGGCGGGGACATTCTCCTCCAGCCACTGCGCGTCCGCCACGTCAGTCAGCGACGCCAGCCGCTTCTCCAGTTTATCGGCGTTATATTTACGCCCTAAAATATCCGTTTGCCATAACGCCATGCCGCAGCCGATATCGTTGCCGACCAGCGCCGGATAAAAGCGTCCACGCGAGAAAAAGGCTGCGCCAATAGGATAGCCACGCCCCGGATGCAGATCTGGCATCCCGATAACGCGTTTCATACCGGTTAACTTAGCCGTCGTATATAATTGTTGGATCGCGGAATCTTCGATCCACAGGTTATCTGATGCGATAGAAAATACCACATCTGATAAAGGACTAATATAATTGCCCATATACCATTCCATATATGAATTAAAAAATCAGGAAATGGCAGACTAATCCAGGGCAATAAAAGAAAATTAATCCTGGAAAGGTCTGCAAAGTGCGTTCAGAGAATAAAGTGTCATGATGAACCTCCTTTGCAGTTATTGAGAATGAGAAAACGCGGGTATAGTAATACTGAAATTTAGATGGCGCAATCGTAATAGTGATAAAATCTTAATAGCCTGACTTATAACCCTAACACCAACTGTCGTTCCAACTGAGGGTCGAGCAGCGTTACGTGTAGCCCCACCAGCCGTACGCCGCGCTCGCCGCGACGCTCGTCCCAGGTTTTACGGGCGGTGGTAATTAAGTCTTCTTTATTTAATTGCGGCCAGACATGTTCCTGAGTGGTTTGCTGAAAATCATTAAATTTTAATTTAACGCCCTGTCGGGCAATCAGTAAATCGGGCTTTACTATAGCCAGACGACGCTCCAGTTCCGGATATAAATGTTCAATAATGGCCTCGCAGTCCGACCACTCATGAATATCCTCCGCCAGAGTACGCTCAACGCCTACCGATTTACGCAGCCTTTCGCTGTTAACATCACGCTCGTCAATACCCTGACTACGCTCCCATAATACCCGGCCAAATTTACCAAAGCGTTTGAGAAGCATCGCCAGATCGCACTGTTGAATATCCCCGCAGGTTCTTAACCCCATATTTTCCAGTTTGGCGGCGGAAACTTTCCCCACGCCTAGAATTTTGGCTAACGGCAACGTTTTAAGAAAGTCGGGTACATCGGCTGGCGTAATAACATATTGCCCGTTCGGTTTATTGAGATCGGAGGCGATCTTCGCCAGAAATTTCACTGGCGCAACGCCGGCAGAGGCGGTGAGTTGCAGTTCATTGAAAATAGTCTGACGAATCTCCCTGGCGATCAGAGTCGCCGATCCATAACAGTGCGGGCTGTCAGTCACATCCAGCCAGGCTTCATCCAGCGAGAGCGGTTCAATCAGTGAAGTGTAGCGGGAAAAGATGTCACGTACATGCCGCGAAGCCTCTTTATAGGCGTCAAAGCGGCCAGGCAGTAAGGTGAGATGGGGGCACAGCTTTAGCGCCATGGCAGTCGGCATCGCGCTGCGTACGCCAAACTGGCGCGCAGGATAGTTGGCGGTACTGATAACGCCTCTTCGCTCACGACTCCCGCCAATGGCAATAGGGATATCGCGTAACGCCGGATTATCACGCATCTCTACCGCGGCAAAAAAACAGTCCATATCAACATGTATGATTTTGCGCATCGCTCGCCCCCACAATACTGTTTAAGTGTACAGTATGTTTTATTGCGCGCAAAGATACATTCGCGTTAAAAATGCGACATATTCGAAGGTATGACGACGAAAGCGGCGGGAAAATTGTAAACGTACACACGGGGACTTGCGAAAAACTGCCGTGGTGCTAATGTGAGCGCTCCAAATCCAGATTACTCCGATTTGGGGACTCTTTTGCCGTTCTGGCGTGTGTAACCGTTTTATCAAGGAACAAGCAGTATGCGTAAAATCGCATTTTTTCTTGCGATGCTTCTGATGCCGTGCGTCTCATTTGCCGGTTTGCTGAGCAGCAGCAGCCCCGTCACGCCGGTCAGTAAAGAGTATAAGCAGCAGTTAATGGGCTCACCGGTCTATATTCAGATTTTTAAAGAAGAGCGCACTCTTGATCTCTACGTCAAAATGGGTGAGCAATACCAGTTGCTTGATAGCTACAAAATTTGCAACTATTCCGGCGGGTTAGGCCCGAAACGCCGTCAGGGCGATTTTAAAAGTCCGGAAGGGTTTTACAGCGTTCAGCGTAATCAACTCAAGCCAGACAGCCGTTTTTATAAGGCCATCAACATTGGTTTTCCCAATGCCTACGATCGCGCGCATGGCTATGATGGTAAGTATCTGATGATTCACGGCGCCTGTGTTTCCGTCGGCTGCTATGCCATGACCGACAGCGGCATTGATGAGATTTTCCAGTTTGTCACCGCCGCGCTGGTCTTTGGTCAGCCGAGCGTGCAGGTGAGTATTTATCCGTTCCGGATGACCGACGCCAATATGCAGCGTCATAAATATTCTTATTACAAAGATTTCTGGGCGCAGCTAAAACCCGGCTACGATTATTTTGAACAGACGCATAAGCCGCCAACTGTTTCTATCGTTGATGGACGTTACGTCGTGAGCAAACCGTTGAGTCACGAAGTTGTTCAGCCACAGCTGGCCTCAAATTATACGCTCTCCGAGGCAAAATAACGCCCATTCGCCTGGCATAATCTTTTGCCAGGTTTCATTCCCCGTTAGCGGCTGGGTAGCAATCACGGTAACCACGTCATTTGGCGTGGTCTGTGAACTGAAATCAATTTCCATGTCCTGATCCACCAACGTGGCTACGCCGAACGGCGCCCGGCGAGTGATCCAGTGCAAATGGGTTGAGCAAAACGCCATCACATATCGCCCATCTGACAGCAGCATGTTAAAAACGCCTTTTTCACGTAATACCGTCGCCAGTGTCGCAATATATTTAAATACCGCTGTCATGTTGCCCGGCGTGCGGGGATAACGCTGCGTTAATTTATGCAATAGCCAGCAAAACGCTTTTTCGCTGTCGGTTTCCCCCACCGGACGAAAATTACCGGTTTCCAGCGACTTATAACCGTTGAGCTGACCGTTATGAGCATAAGTCCAGTTGCGTCCCCATAATTCCCGGGTAAAAGGGTGTGTATTTTCCAGCGCCACTTCACCGCGATTAGCCTGACGGATATGGGCGATAACCGAGCAGGACTTGATCGGGTAATTCTGTACCAGTTTCGCAATCGGCGAATGGTAGCTCGGTTGCGGATCTTTAAACGTGCGACAGCCCTTTCCTTCGTAAAAGGTAATTCCCCAGCCGTCTTTATGCGGCCCGGTTCCGCCGCCACGCTGCACCAGTCCGGTGAAGCTAAAGCAGATATCCGTCGGCACATTGGCGCTCATCCCAAGCAGTTCGCACATACATCACCTCCACAAACGCCTTAAGCGGGAAGGCGTAATTTTTACAGCCAATCAAAACTAAAAATATCAAAGAAAACAATATGCTATACCCTAAATAATTCGAGTTGCAGGAAGGCGGTAAGGGAGGAAATCCCCAGGAGCATAGATAACTATGTGACTGGGGTTTCTGAGCGCAACCAACGCACCTGCAGCTTGAAGTATGACGGGTATAGTTATTTAACCATCTCTTTTTCGATCAACTGAATCAGGATATGAATCACTTTGATATGAATTTCCTGAATACGATCGGCATAACCGAAGTGCGGTACGCGAATTTCAATATCCGCCGTTCCCGCCATTTTGCCTCCGTCTTTGCCGGTCAACGTAATCACTTTCATGCCTTTTTCACGGGCCGCGGCAATCGCTTTAATCACGTTACCAGAGTTACCCGACGTCGAGATCCCTAACAGGACATCGCCTTCGCGCCCTACCGCTTCAACGTAACGAGAGAAAATATAGTCATAGCCAAAATCATTACTGACGCAGGATATATGGCTAACATCAGAAATCGCAATTGCCGGGTAGCCCGGACGATTTTCACGATAACGACCTGTCAGCTCTTCAGCAAAGTGCATCGCATCGCAATGGGAGCCGCCGTTACCGCAGGAAAGTACCTTACCACCCGCTTTAAAACTGTCAGCCAACAGGACCGCCGCGCGCTGAATGGCGTGAATATTGGCGTCATCTTTTAAAAAATTAGCCAGCGTTTCCGCCGCTTCGTTCAGTTCGTTACGAATAAGATCCTGGTACATGAGGATATCCTTCAGCATGAATGTAAATGACAGTATGCAGTGTACCGGATAGCAGTACAGGCGAGAAGCATAAGCCGAATTAACGCCTCACGCTTTTGATTTTTCGTGCCCCCAAAAACGGCAACAATGTGAGCTTTGTTGTAATTATTTTGTAAACACATTGATAAAAAATTTTACATCTACTACAACCTAATCATCACAAGTGGTCAGACCTCCTACAAGCAAGGGAGCTTTTCGTTATGATGATTTTGAGTATTATCGCTACGGTTGTTCTGCTCGGCGCATTGTTCTATCACCGCGTGAGTTTATTTCTCAGCAGCCTGATTCTGCTCGCCTGGACCGCCGCACTTGGCGTCGCTGGCCTGTGGTCCATCTGGCTGTTGGTTCCTCTGGCCATTATCCTCGTGCCGTTTAACCTCACACCGATGCGAAAATCAATGATTTCCGCACCGGTGTTCCGCGGCTTCCGTAAGGTCATGCCGCCGATGTCGCGCACTGAGAAAGAAGCGATTGATGCCGGTACAACCTGGTGGGAAGGCGATCTGTTCCAGGGCAAGCCTGACTGGAAAAAACTGCACAACTATCCGCAACCGCAACTCACTGCCGAAGAGCAAGCGTTTCTCGACGGTCCGGTAGAAGAAGCGTGCCGGATGGCGAACGATTTCCAGATTACCCATGAACTGGCGGATCTGCCGCCGGAACTGTGGGCTTATCTGAAAGAGCATCGTTTTTTTGCGATGATCATTAAAAAAGAGTACGGCGGGCTGGAGTTCTCCGCTTATGCGCAGTCCCGTGTACTGCAAAAACTGTCCGGCGTCTCCGGGATTCTGGCTATCACCGTCGGCGTTCCAAACTCACTCGGCCCTGGCGAGTTATTGCAGCACTATGGTACGGAAGAGCAGAAGAATCACTATCTGCCGCGACTGGCGCGCGGCCAGGAGATCCCCTGCTTTGCGCTGACCAGCCCGGAAGCAGGTTCTGATGCAGGCGCCATTCCGGATACCGGCGTGGTTTGCATGGGCGAATGGCAGGGCCAGCAGGTGCTGGGTATGCGCCTGACCTGGAACAAGCGTTACATTACGCTGGCGCCGATAGCTACCGTGTTGGGCCTGGCGTTTAAGCTTTCCGATCCGGATAGATTGTTAGGCGGAGAAGAAGAGCTGGGTATTACCTGCGCCCTGATCCCCACCTCAACGCCGGGTGTGGAAATTGGTCGTCGCCACTTCCCGCTTAACGTTCCGTTCCAGAATGGTCCAACCCGCGGTAACGATATTTTCGTGCCTATTGATTATATTATCGGCGGCCCCAAAATGGCCGGACAGGGCTGGCGTATGCTGGTGGAATGTTTGTCGGTAGGACGCGGTATTACCCTGCCGTCCAACTCCACTGGCGGGGTGAAATCCGTCGCGCTGGCAACCGGCGCCTATGCTCACATTCGTCGTCAGTTCAAAATTTCTATCGGCAAGATGGAAGGTATTGAGGAACCGCTGGCGCGTATTGCAGGTAACGCTTATGTGATGGATGCCGCCGCATCGTTAATCACCTACGGCATTATGCTGGGCGAAAAACCGGCGGTACTGTCGGCTATCGTGAAGTACCACTGCACCCACCGCGGCCAGCAGTCAATTATCGACGCGATGGATATCACAGGGGGTAAAGGCATTATGCTGGGCGAGAGCAACTTCCTGGCGCGTGCTTACCAGGGCGCGCCTATCGCGATCACCGTGGAAGGCGCGAATATCCTGACCCGTAGCATGATGATCTTTGGTCAGGGCGCCATTCGCTGCCATCCTTATGTACTGGAAGAGATGGCCGCAGCGCAGAATAATGATGTCAATGCCTTTGATAAACTGTTGTTTAAACATATTGGCCATGTCGGCAGCAATACCGTTCGCAGTTTCTGGCTTGGCCTGACCCGCGGATTAACGAGCCATACGCCAACCGGCGACGCCACGAAGCGTTATTACCAGCATCTGAACCGACTGAGCGCAAACCTGGCGCTGCTGTCTGACGTGTCAATGGCGGTACTGGGCGGCAGCCTGAAACGCCGCGAGCGTATCTCCGCGCGTCTGGGCGATGTGTTGAGTCAGCTTTATCTGGCCTCAGCCGTACTGAAGCGTTACGACGACGAAGGTCGCCACGAAGCCGACCTGCCGCTGGTGCACTGGGGCGTACAGGATGCGCTGTATCGTGCTGAACAAGCGATGGACGATCTGCTGCAGAACTTCCCGAACCGCGTCGTGGCCGGATTGCTCACCGCGATGATCTTCCCGACTGGCCGTCATTATCTGGCGCCGTCTGATAAGCTGGATCACGCCGTGGCGAAGATCCTGCAGGTGCCGAACGCCACACGTTCACGCATTGGGCGCGGTCAGTATCTGACGCCTGCCGAACATAATCCGGTCGGTTTACTGGAAGAAGCGCTGCGTGATGTCATCGCTGCCGACCCTATCCACCAGCGCATCTGCAAAGAACTGGGTAAAAATCTGCCGTTTACTCGTCTGGATGAACTGGCGCGCAATGCGCTGGCGAAAGGGTTGATTGATAAAGATGAAGCCGCCATTCTGGCGAAAGCGGAAGAGAGCCGCCTGCGCAGTATCAACGTTGATGATTTTGAACCTGAAGCGCTGGCGACCAAACCGGTAAAGCTGCCGGAGAAAGTGCGTAAAGTCGAAGCCGCATAATCAGTCTCGCGTCTTTCCTGCCCCGCTTTCGCGGGGCTTTTTCTTGCCGCTTTTTTATTATTGCTCATGCTACAGTGTAAAGACGCTGTTCAATGAGGAGCTCCGATCGTGTCTGGTTTGAAAATTACTCTGTTGCAACAACCTTTAGTCTGGATGGACGGCCCGGCAAACCTGCGTCATTTTGACAGACAGCTAGAGCTCGTATCTGGCCGGGATGTGATTGTTCTGCCTGAAATGTTTACCACCGGCTTTGCGATGGAGGCCGCTAATAACTCACTTTCGCAAGATAGCGTGATTACGTGGATGCAGGCCAAAGCCCGACAAACTGACGCTCTGATTGCCGGCAGCGCGGCGCTACAAACTGAGCGCGGCGCCGTAAATCGCTTCTTACTGGTTGAACCGGAAGGTAAGGTTCATCTCTATGATAAGCGCCATCTGTTTCGTATGGCGGATGAACATCAACATTATGCCGCAGGCGATAAACGCATCATCGTGCAGTGGCGCGGTTGGCGCATCCTGCCGCTGATCTGTTACGATCTGCGCTTTCCGATATGGTCGCGCAACCGCAATGATTACGATCTGGCGCTGTATGTAGCGAACTGGCCTGCGCCGCGCTCGCTACACTGGCAAACATTACTGACAGCGCGCGCTATTGAAAATCAGGCTTATGTCGCAGGCTGCAACCGGGTTGGCACCGATGGCAACGGGTTACATTATCGCGGCGATAGCCGGATCATTAATCCCCAGGGTGATATTATCGCCACCGCCGAACCACACCAGGCGACACGTATTGATGCCGATCTTTCTCTCGTCGCCTTGCAGGACTATCGCGAAAAATTTCCAGCCTGGCGCGATGCCGATCCATTCACCTTGTAAGCAACCTGCCGCTCACCGCGGCGGGATTGTTTCACTCCGTAACTCTCCGTAAAACAAATTCGCGTGGCGTAATGTGGCAGGCAACGTATTCTGACTAAGAGCCTATCCCATTAGGGCTATTTTACTTGCCATTTTGGACCTGGGCAGTGCTCAAAATCCTCACGTACTACGTGTACGCTCCGGTTTTTGCGCGCTGTCCGTGTCCAAACTGGCTGCGCCAATAACGCCTAATGGGATAGGCTCGAAGATAATTGCTCGCCATTCGTGGGTAATAAAAACGGTTAATCACTCCCTTATCAGGATATCTTCATGAAAAACTTTGTACGCACAACTTTACTGGCAGCGACTCTGGCGGGCGTTTCTTTTGGCGCTTTCGCCACCGCTGTTCCCAATCCTCCCCTGCCCGCCCAGGATCCTATTGTCCAGCATCTGAAGCTGACAAACGATCAGATTACCCGGATCAAAAAACTTCACCAACAACTGGAAACCGACGTCAGTCAGATTTCTATGAAGGGAATTAAAGACGGTGCGCTGATAGAGGTGATTAAATCCGGTAAATGGGATGACGCCGCCGTAAAACAGCAGCTTGCAGCCTTCAGTAACATAGAACAACAGGCTCGCTATTATCGGGTTAAATATTATTTTGATTTAAGCAAAGTCTTAACACCAGAACAGCGTCAACAGGTACAACAAGATCTCGCCCAGGCACTTGAGTAAATATTTTTGCCCGTTATTCCTGGATAACGGGCTTTATCCTGGTCGGGTACAAATTCATCTTCATCTTTTTCTTACAGCATCGCTCTATCTCACACTACCCGTTACATAACGTAGAAGTGAAACCGTACGTGGGGCAATTTGGCGAGGAGATGGATTTCCATACCGACGATTATCGTATTGTTATTTAAAATCTTCATCTCATTTTTTACCCGCTTACAGAAAACCCAGCGTTACAATAGACCGTTTTTTGGGCTTCGTTTATGTAATCGTTATATCACACCCTATACCGTGAAACTTGTCTTTTAGCCCAATATTAAGGCAGGTTCTGAAATGAAAAACTTTTTCGCAGTCTGCATCATTCCCCTTGTGGTAGCCTGGTCCACTACTGCATCAGCAAAAGAAGGGATCTATATCACCGGGAAAGCGGGGACATCCGTAGTCAATGTCTATGGAATCAACTCAACCTTCAGCCAGGATGAGATAGTCAATGGTCATGCAACGTTACCTGACCGTACCAAAGGCGTTTTTGGCGGCGGGGTTGCTATCGGTTATGACTTTTATGATCCATTCCAGCTTCCAGTACGTTTAGAACTGGATACCACTTTCAGAGGTGAGACGGATGCTAAAGGCGGGCAGGATATTATTGCATTTGGTCAGCCAGTACACATAAATGTAAAAAATCAGGTCCGAATGACCACTTACATGGTTAATGGCTATTATGATTTTCACAATAGTACGGCGTTTACACCCTATATCAGCGCAGGCGTTGGCCTCGCTCATGTGAAGCTAAGTAATAACACCATTCCTGTTGGTTTTGGTATTAATGAAACTCTGTCTGCTTCAAAAAATAACTTTGCCTGGGGCGCAGGTATCGGTGCAAAATATGCTGTAACAGATAATATTATGATTGACGCCAGTTATAAATACATTAATGCAGGCAAAGTAAGCATTTCAAAAAATCACTATGCTGGTGATGAACATACCGCTTATGATGCAGACACAAAGGCTGCCTCCAATGACTTCATGCTCGGCATTACTTACGCCTTTTAAACACTATCGGTAAAATAGCTGGTTCTGTGGGTTCCCGAAGGCGCAATGGAGGATATCAGTAATGAATACTCCTGCGCCTTCAGAAAATCGTTGAACAGGTGCAACCTGGCGCCATTTTTCAGTACACTGCAACGTTTCTGGTATGGGCTTAACTTCCGGCTGCCCAAAAACAGCCCCGTCCTGTTGTATGATCTCTAAATGTGAATGGCACGATTATGCGAGATACTTACAAGTGTCTGGTATGAAGATATACTGCGAACGCCGATGTAAACGGCGCGCGTAACATTTTAGAGCGGGACACGCCGTGCTTGCCTGTGGAAGGAGCGTGCAGTCAGGCAGCCCGTTGGAGTAGGAACCCACGCCCTTCAGGACGTGGAGGATGTCAATGCACAAGAATTGGGGAATCTTTAGCAGAATTTATTATCTCTACAGTAGCATCTCTCTTGTTCCCGTCATAAATAACCCAATGCCTCCAGAGCTGAAGCCGCCTTCAGCATGAGCACTGGCTGCAAATAACACCAAATAAAATAATAATATAACAACTACCGAGACAAAAAACACCTCTCTAAAGTATTTAGAATTCATACAGTCAGCTCATTTAAATTTAACGTCACATGCAACCATGCATGCGTAAAACAAGAACCACACTCATATTAATAATGATTAGTAATGTGAGCGTGCGTATAAAGAGATACAGATGTATATTCCTTAATGTAACGGAACATCATCAATGCAAATAGCAACCATCGATATATTAAACTAAAATAATACATCTAGTGCATATATAAACCATTCGTATGGTGGCTGTAATAAAATTGTTGATAAACGGTCATCCCCTAAACTTCCAGCCTCCCCACCACACGAACAATGATGTTCTTTATATTTAATCGTAATAAAAAACAAAACAATAATTAAACAAAAAATAAATAAGATATTTTTGATTCAAATTTTCACTCCTTCTGTTATATACACCAAGTTTCATTTTTTTTATGATCCCGAAAGAAAAAACCGTCATATGACGATGGCCATTGCATTCCATACATGTAATCAACTTCGTTCTGGTACACGGCTCTCTGTTCTACATCATTTATATCCCCGACAAGAATCTTTTGGAACTTATGATAATGATAAACACTACTAATAAAATTAGGATCACGAGGCACTACGCAAGCCTGAAAAAAGAACCCAAGGTTTTTAATTTCACTGGAATAAGAATGTTTACCACAAAAATCAAACCAAACTTCCATACCATAATCTCTGCGACTCCTGATGTACTCGCTCAGAAATTTGTGGTTGTTATTAAAGTCAACAGAAACAGCAAATAACCCGACGCTATTTAATTTACTGATCCTTTCCATATGTATGAGCACAAATTCCCAGGGAATCCTGAGTATATATTTATTTAACCCATGTTTATGGTTGAATAAATTAAATGACTTTTGTAACTCTTCAAAAAACATCAATGACTCAATTATGTGGTTTTCGCCTTCTTTCCAGAAGGGTTCAACGAAATAAATATCAGTAACATCATCTGTTTTAATGCGGTTTTTTGTTACATGCACGGGGTGATATTTAACCATGTGATATTCCGCTGTGTTATTCTGTGCCGCTTAATTTCACCACTGCTGATTAAAATCCTTGTACAACAGCCGCAATCTGCCGTTGTTGTTCCGTAAGAAGGATAATAATGTATTAAATCAGTAAGTACACATCACACTTTCACACTGGCAGTTCGTTTGTTTCCTTTATTTGCTCAAGAACAAAGCTCGATGCAGATCCACTAATTGAAGAATTAGTTAATATTATTTTCTCATAAAAACTATAGTAATCGTTCATATCTGTAAATACTGTATGCATTAAATAATTAAATGATCCAGAAATTCGATAAAAGGCAATAACCTCAGGCATTGACTTTATTTTCTCAGAAATACTAGCGTATTGCTCCTCAGATATGTTAATCATAATAAAGACATTAAGTGAAAGACCTAGTTTTTCTTTATCCAATAAAGCGAACTGACCAATGATAATCCCCCTGTCTTTAAGTTTTTTTAAACGTTTGAAACATGGTGTGGGCGTAAGTCCCACTTTATATGCAAGTTGCCATAAAGTTTGCGCACAATCTTTTTGGATTTCTTTCAATAATTCTTTATCTTTATCATCTAAATACTCAGTCATAGGAAAGCAGAACCTCACGCATTGATTTTCATAAGTGAATAGATTTTCTTTATTAAATAAAACAAGTATATAAAGAGAACTCTGATTTAAAAAACCATATAAGAAAGATATCAATAAAATAAATAATTACTGTCAGGGGGTTTGTGTTCCCATCAGCATTGTCACTGTCAGCGTTCCCTGATACTCACCAGAACGCTTCTCCCTGATGTTAAAGGGTTGTGTTGTCAGGGTAAGGGGCACTGGCACACAACGTACCGCCTGCCGTTGCCCGGGAAGTACCACCGGACGCGTTGCTGCTTTATCCACGTTCTCCAGACTGAACTCCACGCCACGGGTGACAGGAATACTTCGTCCCCCATAATTCATACTGACCGCATAATCAATCGTATCAGCAGAATCGCTCTTTATAACCTGAAATCCCGTACCTGACTTATTGCTTCCTTCTATCTTCATCTGTAATGAACGGGCTTTCACACCTCCGTCATACAGACACATATCCAGATTAGCCCTGCCCGACATTTGTGAGGCATTCAGCCGGTGCAGATTCAGATCCACCCGAGGGGTTGCAGTACCAAACTGCGGAAAGTAAATAGCAGCATTTTCTGCAAAGTGGTCTGTCACATTCAGCGTGATATCCGACACTAAACTACCGATTGGAATATGCCACCATGCCTCAGCCCGCATCTGTAAATGTGCGCTCCATTGCCCAATAGGGAGTTTTCTGCGTTCGCTTGCAGGTATCCATAGATAATATCCCCACGAATAGGCGCATCCTCCACCAGAATCTAAAAAATAATCACCACACGAACTGGAACGGTATCCCTGAAGAGCCACCTCTGCCTTCTTGCCTGTTTTTAAATCTGTAAACATCAACCTGATTGCTGAAAACTTACCAGCCACCGTCACGTTATGACCCCACAGACTTCTCGTAGAGCATGCACCGTTACTGGGATCATTCTCAGAGAGACAAAGTAAACTCCCTCGGTTCATAGTGTTGTCCTCAAACTTAATATTTTCATTACGCAAGATGTACAAATCTTCAACAGACTGGCTAATGTCCTGAGTTTGAGTAATAGGTATGTATTTGTTGTAGGTAAAATGGTCTGCCCACACGTTTAATGGAGCTATACACATAGCTACCAAGAGCAGCCAATACCACGTCATACTCGCCCATTTCATTTTATTTTCCATACTAATCGTTTTTATCTTTACGTTATGCTTCCTGAACGGCATGGCGCAGCAGACCAGCAACGTTCAGTAAACGGATGACCCGCGGCGATATTTGCAACGCCTGTGGCAGGGCATCCACGTCACTTAATTCACACCGCACATCACCCACTACCTGCATAACATCCCGACGTTTATGTACTGACATCGGACAACGCAGGATCCTGTTTTTTGACAGCAGCCACAGGCTGGATTCTTTATGCTCGCTCTGCAGGCTAAATCGCCCGGAAGGTCCCAACGACAAAAATGGATGGTTCAGTGGCTGTGCGTCCAGCAGCGGTCTGCCATCCTTGTCCAGTACGCGGCCAACGTACAGTCGGCTCATACTGGCGCTGATGTTGTGAACCAGCAGATGCCCGGGTGTCAGGAAGTAACGCCTGCTTCCCCCTCCCGCTTTTACGCCTGCCATACCCTGTGAACTAACCCCTGCATCCTCAATGGTCACCTCCGTGGCGTTATAGCCTTCCATCAGCAACAGCGACTGCTGACCAAAACCGAGACTGAACGGCTGGCTGCTGCCACGAACGCTGACTACTTTCCCGCTACTGCCCTCGTCCCCCTCTGACTCCACGTTCACCGCCATGCCAGAGGCCGGTTCACCGTCCTGACCACCTCCCCAGAACAGTCCATTACGGGATAACGCCAGAGACGAGCTGTAGCCAGCGGTGAGTGAACTGGCGCTGCCCGCATTACGTTGATGGGAGTTACTGATAGTGGCGCTCAGTTCCCCCATACGGCCGCTCATGCGTCCGCCGAGACTCCCGCTCCAGCTGTCGTCGTTATAACCGGAGAAACCCACCGACAGTTCACGATACAGATCCTGCTGCCAGGATCTCACATGGTTCACATTCCAGGACGTCTGTGTTTTTTGATTCCGGCTACTGTGAATATCGGTCCCGGCTGAGGTATACCCATTACTGCCAGTCATTGTCGGTGGTTGAGAGGCATATGACACACTGACACTCATAAACAAGCCATCATCATTCACTCCGTTATTTCGGGTTCGCCATACTCCCCCATGGGTATTAATATTCATGCCAGCCATATTAAGGCTGTACGTTGCACTAGCCTGAGCAGATTCGCGGTGAGAGGCAGGGATGTATGCCTGTCGCCAGAACACATTTTCTTTGTCACTGTTATCATCATATCCCCGGTAAACCGGCCGACCTTCTGTCCTGCTGGTACTGTATCCCAGTAGGGCATACCAGTTCCCCACCGGAACCGACAGGGAGGCGTTCATCGAAGTCTGGCAGGTCATACTGGCATGCACTGACTGTGGATGACGACCACTACAGGCATCACTTTCCGTATGGTTACGCCACAGACTCGCGGAAAATCCGTCGTTGTATGTCACCTGCTCAGTGTTACCGCTCGTGCTGTCTGTCCCATGCAGTATCCCGGCAGAAAGGTCCAGCGTGCCATCCAGCACTGCATGCTGTGAATTCAGTCGGGTTTCACTGTACCAGGCCTCATGTGCCAGAGAGATACCTTCGGTCAGACTGATATTTTTCCGCAGCCCAGTTCGGAATCCGGCAGCCATGACAGTCTCACCGTCATAATGGCTGGCTTTATCCCCGGTATCTTCCTGCCCGCCCTGAATAAACCACTGGGTCTGTGCACTGAAGCTATTACCCCCCTTACTGAAGGGCTGGCTCTCCGTTCGTCGCAGAATTCCATCCTCATATATCCGCAACGCCAGAGGATAGCTTCCCGGTGGAAGAGAGTGAGTATCCAGGGTATGCATTCCCGGGGTCAGGAACTGACTCCCCAGCAACTCGCTGCCACGATAAATATCAATACGGGCATTTCGGGTAACCTGAACCATAACCGGAGTGGCATTCTGGTCCACCTCATGGTTAACATAAGCTTGGGTGGTCCCGGTTCGTAATCCATCAAACCGGCTCAGGGGAAGCAGACTGAACCCAAAATCCCCCCCCGTGGCGCTGGACAGATTCCGCTGATCCATCCGACCAGCCTGGAGATAATACTGATTGCCGAGATCCTGACGGACAAACAGATTGTCAAACCAGGCCTGACTGTTATTGTAATGTTCTGACTGATTCCAGATAGCCGCCCAGTTGCCTCCCAGATAACGACCGTCACCAAGCCCCAGGGCACCGCTACCATTCAGTGTCATATTACGACTGTGGAGATCATCACTCAGATACAGCGTCTGGCGGTGAATAAATGCGCTGACACCCTCCGGGGTCGGAGTCAGCCAGCGTTTATCACGTCGTTCTTCATCCGGCAACCAGTCCCGGTTAAGAAACAAAGATAACTGAGCGTTGTTCTCATCAAAAATAACCGCAACATCCTCTTTATCTGTTGCCACGTAACCACACTCGCTGCTGTCTTTTGCTTCTGAGACACCACAGACCAGATTGCTGTTACGTAGCAACGGACGGCTGAGTGCAGCCAGCGCTTTTTGCCGTTCTGCGCCCGGCAACGCGGCAAGCCCACTGCTTTCAAGTACCATCAATGGGGACATGAACTGCACGGTGTCCGGTTTAACCACCACCGGAAATAATCCCAGTGAATGCCCTGGTAGCAACACTTCAATTTGCTCAGTCTGTCCTTCCAGCAGAGATTCAAATCCAGGAGGGGGAATAAGAGTTGCCTGGCTGGTAAAACTGCACAACCCCAGTAAATAATACATCCAGAAATAACGACTCACGTAAAGAGACCTGAATTGCAATGAATAATAAGATCAATACCGGATCCGGTTCAGGTACGAACGGTGACAACCCAAAACCGGATCAGATGAAGAGCTAATAACCGGTTATTAGCCGGCAGTGACAGCCTGTGAAATCACCAGACTGACCAATCCGCTGTATTCACCGGCAGGCAGGTTTTGTAAGGCTGCTCCAGCCTTCTGACCAATATCCAGGTTCAGCAGAGCTGAAGCATCGCCAGTTTTTCCGTCCGGGAACAGGGTTTTAGCTTCCAGTACAGAATTGGTGGTGGTCAGTGACCGTCCTCCCAGAGTCACTTCCATATCAATGGTTTTGGTGGGATCCAGGACGTTGATAAGTTGTGGAGCATTCAACAGTTTTACATTAACCGACTTGGTCTGATCGTTGCTGTAAAGGCGGGTCTGGAGTGATTTATGGACCAGGCCCTTACCCGGCATGAAATCCAGCTTCATAGTCGACGGGAGGGATGAACCATCGGCCTGCAGCAGTTCAAGTGTACTGTCAATATTGGCAGTGACGGTAATATCCTTCTGAACCGCAGAAACAGAAAAAGAATAAACGGTGGCCAATGCCACAGCCGCGGCAATAAAAGATGTTTTCATGTTCATAAAAAATAACCTTGCTTTGTTGTTTATTACAGTGATATATGTACACCCGGTATACATCCGCTCCCCCTGAGAATAAATGTAGGGTATAGCGTACGCTCCGTGTGTTTTTACTTTCCGGCTGCTGTTAAATCAGCAGAGATTACCGGTGAATTTGCACCCGTACGATATTCCACACGAAATGCATTACTTTTTATTCCGGCCGGAATATCAGCACTCCCGCCGGGATAAATACTTTTGTCTATATTCTGCCAGTGGCATGTGGTGTCGCAGTTGCCGGCCCGAATAAGAGAAAGCCGGGTATTTCCCGTATTCAGCAGGTGGTGACCGTCCGTTACCAGCGCAGGCCTGGGGTCTGACGGAGAAACACGCAGCAACACCCCCCAGACAAGATTCACACTTACGGATGAATTTTGCTTTCCACCTGCCTGTGGATCATCTTCCAGTTCAGGAACAGCCTCGAAGTATACCCGCCAGGCTTCCTCTCTTTCCGGTGCCTGAGTACTGATAACACGTATTGTTTTTTTTGTTCCCGGGGAAAGGGCAAATTTCTCCGGGGAGACAACAAGTCCTGTCTCTATATCATTCCCTGCTGGTACCTCCTTCTCCTGTGGCATACCAGGATGTTCAATACGCATGATTCTTGTTCGAATATATTGCACATGATCTGATTTAGAATAGACGAACAGCGAGGTGGCCTCTTCGCGGCTACTATTAATTTCTGCCGCCATGGGATAAACGAGCATATTCGCCCTGGCATGACCACATGCAAACATAGCGACACAGAGAAACACCCCGGGAAGAGTATCTTTAAAATTCATACCAGATTTTACCGTATAAAAGTCATCTAAATTTTAGTATTAGCATAGACAGAAAGTTATCAGCATAAAGAAGCAAATTACGATTCAGTGTTAATACATTTTGTGTGGAGGGCATCATACGGAATAAAATTTTTCGCTCAATACCTCTGTTTTTTTCAGAAAAGAAAAAATTAGTAAATAAAAGTCCACGGATTTCATTCACCAAAAGCGAACGACAGATCTGTAAGAATCGCTGAACAATTAATAACGCCGCAGTAAAAATTTTGGAAATTCTTCATAAGAAAGTTGTTACTGTGTACCTGACTTACTCAGATAAATGGAACTGTATTTCCCCCTCCTTCAAAGCAACAAATACGTAACATAACAACGTAGGAGACAGAGAATCTAAAGAAAGCCCTCCAGGAGGGAGATACAATTCAGACTACAAAACCAAATAAACCTTAAACAAAGCCACAAATAGACTGATCATTATGAGGTTTTACAAAACCAGGTAAAAAAAAGTAAGCAAGGTAATTAATTTAGAAAACTAAAGTTACAGTTAGATCAGATTTACTTGCTCAATATCTGTTAAAAATATGATATCAGTAAACAAAAACCTATATACATCATATGGTTATGCTTGATGTTTACACCTCTCCAGCAAAGTGTAATCAATATAATACACTATTTTTAGCTGAAATATTGGTTAAATACTCCATAAACAACAATAGAAAACAGAATAATTCACCATGAAAATATAATTCACCTTTTAAAACATAATGTTATAAAAAAACACCATTCAAATTGATGCCAGTCCCTTACCTGCCAATGTTGTTTACGGTTCCTTTCCCCCTTTTGTGCGAGTAAGCAACATGAATATACAAGTCTTAACGACCAATGCCTCTGTCAGCCCAAAATAAGTCGACATTCCTGTGCATGGCGCTGCAGCAGGAATAGAACGGCAGACATCAGCGCGGAATGGAATCCCGGCTGAAACAGGCTCGTCTGCCATGAGTCAAAACGCTGGAGCAGTTCGACTTCAGCTTCCAGCCAGGCATCGATCATAAGGTCGTCCGGGAGTTGGCCGGTCTGACGTTCGTGGAGCGCTGCGTGAATGTGATCCTGCTGGGGCCCCCGGAGTGGAGAAAACCCACCTGGCCGCGGCCCCCGGTGTGAAAGCGGCAGATGTGGGCCATCGGGTGTTGTTCATGCCGCAGGACAGGTTGGTAGACGCTGATGAAAGCGAAGCTGGAAAACCGCCTGGAGCGCCAGCTACAACAACTGAGCTATGCGCGGGGGCTGATCCTGGACGAAATAGGTTACCTGCCAATGACCAGTGAGGAAGCCAGTCTGTTCTTCCGACTGCTGAACCGACGGTATGAAAAAGCGAGCATTATCCTGACGTCAAACAAAGGCTTCGCAGACTGGGGAGAGATGTTCGGTGATAACGTGCTGGCAACAGCGATCCTGGATCGGCTGCTGCATCACTCAACCACACTGAATATCAAAGGAGAAAGTTACCAACTGAAGGAAAAACGCAAAGTCGGGGCGCTGACCAAAAGCGCAACGCCAATCAGTGAAGATGAAATGGCGGAAAGCGGACAGCAGAAGTGATCAAACAGCGGACATTAAAAATAGCGAAAAACGACCATAAATCCTGGCGTTGACATCCTCAAGATTTAATATCAGAAGCTTCCATGCCGCCGCATCCAGACTTCCAGTTGTCCCTGGTGGCTTCAGAAATACCGGCCTCCCGGTAGACATCTTTAACAGTCCGTCCGGATTCAACTGATCTAATCACAGCGATGATCTGGTGCGCAGTAATACGGGCATTACGCACAGCGATCTCCTGCGTTGGCAGATTGATTATGCCGGATGATCTCTAAATGTGAATGGCTCGATTATGCGGGATACTTACAGTGCAACCTGGCACCATTTTTCAGTACACTGCAACGTTTCTGGTATGGGCTTAACTTCCGGCTGCCCAAAAACAGCCCCGTCCTGTTTCCGGGTATTATCATTTCCGTCAGTCGGCATCATGTTTTGTATTGGGCATCGTCAAAAGACGACTGGCTGACCAGTCGCATATCTCGATGCCTCAATTCAGTCATCATCATGTGGGTTTAAGCCAGGAACGTGTCAAAACCATTCCAAACGGGTTAATCATCATTCAGAAAATCAATTTGTGGGCGATTATTCCATTTATCTTCAATAAAAGACAGAAAGCGTTGAAATAAAGGAGAATAATACTGACGATGACGCCATACAAGATAAATGGGGAGATCTGGAACCCTCCATTCAGGAAGTATAATTTCAAGTTCATTATTTTTTAAGTATTTGGTGGCAAGCCAGGCCGGAGTCATGAGGTTGATACCCTTTCCTTCTAAAACCAAATTAAGAACACTCAAAAGATTATTGGAAGATAAATGAACATTAACAGCGCCACTAATAGTGTATGATTCATCTTGACGGAAAAGAGTAAGAGGTCCGGAAAGACCATGATTGTGAAGACCCACAATAATGTGATTTTCCAAATCGCCAGGATGTGAGATCCTGCCATATTTTCTGATATATTTCGGACTCGCACAAAGAACCAACTTTAAAGGGCTTATCTTTCGATACACGAGATCCTCACTTTCGATTATGCCACTTTTAAAAACCAGCTCATCAAACTCCAGGGATTTACTAAAAAAATCGCTACGCTCTCGTGAATCCAGGTAGATTTTTGTATCCGGATAGCTAGCTGTAAATTCCCATATCCACTTATTGGCAAGAAACTCACAGACAATAGCCGGAGCCGAAAATTTTATACTCCCTCTGATAATTTTATCCGGATTTCGCAATTCATCCAGCAAGGACTGAAAGGAAGATGTTATCCTTTTCATGCTTGCATAGGCTGTCTGACCAGCTCCAGTCAGTTCTAAGTGATGTGCATCGCGCCGAAGTAAAGTAACCTCAATAGAATTCTCAAGGCGGCTAAGCGATTTACTGACAGCAGAAATGCTAATATCTAATTCCCGTGCAGCCCGGGAAAGATTCCCTACTTCCGCCACTTTAATAAATATCATCCAGTCTCGCATACCACGATTATTGATCAGTTCCATCATTATCTTCCGTTGATAAAAGAAATTCTTATATTAAAGGAGCTATCAACGACTTACTGATGCGTCATTGTGTGCCTCAATGTCCTTGATATCATCATAATAAAAAATCTATTGGCTGCAAAATAGCATCTGAATCGATCATGATTTTGCATCCATCTCCGGTTACTAATTGAACCTGTTTACCACTCAGTGTAAATACCCTATCTCAGAAGTGATCGTCAAGGTTGTCGCCGAACCAGATCTCAATAATAAAGTGGTTCATTGTCATGCACCCGTTCTGCAAAGGCATTCTCCTTTTCTGTGACGCAGTCTGGAGCACATTAATTGCATCGTTCACCTAACAAAGTATCCCGTGGAAACAAGCAAAACATCGCCAGATTATTCTTACTTGCATACCCCCCACCCGGCTCGATATTATTTGTGAAAGTGGAGGAAACAGAACAGACGGTTTAAATAAGACGCTTACTCAAAACATAAACCTATGTGCAGGCTCCTCTCATTTCGTCACGTCGCTGATATCCAGCTTTACTGGCGCCAGGGGAAGATATCTGCGCAAGGCAATAATTCCGGCGCAACAACAACCACTCCCGCTGGGCCTCTGTACATTCAAAATCTCCCATGACCAAAAGCCAGCGGGTAGAAGCCCTGCGCCAGTGACCTGCGGCCTCCAGATTCTGCGCAACCGGGTCTATCACGGCCTCCGGTGTTATCTTATTTCTGCTCAAAATCAGCACCATCATTTGGGATATAGCCTACAACCCCTGCCCGCCGATGATGGGGGAGGATTCGGTATGCAGCACTTTCATCCTGGTCTCCGGCTCAGTCAGCTATCCGACGTGCCCCCTTATGCCGGGCCAGCAGCGAAGAAAATCCGGGCGTGGTGTGATAAAACAGACGACGTTTCAGCCAGCCCACATTCTTTCGCTCCTTTGTGTTGATACGACCAATACGCTGTGAACCGATGACTGGATTGTTCATACGCCTTTCTGTGGTATACAGGTATGTGAACCCCAACTCTTCAGCCACATGAATATAATCAGAACAATACCAGCCCTCAGGCCAGCACAGATGCTGACTGCAGTAACCCAGCATCTCCCTCATCCGCTTACGACTAAGAAGAATATCGACACGAAGCAAATCCGACGGATTACGGGACACAGGTTTCTGGTCCCAGCGTCGGTGGGTGTGCGTGTGCGAGTGAAACTCAACAAGGCCACTGAGGTGCATCTCCCGAACCTCTGACCAACGCAGCATGACCTCATCAGCCCGGCCTTGTTTAACCAGCATCTGACACTCATCATGAGAGTACACCGGTTCGCCTGCAGGAATACGGACCGGTCCGTCACTGATCAAACTGGTCACAAGAAAGAGATGCGCATGCAGATTAAACTCCTGCAGCACCGGAAAAACCTGCAACCAGTTATCCAGCCAGCCGCCATCAAAGGTCAGCATGACGCTTTTACGAGGCAATCTTGCACCATGATAAAAAGCTTCCACCTCTGCTGCGGTAACGGTTTTCCAGCCAGATTCAGCCAGCCATTTCATCTGCGCCCGGAACGTACGGGGAGATAAGGTTATCTGTCCGGGTTTATCACTGACATGGTGATACATTAATACCGGTAAATGTCGTGCATAAGACATATGCTTTATTCCTTTATGTAAAAAATAAATTATTTTTACGCCTGAGGGGACAAGAAAAAGCCCCCTAAACATAAAATCTTAAATATCACATATGAATACCTGACAGATAAACAAACCTTATACCAGGGGCTTATAAAGCCCCGCTCACAAAAGAGTGAATCAAACAAACCCACAAAACAGAAAATAATAAAGGCATCAGTGTCCGTTAAATTATTTTACGAAACATAATATTCCTCTCCCTACAAAAAGAATGATGAATTTCAGATTTTAAAATCAATCAGCAATTGATTTTTCTGCAATGAAGATTGCTAACCATATTTGCCTTGAGTAAATTTTCAATACATCCTCGAGCCTGATATACAGTATTCGCCTTATTCACTTATACAGGAAGTATGAGTGGAACAGACGGCTACGTATCCTCCTGCGCCAATGCACAGGCCTTAAAATCCAGCGTCCAGGTGTCCGCAGGCACTTCCTGATTGCCATCAACGACCACACTGAAACTGGCGTTATCTGCAGCGGTTCTTAAAATGGCGCCACGACCACTCACCATATCTGGTTGCCACCCCTCGCCCTCCAGGCGAACCTGAATGTGATGGCGAGGATCCTGTTGCCCGCTCAGCAGCAATACGGTAGGCGTGTTACCCGCCTTTTGCTCATCGCTCCATACCCGAAACCCGCTGTGACTGCCGTGATAAGTCACCCAGCCTTGCGCAAGCACCATCCCATCTGGCACATGCCCAGCCCGAAAGTAAGTCCCTACACGTAGCGTTGTCTGAAGTTTTTCTGCGGCGTTCGCTATCGGCACCAAGCTACTGGCAGCGACCAGTATGGTTACGCTATAGATAACCGTTTTCACTCGCTGTATTTTCATCCACATTATTCTCTCCTTCAGAATCGGCTATCTGCAGAGACCGCTCATTTGATACAAGCCCGCGATTCCCTTGTGGGCAGGTAGGTGGTAGTTAACCCGACATTGCTGTGCTCCCCATTTCACCGTCAGTTCGCCCTTATCCGCCAGACCAGTGAGATAAACCTGGCTATCAGTATCCACCAGAGCAGCACTGCCATCCTGCCCATTGACTGTAACCTGCGCCCCGAAAGGAATGGCGCTCCCATCTTCCCGTTTCAGCGTCATCAGTGCCCTGGCCCCGATGCGAGTGTGAAACTTCGCTTCCACCACCGCCCCTTCGGTTGGCACCACGCGCACATCGGTTTGTGTGACCTCTGCGTCATCCGGTAGTCGCGACGGATCGAGGCTGACTGTATTCTCCTGATAGACGCTCAGGTTGCCCACTGTGGTGTCGCCACGAAAATCCGTCTTAACGCCAGGCCAGCCGCCAACTGGCACCCCCGAGGCCCCTGGCGCTTCAACCAGCGCCACTGAGCCTTGCAAAGGTTGCCCCAGCGTCACACCATGATGGTGGATAACTATACCTCCCGCGATATTGGCTCCCATCTGGCGCATCGCCCGGCTGTAGCTATAGTCACCACCTAACAGGCCGTAATCCCCATTCCATGCCAAGTGCAATGCGCTGTTATTACCACCACCTGGCGGGGCATCGGCACGGTAACTCTGACGCACCTCCCAATCCAGTTGCTGACTGAATGCCTCTCCGTTGACCCCCACTTGTTGCGTCTGACCACCGTGTGATGGTGAAGTCATCTGCCAACTAGCACTTACATTATTCCCCGTCCAGCGGCTTAATGGCATACTGAACCACAGGCTGGTTATGTTCTCTTTACGGTGCGCGCCATTGCGCCACAGCGTTCTGTTTTGATTCCAGTTCAATGACAGCGAGCCCCCTCCGATAGAGGTTCCCCAACTCAGTCCGTAGCTGTCATCATGACCGGGGCGATTACGCCAGTCGGTACGGGAACCGCTTAAACTCAGATTGCCCAAATGCCTCCCCCATGACTGACTCAACATCAGGGTAGTACGCGAGCTCGGCTGCAAATTTTCCCGCCACGACCATAGACGGTTGCCATTATGTCGATAACTGTCGAGCACATCGGATAGGGTGTTATAGCCCTGCGAGGCATACTGCCATCTCGTCAGAAAAAAATTTGTCCCCGTCGCAGTCAGCTGGTTGCTGTAACGCAGTCGCCAGGAGGCTCCTTGCTGTACCGCTTCCCCCTGACGCTGACTGTGTGTGTCGCTTCCATCGACAGATAAACTCCCCCACCGCCCGAGAGATCCCCCCAAACCAAGCAATGCAGCTTGATAGTGCGTTGCACTCTGTATACCGCCGTATGCAGTGAGATTCCACGGCAGACCATACATCAACGTAGCCTGCGCGATCTGCGCCTTATCCGTTGCAGAGTCTGACGATCGGTATCGGCCCGCCAACAGGCTGTACTTCAAATATCCCTGGTGCAGTGCTATCGCCGGGGTCTGATACGGCACCACAAACATTTGTGTACTGCCATCGGCCTCCCACACGGTGACATGCAGATCACCACTACTGTCTGTTACCGACAGATCCCGCAGTGCAAACGGTCCGGGCGCCACGGTGGTGTTGTAAATGGTGTAACCATTCTGTTTGACCTCCACCCGAGCCTGCGTGCGGGCAATCCCACGCACTACCGGAGCAAACTGCCGCTCACTGTAGGGCACCATGTTGTCATCCGATGCCAACATCACACCGGTAAATGGCACACTATCAAATATCTCCCCCTGCGAAGTCTTTTGCCCCAGAGTCAGACGACTTTTTAGTGAGTACAGTCCACGCTCAGCATAGGTATATGCTGCCTGCCACTTCCCCGACTGTTGACTACTCCGCTGCCAGCTGGTCGCATTGCGGACACGCCACGCACCTATATTGATTCCCGGTTGCAGTTGTACCCAGGAAGAGTTGTCACGCCTCTTCATATCCATTTTGTAATCCGTCTGCGTTGTCCTCGCACTGTAGTTCATCAGAAACGCCGGAATACCATCATCCCAGAGATCTTCAGGAGCGATCCCCTTAAATTTCGTACGCAACGCCACCTGAGGAATACTCAGTTGCAGTTGCTGATTATTGATATCCAGTACCGCTTTAGCCTGTGGAATGGCGCTCAGATCCGCACACTCATCTGGGGTCTTTGCTGCTTTCCACAACTGAGGGTAATCTTCCGTTTTTACGCCGTAGCGTGAAAGCTGACTGACCGTCAAACAAGGAGCCAGAAAAGGCGTTCCTTGCCCATCCTTTTCCAATTTGAACACCACATCACGGGTGTCGACACGTTTACCATTCACCATCACGTCCACGCGATAAGTCCCTGGCTGTTGTACCCCCTGGTTAAAGAGCGACATATCAACCCCTTTCGCTGCATCGCCCAACATTGATGCATCGAATGTGTAAGCGTGCGCATTTGCGCAATGAACCACTCCCGCGATAAACAGTAGCAAGGCAGGTTGTTTGAACTTCATTTTCTGCCGCTAAACCCCTGGATTTATTTAAGAACGTAGTGGAACGGATGACTTTCACCACCAAAGTCTGTAATAACTCTCCACTCAATATCACCATGGGCACTACCTGGCATATTTAGTGTTTTGTCAGCAAAGGGGGGGACATACTCAAGCCCTGTAATGGGCTTTCCCCCTACTGTGACAGAGGCTAAATTCATGTAAAACGGGGTGGGGTTCTCCACCTTAAGTTTGTTGCCCGTCTCCACCCATCTTAAATTTCCTGCAACATCTTCCGGCGTCCCCTTCACGGCATCCGGGCGGAAAATCAGCTTATCACAGGCGTTGATGGACAAATTGAGGTCAAGGGTCGCGCCCTTAGCCTGTGTATCCGACGGTTCATTTTCGGGTGGTACCGCCTTTATACAGACCCACTGTAAAGTCTCACGATCCGTTGGCATGTCACCACCAGTACGGACAATACGCAGTTGACTCTGCTGGTTCGCTTCTAAACGAAATAGAGGCGGCATCACCAAAAAGGGAGCAGGCGAACTTTTGTCTGCTGCTTTGACTGAAGACTGAACCAAAATAGGGTAATTCTGCGGGTTGCTCACCGAGAGCGTCGCGCCGGGCGTACCAGCGTGATAAATCACTCGTGTAGCCCCCAGCTTCACGCTGAATAATTTAGTGGCTGAATTTAATTGCTGCCTGGCGGCATATACTGAAACCATAGAATTAGTGGCGAACAAAGCTACCGCCATTACAGCAAAATTAACTACTTTCATATCAAAAATTGTAAAAGAAAAATAGATGATTTGATGTGTATTGCGCCTTAAACAAGGCGCAATACACTAATAGTTGTTTACTATTAAGGTTGATATCCCACTACGTCTACAGTTATTGGGTACGTGTCAGCTGTGACATTCTGCGCCGCTCCCGCTCCTGTCAGGACAATATCAAGCGCGTCATTGCTATTAAAGGTCATCCAGTTCACCCCATTCCATTTTTCCGTGCCATCAGCTCTTCTAAGACTGTCACTTGATAAGCCCACAATGATCTCTCTACCAGTATTTTTACCAGCTACACGCCATGCAGTGCCAGTAAGGTCTACTATTTTGTTAGCAATCCCCCTGACCCCGAATTCTTTAAGAGTAGTAGAATTAACTTCAAGCTTCGCAATTTTCGTGCCAAGAGCATTTGGCCCAGCCTTTAAGCCCGACACAGGAATAAGCGATACGGTTAAATCTTGGGGAGAGGAAAACACAATATCCGCTGATTTTTGTTGCTCTGAGTTCGGCAAAAATGAGCCAGCATAACAACTAGCAGCCATCATGCTCAACGCACTTGCGATAATCAATTTTTTTATGCTTTTCATTTGAATAACCACTTTTTTTTAACCAAATTAAAATAATCCAGCACATCCAGAACACATAACACCACACCAAATCTTACCGTATGGAAAAATCCGTGGCTGGTAATAACAGCTTGTGCTTATTGGTATTTGTTACCAATTCAAATAAGTAATGTCATAAAAATCTATATATCAGAGCACCTCTTAATCTGAAAAAAATTGCGTTATTGCCAATATAAACAGTGTTGATGTTAACATCGTGTTGTCAGGGTGGAATAGAATACTAGTCAAAAAGCAATTATACCTTCCATTTACATTCAAGTGATAACATTACAATGCCCCCCACCACACTGGGTGTGGGAAACTTATCTTCGAAGAGAGGATAATTATCAGGCATCGTTGCAACATTGTTTATATTTAAACATACATCTCCTAACTCGACGGTAAGATTATTAGTTAACTTTTCCTCGCAGGGAAGATCTTTAATGGAAAATCTTGTTTTCCGAAACGGAAAAGCAATTATAACGCTCCAGCGAGGGTCTCAACACTAAGAGCTGACTAACACAGGCCAGACTGATTATACAGGCATGAAAAAGCTCTCCCCTTCCTTTCAGTTCTTGCTGGATTATGCAAACGTCGCACCATCTCCCCGTGAACATGGCACATTAATTTGAAGCAGCTCTCATCCGGTATCGCTTTTCAGTGCAGCGAAATTCATCGCAGGTGCCCCTGTAAATAGACCCGTTTTAGTTCCATGCATTTTTAAGATTCCGGCCAGATAATGTTGTTAGCGGTATTCCTTCGGTATCATATTGTTCCGCGATTCATATGGACGTTCGCAGTTATATTCTGATAACCTTTTATCCGTAATTTCCCACACCTCATTCAGCGTTCTGAACAGATAAGAATTGAGTATTTCTGTACGGTATGTCCGGTTAAAGCGCGCGATGAAAACGTTTTTCTTCGGCTTACCCGGCTGGATAAACGCCAGCTTTACTGCATGTTTCTTTGCCCATTCAGCCAGTGCCAGCGAGATAAATTCCGATCCCTTATCCATACGCAGCATGGCCGGATAACCGCGGTTGCTGTAATCCTGTCGAGTACACGGACCACTCGCAGAGCTGGCAGATTCAGATCGATTTCTATCGACAACGCTTTACGATTACAGTCATCAACAACATTGAACGTGCGAAAACGACGCCCACAGACCAGCTCTGGTTCAGCGCTTCCGGCGTGACCAGTGGCGAGGGATTGCGTACCGGCAGCCGTTGTTTACCCTTACGGCGAAAATTCAGCTTGAGCAGACAGTAAATACGGTGGAGCCTTTTGTGATTCCACGCGTATCCCTGCCGCCGTATCCAGACTTCCAGTTGTCCCTGGTGGCTTCAGAAATACCGGCCTCCCGGTAGACATCTTTAACAGTCCGTCCGGATTCGACTGATCTAATCACAGCGATGATCTGGTGCGCAGTAAAACGGGCTTTACGCACAGCGATCTCCTGCGTTGGCAGATTGATTATGTCGGATGATCTCTAAATGTGAATGGCTCGATTATGCGGGATACTTACATACTCACGCATTGAGAGACTTTCAGTTCGTTTGTACGGTGAATGGATGCCGCAGGCGGGGTTTATTAACGGGATGCCCGTCAAGGTGCGGGTAATGAGGGATTGCATCGTGATCACGCCGCAGCATACCCGCGGACTCTTTGTCTGTATTGAAGGGATGGGCGTGACTTTTATTAATCAAAAGAAGGTGAAAGCGTGGCTAAAAACCTTTCCGGGGGCGCTGAACGATACCGGGGATATTCCGGTGATTAAGCGGAGCAGGCTCGAAAGCGGGATTTGATGGGGGTTAGATAATAAAAGCCGGGAAGGTTTAGTTTCTTTCCCGGCTTTTTTATAAATAGATATTATTATTTAACAGAGCATCTATAATTTCCTTCTTGATATTTTTACATCCTTGGCAATTATTTCTATGTAAAATGAATTACTTTGAATAATATAATGTGAATATTCTCCAACATCATATTCTTTCCATTCAGGAAAAAAAGAGCATCTTTCTTTCTTCAATTTTTCTATCCACGATGACTCAGGAACAATCCAATAACATGAAACAAAATCATCGTCATCACGTTTACTATAATAACTTAATTCTTTATTCCTCTCATACCGCACTGCCCAAACACAAGAAAAATCGAATATACCTGTAAACTTAGAATATTTAGAAGGAGAAATCCATATCTTAAAAAATGCGGTTAATGAATCACCTTGTGATTTTAACAGGAGATCATCGTTTGGTGCCTGCCAATAAGGGAGTTCCACCGCATAAGCAAAATCTTTCTTCATAACATTCATCTCTCACTTACAAGTTGGCGTTTTAGATGTTCCTGTATTAGGTAGACCATTATTTCTTAATCTCTTAGTAAAATCTCTTAGTTGATCAACGTTCGTCTCAAGAATAACTTTTATTTGTTGAGCCTTTCCTTTAACTGCAATAGCTAAACGACTATTACCATCTCTGACAACTAATTGACCTTTTACATTGACAACTTTTATTGCTGGAAAATCTGTAGCTTTTATATTCCCCTTACGCACATCATTTATTACCGATTGTACACTTCGTTTTCCATCAGGTGTATCAAAAGCACTATTAATGGTTGTTTGAGAGAAATTAACGTCTTTAGGATTAACAAGTATTTCTCCTGGTTTAAGCGTTATTTCTTCAGTTGTTAAACCAAGCTGATCGATCCAAGAGAGAGGATTCGGCGCATACTGATAAAGGTTTATCCCGCCTTTTAACCCTATGGGATCCTGACTGACGAACCGTCCACACTCCGGTGCATAATATCTGAACAGATTGTAATGCAACCCCGTCTCGTCGTCAAAATACTGCCCCGGCAGCCGCAGCGGCTGGTGAAAGTACGCCCCGCTGTTGCTGATGTCCGCCGCATTCTCTCCAAACCCCCTGATATATCCCGCCCACACCAGCGTTCCATCCGCCGCCGTCACCTCCTGCGGCGTGCCCGTCACGTCCGTGTGGTAATACCACACCTGCCTGCTTTCTCCCCGCCCCGTCACGCTCGCCACCGGCGTGTACGGCTGTTCCGCATCGTACAGATATGTCCGCCAGCCCTGCTGCTGCACGTTCTCCTGCAACAGCCTGACCCCCTCCCACACAAAGTCCGTCCGGCTCCGCGCCGTATGGCCCGTGTGCCGCCCGTACGTCGCCTTGCTCACCCGCCTGCCCAGCGCATCGTAGCCGTAGTGCGTCTCCGTGTTGCCGCTGATGACCCGCGTCAGCTGCCCCTGCGCGTTCCACTCCAGTTGCTGGTCGCGCCGCGTGGTCAGTTCGCCCCACTCGTTATAGCCGTAACGGTCACGACCACAGCCCGGCAGCCGGTTGTTCATCACCGGACCCTGCCCTTCGTTATCCAGCAGGTTGCCCGCCTTATCGTAATAATAACGGTCATGGTCATACATCTGACCTGAGCGCCCGGTCAGGTAACCGCTTCTGTCATAGCTGTACACCACGCTGCCACGCAGGCTGTCGTCAATTGTGCCCACCTCGCCGTGGTTGTTCCAGTAATAGTCCCTCGACGTCACGCAGCCCTGCCGCGCCGGGCGCTGGCCGGGAAGAACAGGGGCACTGCCGGACGCCAGACTGCGCTGCCAGCTCAGCAGCCCGTCGTCGTCATAGCCGCTGTACGTCGCAAGCTGCCCCTGCGTGCGCATTATCTGACGGTGCAGGCTGTCGCGCTCATACTCGCTCACCGTCAGGCCATCCAGCGCCGTCTGTAACAGATGCCCGCTCCCGTAATACAGATGCGTCAGGTGCTGCCCGTCCGGCAGCGTGATGTCCGTCGGGTTGCCCAGCGCGTCGCGCTGATAACGTATGCTGCCGTTCCCCGCGTGCTCCGCCGTCAGCCAGCCGCTGCGGTCATACTCAAAACGCACCGTGTCGGCCTGCATCCGGTGCTGCTGTTGCCCCGCCTCCGTGGGCGTGAGCGTCACTGCCGTTATCTGGTCCAGCCGGTTGTAGCTGAACGTCCGCTGGCCGTGTTCATTCTCCGTCCGTAACAGACGGCCCAGCGCATCCCGCTGCTGCGTCTCCCGCCGCACGCCGCCCTGCGTGCCCGTGGTCTGTATCGCCGTCAGATAACCGCTGTCGTCCAGGATAAAAGTACGGCTCAGTCCGTCCGGGCGCACCTCACGCATCAGCCTGCCGTCCGCATCGTGACTGAACCGGTACTGCGCCCCGTTGCCGTTGGTCAGCGTTGCCACCCGGCCTTCCGGCGTGTACTGCCAGCGCGTCTCGCGCTTCTCCTCATCCGTGTGCGCCGCCAGCAGACCGCGCGGCGTATACCGCCAGCTCTCCACGCTCCCCGTGATGCGCCGGTGGCTGCTCATCAGCCCCAGCGCATTCCAGGTATACCTGTCCTGCTGTTTCCCCGGTGAGTTCACAGTCTCCGGCAACCCAAGTCGGTTGTAGCTGATGCGTACCACCTTCCCTTCCGCGTCCGTCACCCGCGTCAGGTTGCCGTCCTCATCGTGGTCATATCCTGTGCTGCGCCCTGAACAGTCGGTGTACCGCGTCATCTGCCCCCGGCTGTCGAATGCCGTCACCACCGTGCCGCCCGCCGCATCCGTCCGGCTGCACATCTGCCCCTGTTCATCGTAAGCGTACTGCGTCACCCGCCCTTCCGGGTCCGTCTCCTGCACTGGCTGGCCGTGGGCGTTGTACTGCGTTTTCCAGACAGCGTCATCGTCCAGCGCCGTGCGCGTGATTTCGTCGAACTCGCCGTTCCACTGCGTCTGCGTCACCCGGCCTTCCGGATCTGTCGTCTTCACCACCCGGTTCTGGATGTCATATTCATACGCCACCGTGCGACCGCCGGGCAGCTCAATGTTGACAGGGAAGTGGTCTTCGTTGTACGTGAAGAGGTACATTCCACCGCCCGGCGTCCGGTGCGCGGTGATATACGTCTCCCTGTCGTACCACCACTGCCATGTCTCCCCCTGTCTGCCGGTGACGGTGGTGGTGCCTGCGGCAAAATCATAGTCAAAGCGGTAATGTTCGCCGTCACTGGTGTCGTGCTCCGTCACGCGCGGCGCGCCGTCGAGTTCCTGCCAGCGGTAGCAGCAGGTGAACCCCGCCGCATTGCTGTGCGCCGTCATCAGCCCGTTTTCATAAGCAAACTGCCGCACCAGCGTTCCCGCCCGGTTCACCACGCCGGTCAGTTGACCGTTATCGTCATACCGGTACTCCACCAGGTTGCCACGGGTGCCGCCCTGCACCAGTTCAATTCGCGACAGCCGCTCCCCTGCCGGGGTCTGTGTGCGGTGCAGTAACAGGTGATGCCCGCTGCTGGAGGCTATCCGTACCAGTCTGCCTCCTTCGTGCCCGAAGACAATGCGCTGGCGGTGCGGCGTCTCCATAAACAGCAGGTATGCCATGCCGTCACTGTCAAAATCACCAAATACGTAATAGCTGCGATCGGTGTAATGCAGCACGTAACGCCCGTCATGCAGGCGGCTGAGGTATAACTGTTCTTCCGGGTCAAATATCTGGTGGCCGGGCGTCAGCATCGTTTTCGGGTAACACAGTTCCCGCCCCTGTACGCCGGTCAGCGTGATGTGTTCATCGTCCTCGCGCAGGCTGGTTTCCCAGTTCAGCCGCCAGCCCCGTCCCAACAGTCCCACGGTTTCCAGGTGGCTGGCGTAAAAACGCGAGCAGGTGACCGGCAGGCGACCGGGCAGGGTGAAGTCCGTTTCCGGCAGCAGGATTTTCTGCCCGGTGGTCACATCCACCGGATTGCTGAACAGCCCGCTGATAGCCTCACCCACGGCCATCCCGGCAAGCTCCCCGCCGATAAACTTAGCGGCACATTTAGTGCCAAATTTCGTCCCCAGCTTTGCCGCCTGCCGCCACGCCCCGGCCAGCCCGCCGAGCAGACTCGCCACGACAAACAATACATCCACCACCTTGCGCAGCCAGTCCGGAATTTCAGAACTGATTTCCAGTACCGTCTGCGTACCGCCGCCCAGAAACACATTCGGCGAACCGTCTTCAATCACCGCGTCGCATTCGGTGTGGTCATCCTTACGGGCGGCGGGCTGGCTGTTAATGTAGATATTTTCCGACCCCTGGGCGATGCGTTTTTCTGCGATATGGTGATCGCATTTCACCGTACTCAGTACCGCGCGCGCCGCCGGGCGACTGTTGGTGCTGACATTCTCCGAACCGGTGAGGATTTTTCCTGCCGTGTGGTGGATGGAGCGCCCGATGGCTTCGCCCAGTTGCAATACCCCGGAGGCTATTTGATCGGCCATAAAACCCAGAATCAGCCCGGCAAGAAAACCGCAGCTAAAGAAGGCAAAGGCGGCAAGCGCGATAATGGCGATGCCGATGATAGCGCCGATAAGAAACCCGGCGAGCGCGCTGGTGTGGTAGATAGGATCATCCACACGGGCTGCTTCATACATGGTCACACCTCCGTGTGATTATTCGTTTTTATCCGGCTGAAAGCCTGCCAGCCAGGTGTTCCAGAGTAGGTCTGCTTTATCATCAAAAGGACGGGGACTGGTCAGGGTGAAGACCAGTACCTTGCCAGGGGTTGCAATAAACCCGGCCTGACGCTGGTACACTTCCGTTTTCCCGGATTTATGGGTGGCGGCAATTTGTTCCCCCATAAGGGCATCATTGCCCGTTCCTGCCTGTGCAGGCGCTCGCAACAATACCCGGTGCTGACCGAGATTTTTTTTCATCAGCGCAATCTGGCGGTCAATATAGGCGGGCAGGTCTTCATCAGGTTTTAGCGTATCGCGGGAAATATTCAGACTGGGTGATGTTCGTTCATTGCCCTCCAGGATAAAAATATTGACGCTGCGATCCGTAAATGTCTCAGGCAGGACAAAACACCCTTCCTGTATGCGGTATGGTCGATCCATGAGAACTCCAGGTTTAATTCAGATCATTCAGAGGTGGGAAGGGGGGCAATATCATCGGCGGTTACGGCTGTGCCGCCATCCGGGTTCATATCAATACCTTTACCAATCAGTTGCATGACATCGCTGGTATGTAACATCAGTTGCTTGCCACAAAACTCAATGGAGCCGTCCTTATGTAAAACAAGCGCCGCATTGCCGCAGCGAAGCGTGAATTGATCGCCAACATCTAAACGATAAGTGGTGCCGATATTGATCGTCTGCGCCAGTTTTACGGAAAGGCCGTCATTCTTCGTTACCGTGGTGTTTCTGTCCTCACCAATACTGTTGGTTTCATTTTTAATAATGGTTTTAGTGCGATCCACCATTACCGTATGTGTTTCATTATTCTTCACCGTGGTGTTGAGATCTTTTTCCGCGTGGAACTTCACTTCCTCCGCGCCGGTTTTGTCATCGAAGCGCAGCATGTTGCCGTTCGTTGGCCCGCCATACAGCGAGTGGCTGAAGATCCCGCTCTGCGACGCCATTCCCGGCAGTCCCCACGGCGGCATGGTGTCCTGGTTGTAGGTACGCCCCACGATGATCGGCAGATCCGGATCGCCGTTTTTGAAATCCACCAGCACTTCCTGGCCGATACGCGGGATCTGGATCATCCCGAAGCCTTTGCCCGCCCATGGGTAGCTGACGCGTATCCAGCAGGAGCTGTTTTCATCCATTTTGCCGTAGCGATCCCAGCCAAACTGTACCTTTACCCGCCCGTACTGATCCGTCCAGATTTCCTGGCCCGACGGGCCGGTGACGATGGCGCTCTGCGGCCCTTTGGTGTGGGGTTTGCTCACCGTCCGCTGCGGGCGGAACACCTCACGGGTCGGGTGCAGTTCAAAACGGGTGGAAAAGGTAAAGTGCTGGTCCTGCCCGCTGTGCTGCGCGTTGTCCTGCACAAACAGCAAGGTCTGCATCAGCAGATATTCCTGATTGACTTCGGCGGTGGGATAGTTTTCCAGCGTGAAGGTATAACCGGTCATGAGTGTGCGGATATTCCCTCCCCCCAGCACCCGACTGCCGGGGCTGCGCTGCGCTTCCATACGAATGCGCGTCAGCATCTCGCCTTCACTCTTGTCGAAGTAGTCTCCCGGCCACTCATAATGCTCGTAGGTGGCATGACCGGTTTCACGCGGGTTTGCCACGGTGTTTGCCAGCAATGAACGTGGCTTCGTAAAATCGAAATCATCCAGCACCCACTGTCCAGTCCGCAGGCTCTCGTTTGCCGTGATAGTGTGGATAAACTCCTTGTCCAGCTTCAGCCCTTCCTGGTGCCACTCGACCAGCGGCGAGTCCGGACATGCTTTGTGGGCGCTGATGGCATCCGCCAGCACCAGCGTGTGGCTGTCCTCGCTGTGCTCAAACCACCAGTAGATGCCCCACTCCTGCATCAGTCGCTGAAGAAAATCAAAATCAGTTTCACCGTACTGCACCTGCCAGGTGCGTACCGGGTAGCTTTCCACCAGCCGCTTTTCCACCGGGTAGGGGTATTCCGCCAGCACCTCATCCAGAATATCCACCACGGTTTTATTCTGGAATGCTTTGTAGTCGCTGGTGTGGGTCAGCAGTTTTACCCACGGCTCCATACGCAGCTCATAGGTAACCGAACGCCCTTCATGGCCCACCACCCGCGCCGCCGTGACCAGCCCGCTGATATGCCGTTTACCGCCACCATCCAGTTCGATGTTGACGCACAGATCTTTGCCCACCATCGGTTTGAGCGGCAGGTTGGCCGCCGGGGAGACATAGCCCAGGTTCAGGGTGTCGGGCGTTTTTAGCTGTACAATGTAGGTAAACAGGCTGCCAAGTTTCTCCGAACCATTTATACCAGCAAAAAGCAGCATCTGCGGCGGCACAGCGCTACCGCTTACCGTGACGTTATGCGCTCCCGGCCCGCCGGCAGCAAGCAACGCCGCCGCATCCTGGGCGGCACTAACTATATCCGATATCCCCGCCGCCGCTGCGGTTACTGCCGCTTTTACCAGCCCTGACGGCTCCGGCAGCGCACCAAACAGCTCCGCCGCTGCCTGTTCTGCCATCTGTTCGGCTGCATCAGCAATACCGGTTGCGGCTGAACCTGTGCTCGTATCGCCACTTTCGCCGGTTATTGGCGGCGTGGTGATGACGGGTCCACCATTTCCAGCTGGTTTATTACCCGTAGATACAAAACTCATGATATTTACTCCTTAAATATCGGATTAAAATAAAGCCTCTGGCGGCCAGAAAAAATAAGAAATAGCCTGCCACTGCCCATTTTTATAATGAAAGAAACATGTCAAATTTAAATCCTTATTCAAATCCCAGAATATTTCCTTTATCTGAATTTTTCTGAATTCAGGATTCGTTGAACGATAAGTATTTTCAATGCCAATGGAATACTCTCCGACAAATTTGTAACGAGGATTTATAAACTCACGTGTCGGACGTCCATATTTTTAATAAAAAAAGCCTCAGACTCTCCGCTCTTTATATAACTTCTTTGCTCATATACTGGAGGCTGAGCAAAAGATTCCCCCCTGTGGTAGCGATTAGCAATAACGACATCAAAGCAAAAAAAACTGTTCATTTTTTTAACTCCGCAAGCAAGAAACTGGCATCAGGAATTATTACATTTAATTGTACAGGAATATCATCCAGATAATGTTCCCGAAGTTCTGTTCCAATATTCATCACTCCATCAATATCCCAACCATATATATCATTTGCCACTCTTAACTCATTCGATGGAAATCTTTCCCCTTTGGTTAAAGACAAATAATTGGTATCAAAATTCTCAGGTGGTTTTGGCAGGTCATACTCACCTTCAAGATATAAAAGTGTGTGACCTATCTCATGCTCTACTGATGTTCTGAAGCAGAATGAGAATATCTCTTCATTATTATAGTAAACTAGAATACAGCACCGGGTGGCCAAAAAATATAGGAGAACACTCGCCACTGCTCGTCCTTATAATGAAACCAACATGTCAAGTTCAAATCATCATGGAGATGCCAGAACATTTCTTTAATCAGTACATTGCTAAATCTGGGGTCCGTTGACCTATAGGTTTTTTCCAGCCCAATATAATACTCCCCAACAAACATATAGCGAGGTCTGACAAACTCATGTTCAGGCCTGCCATATTTTTCAACAAAAGAAGCATCAACCCCTCCGTTTTGTATATTATTTTTTTCATAATATTGAGTTACCTGATCATCTTTTTTTGTTACATTTACCAGATCATATTTCATACCATTTATCGCAGTGACAGAGGGTTGAGGGTGGGGATTAAACATTACGCCATGCATCAGAAAATGAATGAGCAGAATACATGTTTGTATCATTTACCTACACTCAAAACTGTAAAGTAAGTATCAGGAATTATTACATTCAGAAATGTGTTAACATGTTCCAGGTAACGACTTCGAAGCTCCATTCCAATATTCATTAATGCGGCAGCATCCGATCTATATGCCGTTGTTGCTTTACCTGATTTATCCAGAGCATACTCATCGTCATGATAACCAATCATATGTCCAATTTCATGAGGTACGTTTATCTGGTTAGAGCAAACTGTCTGGGCTGGATCAAGACATTTCCGCACTGCGACCACATCCTCGGAATCAATATGGAGGATACGAGAACCCCAGATAACATAAGTCCTTACATCATCCCCTGGTCTCACTTTCAATGCAGTCACATCCCAGTGCTCGCCATGATTGACAGGGATCATCTGTATATCAAATGGCAGAGGCTTCCCCTGAAACTTCCTGGCGAAATCTGAACTTCCTGAAACAGAAAAAAATATTTTACCATTCCATTCGGAACAAACTGTCGTATAAACATTAATGATAAACAATGATTTTTCTATAAACGTCCAGTCGTCCTTCACATCGCTATTTTTAACCCATGTATATTTACATTTTAACAATAATGAAATAGCTCCCGTTTCACTATTTATGACAAATTCACCTCTATCACCATAATCGTTTTTGATAAACTCCCCGTCTATCTTTGTTCTAGAAAAATATTCAGCCAATGGGCTATGAGGGTCAAACTGTAACTTACTCATTCGATTTCCTTAGGGATCCCCGAAGCATATCGCATTGATGCCATACCTTTTATCTTCGGACATCACCTGAATTATCAACTTCCGTGATGAGCCGCAGCGCATCCATATACCGCCCTTCACTGTTCTGCTGCCAGAACCAGCCTTGCCCTGGCAGGTAACGTATGCCCGGTAGATCCAACTATCCCGCTATTCATCTGTACAGCCCAGCCCCCGGCGCTGTACCACTTCACTGGCAAATGTCGCGCCAGTTTTTTTCATTATTTCTTGTTGTATTTTTTGTAGCGCCGGAAATGATATTCTCTCACATGAATATTCTTCCCAGATATCTCCTGTTTTCGGACTGACGGAGAATAATCCCCAGATATCCGTAGCACCGGCAGAAGGAGAGTCATAGCCCACACCAAAGCTATAATATCCAGAATGAAATGGTTTACCCTGATCATTTTTTAAGGCCTCGTCCATAAAAACGCCAGGCAATGTAATATTATATTTTTTATTTTTTAATGATAAAACCAATAATGCCTGAGCCTGTGTCTCGGTAAGCCCTTCCTGATTTAATTTAGTCAAATCAAACACCGGGATATTTGATACAAGAACCTGGGCATAACTGCTCACGGATAAAATAGTAAACAAAAGCAATGACACTATTTTACTGAACATGCCATTCTCCGCTTAACCATACCAATCATAGCCACCAGTTCACTGGCGTATCCGGTATGCCCTCCATTACTACTTTTACCTGAATTAAATCGTGACTCAATCAATGCTTGTGCAAATTGTTTAGGGTCCTTTATCTTTCTGACTGCACTACCAAACCTGATGGCGAATGATTTCGCGCAATTTAAAAAAGACGTATAGGTGGCAACCCACACGTCGTGACTTCCCTGAGGATGAACTTTACTCAACTGCAATGGTGCCGGACCATGCATTGAAAAAAAATTATTATATTCAGTTGCAATCCTTCCCTGCCCATAACGACTTTCCTTTGCTGCAACCGCCAGTATAAATTCCACTGGCACTTCAAGTTGATTAGCGATTATCTCACAATCATTCTTATATTTTTGAATAAACCTTACCGCCTCTGTGTTATTACACGCTTTATCATAAGCACCCATTTCTTCATTCCTTAGCAGGTGTTTTTAAAACCACCATGTTCATTATTTCTCCACCAGTCGCAGCGCATCCACATACCGCCCTTCACTGTTCTGCTGCCAGAACCAGCCTTGCCCCGGTGTTGCCTGCCCCAGCGTCTTACCCGGCCAGCCCGGCCACGGCAGATAACGCACGCCCGGCAGTTCTACTACCGGTGCTTCATCCGGCAGCCCGGTCAGTTCCCGGCTGCGCTGCGATGTACGTCGTAACCCACGCAGCCACTGCGCCCACCACGGCCCCGGCTGCCACATCGCCCATAGCTGGTCCACCTGCTCCGTCAGCCGCCCGCGCCGCATCGTGTCCGGCGTGATATGCTGCGCCGCCAGCCTCGCCAGCCAGTACAGCCAGCCCTGCGTCTCCTGCAAACTCTCGTCCAGCCACTCCCGACCGCAGCGCTGGTAAATCACCAGCGGCCACGGGCGTCCCACGCTATCCCGTGACGCCATCAGCACTCCGGTCAGCCAGTCAGTCGTCCCACCCATCGGCAAAAATCCCGGCGACATTACAAAGCTCCACGGCAGCGGATGGTGTTCCGGCGCGGGCATATCATGTTCGCCACGCGGCGACAGGTGCATCCAGCCGTCACGCTCTTCATCGGTCGTCTGGCCTTCCGGCAACACGATATGCCGCCCGCTGCCCACCCATGTCTGGCGGTTCAGCCAGTCCTGCCATATTCGTCCCTCTTCAGCGCCCACCCGCCAGCGCACATAGTCGCGCTGGTCCGGCAGCCTGCCGAACATCGCCGGGGCTGATACCACCGCTGGCCGGCGCATTACAGCGCCCTCGCCGGGCAACTGAAGTTCTGCAACAGCTCCCGGCTGACCGGGTTAAAATCCCGCCCGGCGGTGATTTCCAGCACCACCCGGCGACCGTCAAAATCATATTCCACCAGTTGACGCCCCCGCACCGCCGTTTCCTGTACCATTCCGGCGTCCAGCAGATGAAACAGCGCCCACGGCCCGCCGGTCAGTAGCGTTGAGGTGTCCTGGCGAATACGCGGGCTGGCGGTGATTTCCGCCATCGAGCCGTTGCGCGGTCCCGGCCACGTCACTTTCAGGGGCCGGTCCGGGCCATGGGCGTAGCGCAGCACCTGGCCGTCGATATCAATCACCAGTTCCGTGATGGCCGGGTCCATATCCACCACACTAATCTGCATCGACCAGGAAAATTTTTTCCCGCCCTCGCTGTTAAAAAACACGCTGCGGATCTGCTTCGCCTGCTGAAACGGCGTTAAATCCGGCCCCTGCAACGTCATGTTGCCTTCGGTCGGTTTGTAGCGCCACGGGTCGCTGGCGGTATCCACCAGCGGAGCCAGTTGTTTGCTCCAGAAGGCATCCAGTACGCCGCCGCTGGCGAAGATGCGGTTAAAGTCCTCGGCGCTGACCTCCTGCGGGCTGTCGGCGAACGGATAGCGCCCGTCGATGGCGTCACGGCAGTCGTCGCCCATCATCGCCTCCATCTGGGTGTTCAGCACATCGCCGGTCCCGGCGTTGATTTTGCGCGTTCCCTGCTTCGTCAGATCCAGCAGGATGTTTTTCAGCGGCGCGGGCAGTTTCGCCGCCTCCAGTTGCAACTTGTCTGCGGCAGTAATGCGCGCTGGCAACGTCCCCGCCGCCAGCGCGCTATCAGCAATGGTCAGTTGGGTGTAATACTCGTTGAGCATGGTCAGCAGCGAAGCGATCTGCATCGTCCCACCGCCGCTCTGTCCGCCGTCCGTCCGCCCGGCAATGACCTCGCGCAGCGCGGCGAAACGATCATCCACCAGCGTTTTTTCCAGCCGTTCTTCCGGGTGAATATCCTGGAACAGTTTTGCCGTCTGTACCACTTTCCCCGCGTTACCGGACGCGCGCTGCGCCAGCTGTTTCTGTCTGGCCTGCGGGTCCGGCGGCGGCACCAGCGTGGTCTGCTCCACCACCGCTTTTCCCAGCCGCATCAGCGGTGAGTCCGGCGACGCCAGGGTGCGCAGCACCTGTAAATCATAGGCCAGGCCGGAACTGCCCTCTTCCCCGGCACTGTTGATACTATGGATACTGTCCAGAAAATCCTGCCAGCGGCGGGCATATTCCGTCAGGTACAAACGGCGGACTTCGCGGGCGACAGACTGCTCCTGCCCCGGTATCTGGCTGCGCAGGCTGTCAGTCAGCTTTTTTGGCGTACTCTCCCGGCCCATCACCCAGCCATCGTTCGCCGTCGCCGCCGCCACAAATTCCGGTAATCGTTTGTCGAACAGCTCCCGGTATCCTTCACGGGTAAAAATACCCGGAACGCCCCGATCCAGCGGCGCGCCGTTGCTACGCACAAACACCGTTCCCGCATCCGCGCCGACGGCGCGTACCAGCGTGAACTCCTGCGGCGCTTCGCTCTCCATTGCCGCCAGCGCCCGCGCATAGATACGCTCGGTACTGGTGTGACCGTCGAGGAATGCCCGCGCCTGGCGGATCAGCGCCTCATCTTTCTCATACGGTGAATGCACCACCCGACTGCCGTCAAACAGCGCTTCGATATGCGTCAGCACGGCGGCGCGCCCGCCGAACCCGGCCACGCTGTCGCTGTTCCCCAGATCGTTAATCACCCACGACTGGATCTCCGCCGCGTTGTATTTATCTTCGTGATTTTTATCCAGATTCAGTAGCAGATAGATGCGCAGGGCATCATACGCAGCTTTACTGTCCTGACGGGCAATGGCGTCTGCCAGCACATACTCCATCCGTTTCACCAGCGGCGGCAGCAGCAGTTGATCCAGCAGGCGGTTGTACAGCGACGCCACGCTGTCGGTTACCGGCGGTACGCTGTACAGGCCGTAGCGCCAGGTCAGCGGCGGCGCGTCCGGGTCCAGTTCCGGCCAGGCGGACAGTTCCCTTGCGCTGTCCAGCAGTGCCGGGACGGGAGCCATCGCCGGTTTACCGGTGTAGGCTTTCACCTCGCCGTCCAGCCGGGTCGCGCGGGCGCTGATTTCATTCAGATAGTCGCCGTTGGTCTGCTGGCTGGTCTGCATCCCCTGCCACAACAGGAATGCCAGCACCAGTACCAGCAGGTGCCCGCCGAGGCGCAGCAGGCGGTAACGCCAGGCCCACTGGAGGTTTGGCTCCACCAGGTGCGCTTCACGGAAAATAAACTGTGTTAGCAGATCATGCAGAAAGTAGCTGCGGTTGCCGTCCGGCAGAGCGTGTGGGAGAGAGGCGGATGATTCGCCACGGGCGGTTTTTATCGCCCGGACAAAGCGCTGCCAGATACTCAACTGGTCGGCCACGGCGTCGGCCTGCGCCTGCGCGGCACTGGTGAAAAACACCCCGCGCAGCGTGTTATTCAGTTGCGTGGCATCGAATTTTGAATCGAGGAAGATCTGTTCAATAGCCTCCAGCAACGGCTCGCCGAGGGCGGCGAACTCACGCGGGAAGGTATACAGCCGCTGGCGGCTTTTAAGGTCGTACTCTTCCTGTAACCGGGTATCCAGTCCCTGATCCAGCCGCAGCGTCAGGCGCGCCAGCTCCTGCGCGCAGGCGGCGTGCAGCGCCTGCGGGTCGCCCGCTTTTCGCCTGCGGCTGTACGGCAACGTGAAGCCCCAGATTTGTGCACGAAGATGGCTGGTCAGCGTGCGAAAATATTCGCTGAACCCCGGCAACAAATCCATTTTGGTGACCACCAGATAGACCGGAAAGCGAATTCCCAGGGTCTCGCGCAGTTCTGCCAGTCGCGCCCGCAGAGCGGCGCAGGCCGCCAGGCGTTCCGCCGGTGACTGTGCGGTTAAATCCGCCACGTTTAGCGTCAGGATCACGCCGTTAAGCGGCGCGCCGGGGCGATGTTTACGCAGCAGACCGAGAAAGCCCTGCCACTCTCCGGCGTTACGCTGCGCGGCGCTCGCTTCTCCGCCGTCATCGTGGCGGGCGTAGCGTCCGGCCGTATCAATCAACACTGCTTCGTTGGTAAACCACCAGTCGCAGTGTAGCGTGCCGCCACCCGGCACTGTCAGGATACGCGAGGTCTGCTCCATTTGCTCCGCCAGCGGGAACTGCAATCCGGTGTTCAGCAGGGCCGTGGTTTTGCCATCGCCGGGACTGCCGACCACCATGAACCACGGCAGCTCATACAGAAAGCGTTTTCCCTCGAAGATTTTACGCCAGCCGGGCATGTCCACCCGCAACTGCCGCAGTTGCCGGATGGCCTGCGTGACAATATGGTTGACGGTGCGCAGGTCGGCTTTGATCTCGCCAGCCACCGGTACCTCTTCCCCGCGCGGATGCAGGAAGCGACGCAGCAGTTGTTCATCCATACGCAGCGCACGCCACAGCCGGTACAGGCCGTACAGCGCGTACATCAGCAGGATGAAACCAATTAATGTCAGGCGGACCCACAGCGGCGCAAACGGATGGACATCGCCCAGGGCCAGCAGCGGTGTGACGAAGCCAATCGCCAGGCACAGGACACTGATGCCGATAATGCTCATTGACCAGTTGACCAGCCACAGTACCAGCAACATCAGCAACAGGGCAATGGTCACTACCCGGCTCCCCACGGAGGCCAGCGGGCGCAGGGTATCAAATGATACCAGCGGCCCGACAAACCAGACCAGCAGCACCAAAACCAGAACGCCCACAACCGCCAGCGCGCGCCGGGAAAAAAGCAGACTAAGAAATTTTTGCATTATGTTTCGACTCGCCACCCAATAATCAATATTTTAAAATTCCCTGGATAAAGTAATATAACCATTAAATTTTACAGAACACTCATCAGCATTCATGAAGCTGGATGCAATGAAAATATCTTTTTCTTTATCTTTGTTAATATAGGTATATTTTGCCACGATAGATTTAACCTGGTTCTCATAGTAACTATCGAAATAGGATTTCTTATCTAATATTGCCACTTTATTTTTGGCCTTATCTTTTTCATAATCCATCCTGGCCAGAGATTCTGCATAGACCTTAGATACACTTTGTTTTATCCTTTATAATAGTAGCGACATCTATATTCAGGTCATTTTTTATGGCATCAAATAACGATGACTCCATTGATGCTCCAACCGTAGCACACCCATAACCCTGCGCATAAGAAATGGCAGGAATACCCACCAACAGACAGACCATCACCTTAAACATATCAATCCTTTACCACCAAGACTTTACCACCAATACTTTATCTGAACTGGCAGCGATAACATTATTACAGGGTATACCTGTCATACTTCAGGCTGCATGTGCGTTGGCTTTACTCGCTCACCCCAGTCACGAACTAATGTACGCTCCTGGGGATTCATTCCCTTGCCGCCTTGATGCAACTTGAATGATTTTATATATTACAGGGATACTCTATTAATTTATTTATGATAAGTTCAGCCGCGCGAGAATTCAGTTCCTCATTGGTTTTATTTTTAAGAGAAACATAGACAATTTCATTTAATGTTAGCGTCTTAAATAAATCGTATCCACACCATAGTTTTTTCTCCGTTGCATCCTCCACGCCAAGCAGATAGATACCCGCCCTGAGTTTATCCCGTTGATTACCAGACACCCAAAATTTAAAAAAGTCATTACCTGAAAGATTAAGCGCATCCGGAGTCAGGGATAAAATGGGAGATGACCGGGAAGCAATTTTTATGGAGGAGTCTGTCCTCTGACAGGGAAAATTTTTAACTAATGCTTCCTCTATCAGCACCGAAGCTCTTGCATCAGGCTTTTTCACAGAGTACCGATCAAGCCAGGCCAGCACAGTATGGTTTATTGTTATACTGTCAACCTGACCATATCCACACCACGTCTTACCTTCTGTGGCATCCGCTACCCCCAACACATACATCAGTGTATTATCTTTTTCCTGTAAGTTATCACTGGCATAAAATCCCAGAAAATCCCGTATACTGAGGTTGACATTATCGGGGGAAATGAATCCTGCGTTAATCGGGGATCCGGCAAAAGCGCCACCGGATAACAGGCAACATAAGATGATCAAAAAAACACGAACAGATCGTGTTATGTGATATGTCGCGGAGATCCGATAATAATCCCCCATCACGCCACATACTGCCGAATGATGAGACACATCATAGGTTGATTTTTTCATCATTCATTCACTCCACTACCAGAATTTCCACCCGACGGTTTTTCGCCCGCCCGGCTTTACTGTCGTTATCCGCCACCGGCACCGTATCGCCCTTGCCAACGATATGTACCCGTCCGGCAGGTACGCCGCCGGAGGTCAGCAACGCCGCAACTTCCGCCGCCCGTTTTTCCGACAGCACCAGGTTGGATGGGAATTCAGCCGAATGAATGGGCTGGCTGTCAGTGTGACCCGTTACAGTGACTGCGCCGCCCACGCGGGCGATTTCCCGCGCCGCTTTGTTAATCACTGGCCGGATTGCGTCACTCACCGTTTTTTGTCCCGGTACAAACATGGCGTCGCCACGGAAGACCACCCTACTGTGCTGGTCATCTTCGTCCACGGTCAGCAGGCCACGGGCGATTTCGTTTGCCAGCAGGATTTTCAGCCGCAGCTTATGAACCGGCACGGGCGGCGGCGGCAGTTTTATACCAATCGCATCAATATGCTGTTGTACGGTGACGGTCTGCACATCCATCCGGTGGCTGTAAAGGCCAAACAGCGTCAGCATCGCCAACAGGGCTATCCCGGCGCTCAGCCAGACCGGCACCCGGCGCATCCGCCGCAGTCGTCCGCTTATCGCCCCCTGAAAGTCAGGCGAGAGCGCGGGCATGACCGGATCGCGACGCTGTGAAAGCTGTGTCAGCAGTTGCTGACGAATATTGTCCAGTTGCTTACGCCCGTCTGGCTGCACGCTGTAGCGGCCTTCAAATCCCAGCCCCAGCAGGTGGTAGATAACCTCCAGTACGTTGCCATGTTCCTGGAAGCTGGCCGCCAGACGCCCGATGATCTGGAAAAGTTTTATCCCGCCTTCGCTTTCACCATGAAATGTTACCAGCAGGCTTTTTCCGGCCCAGACGCCGCGCCGTCCCCAGGTTGTGTTATTGGCGGCTTCATCAAGCGCCGTACACAGGCAGTAACGTACCGCCAGTACGTGCTCGCGCCGCAGGTTCGCCTGATCGCATAATGTCTGGTACAGATGCATCTCGCGTACCAGCAGATTACGGTAAGGCTCTACCAGGGCCGCATCCAGTTTAGCGGGCATGGCTGCGAGAGCGCACAATAAAGGCCGGGCAGCGGCGAGCAACGGGTTAGCCGCCGCGCTGATTTCAGCCAGCCGGAGTTTGCTGTCCGGACCGTCTTCAACGATGACATTGAGTTCCGTGCGCTGGCTGGTGTGTACCGGCGTTTCATATTCACTGTCCTTATGTTCCGGCGTGGTGGACAAAAAGGACATCATGTCCGCCGCTGGCGGCGTCAGGGTACTGTCTGTCATTTATCGCGCACTCCCCACAGTTCTGTCTCCAGCCCCGGAAATTCCCCGGCGGTATGCATGGCCATCCCGCCGTAACGGGCAATGTGTTCCCACAATGCTCCCTCGCGGCGGATGTCGTAATAGATGTATCCGGCCTGAAACGGGATTTGGCGCGGTGGTACAGGCAGAACCTGCAAAGCCAGCCCCGGCAGATGCGAGCGGATCAGTTCCGGCAGGCGATCGGATGGCCCAATTTTGGTCTGGGCGGCAAAATGTTGCAGTAGCACATCGGTCGGCATTGAAGCCTTTATCGCCAGTACCAGCGTGCTGAAATCGGCAAGATCGGAAGGAGCCACCACCGCATTCAGGATGCCGTAAGTCCCCTCTTTCAGCTCGATGCGCTGCGCGCCCCGGATCAGTACTGCATTCAGCAGGAACTGCACCTCATCGACCAGTGATTTCAACCCGGCATAGGGCGTCAGGTGTTTGTACTCTTTGTATTCAGCGGGCCGTCGCGTTTGTGGACGCACATAGGTGGAGAGTTCCCCGGCCAGTTCGGACAGGTAGCGATACAACACTTCCGGGGCCAGCGGGGTTTTCGCCAGGTGAATCAACAGCGGCTCAAAGCGATTGAGAATTTGCAGCAGCAGGTAATCGGAGACCTCTGCTGCTTCATGGCCGTGGTTGTCGCTGCCGGTCAGCCGTTCCGCCAGCGAATCGGCCCGCATCCGGATGAGATCGTTGATCCACGACAGCCAGGTACACATCAGTGAACTGGCCTGATAATTAATGATGGGCGGGATCAGGTCGTGGTCGATATCTATCCGCCCGTCAGGATTCAGCCCGATGATGCGGGTCAGCGGCAGGCCAATCCAGGCGCCCGTCACCGCCTTTTCCGGCAGCAGCCGCAGGCGCAGGTGACTGAGCTGTAATAACTGCGCGCCACGTCCCAGCGAGTTGGCGTCGCGGATGTCGTGTTCATGTACCGAGAAACGCGCCAATGATTCCGGGTTATTGTCAAACGTAGTTTCTTCGCTGTTCGGCGCGCGTACCGGTACCGCCAGACAAATCTGCTGGTTCAGGTGCTCCGGCAGAATGGTCAGTGGCGGCGGCAGCGGGGTGTGGTCCGGTGCGTTAAACGGCGTGCCGTCAGGAAAAATCCCTGATGCCTCTTTCAGTATCAGTTTACCGATGTTCAGCGCTTCGCCATCAATATTGTAGTGGCTGAATCCCCAGAAAAAGGGGGTCAGCGGCAGGCTGCGGTAATGCATGACGTGTTCCAGATAACGCTCTTGCTGCTGAAACATCTGCGGCAGTAAAAATTGTCCTTCACTCCAGACTACGCGGTCATTCCAGCTCATAATTCATTTATCCCGTTCCGTAATTACAATGGCGCTTTGTTCCAGTTCCGCCTCCAACTGCACTTTTCCTTTCCCCGGTACGAAGTTGCTGTACCAGGCTTTTTCCGGGGCTTCCGGGATTTTGTAGGTTACCCGCCAGACCGATTTGGCCAGGTTACGGTATCCGGCCAGTACGCCGATTGCCGTGGTCTGCGCATTCAGCGGGCGACGCAGTTTTTTCTCTTCGCCGGGACGCAAAATAAAGCTGTCGCGACGCACTAAATCGTCGGTAAGGACGGATTTGTCGTTGTCATGGAGCGACCAGTAATCAGCTGTCGTGAAAGCGGCGTCATTTTTTAGTTCATAAACACGTATCTCAATGGGCGCGGCCTTCTTCTGATTGTCGGGATTCACCTTATCAGAGGCTTTCACGCTCAGGTCGAGTCGCTGTGATTCGAGGTCAGGTAACGCATCGCTACTGCCGCATCCGGAAAGCAGGAGCAGTGCAAAAGGCATAGCTACCGCACATAACCGCCGAGTGGGGTTACGCCATTTATTCACTGTAAATTCCTTTAAAATCAAAACAATAAATCCGGCCAGATATAAATCTGGCCGGAAAAATAACCGTTAAATTTCTTTGTTGGCCTTGAAGTCGTAGCCTGCGGTGATGGTGCCGCCGCTGCCGCCCTGCTGGTTCTGCACCACGTATTCCTGTTTCACGGTGCTGAAGGAGAGCTCAATTGATTCGCGAGACGCAATTTCCCCTCCCTGGCTTCCGCTGGGCGATACCATTGCAATAATCAGATCTGTGAAGGTGTACTTGAGGTACTCCAGCGGATTGCCGCCAGCCTTACGCATAACCAGAATGGCCTGCGGAATGTGCTTGCCGGAAGAGCAGTATTTGAACAGGTTCGGGCTGGCGCGATCGATGTAATGTTCAAATGAAAGATGAGTAACAGATACTTTACCGGAACCGAGACCGCTACCGGCGTGCATGGTGGATTCCTGATGGATATTCCAGCGCCAGCTCAGTACTTCAATTTCATTTTTGTGTTTGTCATCCATCGACTCACCGTCGATGCCGTCAATTTTCAGAAAAATATCATAAGACATATCTACTATCCTTTTAACTACCTAAATAAAGCCCTGATTTATCTGCTTTATTAGGTGAACAGATTAACTATTACTGTACAGCTCTCTATTACCCATAAATTCATCAGAGCAAGAGAACATATGCTTTTAATATCTTTGAATTTTACTTCTCGACACGCCTTTCAATTAATTCATTTAACTCACTGTCGTGGATAAAATCTATGCACTTCATGGTATTAAAATCTGATGATATCGAGCCATTATATTTCAACCCTGAATATTTTTTCGCAATCTCATCAATTTCATGATAAATCTCCACAGATTGTTTACCATATTCAAGGTAAGCACTGGCCGTAGCTCTGGCATCGTTTTTAACGACATCATCTTTGTATACTAATGCCAGACAATGACTCAGCGCCCAATTTTTTAAGAGTTCCGACTGTGAATATTGTGTGGTCAATGCTTCTTGTGCAAAAGATGGCTGCCATACCAGCATTCCACTTATGCTGAAAGTAACTAATATTAACCATTTCATGGCAGTATCCACAGAGTCCCAACTTCAGGAACAAATGGTCCATTATCTGGGTCATTTAATAAGTGGCACTGATCTGAACAGATACTGCCATTCCATAATGTAACGTGTCCTCTGGCATTGCTCCAGCCATGCCCTTTTACTACGATAATTCCTTTCTTCCCTATAAAGTCACTCTGTTTCGGATTATTAACAATAAGATCAGGCTTGCCCATATTATGAGTAAGATGATCAATCATATCATTCACGCGATAAATATAGAATTTATTATCGGCACCACTAACCTTTGCATACGGGGAGTTACGGGCTATTGGGAATCCTGTCGCATTCAAAACATAGCTCATTCGAATAGGACAGGCATTTTGAAAATAACCACCAGTTATATTTTTCCCAACGTTTCCACCAATAATACTACCCACATCAGCGACGGAATGATTCACCTTCCTAAAAGCCAGCCACGCTTCATTGAATGAAGGTCTGTTCATTTTGCTTACCCTCTAAAAATTCTGTGTAGCTCATTAATTCTCAACACGTATCTTCATGGACGCCGCTTTCTTCTGATTGTCAGAATTCACCTTGTAAAACGCTTTCACGCTCAGGCCAGGCCGCTGCGATTAGGGGTCAGATAGCGAATCGCTACTGCCGCATCCGGAAAGCAGGAGCAGTGCAAAAGGCATAGCTACCGCACATAACCACCCAGTGGGGTTACGCCATTTATTCACTGTAAATTCCTTTAAAATCAAAACAATAAATCCGGCCAGATATAAATCTGGCCGGAAAAACAGCCGTTAAATTTCTTTGTTCGCCTTGAAATCGTAACCTGCGGTGATAGTGCCGCCGCTGCCGCCCTGCTGGTTCTGCACCACGTATTCCTGTTTCACAGTGCTGAAAGAAAGCTCTACCGTTTCACGGGAGGCGATTTCACCATCGTGGCTGCCGCTCGGGGAAACCACGGCGACAATCAGGTCGGTGAAGGTATACTTGAGGTACTCCAGCGGATTGCCGCCAGCCTTACGCATAACCAGAATGGCCTGCGGAATGTGCTTGCCGGAGGCGCAGTATTTGAACAGGTTCGGGCTGGCGCGGTCGATATAGTGATCAAAATCCAGGTTGGTGACGGAGACCTTACCGGAGCCGAGGCCGCTACCGGCGTGCATGGTGGATTCCTGATGAATATTCCAGCGCCAGCTCAGTACTTCAATTTCATTTTTGTGTTTGTCATCCATTGACTCGCCATCAATGCCGTCAATTTTCAAAAAAATGTCATAAGCCATTTTTATATCCTTATTAAGTTTTACTTAAAATAAACCTGGTTTATCCTGATAATTTGCGCAGAAATAAACCGTTGCCGTACAGAATCCCCTTCCCCGTAATTTCAGGAGAACAGAAGGCTGTCTTTTTCCGCTGCCAATATTATTGAAGTATTTACTTCACGAATAAATCTTAAACATTAACAGGCATCTTTTATGCGTATTCTGGCATCAGAGTATTCATATAAAGATTATATATTTTATTTACAAATCAATTTCGCCGGTAAGACATCCGGGCTCCAGCATGTCGCGACCGTTCCCTGAACTTTTCTGGCAAGCAGAACAGCCCACTGTCCATAACTACACGAGAACCAGATCCCCCGGCGATTATCCTCCGGGTCTATCTCCCACAGGTGCCCCTTTTTCCCATCAACGACTGCATCTTCACCTTTCAGATCTGCCTGCTCTTTGGGATCGCCAGACGAAAGAAAACCACCATCATTCAACATACGCGCTGCACGGGATGAGACATTCCATCCTTCCGCTGAGGAAATTATTGGAGCCTGAGAAAAATGAATAACCGCAGGGCAGACAATCTCATCGGCATGAACAACTATTACCGGAAGTAACCACAGAATGCCCCCGACAATACAGGTGCTATTCAACGATAAAATAGGCTTCTGCATTATTACTCATCCTTATATAAGTCCCGTCACTACGAACACTTCCATTATGCAACTTTCTTATATAACGTTTGGACACACGGGGTTTTGCGATATCATCTTTCCATTGATCCATCACCCATATCCCGCCAGCATCTTGCCCCAAAAAAAATGCAGCATGGTTGCCACTATTGTGGTTCGGATATCGCCCATTCACAAAAGTAGCGATAACTGTCCCGACTTCAATGTTTTTGTTTCCAAATACTGCGGCCCCTTGCTGCCATGTACTCGCTTGTCCTACTCGTATATAGTGTTGAATAAGTTCAACACACTGATGGTGGTTTCCTACCTTTTCTGTATCCTGTAAAGCCTTTGCATTAGCATAAACATATGGCATATATTCTCTTAATATCCTCTGATATCATTTATACATTCACAAAATAAATGCATCAGGCATTGCCCTGCTTCACTGACGGCAGTTTTGTCACCAGGCGCAGCGATCCCGTCAGCCCTTCAAGCTGGAAATGCGGACGCAGGAAGAATTTCGCGTCGTAATAACCTGGATTGCCTTCCACCTCTTCCACCACTACTTCAGCGGCAGCCAGCGGACGACGGGCTTTAGTTTCTTGCGAGGAGTTAACCGGATCGGCGTCGACGTAATTCATAATCCATTCATTTAGCCAGCGCTGCATATCCTCGCGCTCTTTAAAGGAACCGATTTTGTCGCGGACGATACATTTGAGGAAGTGCGCGAAGCGCGAGCAGGCGAACAGGTACGGCAGACGGGCAGACAGGTTAGCGTTGGCCGTCGCGTCCGGATCGTAGTATTCCTGTGGTTTTTGCAGCGACTGTGCACCGATAAAGGCGGCATAGTCTGAGTTTTTACGGTGGATCAACGGGATAAAACCGTTTTTCGCCAGTTCAGCCTCGCGGCGGTCAGAGATGGCGATTTCGGTCGGGCATTTCATGTCCACGCCGCCATCGTCAGTCGGGAAGGTATGGCAGGGAAGATTTTCCACCGCACCGCCTGATTCCACACCGCGAATCAACGTACACCAGCCGTAGTGTTTGAAGGAGCGGTTGATGTTTACGCCCATCGCGTAGGCCGCGTTGCTCCAGACGTATTTGGTATGGTCAGAACCATCCGCATCTTCTTCAAAATCAAACTCGTCCACCGGGTTGGTTTTTGCGCCATACGGCAGGCGGGCAAGAAAACGCGGCATCGTCAGGCCAATATAACGGGAGTCTTCGCTGGCCCGCAGGGAGTTCCACGGCGCATATTCCAGGTTCTGGGTGACGATTTTGGTCAGGTCGCGGGGATTCGCCAGCTCCTGCCAGGAGTCCATTTGCAGTACCGAGGGGGAAGCCCCGGCAATAAACGGCGCATGGGCCGACGCGGCGACTTTGGCGATAGAGCCAAGCAGATCCACATCGGGCGGTGTATGGTCGAAGTAGTAATCCGCAATGATACAGCCATAAGGTTCGCCGCCTAACTGGCCGTATTCGGCTTCATACAGTTTTTTGAACATCGGGCTTTGATCCCAGGCGATGCCCTTGTAACGCTTCATGTTGCGCCGCAATTCATCTTTTGACAGATTCATGAAGCGGATTTTCAGCTTTTCGTCGGTCTCGGTGTTGTAAACCAGATGCTCCATACCGCGCCACGAGGATTCCAGCTTCTGCCAGTCGGGATATTGCAGAATCAGTTTGATCTGTTCGGTCAGTTTAAAGTCGATCTGCGCAATAATAGCGCTGATGCTTTTATAGGCGTCATCGCTGACGGTGATCGTGTTCGCCAGCGCCTGTTGCGCCAGCGTCTGCACCGCGGCTTCCACGGCTTTTGCCGCCTGGGTAGTCTTGGGTCGGAAGGCCTGATTCAGCAACGCATCAAATTCACCGGATGCGGAGACGGTATCCTGAGCAACCGCGTCGGTTGCCTGCATATTACTGTTTGCCATGAAAATTCCTTAAAAATTCGACGTTATTCCGCTGATTCATTATCCGCTGACACACCTTGCTGGGTAACGGCCGGTTTCGGCGCATTCGCCAGCGTTTTCAGCAGGGTCGGGTCCTGCAACAGTTTATTGACCAGATTTTCCGCCCCGGCCTTGCCATCCATGTAGGTCTGGAGGTTCGCCAGTTGGGTGCGGGCTTCCAGTAACTGGTTCAGGGCGTCCACCTTGCGGGCAATCTGTGCCGGCGAAAAGTCGTCCATATTTTCCAGCGTGATATCGACCATCAACTGACCTTCACCCGTCAGCGTATTCGGCACAGCGAACGCCACGCGCGGCGCAATGGCTTTCATGCGCTCATTGAAGTTATCCATATCAATATCGAGGAATTTGCGATCCGTCACTGGCGGCAGTTCTTCCCGCGGTTTCCCGGCCAGATCGGCCAGCACCGCCATCACGAACGGCAGCTCGATTTTTTTCTCAGAGCCGTAAATCTCTACGTCATATTCAATCTGCACGCGCGGCGCGCGGTTGCGCGCGATGAATTTCTGCGCGCTATTGTTGATAGCCATACTCTTTCATTTCCTTATCAATCTACCGACGACCGCCCGGACAGCGGTGCAACGGCACAGTTTAAAAATCATACTCAGAGAGTTTTTTTATAATCTCTTTGTTTTCTTTGTACTTTTCCCGTAACCCAGGAAGTGCTTTTTTCGCCGGAGCGCACCAGGTATTAATGCCCTTTTCTATGACTTTTTTATCCTCTTCCGGTAAAGAACTGTCCCATTCGCCGGCCAGATGCTGGCACATCTCTGCATTGCTCAGAAAATGCTGCACATCCTGTGGTAAAGGCGGTTCGCCATAAACACTGAAAGCGAACATCATTAGCAAAGGAGTCAATAACGCCGGGTAACGTAATGTCATATTTAATGCCCATCAATTGACCAGTGGGGTTTATCTGTATTTCCGCCGACAAACTTAGTCACGCCATAAACCCACTGCGCACCACTTAACTCTTTTGGCATATTCCCTCCTGCGAGGTTGTCTCAAAAACAATCTGCTCATCACCATTAACGCCGATATCAATCTGCCTGATAGCGGCTTTTTCCGTCATGGCCTGCAACCAGTAGCGCGACAGTCGTGGCAGAATGTGCTGCTCGATGTAGCCAATCAGCAACCGCGCGCCCGTTTCATGCATTGGACAGCACGCCACAATATGTGCGACCAGTTCCTCGCTATACGTCAGCGTCACGCCGTGCTGTTCACCCATCCGCGCCACCAGCCGGTCAAGGTGCAGACGGGCAATCACGCCACGCGACGTTTCGTCCAGTGGCAGGTAAGGGATCACCGTCACGCGGCCCAGAAATGCCGCCGGGAAATGCTTGCGCAATTCCGGCATTAGCGCCTCTTTAAGCCCCGTAGCATCGGGTATTAAGGCCGGATCTTCACACATCTGGCTGATGAGGTCGGAACCCACGTTGGTGGTGAGTAGTAGCGTGGTGTTTTTGAAATCGACATGTGTTCCCTCACCGTCCTCCATGCCCCCTTTATCAAACACCTGATAGAAGAGTTCGTGGACGTCATGGTGCGCTTTTTCGATCTCGTCGAGCAGCACTACGCTCCAGGGGTGGCGACGCACCGCTTCCGTCAGCACACCACCCTCGCCATAGCCCACATAGCCGGGCGGCGCGCCTTTCAGCGTGGAAACGGTGTGAGCCTCCTGGAACTCGCTCATATTGATGGTTACCAGGTTCTGCTCGCCGCCGTAGATAGCCTCCGCCAGCGCCAGCGCGGTTTCGGTTTTACCGACACCGGACGGCCCGGCCAGCATAAACACGCCCACCGGTTTGCGTGGATCGCCCAGTCCCGCCCTGGCGGTCTGAATACGTTCACCAATCTGCGCCAGCGCGCCGTCTTGCCCGGTAACGCGTTGCGCCAGTCGGGCAGGCAGTTCCAGCACCTGGCTGGCCTCATCTTTCACCATGCGCCCGGCAGGAATACCGGTCCAGTCGGCGACAATCGCCGCGACAACCGCCGCGCTGACTTCCGGGAACACCACCGGCGCGTCGCCCTGCCACTCCCTTAGCGCCGTTTCGGCCTGTTGCAGCGTGGTTTTGTCATCAGCATCAGACTCTGCGACACGCAGTTCCTGCAACGTATGTACCAGTTCCAGCTCCCGCTGCCAGCGGGATTCGGATGCAGTCAGTTCATCGTTGAGCGAGAAAATTCGCGCCGTCAGCGCATCGCGCCGCTCATCTGACTGAATCCCCATTTTTTCCTGCTTCTGCAACAGCGACCGTTCCATTTCCGCCGCTTTTAGCTGCTGGCGCAGGAACTGTACGCTGGCAGGCGGCGTGTGCAGCGTCAGCGCCACGCGGGCCGCGGCGGTATCCAGCAGGCTGATGGCCTTATCCGGCAACTGCCGGGCGGGAATATAGCGGTGAGAAAGCTGTACCGCCGCACGTACCGCCTCATCCAGAATCAGTACGTTATGGTGTTTTTCCAGCGTATCCACCAGACCACGCACCATTTCCATTGCGGGGATTTCTTCCGGTTCGGCAATCTGCAACACCTGAAAACGCCGGGTCAGTGCCGGATCTTTCTCAATATGGCGCTTGTATTCGCTCCAGGTGGTGGCGCCGATAGTCCGCAGGGTGCCGCGCGCCAGCGCCGGTTTCAGCAGGTTAGCGGCATCGCCCGTGCCGGATGCGCCGCCCGCGCCCACCAGAGTGTGAACTTCATCAACAAACAGAATAACCGGCTGCGGCGAGCGCCCGGCCTCTTCCAGTAACCCTTTCAGACGCGATTCAAACTCGCCTTTCATGCTGGCTCCGGCCAACAGAGCGCCAACGTCCAGCGCCAGCAGCCGTACTTCCCGCAGCGCGGGCGGCACTTCCCCCTGCGCAATCGCGAGGGCAAAACCTTCGACGACCGCCGTCTTTCCGACGCCCGCCTCACCAGTCAGTAGTGGATTATTCTGGCGACGGCGCAGCAGAATATCCGTCATGGTGCGGATTTCATGCTCACGCCCCGTCACCGGGTCGATTTTGCCGTCGCGCGCCTGTGCCGTCATGTCCTGACAGTATTTCGCCAACGCGGATTTACCGTCCTGCCCGCCGTTGGGAATCGCCTGACTGCTTTCACCGGGAATGGTTGATGCCAGGCCGGAGCCGTCGTAAGGGCGCTCCTGCGCTTCCGGCGATGTTTCGATCAACGAGGGCAGTATTTCAGTCAGTTCATCAACCGGAAGCGTGGCCAGCGGCGCGCAGATACTGCTCAGTACCCGACGCAGTTCTGGCGTGGTCAACAAGGCCAGCAGCAACCAGCCGCTGCGAATTTTGTTATCGCCGTAACGGACGCTCGCCAGCATCCAGGCCTTTTCAACGCTGAGATCGATATGGTGAGAAAAATCACTAATGGCGCTGGCCCCGGCGGGCAGCATATCCAGTTGCCGGAGCAACGCTTTCTCCACATCAGAAAGAGGGATCTGGTAATGCCGAAGAACGTGGAGAATATCGTTATCGGGCTGCTGTGTTAACTGGTGCAGCCAGTGAGTCAGCTCAACCCAGGGATTAGAGCGTAGTTTGCAAAATGCCGTTGCCGATTCCAGCGACCGGAATAGTGGGCCGGCCAGTTTTCCATACAACGCACTGCGTGAAACAGGAGTTTCCATGTGTTATGCCTTGTGACATAAAAATTCATAAAAATAATGCATCAATGTATATAAATATATAAACAATTCTTTATTGATAGCCTCGAAAAAATATCGAAACAAAACAATGATACAGATCAGGGACTAATTAGCAACTAAGCCGTTAATATTAAATAATCAATGAACAGCAAGATAAAAATCGAAATTGAAGAATTAAAAGAAATAATATTTCAAAAAAGACATCTATGCATACAACAATGCATTCACGACGAAAATAATAAAAAGGGTGTCATCAATAATGACTCCCTATGAATTTAGTTAAAATTATTTATGAATTAAAACTCCCTAAACGTTTCCTCCAGAAAAATAAATACATTTAAGGGACATAATGAAACAAGACATGTGGGAATTACGGAAAATACAGTCGCAGGGTATAACGGATAACGCACAGTATCCCGCAGGGACATACATCGTATTTACTGCCGCCGCCCCCTACATTCCGCTTTTTGAGCAACATGGGAAAGACGATATCGCGCTCAGTCTTGTTCGCCACGAAGAGGCGTGGTGGATTGTTAATCACTCTGATGAACTGTGCTGTGCCGTCAATGAGCAGGTGATGGAACCTCATCACCGTATGCGGCTGAATGATGGAGATACGATTGAATGGGGTCTGTCATCCTGGTGCCTTGCCCGCACCAATGATGAGTCCCGTCCCGATGTTTCGTTTCCTCAGTTGGTTCAGTCATCTGAATCCGTTGCTGAGTACCTGGATCTGGACTGGTTTAAACAACAACAGCTCAATCCGCAGAACCCGTTCGATATTATTCCCGTCCGGGAAACCGCGTCCTCTTACACCGGCCATGAAGCGGATAGCACGCTACACCAGCTTTACCAGGAATATCAGCAGGCATTGCGGCCCTCCGGGCAGGAAAAGCCCCTCCGTCCTAAACCGTTTCCCCGAAATGAAGACGCTGTCACCCAGGATTTGACGTCGTTATACGATAAAAAGGGCGACACCGACACGTTACAGGATATGGTGGCAGGCGCGCCCGGTATTGATGCCATTCTGGATACGCTGGACACGACCGGTGAGGGTGAAATGCACTGGCTGGCGATGGAATCAATGCCCGATATCCTACAACTGCTCTCGCCGGAACTGGGGGGGAAAACCGCACATAGCGAGATACTGCCCGATCTGACCCGCCGCGAGCATCGTATTATTGGCATCGATAGCCACTACCGAATCACTCCGACACAGAAAAATGGAAATACCGCCCATGAAAAAAACTGACACGCTTCCTGCTACCCTGTCCGCGCTGCTACAGGAATACTCTATTGCGGAGGGGATTCAGATGGCGGAGCAGCAGGTTCGGGAAAATCCGGCGAAGGCGCTCTGCCGCCACAGCCTGTTTCAGTTGCTGTGTGTGGCCGGAGACTGGTCGCGGGCGCTACACCAGCTTCAGCTATGTGCCAGGATGGAGGCCAATTATACCCAGGAGGCCCGGCTGTACCGGGAGCTGGTTCGCTGCGAAATGTTCCGCCACACCGTTTTTCAGGGTGAACAACGACCCGGTTTTCTTCTGCCGCAGCCCGTTTGGGTGGAGTCACTGCTGGCGGCACTCGCCTGTCATGACGATACCGGTGAGGTTGATAAACACCGTAATACCGCACTGGAAGCCATAACAGACACGGGCGGGCAGTGGAACGGCGGCGCATTTGACTGGGCGAGCGACAGCGATTCCCGCCTTGGCCCGGTACTTGAGCTGGTCACCGGCGGCGTGTATATCTGGCTACCGTTTTCGCAAATACGCTCGCTGGAATCGCCGCAACCGACGCGCCTGACCGATCTGCTGTGGAAACCCATTAATATCACCCTGATGAATGGCGATACGCACGGCGCCTGGCTCTTTACCCGTTACAGCGGTTCGGAAAGTGCATCTGACGCCCTGCGTCTGTGCCGGGAAACCGCCTGGCAGGACGGCCCCGGCGAAACCACCGTGCGGGCGCTGGGGCAGAAAGTGTGGCTGACCAGCCACGGCGATATCAGCCTGCTGGACATGGCCCATTGTACCTTTCATGCTCAGGAAAACGATGGCGCATGAGCACGTCTCGTTTTACACCCGCTAACCACCTGCTGCCCACCCTATTTGATCGGCTGTGTGACAATGCTCCGTATCAGAAAATTGACCGGGATATCAGCGTCACGCCGGTACAACTGAAGGAGATCATTCGTCGGGACCTCTCCTTTTTGCTCAATACCATTAGCCACGAAGGTGACATCGACGCCCGGCGCTATCCGCAGGCGGCGGCGTCAGTGCTCAACTATGGCCTGCCGCCGCTGGCGGGCAGCTTTATGTATGAGCATAAGTGGGACGATATCAGCGAGGCGATCCGGCGCGCCATTATCCGTTTCGAACCCCGGCTGAACGCCGCCACACTCAGGGTCACGCCCTTGCTCGATAAAACCCGGCAGGGTAGCTATAACACGCTACAGTTTGAAATTCGCGGACAAATTCTGACGCAGCCGTATCCCACGGAGTTTCTGGTACGCAGCGCGCTGGATATGGAGCTGAGCCGCATTACGTTCTTTTAATACAGGGCATTATTCATGGATCCACGGCTACTGGAGTATTACAACCGCGAACTGAGCTACCTGCGGGAGACTGGTGCTGAGTTCGCCACCCTCCATCCCAAAATTGCCGCCCGACTGGGGATGCAGGGAACCGATATTGCCGACCCGTATGTGGAACGCATGATCGAGGCGTTCAGCTTTCTGAGCGCCCGTACTCAGCTAAAAATTGACGCCGAGTTTCCCCGCTTCACACAGCGATTACTGGAAGTCGTCAGCCCCAATTACGTCACCCCCACGCCATCGATGGCAGTGGTAAAACTGTATCCCGATACGCAGGAAGGCGACCTGGCGAAAGGGGTCACCGTACCGCGCGATACCGCGTTCATTTCCCCCATCCCGGAAGGCGAAAATACCGCCTGCCAGTTTCGCAGCAGCCAGGACGTCACGCTGTGGCCGCTGTCCATCGAGGAGGTACGCCTGACCGCCGCGCCGCCGGATATGCCCGCCCTGCACCGCTATCTGCCGCCTAATATTCATGTCGCCGGGGCATTGCGCATCACCCTGCGAACCTTCGGGGAACTGACTTTCAGCGAGCTGGCCGGTCCGGCACGGCTGCCCTTTTACCTCTGCGGCGAAGAACGCATTGCGTCACACCTGTTTGAGCTGCTGCATACCAGCGCCGTCGCCACACTGGCCGGTGAACCCGGTCACTTTGACGGCGAACTGAATGTGAATCTTCAACACCCGGTGGCGCACGAAGGGCTGGAGCCAGGGCAGGGGCTGCTGCCGCTCGCCTGGAACGTGTTTCACGGCCATAATCTGCTGCATGAATTTTTCGCCTGTCCGGAACGGTTTTACTTCTTCACCCCGACCGGATTGTCTGCCGGGTTACAAAAGGTGCAGGGCAATGTGGCGGAAATTGTCATACTGCTTAATCGCCTGCCGCCGGACTGGCTGATTCATCAGACGGACGCTGCACAGTTCAGCCTGTTCTGTACGCCGGTGATCAACCTGTTTCCCCGCACCACCACCCGGATTGAAGTCACTCACAGCGTGACGGAACAGCATCTGGTGGTAGATCGTACCCGTCCGCTGGATTACGAGGTGTTTTCTGTTCAGGAAGTCGAAGGCCTGGAAGCGGAAACCACACGGAAGATGATTTTTCGTCCGCTGTATCACACCCGTAATAATGACGAAGGCAACCACGGGCGTTATTTTTCACTGCGTCGTGAACCGCGCCGCTCGTCAGAAAACGCCCGCCGCTATGGCACCCGAACCCCCTATACCGGCTCGGAAATCTTCCTGTCGCTGGTTGATCAGCATGAAGCGCCCTACCCGGAAAATCTGCGCCATATCACCGTCACGGCAATGGTGACTAACCGCGATCTGCCCTGCCTTATTCCACGTAATGGCCGGGATGATCTGACCGTAGATGCGGCGATCCCGGTGGCGGGCGTGGGTCTTATCAGACCGCCGCGCCCGCCGCAGCCGCCGCTGGCTGAACGCGAAATGGCCTGGCGGCTGATCCGGCAGTTGTCGTTTAATTATCTGCCGCTGGCCGATCTGGATCACCGCACCGGCGGCCAGGCGCTGCGCGATCTGCTGAATCTGTTTATTCCGGCTCACGACAGCCCGCAGTCGCGCCAGGTGCGCAGCCTGATTGGCTGCAAAACCACCCCAGTAACCCGCCGCCTGCCCGGCTCCGGTCTGTTGGTCTATGGCCGGGGCGTTAGTTGCGAACTGACCGTGGACGAAGAAGGATTTTCCGGTATCAGTCCTTACCTGTTCGGTCTGGTGCTGGAACACTATATTACCCGCCATGTTTCCATTAATACCTTCTCACAGATGACGCTGCACTCGATGCAACGCGGGCATGTCATGACCTGGCCGGTAAGAACCGGGCAACGGGGGAGCGTATGACCGGCGCTCTCGACCAGGCGCAGAAAACCCCATGGCGTTACGGATTCCTGAACCTGATGCGGCGCGTGGATGCCCAGCTCTGTGATACTCCGGCAGGCAGTATCTGGCAGCCACGGATGGAAAAATTCCGTCTGGGACAGACGCCGACGATGACCTTTGCGCCACGGGAAATCGCCCAGGTCAGCTGGCAGGATGGACGCCTGCACCTGAGCCTGTACAGCCTCGGACTATGGGGGCCAAACGGCCCGTTGCCGCTGCACTATACCGAGCTGGCGCTAAACCGCTCAGAGAGCCGTCACGATCCGACGCTGGTTCATTTTTCCAATATTTTTCACCACCGCTGGCTGACGCAGTTCTGGCAGGCATGGCGCAGCGCCCAGTCCGCTGGTGGCGGGCTGGACAAACCGGAACACGACCGTTTTGCGTTTTATATCGCCAGTCTCAGCGGGCAGGATCTACGGGAAAGCGCCGAAAGCCCGCTGTCAGATCATGTTCGCCTGGCAGCCTCCGCTCATCTGGTACGCGAATCGCGCAATCCTGACGGGCTGGCCGCCACGCTGGCGCACTATTTCAGCGTACCTTTTGCGGTGAAAGAGTTCGCCCTGCACTGGATAACGGTGGCGAACGATGAAATCACCCGTCTGGGCACGCCCGCGCAGTCTTCGGTGCTGGGCAACGGGGCGCTTATCGGCCAGGCCGTACCGGATATGCAGTACAAATTCCGGCTAATTATCGGCCCGCTCACGCTGGAGGATTACCTGCGTTTTCTGCCCGGCGGCAACAATCTGCCCGTGCTGACAGAACTGGTGCGTACGTTCATCGGTTTTGAATATTGCTGGGAAATTGAGCTGCAGTTGAAGCCTCATGCCGCACCGCCTGCGGTGATCGGCGGCGCGCAGCGGCTTGGCTGGACGGCCTGGGCAGGTAAAGCCATGCATGACCGTCCGGTGACCGGCATGATTTTTGAACCTGAACACGGCTTAACCCACTGAGAGTAATGATATGGACATGTCCCTGACTAAACCGGTAAGCGCGGAACAACCCTGCGGCCCCGATCCGGAGTACGATCCGGAATACCTGCTGCTGTTCAGCCGCGCCGCCCCCCAGGCGGAGGCGCAATATGGTGATTTTGTCAGTACGCCGGAAGCCGTGAACTGGCCGGAAATTGAGCGTGATGCGCGCCGTCTGCTCACGCGCAGTAAGGATATCCGGGTGTTGATCCTGCTGCTGCGCAGTCGCATCCAGCAGGCTGGTGCACAGGGACTGGCGGAAATGCTCACACAACTGGCAGAACTGAGCGTAATCTGGTCTGATGCACTCCATCCACAGTTGCTTACCGGCGAAGGCGCATCCGCAGAATCTATTGAAGATGCGGCGCTGGCGCGCAGTAATGCCCTGGCGGCGCTGCTGGATCACGAAGGCGTGATGGCAGACATTCGCGGTATCACGCTGTCAAACAGTGCCGCCCTGCGCCTGCAGGTACGGGATGTCGAGCGCGCGTTATCCGCTCCCCGCCCGGCTGATGCGCTGGCCCCCGAATCCGTCCGCCAGCAACTGGCCGACCTCGAAGCCCGTGGGGCATTACCGCTGGCGGCGTTTCGCGAAGCGCAGGAAAGCGCAGAACGCCTGCAAGTGTGGGCGCGTGAGACATTAGGCGATCTGGCTCCAGATTTTTCACGCCTGCGGCAGTTGTTGGCGCTGCTGCCTGACGTGGTACAGACAACCACGCCGGAAATTCCTCCGTCGCCAGCGCCAGCGCCAGACCCCGCAGGCACGGTTATGGATAATGCCGTTCCGGCACGGGCAGAGGATGTGCTGCCTGTCAACGCGCCACCCGGTATATCCCTCCCACACAATGCTGAACCGGGGCCAATTCGCGATCGTAATGATGCGCTGGAACGCCTGCGGTGCATTCGTCGCTGGTTTGAGAGCAGTGAACCCAGCAGCCCGACCATCCCACTGTTACGCCAGGCTGAAAGACTGGTGGGAAAACGGTTCTCGGAGGTGATCAATGAGATCCCGGTGGAGTTGCTGGAGAAGTGGGATGCCCTGGAATGATGATACGCATGTCTGGCGGTTGTCCGTGATTATCTGAATGACATCAACATTACGCAGTCTGCTTCTGCGCTGAACATGTCCCGATCCCGGTTAAACACCGCCATGAGGCCGCGCCTTAAATGTCAGTGGGACAAAATAACCATGACAGTGAAAGAAGTGGCGGTAATATCCTGTTCGTCATCCAGGTGTAGGCCCATTTGCGTCAGATTCCACGATAGACGGAGGAACTTCTTGAAGACGAAAAAAAACCGTATCCCTTTTACAGTGATACGGTTTTTTTACTTCACAGGATGTATAAAAACACCCTGAGATTTGTATCTGGCGGAACGGACGGGACTCGAACCCGCGACCCCCTGCGTGACAGGCAGGTATTCTAACCAACTGAACTACCGCTCCGTTATGTTCCCGCTGGGAACGAGGCGAATATTACGGTTTGCGGTGTCGCCCGTCAACGCTTTTTCTCACCTTTTGAATCAGTTGCTGCAAAAATCGCCCGAAGGATGATTTTTATAGCCTAAAAAGGAATAAATTACGCCCGCCAAAGGCAACTTCCGCCCTTTTTCTGCACCAGATCAAGCCGCGATTCATGCGCAGCCAGCTCTTCATCAGAGGCGAAAACGACCCGTAACCGGCTGGCCTGGCGAACGATTCGCTGAATGGTCTCTTCACCTTGCTGCCGTTGCGTCTCTCCTTCCATCGCAAACGTCATGGACGTTTGCCCGCCCGTCATCGCCAGATACACTTCAGCAAGGATCTGGGCATCGAGCAATGCGCCGTGCAAAGTACGTTTGCTATTATCTATCTCATAACGCGAACACAGCGCATCAAGGCTGTTACGCTTGCCGGGGAACATTTTCCGCGCCAACGCCAGGCTGTCGGTAACTTTGCAGAAAGTATTGGTTTTAGGAATATCGCGTTTAAGCAGACCAAACTCATAATCCATAAAGCCGATATCGAACGATGCGTTATGGATGACCAGCTCCGCGCCGCGGATATAATCGAGAAACTCATCGACCACATCAGCAAAAACCGGCTTATCCAGCAGAAACTCATCGGCGATGCCGTGTACGCCAAACGCTTCCGGATCCACCAGCCGATCCGGCTTCAGGTAAACGTGGAAGTTATTACCGGTCAGACGACGGTTTATCACCTCAACCGCACCGATCTCAATAATCTTGTGACCTTCATAGTGCGCGCCTATCTGGTTCATACCGGTGGTTTCGGTATCGAGGACAATCTGTCGTGTAATTGCAGTGCTCATATCGGTCATTTATGTCAGACTTGCGTTTTGTTATCGATTTCAATTACAGGAAGTCTACCAGAGATGCTTAAACAGGTAGAAATTTTCACCGATGGCTCTTGCCTGGGGAATCCAGGGCCTGGTGGTTATGGCGCTATCTTACGCTATCGCGGTCATGAAAAAACGTTTAGTGAAGGTTACACGCTGACCACCAATAACCGTATGGAACTGATGGCGGCGATCGTCGCGCTTGAAGCGTTAAAAGAACATTGCGAAGTGACATTGAGCACCGACAGCCAATATGTGCGGCAAGGAATTACCCAATGGATTCATAACTGGAAGAAACGCGGCTGGAAAACAGCGGAAAAGAAACCCGTAAAAAATGTCGATCTCTGGAAACGTCTCGATGCTGCGTTAGGCCAGCATCAGATCAAATGGGTATGGGTCAAAGGCCATGCAGGCCATCCCGAAAACGAGCGTTGTGATGAACTGGCGCGCGCCGCGGCAATGAATCCCACGCAGGAAGATAGTGGCTACCAGGCGGAAGCTTAGCCATCCGGTTTGCGATATTGCCGGGTGGCGCCAACGGTCTGGCGGATAGGGGTTTTACTTTTATTATGTCGCAGCGGATTAAGCGTAAGCGGGATGGTCCGCTTACGGGCCACAATAAGCTGTACACAGCCCAGCGCCGGGATATGCGTATTTAATAGCCGCCCTCCCTGCTTTTTCCAGGGTAAGACATGAAAACGGCTATAATGTAGCACTTCAAAATTGAGTAAAGACAGCCAGTCCAGTTGCCGCATAAGGGTAAACATCCGACTATTATAGGGCGGTGTTTTACGTAAAACGGGTACCAGTTTACGTAAACCCATCAAACTCAGCGGGTTAAATCCACTGATGACCAGCCAACCGTCATCAATCAATACACGGTCGGCTTCCCGCAATAAACGGTGCGGGTCGGTACACCACGGCAAAGTATGCGCCAGCAGACAAACATCGACGGATTTATCTGCAAAAGGAAGGTGTAGCGGATCGGCCAGAACCTGCATCGGCGACCCCTGCGACGAAACATTCACCTGATGAGAGACCGCGCACGCTTCGGAATTGATTTCTGCGCTTAAATTACCGATTTTAAGCAAATGGAAACCATACATTTTTGCAAACCACGGATTGAGCTGCTGTTCCAGCGCCTCACGGTAGTAATTGCCCCAGGGCAACTCACCCCAACATCCGGGCGCAACGACAGTTTGAGAGAGCCTTGCCGGTTTCATCGCAACCTTCCGCTAATTATTTGAGAGGTAATATATGAATCTTAACAGTATTCCCGCGTTTCAGGACAATTACATCTGGGTGCTGACCAATGATGAAGGCCGCTGTGTGATTGTTGATCCCGGCGAAGCGGCACCCGTCTTAAAGGCCATTGCTGAACATAAGTGGATGCCGGAGGCGATTTTTCTGACGCATCACCATCACGACCATGTTGGCGGAGTCAAGGAGCTGTTGCAACACTTCCCGCAAATGACGGTTTATGGACCGGCGGAAACACAAGACAAGGGAGCAACCCATCTTGTTGGCGATGGCGATACTATTCGCGTTTTAGGCGAGAAATTTACTCTTTTTGCCACGCCGGGCCACACGTTAGGACACGTCTGTTACTTTAGCCATCCTTACTTATTCTGCGGCGACACGCTGTTCTCTGGCGGCTGTGGTCGACTGTTTGAAGGCACGCCATCACAGATGTATCAGTCACTTATGAAAATTAATTCTCTGCCTGACGACACGCTCATTTGCTGCGCTCACGAATACACTTTAGCTAACATTAAGTTCGCATTGAGCATACTTCCGCACGATTCGTTCATAAATGAATATTATCGTAAAGTTAAAGAGTTACGTGTAAAAAAACAAATGACATTACCCGTTATTCTTAAAAATGAGCGTAAGATTAATCTTTTTTTAAGAACTGAAGATATTGATTTAATTAACGAAATAAACAAAGAAACAATATTGCAACAACCAGAAGCGCGTTTTGCATGGTTAAGGTCAAAGAAAGACACGTTCTGATAATTCTTACTTGTCATTCGCTAACTTCGCCGTTATGATCGGTCGTCTTTTAAGCAACTATTGACACACACATGAAGGCAAAAGCGATATTACTCGCCTCTGTCCTGCTTGTGGGGTGCCAGACGTCTCAGAACACTGGCAACGTCCAACAGCACGCACAGAGCCTTTCTGCAGCTGGTCAAGGGGAAGCAGGAAAGTTTACGAGTCAGGCACGATGGATGGACGACGGAACGTCTATCGCGCCAGATCAGGACTTGTGGGCTTTCATTGGCGACGAGCTAAAGATGGGAATTCCGGAAAACAGCCGGATTCGCGAACAGAAACAGAAGTATTTACGCAATAAGAGCTATCTCCACGATGTAACTTTACGGGCAGAGCCGTATATGTACTGGATAGCGGGGCAGGTTAAGAAACGTAACATGCCTATGGAGCTGGTACTACTACCCATAGTGGAGAGCGCTTTTGATCCTCACGCAACGTCTGGCGCCAATGCCGCAGGCATCTGGCAGATCATACCGAGCACAGGGCGCAATTATGGTTTAAAGCAGACCCGTAATTATGACGCGCGTCGCGATGTTGTAGCCTCTACGACCGCCGCGTTAGACATGATGCAGCGTCTGAACAAAATGTTTGACGGCGACTGGCTGTTAACCGTTGCAGCGTATAACAGCGGCGAAGGCCGTGTTATGCGGGCAATTAAAGCAAACAAAGCGCGTGGAAAACCGACGGATTTCTGGTCGCTTTCTTTGCCCAGAGAAACAAAACTCTACGTACCTAAGATGCTGGCATTGAGTGAAATTCTCAAAAACAGCAAACGCTACGGCGTACGTCTGCCAACAACAGATGAAAGCCGAGCGCTGGCACGAGTTCGTTTAAACAGTCCAGTTGAAATGGCCCAGGTTGCGGATATGGCGGGCATGTCTATCAGCAAGCTGAAGACGTTTAATGCCGGTGTAAAAGGGTCTACCTTAGGCGTAAGCGGTCCGCAATATGTTATGGTGCCCAAAAAGCATGCCGAGCAGTTGCGTGAGTCGCTGGCTTCCGGTGAGATTGACGCCGTTCAGTCCCAACTGATCGCCGACAATACGCCGTTGAATAGCCGTAGCTATAAGGTGCGCTCTGGCGATACGCTTTCCGGTATTGCTTCGCGGCTTGGCGTAAGCACGAAGGACTTGCAGCAGTGGAACAACCTGCGTGGTTCGCGCCTGAAAATCGGGCAAAGCCTGACCGTAGGCGCTGGCAGCAGCGCACAACGACTGGCAAACAATAGCGATAGCATTACCTATCGTGTCCGTAAAGGCGATTCGCTTTCCAGTATCGCCAGACGTCACGGGGTGAATATCAAAGATGTGATGCGCTGGAACCATGATACGGATAATCTACAACCGGGCGATCAGCTTACGTTGTTTGTGAAGGACAATAGCACGCCAGACTCCTGATATTGTCCGACGAAAAAGCCAAAAGGCGCCGCTTCCCCCGGCGCCTTTTAAATTGCTATACCGCTTTATGCGCTTCCAGCATGATAGTATCGCTGCTAAACGAGCCGTCATCCTGCAACTCAAAATAACGCTTCACCTCTACCGGGGCGCTCGCCTGATATAATCGAATCGCCTCAACCAACGGCGCTGGCGTACGCATCCGCGTTACCCATGAGCGAAACTCCAGCGATAAACGATCGGTTATCACGGTATTCGTTACCAGCATCGCGTTATTGACCATCGCCAGCCATTCGCCACTGGAATAGTTACGGACATGCGACGTGTCGCGTAACGCCTCCACCGTTTGCAGCCAGATATCGCGTACAGGATGTCCTGGCGACATGACATCCATGATAATCAGCACGCCGCCGGGTTTTAAGACACGATTAACCTCACGCAATGCCTGACCAACGTCGTGCCAGTGATGCGCGGAATAGCGGCTAATCACCACCTCAAACGATGCATCTTCAAAGGGCAGTTTTTCGGCATAGCCTTGCCGGAGAGTAATATTACTTAAATGTCTTTCTTCCGCCGCTCCAGCGACAACCTCAAGCATGCTGGCGGATAAATCGTATGCCACGACCGAGTTGGCATGTTGCGCAGCGACAAAACTCGCGTGTCCAGCCCCACATCCCATATCCAGTACGTTCGCGTGGGAAAAATCAGACAACCTTTGCGCCAACCGCGCTAAGTCACGACCCGCTGCGTGAACGGCGCTATGTAAATAGGCGTTCGCCTGTGAACCAAACTGCTTTTCAACATTGTCATGGTGGGAGTGCGTTGTCATGGTAGTGCCCTTCTGTTATGAGAAAAATAGAGGGCAGCACCCGCAGAGGCCTGCCCCACGGCAGACCTGACGCACCTTTATTGCTCAGGTTTGCCGGGACTGAATTCAACGAGTAGCGGATTGTGATCGGAAGCGCGCGTCACCAGTACGGAGGCTTCATTCACGTTTAACCCACGATAAAAAACAAAATCCAGCGGTCGTCCAAATGCACGACGTCGCTGATCGTCAGTGAAACGCACCTGGCGCAGCGACATCTCACGTGCAAAGCGGTACAACGCATTCATACGTGGACGGCTCCAGGCATTAAAATCACCCGCCATAATGACAGGGCCGCTATGGTGCGCAATCTGGTCGCCGATCGGAAGTAACTGCTTACTGTATACGTCCACGCCCAGACTAAAATTTACCGCATGAATATTTACGACCATTAATAAACGGGTATCCGGCAAGGGATATACCGTCACTAGGGCTGATTTCGCCAAACGTAAAATCGGTTCTCTTTCCCGTAAAGGGCAGCAGTAAACAGGATGGGCGGCAGAAAGCGTCATGACGCCAGACGGATGCTGAGGTAATACAAAAGCGGGAACCTGATCGGCGGCAAGATAGTTAGCGGTGGCAAACTGTACCAGTTCAGGCGTTGTCTGCGCCTCCTGCAACAGGACCAGATGCGCATCTTTACCGTAGTTCTTCAGCACCGATAACCATTCGGCTCGCTGCTGCTTGAATATATTCCACACGAGGATACGGATCCGCTCTTCACTGCTTAGCGGTTCCCCGGCGGGCAATGCCTGGCCGATGCTCGCAAACGACCCGGGCGGCAAAATCCGCTCGGCGGGCTGTCCGGCAACATAGCGCATCGCATAGGTGTTTTTTCGCACTTTTGACTTTCAAACCTCTGTAACGTCAACCAGTCCTCAACCGGACTGGTTCTTCTGTTATAGGGATTTTAGCACTCACTTTCAACGAACAATTGCAGTTTGTTTTGTAAGTAGGCGCTTACGTCAATAATTTACTCCAGAGCAATGCGTACAGGTTTATCAAGACGTCCGCTGACACCCATCAGCAGGAAAGCCACCAGAACAATGAGGGCGCCAATCCACGGCGTCTGCGCCAAACCGTAATGCGCCACCGTTTGTCCGCCAATCACGGAGCCCAGCGCAATACCAATGTTAAACGCCGCAATGTTCAGACCTGACGCCACATCAACGGCATTGGGCGTGAATTGTTCCGCTTTCTGTACCACGTAGACCTGCAACCCCGGTACGTTACCAAAGGCAAAGATCCCCATCACCAGAATGGTAGCCAGCGCGGCATACTGCGTGGAGGCCGTCACCTGGAAGACCATCAGCAGAACAAACAGCGCGGCGAAAATGAATTTCAGCGCCGGCACGGCACCATGCTTATCCGCCAGTTTACCGCCCCAGATATTGCCGATAGCCACAGATACGCCATACCCCAGTAAGATCCAGCTTACCGCTGCCGGGGAGAATCCCGCCAGATCCTGCATCATCGGCGCCAGGAAGGTGAATGCCGTGAATACCCCGCCGTAGCCCAGCGCCGTAACAGCGTAAATCAGTAACAGACGAGGATGAGTCAGTACTTTCACCTGGTCACGAATGCTGGCGGCCGCCCGACCGGGGATATTGGCCGGGATCAGCAATTGACTACTCATCAGCGCAATCACGCCTAACAGTGATACCGCAAGGAAGGTCTCACGCCAGCCAAAATGCTGACCGATAAATGTGCCCAGCGGAACGCCCGTGACCAACGCGACCGTTAAACCACCAAACATAATAGCGATCGCAGAAGCCGCTTTCTCTTTTGGCACCAGACTTGTCGCGATGGTAGATCCAATCGAGAAGAACACGCCGTGCGCCAGGCCCGTCAGCAGACGGGCGACGATTAATGTCATATAGCCCGGCGCCTGCCATGCCAGCAAATTCCCCACCGTAAACAAGACCATCAGCGCAACCAGTAACTGCTTACGCGGCAGGCGTCCGGTCAGAGCGGTCAGCACCGGCGCGCCAATAGCCACCCCCAGCGCATAGATTGAAACCAGCATTCCGGCGGAAGGTAACGAGACAGCCAGTTGTTGTGCAATGGTCGGCACCAGGCCGACAATCACAAACTCAGTCGTACCGATAGCGAAGGCACTTATTGTCAGTGCAAATAAAGCGAGAGGCATACATAACTCCATAACAACAGTAATCAGATGACACGCAGTATGCCTGGATGTTTTAATGACAAAAATAGCCAAAATATCAATTTAATTTTGCTGCAGGAGCAAAAATGAAAGCCACCTCCGAAGAACTCGCAATTTTTGTCGCTGTCGTGGAAAGCGGCAGCTTCAGCCGAGCGGCAGAGCAGCTTGGACAGGCCAATTCCGCTGTCAGCCGGGCAGTTAAAAAGCTGGAGATGAAGCTCGGCGTCAGTCTGCTTAATCGTACGACACGACAGCTGAGCCTGACTGAAGAAGGAGAGCGATATTTCAGGCGCGTGCAGCAGATACTGCAAGAAATGGCCGCCGCAGAAACGGAAATCATGGAGTCGCGTAATACCCCGCGCGGCTTACTGCGTATCGATGCGGCAACGCCGGTAATGCTGCATTTCCTGATGCCGCTGATTAAACCTTTTCGTGAACGATATCCGGAAATAACGTTGTCTCTTGTCTCCTCAGAAACGTTCATCAATCTTATTGAACGAAAAGTGGATGTTGCGATACGCGCAGGCACGTTGACAGATTCAAGTCTGCGCGCACGCCCGTTATTTACCAGTTATCGTAAGATTATCGCTTCACCGGATTATATTGCCCGTTTTGGCAAGCCTGAGAGCGTTGAACAGTTGAAGCTGCATCTATGTCTGGGGTTCTCAGAACCTGTTTCGCTCAATACCTGGCCAATAGCCTGTAGCGATGGGCAGCTCCATGAGGTTGAATGTGGGATTTCTTCCAATAGCGGGGAAACGTTAAAACAGCTTTGCCTGAACGGTAACGGCATTGCATGTCTTTCAGATTATATGATTGATAAAGAGATCGCGCGGGGAGAATTGGTGGAACTGCTGGCCGATAAACGTCTGCCGGTAGAAATGCCTTTCAGCGCCGTTTACTACAGCGATCGCGCCGTCAGCACACGCATTCGGGCATTTATCGACTTTTTGAGCGAATATATAAGAACAGCTCCCGAAGGAGCTGTGAAAGAGGGGTAAAGGGTACAAAGGGTCAGGCAATTAATCCCACTCAGGGGCCAGACCTTCCGGGCTAACCAGGCGGTCGTTGCAATCCAGTGCCGCGATCGCATTTTTATCTTCAGCATCCAGATGCAGGTCCTGCGCCAGCAGATTGCTTGCCAGGTTTTCACGCCTGGTGGATGAAGGGATCACGGAGTAACCTTCACCCATTGCCCATGCCAGAATAACCTGCGCCGGCGTCGCATTATGTTTAGCAGCGATACGTGCAATCACTTCATCTTTCAGCGCCTTACCATAGGCCAGCGTCATGTATGAGGTGATATGGATACCGTGCGCTTTCGCCCAGTCAACCACCTTACGATTCTGCAGATACGGAGATAGCTCAATCTGGTTGGTGGCGATATTGTCTACGCCCACCGCGGCAATAGCCTTTTCCATCAACGGAATGGTGAAGTTTGAAATGCCAATTTCGCGAGTCAGCCCTTGTTTTTTAGCTTCAAGCAATGCCTGCATAAATTCTTCGACAGACACGGCATCACCCGGAGATGGCCAGTGGATCAGCGTCAGATCGACATAATCGGTACGCAGTTTTTTCAGGCTCTCTTTCAGGCTTGGGATCAGCTTGTCTTTGCTAAGGTTTTCAATCCAGATCTTAGTGGTGATGTACAGCTCATTACGCGGTACGCCGCTCTCAGCAATCGCCTGTCCAACAGCAACTTCATTATCATAGATTTGCGCAGTGTCGACAGCACGGTAGCCCAGTTCAAGCGCCGTTTTCACAGAAGCGATAACCACGTCGTCTTTCAGGCGAAAAGTACCTAAACCGAATGCAGGGATAGTCATAGAATTCCTCTTTTTAATCACTATGTTCGTTAACTGAGGGGATTATGACCTTCAGCGCTTTGTAGAAAAAGAGCGAAAAATGCAGAGGATTTTTGCGAATTGAGCAATAATTAAATGACAGGCAAAGAAAAAGCCCTGAGCTAATGCTCAGGGCTCTTAATAAGTGGCGGAACGGACGGGACTCGAACCCGCGACCCCCTGCGTGACAGGCAGGTATTCTAACCAACTGAACTACCGCTCCACCGAATTCTTTTACAACCACCGGTTTATGACCGGCTTACTGCTTAATTTGATGCCTGGCAGTTCCCTACTCTCGCATGGGGAGACCCCACACTACCATCGGCGCTACGGCGTTTCACTTCTGAGTTCGGCATGGGGTCAGGTGGGACCACCGCGCTAGTGCCGCCAGGCAAATTCTTTTATGCTCAGTACGCAATTCTTTATCGCATCAGCGGCGTTGCCCGCGCTCGTAAACTCAGTCACATACTTCTGTATGCTCCTTCCTTTCCTTCGCTTGCCGCCTTGCTGCTGCGCAAATTATTGCGTACTCAACTCTGAATCAGTGCTGAAAATCGTCTCTCATCCGCCAAAACATCTTCGGCGTTGTAAGGTTAAGCCTCACGGTTCATTAGTACCGGTTAGCTCAACGCATCGCTGCGC
>NZ_JAMMTO010000005.1:193573-337380 GCF_051807745.1 Salmonella sp. NW38 | reverse complement strand
AGTCACATAGTTATCTATGCTCCTGGGGACTCACTCCCTTGCCGCCTTTAAGCAACTCGAATTATTTTGGGTATATAACATCTTCGTAGAGTGGATAAAAACCGTTTTAGTAAACGTGATTTCCCGCCATATATCCGCCTGAACCATCGAATGTGAACCGTGCTGAAGTAGATGTACAAACGGCTTTTACTTACGCCACTAATAAGCAATAGAGATATTCGCTGAGGACTGAGAATCTGGCCTATTTGGCTATTTTATTTGCCAGTTTGGCCCTGGGACAGTGCTCAAAATCCTCATGTATTACGTGTATGCTCCGGTTTATATCCAGACTGTCTGTAATAATTACGCCTAATGACCACGCTCTAAGTCTTACTGTATAAAGCCTGTTTGTAATGCGGCTTACGATGCTATCAAGCTACAATTTTGTCTGCATCGGACAAGGAATAGAATAAATACTATCGGGATGGGCGAGTAAGAAAAGAGAGCGTTTTATCGTGTTAACTTTCGGGGGATAGGCTGAACAGATTACGTCGCTGAGTATCCTTACGACCTTTATATTATTACTGAAAGCGCGGCATTGCCGCGCCTGCATGTATCATTTAGAAAGCGCAATGATACCCATCGTCAACCCTGCTACCGCCGCAGCGCCGCCAGCAATAGCGCCTGCTGTCTCCCAGTTATCCTGCGTTGTACCTTTCATACATGTATTGGTATGAACCAGCCGCCCTTGATCGTCATAAACCGGTACGCAGGGAGAATCATGTGCACAACCTGCCAATAAGGTGGTAAGCAATGCAACTGGAATTAGTCTTTTCATGGTGTTACCTCATTAATCAGCGTTTCGCGAAGTACAGCAACGTAAATGCTGGCTCTAACCGCTGCGAAAACGGGAGTTATTTTACCACCACAGAAAAAATGGCCGACATGAGGAATCATCTCAATTCATGTGAATTGTAAAAACTATGGAGAATGAAAAAGTAAGCGGAGAGGGGGGAATAGCGGAGATAAAGACGTACCGTTTAAAAAGGCGTCCGAAGACGCCTCTGTTTACCGGTTAATCATGATGGCGATTAAATCGGCGTTTTACAACAACGAAGAATACTGGCACGAAGAAGATAGCTAATAAGGTTGCGGTTAACATTCCCCCCATAACCCCTGTGCCTACTGCGTTCTGTGCCCCACTACCTGCGCCACGACTGATAACTAACGGCATTACCCCGAGAATAAAGGCCAGCGAGGTCATTAGAATAGGACGTAAACGCATACGGGATGCTTCCAGCGTCGCTTCAATCAATCCACGTCCTTCTTTTTCCATGAGATCTTTGGCGAACTCGACAATCAGGATGGCGTTTTTAGCAGAAAGGCCAATAGTGGTTAACAAGCCAACCTGGAAGTAAACGTCATTGTTCAGACCGCGCAATGACGCTGCAAGCAGAGCGCCAACCACGCCGAGCGGTACGACCAGCATTACCGAGAACGGAATTGACCAGCTTTCATACAGAGCGGCAAGGCAGAGGAAAACGACAATGAGTGAGATTGCGTACAGCGCCGGCGCCTGGTTACCTGACAACCGTTCCTGATACGACATACCTGTCCAGTCATAGCCAATACCGTTTGGCAGCTGTGAAGCCAGGTTTTCCATTAACGACATGGCTTCACCGGTACTTCGTCCGGGCGCTGCTTCACCGAGCAGTTCCATTGACGGCATCCCGTTATAGCGTTCCAGGCGTGGCGAACCATAAATCCACCGTGCTGAGCTAAAGGTAGAGAAGGGCACCATCTCGCCATTGGCGCTGCGTACATAAAGATTGTTGATATCTCCCGGCAGCATACGGAACTGAGCGTCAGCCTGAACGTATACTTTTTTCACTCGTCCGCGATCGATAAAGTCGTTAACGTAATAGCCGCCCAACGCCGCGGAGATGGTTTCGTTGATATCAGACAGCGAAACACCGAGCGCCTGCGCTTTTTCTTGATCGACATCCAGCTTGAACTGTGGCGTGTCTTCCAGCCCGTTCGGGCGTACGCGCACTAATAGGTCAGGATGCTTCGCGACCATACCCAGGAGTTGATTACGCGCTTTTGTTAACGCATCGTGACCGAGTCCTCCCTGATCAATCAGTTCAAAGTCGAAACCTGTCGCGGTACCTAACTCGACAATTGCCGGCATGTTGAAGGGGAACACCAACCCGTCGCGAATCTGGCTAAAGGCGCGTGTCGCTCTGGCGATAACGGCTTCGACGCTATTTTCTTCACCGTTACGCTCTTCCCAGGGTTTAAGGCTGACAAATGCCATCCCTGAGTTTTGTCCCTGACCGCTAAAGCTAAAGCCGTTTACGGTAAACACGCTTTCGACGTTCGCTTTTTCATTATTCAGGTAGTAATGAGTGACTTGATCCAGCACTTTCTGCGTACGTTCTTGCGTAGCGCCAGAGGGGAGCTGAATCATGGTCAGGAATACCCCCTGATCTTCTTCCGGCAGGAAGGAGGTCGGGAGGCGTAAAAACAGAACCGCCATTCCGACTACAATAAGTAGATAGATAATGAGATAGCGACCCGTATTACGCACGATGCCGCTTACGCTGTTAGTATAGTGGTTAACGCTGTGGTCAAACCTGGTATTGAACCAGCCAAAGAAGCCGCTTTTTTTCTCGTGATGTTCAGCAGATACGGGTTTAAGGAGCGTAGCGCATAGCGCTGGCGTCAGAATCAACGCAACCAGAACGGATAGAGCCATTGCTGAAACAATAGTAATAGAGAACTGGCGATAAATTGCCCCGGTCGAGCCGCCAAAAAAGGCCATCGGGATAAATACCGCAGACAGTACCATCGCGATACCAACCAGCGCTCCCTGAATCTGCGACATGGATTTTTCCGTCGCCTCTCGGGGAGAAAGGTTATCCTCCATCATTACACGTTCAACGTTTTCTACGACCACTATCGCATCGTCAACCAACAGTCCTATCGCCAGTACCATGCCGAACATCGTCAGGGTATTGATGGAATAGCCAAAGGCGGCGAGTACCGCAAAAGTGCCTAGCAATACGACAGGAACAGCGATGGTAGGAATCAGGGTTGCCCGGATATTCTGTAAGAACAGATACATTACCAGGAACACCAGAATAATCGCTTCAAACAGCGTTTTTACCACTTCGTGGATAGATATTTTTACGAAGGGCGTTGTGTCATAAGGATAAACCACCTTCATTCCCTGAGGGAAGAAAGGCTGCAGTTCTGCCAGTTTTGCTTTGATTGCGGTTGCGGTATCCAGCGCGTTAGCGCCGGTCGCCAGTTTAATACCGAGACCGGAGGCCGGTTTACCGTTAATGCGCGCTACAACGTTATAGTTTTCACCGCCAAGCTCAATACGCGCGACATCTTTGAGATGGACGACAGAACCGTCGGTATTGACACGCAACGTAACTTTACCGAACTCTTGCGGATCTTTCAGACGCGTTTGGGCGATGATTGAGGCGTTAAGCTGCTGGCCCGGTAATGCTGGCGTGCCGCCCAGTTGGCCTGCCGCAATCTGGTCGTTCTGTACTTTTAACTGGTTGATGACATCAACTGGCGTGAGCTGGTATTTATTTAGCAGATTCGCATCCAGCCAGATACGCATGGCGTACTGTGCGCCAAATAGCTGAACGTCGCCCACACCATTCAGACGGCTGATAGAATCCTTAATGTTAGAGGCGACATAGTCAGAGATGTCGTCCTGGGTAGTGTTCGGATTATCCGAGACGAACCCGGCGACCATCAAAAAGCTGCTGCTGGACTTTTCAACGCTAATCCCCTGCTGCTGGACTTCTTGCGGCAGTAAAGGCGTGGCGAGCTGCAATTTATTTTGCACCTGAACCTGCGCGATATCCGGATCGGTTCCGGACTGGAAGGTCAGGGTGATGGTCACGCTACCAGCAGAGTCGCTGGTAGAGGACATATACATCAGGTTATCGATACCGTTCATATTTTGTTCGATAACCTGAGTAACCGTATCCTGTACCGTCTGCGCATCCGCGCCAGGATAGGTTGCAGAAATAGAAACCGCTGGCGGCGCAATGGTTGGATACTGCGCAACGGGAAGTTGCATTATTGCCAGTGCGCCAGCCATCATCAGGATAATGGCCAGAACCCAGGCGAAAATAGGACGTCTAATAAAAAAGTTTGCCATGTACGGTTACCTTATTGCGCCGTTTTCGCTGCAGGAGCATCGGTAGTGGCTTTCACCTGGACGCCCGGTCGCGCTTTTTGTAAGCCGCTGACGATGACCTTATCGCCCGGTTTTAACCCTTCGCTGATGAGCCATTTATCGCCAATAGCCTGAGCCGCCACGACATTGCGGGCTTCAACCTGGCTTTTATCGTTAACCACCATCACCATTGCGTCGCCGCGCGGCGTGCGGGTTACGCCCTGCTGGGGGACAAGGATGGCATTGGGCTGGACGCCTTCATCAATGCGGGCGCGAACAAACATACCGGGAAGCAGACTGTGTTGCGGGTTAGGGAACACCGCCCTGAGCGTGATAGAGCCGGTGCTTTCATCTACGGTAACGTCGGAAAATTGCAGCGTGCCTTTAATCGGGTAGACCTGACCATTTTCCATTACCAGTTGCACCGTGCTACTGGCGCTGTCTTTATGCAGGTTACCTTGTTCGACGGATTGCTTGAGTCGCATAAAGTCGTTGCTTGATTGCGTCACGTCGACATAAATCGGGTCAAGTTGCTGCACGGTAGCCAGTTCAGTTGACTGACCATTAGTCACCAGCGCGCCTTCAGTCACATTAGATTTTCCTATACGCCCGCTGATGGGCGAGGTGACTTTGGTATACGCAAGGTTAATACGCGCGCTTTCAACAGCGGCTTTTGCCGCCACAACGGCGGCATCGGCCTGGCGGGCGTCGGCAATCGCCTGATCATATTCCTGTTGGCTGATATATTTTGTGCCGACCAGTGGAACATAGCGTTTGACCGTCAGGTGCGCGATAGCCGCAGCCGCTTCGCTTTTAGCAAGTTCGCCTTTAGCGCTGTCATAATCGGCCTGATAAGTGGCAGGATCGATCTGATAAAGCGACTGCCCGGCCTCTACATCGCTACCTTCGGTGAAGTTTCTTTTAAGCACGATCCCGCTCACCTGGGGGCGAACTTCCGCAATGCGAAATGCGGACGTACGTCCGGGAAGTTCGGTCGTTACGGCTAGCGGCGCTGTTTCGACCACATGGACGGTGACTTGCGGCTCGCCGGCATGAGCCTGGGTATCTCCCTGGTCATTACAACCGGCCAGCAGCGCAGCAGAGAATATGATGAATGAGGGCAGGAGTGAAAACCTGGCATGTTTCGTCATTACTGTTCCTTAAAAAACCGAAAGCTCGTTATTCACCGGATAACGGTAAGGCGTTAACGCGCGAAAAATAGAATAGCAGTGGGGTATCCTACAAATTATTAGCTTGTGATGTAAGCAATACTTATTTTGGGATGGGGTTCACGGCACATAAAAGCAAAAAAAAGAACTATTCCCTGTCGTTTCATAATGTCCCGATTAGTAAAATCATGATGTTGAATAACATAAATAGAAATATATATTTTATATGAATATGTTTTATTAATTTATTTGTTTTTATTATTGATTTGGCGATATTGTGCGAAATAAAAATAGCTGTCTCTCGTCTGACTAAAAAGGACATGATAAAGTTGTTTTTTGTGCTGAGTATTTTATCAGCGTATTTATCGTTTTTATGGTCCAGGATATCTTAATTATGGCGAAGAAAACGAAGGCGGATGCGCTTAAAACGCGGCAACATTTGATTGAAACCGCTATTGCGCAGTTCGCTTTGCGCGGCGTTGCCAACACGACGCTGAATGATATCGCTGATGCCGCTGATGTCACGCGGGGCGCCATCTACTGGCACTTTGAGAATAAAACGCAGTTGTTTAATGAGGTTTGGTTACAGCAACCACCTTTACGCGAACTTATTCAGGATAGGCTTACGGGATGCTGGAATGATAATCCTTTACAGGATCTACGAGAGAAATTTATTGCAGCCTTACAATATATTGCGGCAGTGCCTCGTCAGCAGGCATTAATGCAGATTTTATATCATAAATGTGAATTCCATAATGGTATGATATCGGAACAGGCCATTCGGGAGAAGATTGGTTTCCATCATCAGTCGCTGCTTGAAGTATTACAGCGATGTATGGATAAAAAGCTGATCTCAGGCAGTCTTGATCTGGATGTCATATTAATTATTCTGCATGGTAGTTTTAGCGGAATAGTAAAGAACTGGTTAATGAATCCCACAAGTTATGATCTTTATAAGCAGGCGCCTGCATTAGTCGATAATGTATTAAAAATGCTAAGCCCGGATGGCAGTGTGAGGCAATTAATGCCAAATGAACAACAGGCGGAAGAAGCCTGAGATTATTTTGAGTTGATATTATATATTGACCTTGTGAATATATTGGCAGGGTCCCGAATATCGCGAGCAATTTCCTCTGCCGTACGCGGCTTGCCAAGCAGGAACCCCTGAAGTGTATGGCATCCTAACTGGGTCAAAAATTGTTGCTGCGTTTCATTTTCTACCCCTTCTGCCACAATTTGCAGATTTAACGCTTTCGCCAGCGCGACAATAGCCGCAACAATGGTCGCGCCGTCGCTTGCCTCGCTGAGTTCATGTACGAAAGCGCGATCAATTTTTAGTTCGCACGCCGGAAGACGTTTCAGATAGAGAAGGCTGGAATAACCGGTGCCAAAGTCGTCAATAGAGGCCTTAACCCCCATTTCCGTTAATCTGGTGAGTATAGCGACGCTTTGCTCTGGCTTGTTCATCGCCGTGGTTTCGGTGATTTCCAGAATCAATAAATCGGGACGGATACTGTGTCGGGCCAGGCTCCGCGTAATGGTGTCCACAAGGCCGGGCTGCTCAAATTGTAAGGCGGAAAGATTTACCGCCACTGACCATAAGGCGTATCCCTGTAAGTGCCACTCGCGTAGCTGTCGACACGCCTCGTCTATCACCCAGCTACCGATAGTGACGATAAGACCCGTTTTTTCCGCCAGCGGTAAAAACTGGTCAGGATTCAGTACGCCTTGTTTTGGATGATACCAGCGCAACAGGGCCTCAAATCCTACAATGGGGCCGGCAGGAGCCTGAAATTTAGGCTGATACACCAGCCTGAGCTCTTGTCTTTCCAGCGCCAGCCACAGGTCATTCATTAGCTGAAGCTGGGTTTGCGCCAGCATATTCATTGATGGCTGAAAGAAATGGTATCCGTTACGCCCTGTATGCTTCGTGTGGTACATTGCGGCATCGGCGTTGAACATCAGTTCCCGTTCGTTTTTTCCGTCCAGCGGATAGAGCGCTATTCCCACGCTAAGGGTGACGACCAGTTCGTACGGATCTATCGTAAAGGGCGCATCTATCGAATGTACCAGCGCGCTGGCAAGGGAAGCCGCTTCGTCAGGCGCGCTGACTTCTGCAAGCAGCACAAATTCGTCGCCGCCAATCCGCGCCAGGGTAAACTGCCCGCTCAGCGGTTGGTTCAGACGATGCGTGACCGCTACCAGTAGCTTATCGCCGATATCATGACCATAAGCGTCATTAACGGCTTTAAAGCCATCCAGATCCATAAACAGTAGCGCGAAAGACGTGCTTTCCCGATTCGCTTTGCTGATGGCCTGTTCCAGACGATCTTCAAGGAGTACCCGGTTTGGTAAACGGGTGAGCGTATCATGCAGCGCCAACTGCGCTAGTTCCTGGTTCGCCTGCGCCAGCGAAGAGGCAAGTAGTGCGGTGCGGGCCTGAAGCCGGGCGTCAAATAAAGAAACCAGCAGAGTAATGCCCAGGATAGTCAGCGCGACCACGCTGACAAGAACAGCCAGCCAGTTGCTATCGACGCCACGATGCTCCATCGGCCAGTTTTGGGGAAAGTGTGCGGCCTTCATGCCGGCGTAATGCATGCCGGCGATAGCTATCCCCATTAATACCGCAGCGCCTGCTCGCCTCAGGGCGACATCTGTTCCCTCATGACGCAGGCGGAACGTGAGCCACAGCGCGCCGCAGGACGCCAGTAGCGCGATAATGATAGAGAGGGCAACCCACGCGCTATTCCAGACGATAATGGAAGCAAATTGCAGCGCCGCCATCCCGGTATAATGCATTGCGCTGATGCCCAGTCCCATCACCAGCGCGCCCGGCAGTAAACGGCGCAGGCGCAGTTTTTCAGCGCTGACCAGCCATAGCGCAAACAGGGAGGAGCCGATCGCGATCAGCATGGAGAGGCCGGTGAGGAACGGATCGAAGCGCATGTTCATCGCGTGATCCATCGCCAGCATCCCGACAAAATGCATCGCCCAAATACCGACGCCCAGCGCGAAGCCGCCGCCTATTAGCCATATTCTGGCGTTTGATCGGGCGCTTCCGGCTACGCGTCCGGCCATATTTAATGCGGTATAGGACGCAAAAATAGCGACAGCAAATGAAACCGCCACAAGGATGTGGTTGTACTCACTAACCGGCATGTATCACTAGCTCATTGGTTATGCAGGAAAAGAACAGGACGAGACAGTATCACCCCTTCTTTTATCCTCAACGTGTTTTAATTCCCTGTTTTTATAAGGGATAAAAGAAATCCGGGTGATAAATAATCATAGGTTAAATAGCCCGGTTCGCTACTCCAGATCGGTACAATTGATCAATTTGAGAGGGTTAACCGAATCCATGTTTCGGCACTTATCCTGTTCAGTTGCCATCAATTCGATCCATTGCATCAAAAGCGCATCAAAAAGAAAAACGGAGACGGCAAAAACAACCAGCCACCAATACTTACGTATCATCGTCAAATCCTGTGTATTCATGCCCATGCGTGCTGGGAATATACATGAAATTTTGACGCTGAAAAGCGGACTTACAATGCTTTTACTTCTCTGAAGATAGCGCGTTTATCCCGACATTTCGCTGCTTTTTGGACAGGTTTTGTGTTTTTCTCTTTTTGACTTTTGCAAGTTCATTTTCTGAATAATGCGAAGTGACGCTCAATCTTCTGAGCCCCATTTTTACGTACTCATTATTGAGTTCAATACCGATAAACTTACGACCTGACGCCGCTGCGACAGCGCCTGTGGTGAAACTGCCCGCGAAAGGGTCCAATACAGTATCGCTCGGGTTAGAAGAGGCCAGTATGATCCGTTTTAACAGCGCGCTGGGCTTTTGCGTAGGATGGTTTTCATATTCATCCATCAGATAACGTACGCGAGGAAATGACCAGACGTTGCCCGGCACTTTTTTCTGATTGTATGGTTGGGGCGGGTTTTTTCGATAATCGATTAGCGCGCGCTTAGCGCCCGTGGTGGTCTCGACCAGAATCGCGTCACGGTTAAAGGTATAGCTTTTCGGGTTCTTTACCATCATCAGGATCGGTTCATACATAGAACCAAAGTATTTTTTCGCCTGCACCCCGGAACTATCATAGGACCAGACGATACGGCTTTTGATGGTAAAAAGCGTTCGGCATTTGAGATCGATATACGGCATATTTTCTGTGCTATTCATGATGTACATGGTGCCGTGTTTCTTCAGTACGCGGTGGCACTCATCAATGCATTCATACAGCCAGGCCAGAAAAGACGCTTCGTCCCAGGATTCGACCATACCGTCGAAATCTTTTCCGATATTGTAAGGTGGATCGGCAAAAATTAAGTCAATGCTTTCAGAAGGCAGTTTTTTAAGTTCTGTTAGCGCGTCACCGTGAATAATCTTCTTCGATTCATCGCCAAAGTACTGAGGTTCACATTCCGCTTTCATGACCAAATTCCATGTGATGCGTATAAAAAAGGCGCTTCCCCATGCCGAGTAGCGCCTTTTTAAACAAGCAGTTAGCTAACCGAAATTAGTTCATGCCGTATTTTTTTAATTTTTTACGCAGCGTACCACGGTTGATGCCCATCATCAGAGCAGCACGGGTCTGGTTACCACGGGTGTATTGCATCACCATGTCCAACAGGGGCTGTTCTACTTCAGCCAGTACCAGCTCATACAGGTCATTAACGTCCTGACCATTCAGTTGAGCAAAATAGTTCTTCAGTGCCTGTTTAACCGAGTCACGCAGGGGTTTTTGGGTTACCTGATCCTGAGAGTTAACGGTAGAAACGGTCAGTACGTCAGAATTTACGCGTTGTTCGAACATAGTTCTGTCAGCTCTTTATTTCTGTTTACGCAAAATTTTCGAAGTATGCCTCCAACGCCTCCAGCTGTTCGCTGGCGTCCTCAATAGCGTTGAATGTGCGCCGAAACTGGTCGTCTGGAGCGTGCTCCTGGAGATACCAGGAGACGTGTTTACGCGCGATTCGGTACCCTTTTGCCTGACCGTAAAAGTCATGCAGTTCCCGAACATGCGTGCAAAGCAAGCGCTTTACCTCTGCCAGCGGCAGCGGCGGAAGCAGCTCCCCAGTGTCCAGATAATGCTGGATTTCCCGAAAGATCCAGGGTCTTCCCTGAGCTGCGCGGCCTATCATCAGGGCATCCGCCCCTGTATAGTCGAGAACAGCTCTGGCTTTATGCGGGTTAGTAATGTCGCCATTCGCGATAATCGGAATGGAAACTTTCTGCTTAACTGCCCGAATACTGTCGTATTCAGCTTCTCCGTTGAACAAACAGGCGCGGGTGCGGCCATGGATGGTCAGAGCCTGAATACCACAATCTTCAGCCAGTTGGGCAATCTCTACGCAGTTACGGTGTTCCGGCGCCCAGCCGGTGCGAATCTTGAGAGTCACAGGAACGTCCACCGCGTTTACGACCCCGATGAGTATAGACTTCACTAAATCCGGGTACTGCAAGAGGGCTGAACCTGCCAGCTTACGATTCACTTTCTTCGCCGGGCACCCCATATTGATATCAATAATCTGGGCGCCGCTTTCCACGTTAATACGTGCGGCATCGGCCATCTCAACAGGGTCGCTACCGGCAATTTGCACCGTGCGAATTCCTGGCTCATCAACGTGCACCATCCGTAAACGAGATTTATCGCTTTCCCACACTTGCGGGTTAGAAGACATCATCTCGGATACTGTCAATCCTGCTCCCATCTCATAGCACAGCGTCCGGAAAGGTCTGTCAGTAATGCCAGCCATGGGCGCTGCGATCAGGCGATTTCTGAGCTGATATTGTCCGATGCGCATGAGTTAAGAAATGACCATACTGTGACTGCAAGGCGGCGTATATTACGCATTTTTTGCACGAGATGAAAGGCCAAACTTTGAACAATCCACTGTTGTAGATCAATGAATCGTGCTTAAAAACAGCAAAATAAATTTATAATTCAGTAAAATCATAGAGTTATTTATTGTCGGCGGTTTTGTACGCGCTTACAAATTCCCGTAACTTCTCTCTATTTCTTCGTCCAGAAACAAGATAAACGGAATAATCTGCTTTTTTTATAAGCTAATTACCCCAAATGAATGGGATCGCCGTCTCGTTTCAGGACAAGATCACTTCCCGCTGCGCGTGATTTTTCTCCATTGCCAGTCGGAAGGGGGCGCACAGACGCGCTTTTGTGTTCATGAATGGCACGCATAAATTTTCCCAGCTGTGCTGAAGAGCGCGTTAGCGGATGCTGCAGAACAACCCGGACAGCATTACTAAGCACGAGGGCGATGGCTGTGACCCGTTAAAACGCCAGTACCTTTTGTCCGCTGGTAGCAGCTGTTTATCCAGACGGATAGTGACAAAGAAGTCATTTCAGGCATTCATTTGATGAATTTAATGATGTCTCGGTGCCTGAAAGGCGTTAAGGCAGTTGTGTGGAGAAAAGCGTGGCCGGGCGACCACGCTGACAAGAATTATTTTTTACGGCCAGTAATGCGGCACCACTCTTCTTTTTCGACGACCGGGTCGAGAGTGAAAAGCTCGGCGTAAGCATCGCAGACGCTTTCCGCCTGGCTGGCGAGAATACCTGAAAGCCCCAGCAGACCGCCCTCAACGGGCAGTACGCTGATTAACGGGGCCAGTTCGCGTAATGGGCCTGCCAGGATGTTAGCGACGACCACGTCGGCTTTCATGGCTTCTGGCTGGTCTTTCGGCAGGTACAGCTCCAGCCGGTCAGACACGCCGTTGCGTTCAGCATTATCGCGACTGGCCTGAATAGCTTGTGGATCGATATCAATACCAATCGCCTTTGCTGCTCCCAGCTTCAGCGCGGCAATCGCCAGAATGCCTGAACCGCAGCCAAAGTCGATCACGGTTTTGCCGTTGAGATCGAGCCCGTCCAGCCATTGCAGACATAAAGAGGTGGTGGGGTGCGTACCCGTACCGAACGCCAGTCCCGGGTCGAGCATCACGTTGACGGCATTCTCGTCCGGAATGTCACGCCAGCTGGGACAAATCCACAGACGCTCGCCAAAACGCATCGGATGGAAATTATCCATCCATTCGCGTTCCCAGTCTTTATCTTCCAGTTGTTCGATTTTATGGGCAAATCCGGCACCCAGCAGCGGATGTTGCTCCAGAATCGCGACAACGTCTTTCATGTCGGTTTCGGCGTCGAACAGACCGATCACATCGGTATCGCCCCACAGACGGGTTTCGCCCGGCAACGGCTCAAAAACCGGCGTATCGTGCGTATCCTGAAAGGTAATGGAAACGGCGCCCGCTTCCATCAGCGCATCACTCAGCTCTTCAGCATTCGCGCCGGTGGTATTCAGTTTCAATTGGATCCATGGCATGGCAAAACTCTTTATTTATCAGTAGACAATACGGTGGCTTGCGAAGCGGAAGAGCCGAATCGGTTTCCGATCAGAAAAGCCAATAAACTTAACAGTAACGCGGGCACAATCGGATGAAAGCCCAGGTACTGAATATTAAATGTGGCAAGTAGGGCATATAGCACGCCGCCCACGATCATGGCGCTTAGCGCGCCTGCCGCGTTTGCCCGCTCCCAGTAAAGGCCCAGTACCAGCGGCCATAAGAACACCGCTTCCAGGCCGCCAAACGCCAGCAGGTTGAGCCAAATGATCATCTCTGGCGGTTTCCATGCGGCCAGCAGCAACAGCGCGCCTAGCAGTAAAGTAATCGCTGCCGACATACGCTTCAGCCGGATCTCATTTTGCATCTGATCGGGGCGTAGATTGAGATAGAGATCTTTAATGATCGTCGCGGAACTTTGCAGCAGTTGGGCGTTAATTGTTGACATGATCGCCGCCATTGGCGCAGCGAGGAAGATCCCGGCGGCAAACGGCGGCAAAACTTTCACCATTAGCGTTGGGATCACCAGATCCGGCACCGTCAGATCTGGAAGCACCGCGCGACCCAGCGCGCCGGCAAGGTGCATCCCGAACATTAAAATCGCCACGACAATCGTACCGATAATAATGCCCCGGTGTACCGCTTTACTGTCTTTATAGGAGATGCAGCGCACCGCCGTATGCGGCAGGCCAATCACACCAAAACAGACCAGTACCCAAAAAGAGGTCATAAAGGCGGGAGAAAGTATGTCATCGGCGCCCTGCGGCGTTACCAGTTTGGGGTCGAGAGCGTGCAGCGTGTCAACGGCCTGACTTAGACCGCCCGCCGCATGGATCACGCCCACCAGCAGCACTATCGTGCCGACCAGCATCACCAGGCCCTGTAGCGTATCGTTAAGTACGCTGGCGCGAAAGCCGCCAAACGCCGTATAGAGTGCGATACTGACGCCAAATATTAGCAGGCCGGTTTCGTAGGGAATCCCTGCCGCGGTTTCCAGCAGTCGCGCGCCGCCGATAAATTGTACGGTCATTGCGCCAATAAACGCGACCAATAAACTCAGGCTTGCCAACCACACCAGCAGGCGGCTTTGGTAACGAGCGAATAGCATATCGTTAAGCGTGACGGCATTATAGCGACGCGCCAGGATAGCGAATTTTTTACCCAGAATACCCAGTGAAAGCCAGACGGCGGGAAGCTGGATCATCGCCAGCAAGACCCAGCCCAGACCGTATTTATAAGCCGCGCCGGGACCGCCGATAAATGAACTGGCGCTAATATAGGTGGCGGTAAGCGTCATCGCGAGCACGATCCCGCCCATCGAACGGCTGCCAAGAAAATATTCGTTTAAAAAGGTGCCGGCGGTACGCTTGCGCATAGCGTAAATCGAGACCCCGAAGACCACGACCAGATAGGCTACCAGCGGTAGAATGACCTCAAGCTGCATCGTCATCCTCCAGCGAAATATCGCGATAAATGAATTTCACCATCGCCCAGCACAGCAAAATAAAGACCAGCGGCGTCAATAAGCAGGCCATCTCGAACCAGTGCGGCAGACCGGTAATTCCCGGCGAGTCTCCAGGTAAGTAAGCAGCCACTAACCATGCCGCCAGATAGCAAAGGGTCAGCCACAGCGCCCAGCGCGCCTCTTTATGGGCCTGAACAAAACGAGCGTCCATTTTTTGTCCCTTATGGGTGAAGAAAGCGGGAATTGTACATGATGGGGCATCGCTATCCCCAGAAATAAAAAAGGCCGGATTCACCGGCCTTTTGAGATTAACGTGCGATTACTTTTCCTGAAGACCGAGTTTTTTCTCCAGATAGTGGATGTTAGTTCCACCGTGCTGGAAGTGTTCGTCATTCATGATGCGGGTCTGCAGATCGATATTGGTTTTGATACCATCGATAATCAGTTCCTGCAGGGCATTTTTCATACGGGCAATCGCCACGTCGCGGTTTTCACCGTAGCAGATGAGTTTGCCGATCATGGAATCATAGTACGGCGGCACCGTGTAGCCCGCGTAGATATGAGATTCCCAGCGAACGCCAAAGCCGCCAGGCGCATGGAAGCGCGTGATTTTGCCAGGGCTTGGCAGGAAGGTGTTCGGATCTTCGGCATTGATACGGCATTCTACCGCATGGCCTCGAACGACAACTTCGTCCTGTGTGATCGACAGCGGCTGACCCGCCGCGATGCGCAACTGCTCTTTGATCAAATCGACGCCGGTAATCATTTCAGTCACCGGGTGTTCAACCTGAATACGGGTGTTCATTTCGATGAAATAGAACTCGCCGTTTTCGAACAGGAATTCGAACGTCCCTGCGCCGCGATAGCCGATGTCTACGCACGCTTTCGCGCAGCGTTCGCCGATATAGCGACGCAGTTCCGGCGTAATGCCTGGCGCCGGGGCTTCTTCAACCACTTTCTGGTGGCGACGCTGCATGGAACAGTCGCGTTCCGCCAGATAAATAGCGTTACCCTGGCCGTCCGCCAGCACCTGAATTTCGATGTGGCGTGGATTTTCCAGGTATTTTTCCATGTATACCATGTCGTTGCTGAAAGCCGCTTTCGCTTCCGCTTTGGTCATGGAGATGGACTGCGCCAGTTCAGCATCGCTACGAACTACTCGCATACCGCGGCCGCCGCCGCCGCCGGACGCTTTGATGATCACCGGATAGCCAATACGTTTGGCATGAGCGCGGTTCGCATTCATATCGTCGCCCAGCGGGCCGTCAGATCCTGGTACGGTCGGCACGCCCGCTTTTTTCATCGCGGTAATCGCGGACACTTTATCGCCCATCAGGCGGATGGTGTCCGCTTTCGGGCCGATAAAGATAAAGCCGGAGCGTTCAACCTGCTCGGCAAAATTGGCGTTCTCAGAAAGGAAGCCGTAACCCGGGTGGATTGCCACCGCGCCGGTGATTTCAGCGGCGCTAATGATAGCCGGGATGTTCAGATAACTTTTTACGGACGGTGCCGGGCCAATACAGACCGTCTCATCCGCCAGCAATACGTGTTTTAAATCGCGATCCGCGCTTGAGTGCACAGCGACGGTCTTGATGCCGAGTTCTTTACAGGCTCGAAGAATACGTAGTGCGATCTCGCCGCGGTTGGCGATGACAATTTTATCCAACATGTTCGCCTCGTTACTCGATGACGACCAGTGGCTCGTCAAATTCTACCGGTTGACCACTTTCGACCAGAATCGCTTTCACAGTACCTGCTTTGTCTGCTTCGATCTGGTTCATCATTTTCATGGCTTCAACGATGCACAGGGTATCGCCCACGTTCACTTTCTGGCCCACTTCGATGAACGCTTTCGCGTCCGGGCTTGGGGTGCGGTAGAAAGTACCAACCATTGGGGAGCGTACGATGTGACCACTGATTTCCGCTGCGGCAGGCGCTTCCATTGCTGGAGTAGCCGTTGGCGCGACAGCGTTAGACAGAGCGGGTTGCTGCATCATCGGCGCCGCATAAGCCTGCTGCATCACCGGAAAACCGGCGTTTGCCGTTGTGCGGCTGATGCGAACAGATTCTTCGCCTTCAGAAATTTCCAGTTCGGAGATACCTGATTCTTCAACCAGCTCGATCAGTTTTTTAATCTTACGAATATCCATGAGTGGGTTCCGTACTCTTTGTTTAGTGTGATTGTGACAGGCGTTTTAGCGCCGTCTGTAAAGCATGTGAATGACTGCCGCGGGTAAAATACCGCGCATCTTTGATTTGCCTGTTATGCCGTAGCACCCGAAGGTGAAATTCATGATTTGCCAGTCATTGTGTGGCTATCTTCTGCCATTTTCGGGCAAAAAACAAAATATACCTTCATTGCACGATTGTCACCCTTTCTGCGAACGAAAATCGCCGTTGGGCAATGTAAAGTCGCACATTATAACTATTTCGTCGCAATTGGCAGCTAAATACTGGTCTTATCAGGGAAGATAATCAACCCGAAACATAAAAAGGACATTACCTGTTTTGCGTTTTGCAATCGACCGCACAGTTCACCAAACTAGCGCCACCACTGGCGAAACTTCCGGTAACGCAACGCTAAAAGGGCTAACGCTAATGCCGCGTAGATGACCGGTTGCGGTGATAAAATCTTTACCGACCACAGGTAATGTATGGGAGCCAGGATCGCGACAAGATAGACGACGTTATGCAGTGTTTGCCAGCGTTTGCCCAATTTACGCTGCGCAAATTGCGTTGAGGTCAACGTCAGCGCCAATAACACCAGCCAGCTAATGATCCCAAGCGTCAAATAAGGGCGTGAAATCAACTCGCTTCCTAACAACGCCAGGTTATGTATCCCCAGTTCCAGTAAGGCATAGCTGGTTAAATGCAGCGTAGCCCAAACGAAACACCATAACCCCAACAGGCGGCGTGTGCGTATCAATAATGGCTGTTTAGCGTAGCGCGCCAGCGGTGAAACCAGCAAGGTGGCGAGCAAAAATTTAAGCGCGGTTCTGCCGGTAAAGTGTTGGATATCCTTTACCGGGTCTGCGCTGAGTCCACCGTGATTTATCGCCCAAAAGAGCCACAGAAGCGGCAAAAAACCGGCAAGATGCAGACAAACTTTTAGCCAGGTTATCTGTTTTGCTGTCAGACGCACTTAAAAATTCTCCCGCAAATTGAGACCGTGATACAGCGAAGCGACTTCATTGGCATAGCCGTTAAACAGCAGCGTCGGCTGCCTTTGCACATCAAGGATACCGCCTGAACCAATAAAGCGTTCGGTAGCCTGAGACCAGCGTGGATGATCCACATGCGGGTTCACATTGGCGTAAAAACCATATTCGTTGGGAGCCGACAAATTCCAGGTGGTTGGCGGACGTTCGCGGGTGAGTTTAATGCTGACAATAGATTTAATACCTTTAAAACCATACTTCCATGGAACGATGAGTCGAATAGGCGCGCCGTTTTGCGGGGGTAACGCCTTACCATAGACGCCAACGGTCATCAGAGTCAGCGGATGCATGGCTTCGTCCAGACGTAGCCCTTCGACATAAGGGTATTTCAGTCCGCCGCCAATAAAGCGATCTTTCTGTCCTGGCATATCATCCGGCGCGTATAGCGTTTCGAATGCCACATATTTAGCGTGGCTGGTGGGCTGTGCCTGCGCGAGTAGCTTATATAAAGGGAAACCAATCCACGGCACGACCATGGACCACGCTTCGACGCAGCGCATTCGATAGATACGCTCTTCTAATGGAAAACGATGTGTTAAATCGTCGTAATCCAGCGTAAATGGCTTCGCGACTTCCCCGCTGATTTTCAACGTCCACGGTTCGGTTTTCAGACTCCCGGCATTGGCCGCCGGGTCGGCTTTATCGAGGCCAAACTCATAGAAATTGTTGTAGCCCGTCACCTTATCTTCCGGCGTTAACGCTAAATCGCTTCGCCAGGCGGCAGGCTGACTAAACTCAAGCGGTTTACCGGCAGGCGCTTTCGGACGATCGTTGCCTTTAAACCAACTGAAGAGATCGGCCTGCGCCGTTGAGGGTAAGGATAAGGCGGCCGCGCTGATGCCTAATGCTTTTAGCACCTGTCGGCGCTGCATAAAAAAAGCCGATTCCGCAGTCACATCGGCTTCTGTTAATGGACGTATCTTTTTCATCACAGACTCCCGGTCTACCCACCACAACATGGCGTGTAGTGAATATGACAGGGAGTGTGTCAATGTGTAAAAATAAATAGTTAATTAAGTGTAAATTTTTTTATACGTGACGTTATTTTATCTTCACCAGCGTACGGCCCTGAACCTGATTATTGATGATGGCATCGGCGAACTTCGGCGCATCCGCCAGCGTAATCTCTGTGGCGGCCTGAGCATAGAACGATTCCGGCAGATCCTTAACCAAACGCGCCCAGGCTTCTGCGCGACGTGCCGGTGGGGTCATCACCGAGTCCACCCCTTGCAAACGCACATTACGCAGAATGAATGGCATAACGGTGGTCGGCAGCGCGAAGCCGCCCGCCAGGCCGCAGGCGGCCACGCAACCACCATAGTTCATCTGTGCCAGCACTTTCGCCAGCACTTTATCGCCAACGGTATCAATTGCACCGGCCCACAGCTGTTTTTCCAACGGGCGAGATTCAGCAAACTCATCGCGGCTGAGAATACGGTTAGCTCCCAGGCTCTTAAGATAGCCGTGGGTGCTTTCACGTCCTGATACTGCTGCAACCTGATAGCCCAGCTTATGCAGTAATGCAACGGCAGTGCTGCCCACGCCTCCGCTGGCGCCGGTGACGACAATCTCACCGTCTTGCGGGCGAATACCTGCATCTTCAAGCGCCATGACGCACAGCATGGCGGTAAAACCGGCGGTGCCGATGATCATGGCGTTACGGCTGCTCAGTCCCGCAGGCAGCGCGACCAGCCAGTCGCTTTTAACGCGTGCGCGTTCGGCCAGGCCGCCCCAGTGGTTTTCGCCCACGCCCCAGCCAGTCAGTAGTACTTCCTGGCCTGCATGAAAGCGAGGATCTTCGCTTGCGTGAACGGTGCCGGCGAAATCAATACCAGGAATCATCGGAAAATGACGGATAATTTTCCCTGTTCCGGTGATAGCCAGAGCATCTTTATAATTCAGGCTGGACCAGTGGACATCCACCGTCACATCACCTGCCGGCAGTTGACTCTCTTCGAGATGTTGCACGGATGCGAGGGTTTTACCGTCCTGCTGTTCTAAGATCAACGCCTGCATAACCTGTCCTCACTTTACATGGTAGATTGGAAAAATAGCTACGAAGACTATACTCGCTAATTAAAACGTGATGCCGATGCAACGCAATAAATTGCCAGATAGATCCATTTTGGTAGTATGCCTGCTTCATTGCGCGCCGTGGCGAATTCCGCCTTCAGATTCGCTTTTTCATACTGTTTATAACCGTCGGAGTTAACTCAAGGATGCGATTAACGACGAAATTCTCAGCTTTTATCACGCTGCTCACGGGGTTAACGATCTTCGTGACTCTGATAGGTTGCTCGCTAAGCTTTTATAACGCCGTACAGTATAAGTATGTCAGCCGTGTGCAGGCGACGGCGACAGCCATTGATACGCACCTGGTGACCCATGATATTGTCTCGCTGACGCCGCAAATCGACGAACTCATGATCGCTTCCGATATTGTGCGTGTCGATCTGTTGCAGGGGGAGCGCAGCGTCTACAGCCATTCTCGTGCCAGAGGTTATCGGCCAGCCGGCACCAGCGACATGTATCGCGAGCTGGTCGTACCGCTGATAAAACATCCAGGAATGTCGCTACGTCTGGTTTATCAGGACCCGATGGGTAACTATTTTCACTCACTGATCACCACGGCGCCGCTGACGCTGGCGATCGGTTTTATCGTTCTGATTTTGTTTTTATCGGTGCGCTGGCTGCAGCGGCAGCTTTCCGGGCAAGAGCTTCTGGAAATTCGCTCAACGCGCATTCTGAACGGCGAACGCGGGGCGAATGTCCGCGGTTCTGTTTACGAATGGCCAGCGCGCACCAGTAGCGCGCTTGATGTATTGCTTTCCGAAATTCAGTTTGCTCACGAACAGCGTAGCCGCCTGGACACCCTCATTCGCTCCTACGCCGCGCAGGACACCAAAACCGGACTCGGTAACCGTCTGTTCTTTGATAACCAACTGGCGACGCTGCTGGAAGATCAGGAAAAAGTGGGAGTGCATGGCGTGGTGATGATGATCCGCTTGCCAGACTTCAATCTTCTGCGCGACAGCCTGGGAGGCAATCAGGCGGAAGAGCAGATGTTTATGCTTATCAATCTGCTATCGACATTTATTATGCGTTACCCAGGCTCGCTGCTGGCGCGTTATCACCGCAGCGACTTTGCCGTGCTGCTACCGCATCGAACGCTGAAAGAAGCGGAAAGTATTGCCGGACAACTTTTAAAAGCTGTCGATGCGCTACCGGCTAACAAAATGCTCGATCGTGACGATATGGTACATATCGGCATTTGCGCCTGGCGCAGCGGACAGTCCACCGAGCAGGTGATGGAACATGCTGAAGCCGCGGCGCGGAATGCCGCCCTGCAGGGGGGAAATAGCTGGGCTATCTACGACGACACTCTGCCGGAAAAAGGGCGCGGCAATGTACGCTGGCGCACATTGATTGAGCAGATGCTGAACCGGGGCGGACCGCGACTTTATCAAAAACCAGCGGTCACGCGAGAAGGTCGTGTGCATCATCGGGAATTGATGTGTCGTATCTATGACGGTAAAGAAGAGGTGAGCTCGGCGGAGTATATGCCGATGGTGTTGCAATTTGGTTTATCGGAAGAGTATGACAGATTACAAATTAGCCGCCTGATTACGTTGCTGGGCTACTGGCCGGATGAAAATCTGGCAATGCAGTTGACGGTTGAGTCGCTGATTCGTCCGCGTTTTCAGCGCTGGTTGCGCGATACGTTAATGCAGTGTGAAAAATCACAGCGAAATCGCATAATTATTGAACTTGCGGAGGCAGATGTTTGTCAACACATCAGCCGGTTACAACCCATCCTTCGCTTAGTCAATGCGCTTGGCGTTCGGGTGGCGGTGACACAGGCGGGTTTGACGCTGGTTAGCACGAGCTGGATTAAAGCGCTCAATGTGGAATTACTCAAGCTGCATCCGAGTCTGGTCAGAAACATTGAGAAGCGAACGGAAAACCAGCTTCTGGTTCAAAGTCTGGTAGAGGCCTGCGCGGGTACGCCTACGCAGGTTTACGCGACGGGCGTCCGTTCGCGCGGCGAGTGGCAGACGCTGACAAAACGCGGCGTGGCTGGCGGGCAGGGTGATTTTTTTGCCTCCTCCCAACTACTTGACACAAACGTGAAAAAATATTCGCAAAGATACTCGGTTTAACCTGCCGTTTAATTTGTTTTCACGTAGAATAACGCGCGCTGCGCCTCATGGGGGTGTGCTTGTCTGCTCGCCAGATTGTTGCAGCAAATATGCAGGTGAATGACCTTTGATAGGTTGCAAACGAAGGCGAGGATTGCTGCTGATTTTTTCAGCCCTGAGGGACTCAGGCCGAGATTTGTAACAAAGGAAACGAACTGCACTAATTTTCACCGTAGCAGATGATTTTTGCGCCTTGTCGCTGCTGCGTGTGGTTGGTAAAGTAAGCGGATTTTGTTTTCCGCCCCAGCTTTCAGGATTATCCCTTAGTATGTTGAAAAAATTTCGTGGCATGTTTTCCAATGACCTGTCCATTGACCTGGGTACCGCGAATACCCTCATTTATGTAAAAGGACAAGGCATCGTATTGAATGAGCCTTCCGTTGTGGCCATTCGTCAGGATCGTGCCGGTTCGCCGAAAAGCGTGGCTGCAGTCGGTCATGATGCGAAGCAGATGCTGGGCCGTACGCCGGGCAATATCGCTGCGATCCGTCCGATGAAAGACGGCGTTATCGCTGACTTCTTTGTGACCGAAAAAATGCTCCAGCACTTTATTAAACAAGTGCATAGCAACAGCTTTATGCGCCCAAGCCCGCGCGTACTGGTATGCGTGCCGGTCGGCGCGACTCAGGTAGAACGCCGCGCGATTCGTGAATCCGCTCAGGGCGCAGGCGCCCGTGAAGTCTTTTTGATCGAAGAGCCGATGGCGGCCGCGATCGGCGCAGGTCTGCCAGTTTCTGAAGCAACCGGTTCAATGGTTGTGGATATCGGTGGTGGTACCACTGAAGTTGCCGTGATCTCCCTGAACGGCGTGGTTTACTCTTCTTCTGTCCGTATTGGTGGTGACCGCTTCGACGAAGCCATCATTAATTACGTTCGTCGTAACTACGGTTCTCTGATCGGTGAAGCTACCGCAGAACGTATTAAACACGAAATCGGTTCCGCTTATCCGGGCGACGAAGTCCGTGAGATCGAAGTGCGTGGCCGTAACCTGGCGGAAGGCGTTCCACGCGGCTTTACCCTGAACTCAAACGAGATTCTGGAAGCGTTGCAGGAACCGTTGACCGGTATCGTCAGCGCGGTAATGGTAGCGCTGGAACAGTGTCCGCCGGAGCTGGCGTCAGACATCTCCGAGCGCGGTATGGTGCTCACCGGCGGCGGCGCGCTGCTGCGTAACCTTGACCGTCTGTTAATGGAAGAGACGGGCATTCCTGTCGTGGTTGCTGAAGATCCGCTGACCTGTGTGGCACGCGGCGGCGGCAAGGCGCTGGAAATGATCGATATGCACGGCGGCGACCTGTTCAGCGAAGAGTAGTTGGATACGGGCAGGATTATCCCTGGATTGTCCTGCCTCTCCGACGCGAGAATACGCATAGCCTATGAAGCCAATTTTTAGCCGTGGCCCGTCGCTACAGATTCGCCTTATTCTGGCGGTGCTGGTGGCGCTCGGCGTTATCATTGCCGACAGCCGCCTGGGGACGTTCAGTCAAATCCGAACGTACATGGACACTGCCGTCAGTCCTTTCTATTTTATTTCAAACGGCCCTCGTGAACTGCTCGACAGCGTGTCACAAACGCTGGCTTCTCGCGACCAGCTTGAGCTGGAAAACCGGGCGCTGCGCCAGGAATTACTGCTAAAAAACAGCGATCTGCTGATGCTGGGGCAGTACAAACAGGAGAACGCGCGGTTGCGCGAGCTGCTGGGGTCGCCGCTGCGTCAGGACGAGCAGAAAATGGTGACGCAGGTTATTTCAACGGTTAACGATCCTTACAGCGATCAGGTCGTTATCGATAAAGGCAGCGTTAATGGCGTATATGAAGGTCAACCGGTCATTAGCGACAAAGGTGTCGTAGGGCAGGTTGTCGCCGTGGCGAAACTGACCAGCCGCGTGTTGCTGATTTGCGATGCGACTCATGCGCTGCCGATTCAGGTACTGCGCAATGACATCCGCGTGATTGCCGCCGGTAACGGCTGTACTGACGATCTTCAGCTTGAACATCTGCCCGCCAATACCGATATTCGCGTCGGCGATGTGCTGGTAACGTCCGGACTTGGTGGGCGTTTCCCGGAAGGGTATCCGGTGGCGGTGGTCTCCTCCGTCAAGCTGGACACTCAGCGTGCCTATACCGTCATTCAGGCACGTCCAACCGCGGGTTTGCAGCGTTTACGCTATCTGCTGCTGTTGTGGGGAGCCGATCGTAACGGCGCCAATCCGATGACGCCGGAAGAGGTTCACCGCGTCGCCAATGAGCGCCTGATGCAGATGATGCCGCAGGTGTTGCCTTCTCCGGATGCGATGGGGCCGCCGGCACCAGTGCCGGATCCGGCGACGGGGATTACTCAGCCATCTGCGGGCCAGACTGCGCCGGTATCAACGCAACCATCGCCTTCGGGCGCGACCACGCCGCCTGCGCGTGCGCCGGGAGGGTAATGGTGGCGAGCTATCGTAGCCAGGGGCGCTGGGTTATCTGGCTCTCGTTTCTTATTGCGCTGTTGCTGCAAATCATGCCCTGGCCGGACGACATCATTGTTTTCCGGCCAAACTGGGTTTTGCTCATCTTACTGTACTGGATTCTGGCCCTGCCGCACCGCGTAAATGTGGGGACGGGATTTGTGATGGGTGCCATACTTGATCTCATCAGCGGTTCCACACTTGGCGTGCGCGCTCTGTCGATGAGTATTGTCGCCTACCTGGTCGCTCTGAAATTCCAGCTCTTCCGTAACCTGGCGCTCTGGCAGCAGGCGCTGGTGGTAATGTTGCTTTCACTGGCCGTGGACATTATTGTTTTCTGGGCCGAGTTTTTAGTGATCAACGTCTCTTTCAGACCGGAAGTGTTCTGGAGTAGTGTAGTCAATGGCGTGCTGTGGCCCTGGCTCTTTTTGCTGATGCGTAAAGTACGCCAGCAGTTTGCTGTGCAATAAAGGTCGATATGACAACTCTGTATCTTGCTTCCGGTTCCCCGCGTCGCCAGGAATTATTGACTCAACTTGGATTTTCATTCGAGCAGGTCGTGCCTGGTATTGAAGAGCAACGGCGTGCTCAGGAAAGCGCGCAGCAGTATGTTGTTCGGCTGGCGCGCGAAAAGGCGCAGGCTGGCGTGGCGCTGGTTCCCCGTGATCTGCCGGTGTTGGGCGCGGATACGATAGTCGTGTTAAATGGCGAGGTGCTGGAAAAGCCGCGCGACGCCGCTCATGCCGCAGAAATGCTGCGTTTGCTTTCCGGAAATACGCATCAGGTGATGACTGCTGTTGCGCTTGCGGACTCGCAGCAGACGCTGGATTGTCTGGTGGTAACGGAGGTGACTTTCCGCACGCTTTCTGCGCAGGATATTACTGGCTATGTCGCCAGCGGCGAGCCTTTAGATAAAGCAGGTGCATACGGTATTCAGGGGCGGGGTGGCTGTTTTGTCAGGAAGATAAATGGCAGCTATCACGCCGTGGTCGGCTTACCGCTGGTTGAAACGTATGAGTTGTTGAGTCATTTTAACGCACTGCGTGATAAAAGGGATAAACATGACGGCTGAATTGTTGGTAAACGTAACGCCATCGGAAACGCGCGTGGCGTACATTGATGGCGGTATTCTTCAGGAAATCCATATTGAGCGCGAAGCGCGACGCGGAATCGTAGGCAATATCTACAAAGGTCGTGTAAGTCGTGTACTTCCAGGTATGCAGGCGGCTTTTGTAGATATTGGGCTGGATAAAGCCGCATTTCTTCATGCTTCCGACATTATGCCGCATACCGAATGCGTGGCGGGCGACGAGCAAAAACAGTTTACGGTGCGCGATATCTCCGAACTGGTGCGTCAGGGACAGGATCTGATGGTGCAGGTAGTGAAAGATCCGCTCGGCACGAAAGGCGCGCGTTTGACCACGGACATCACGTTGCCCTCCCGTTACCTTGTTTTTATGCCCGGGGCGTCACACGTTGGCGTTTCCCAGCGTATCGAAAGCGAAAGTGAACGCGAGCGCCTGAAAAAGGTGGTGGCGGAATACTGCGACGAACAGGGCGGGTTTATTATCCGTACTGCGGCGGAAGGCGTGTGTGAAGAGGATCTCGCGTCTGACGCCGCCTATCTCAAGCGCGTCTGGACGAAAGTCATGGAGCGCAAAAAGCGTCCGCAAACGCGCTACCAGATGTATGGCGAACTGGCGCTGGCGCAGCGCGTGCTGCGCGATTTCGCCGATGCGCAGTTGGACCGAATTCGCGTCGACTCACGTCTGACCTATGAGTCGCTGCTGGAGTTTACCGCAGAATACATCCCGGAAATGACCAGTAAGCTGGAGCATTACAGTGGCCATCAGCCGATCTTCGATCTTTATGACGTGGAAAATGAAATCCAGCGCGCGCTGGAGCGTAAGGTTGAACTCAAGTCCGGCGGTTATCTGATTATCGACCAAACCGAAGCGATGACGACGGTAGATATCAATACCGGCGCGTTTGTCGGACACCGTAATCTCGACGACACCATTTTTAATACCAATATTGAAGCGACTCAGGCCATTGCCCGCCAGCTACGCCTGCGTAATCTGGGCGGCATTATCATTATCGATTTTATCGACATGAATAATGAAGATCATCGCCGCCGGGTGCTGCATTCGCTGGAACAGGCGTTAAGTAAGGATCGCGTGAAAACCAGTATTAACGGTTTTTCGCCGCTGGGGCTGGTGGAAATGACCCGTAAACGGACTCGTGAAAGCGTGGAACATGTGCTTTGTAACGAGTGTCCAACCTGTCATGGCCGCGGGACGGTAAAAACGGTGGAAACCGTCTGCTATGAGATCATGCGTGAAATTGTACGTGTTCATCACGCTTATGACTCCGATCGCTTCCTGGTTTATGCTTCTCCTGCGGTGGCGGAAGCGCTGAAAGGCGAAGAATCACACGCGCTGGCGGAAGTCGAAATCTTTGTCGGCAAACAGGTTAAAGTTCAGGTCGAACCGCTTTATAACCAGGAGCAGTTTGACGTCGTAATGATGTAAAAGACCGCGACCCGTACGAGCATTTGCAGGCCGGATAAGGCGTTCACGCCGCCGTCCGGCAAAGCAAGGGTGTGAGTCGTATTTTTTGGCAGACAAGGAGAGACGCGTGAGGCGATTGCCGGGGATTTTATTGCTCACTGGAGCCGCGCTCATCGTCATTGCAGCGCTGCTGGTTAGCGGGCTGCGCCTGGCGTTGCCTCATCTTGACGCCTGGCGTCCAGCTATCCTGAATAAGATTGAGTCTGTGACCGGCGTGCCGGTGGCCGCCAGCCAACTCTCCGCAAGCTGGCAAAATTTTGGCCCTACGCTGGAAGCGCATAATATTCATGCCGCCCTGAAAGATGGCGGTGAACTGTCGATAAAACGCGTTACGCTGGCGCTGGACGTCTGGCAAAGCCTGTTGCATATGCGCTGGCAGTTTCGCGACCTGACCTTCTGGCAACTCAATTTCCGCACCAACACGCCTCTTCAAAGCAGCGACGGCGAAGGCATCGAAACCAGCCGTTTAAGCGATCTTTTCCTGCGGCAGTTCGATCATTTCGATCTGCGCGATAGCCAAATCAGTTTTCTGACGCTTTCCGGACAACGCGCGGAGCTGGCGATCCCACAGCTTACCTGGCTAAACGGCAAAGAGCGACACCGCGCCGAAGGCGAGGTCAGCCTCTCCAGCCTGACCGGGCAGCACGGCGTGATGCAGGTGCGGATGGATTTACGCGATGACGACGGTTTGCTGAATAACGGCAGAGTCTGGTTACAGGCCGACGATATTGACGTCAAGCCGTGGCTGGGCAAATGGATGCAGGATAATGTGGCGCTCCAGACGGCGCGTTTCAGTCTGGAAGGCTGGATGACGCTCAGTAAAGGCGAAATCGCCGGAGGAGACGTCTGGCTGAAACAGGGCGGCGCAAGCTGGCTGGGCGATAACACGACGCACACGCTGTCTGTCGATAACCTGACGGCGCAGATTAGCCGTGAGCAGCCGGGCTGGCAGTTTTATATTCCGGACACACGGATTACGCTTGATGGTAAATCCTGGCCGAGCGGAGCCTTAACAGTGGCCTGGCTCCCGCAGCAGGACGTCGGCGGCGAGAATCACACACGTAGCGATGAGCTACGCATTCGCGCCAGTAACCTTGAACTGGCGGGGCTGGAAGCATTACGTCCGCTGGCGGCTAAACTGTCGCCTGTGCTGGGCGAAATATGGCAGGCTACGCAGCCGAGCGGAAAGATCGCCACACTGGCGCTGGATATTCCGCTACAGGCGACCGAAAAAACGCGTTTTCAGGCATCGTGGGAAAATCTTGCCTGGAAACAGTGGAAGCTGTTGCCCGGCGCGGAACATTTTTCCGGTACGCTGGCGGGAAGCGTAGAAGACGGGCAGATGAAGGTTGCGATGCAGCAGGCTAAAATGCCCTATGAAACCGTTTTTCGCGCGCCGCTGGAAATTGAAAACGGCGTCGCGACGCTTAGCTGGTTGAAGAATGAGAACGGCTTTCAGCTTGATGGCCGCGACATTGACGTCAAAGCAAAGGCGGTACATGCGCGCGGCGGGTTCCGCTATCTGCAACCGACGGGCGACGAACCGTGGCTGGGCATTCTGGCCGGCATCAGTACCGACGATGGATCTCAGGCGTGGCGCTATTTTCCGGAAAACCTGATGGGCAAAGCGCTGGTCGATTACCTTAGCGGCGCGATTCAGGGCGGCGAGGCGGATAACGCCACGTTGGTTTACGGTGGTAACCCGCACCTCTTTCCCTATAAGCATAACGAAGGTCAGTTTGAAGTGCTGGTGCCGCTGCGCAATGCGACGTTTGCCTTTCAACCCGACTGGCCGGCGCTAAAAAATCTCAACATTGAACTGGATTTCCTGAACGACGGCCTGTGGATGCGTTCGGATAGCGTCGATTTGGGCGGGGTGAAGGCCAGCAAACTCGCGGCGGCGATTCCGGATTATTCCAAAGAGAAACTGCTCATTGATGCCGATATTAACGGGCCGGGAAAAGCCGTTGGGCCTTATTTTGACGAGACGCCGCTAAAAGACTCGCTTGGCTCGACGCTGGCGGAGCTCCAATTAGATGGCGATGTGAATGCTCGCTTACATCTTGATATTCCGCTGGATGGCGAACAGGTTACCGCTGAGGGCGATGTCTCGTTGCGTAATAACAGTCTGTTTATTAAGCCGCTAAACAGCACGCTCAAAAATCTGAACGGTAAATTCAGCTTTGTGAATGGCGCGCTAAAAAGCGGGCCGCTGACGGCAAACTGGTTTAATCAGCCGCTTAACCTGGATTTCAGTACGACGGAAGGGGCAAAAGCCTATCAGGTCGCCGTCAACCTGAACGGTAACTGGCAGCCAACGCGTATGGGCGTCTTACCGCCGCAACTGAATGACGCCCTGAGCGGCAGCGTGACGTGGAATGGTAAAGTCGGCATCGATCTTCCGTATCACGCTGACACCACTTATCACATCGAGCTGAACGGCGATCTGAGAAATGTGAGCAGTCACTTACCTTCTCCGCTAAATAAACCCGCAGGCGAAGCCATTCCGGTGAACATTCAGGCTGACGGCAACCTGAAAAGTTTTGCGCTAACGGGGAGCGCAGGGAGTAAAAATCACTTTAACAGCCGCTGGTTATTAAATCAGAAGCTGACGTTGGATCGGGCTATCTGGACGACGGACAGCCGGACGATTCCGCCATTACCTGCTCAACAAGGCGTTGAGCTCAATCTGCCGGCGCTGGATGGCGCGCAGTGGCTGGCGTTATTCCAGAAAGGCGCGGCGGATAACGTGAGCAGTTCGGCCGAGTTTCCTCAACGCATCACGTTGCGTACTCCCGCGCTATCGCTGGGCGGCCAGCAGTGGAACAATTTGAGCGTCGTTTCAGCCCCCTCGCTGAACGGAACAAAAATTGAAGCGCAGGGCCGTGAGGTGAACGCCACGCTGCTCATGCGCAACCATGCGCCGTGGCTGGCGAACATTAAGTACCTGTACTACAACCCTGGCGTCGCAAAAACGCACGCCTCGTCACCCACGCCGACATCGCCGTTGGCTTCGGCGAACACGATTAGCTTCCGCGGCTGGCCGGACTTACAGCTTCGCTGCGAAGAGTGCTGGCTGTGGGGGCAAAAATATGGGCGTATTGATGGCGATTTCGCCATCAAAGGCAATACGCTGACTCTGGCGAATGGCCTGATCGATACCGGATTCGCCCGTTTGAAAGCGAACGGCGAGTGGGTGAATGCGCCGGGTAATGAACGAACCTCGCTGAAAGGTAGTCTGCATGGTAGTAACCTCGACACGGCTGCCGGGTTCTTCGGCATCTCGACGCCAATCCAGAACGCGTCTTTTAACGTAGATTACGATCTGCACTGGCGAAACCCGCCCTGGCAACCTGAGGAAGCCACGCTCAACGGGATTTTACGCACGCGTCTGGGCAAAGGCGAGTTTACTGATCTCAGTAGCGGTCATGCCGGACAGTTACTGCGGCTGCTCAGTTTTGATGCGTTGCTGCGTAAGCTGCGGTTTGACTTCAGAGATACCTTTAGCGAGGGCTTCTATTTCGACTCTATTCATAGTACCGCGTGGATTAAAGATGGCGTCCTGCATACTGACGATACGCTGGTGGATGGGCTGGAAGCGGATATTGCAATGAAAGGTTCTGTTGATCTGGTGCGTCGTCGTCTTGATATGGAGGCCGTTGTCGCGCCGGAAATTTCCGCCACCGTGGGCGTCGCTGCCGCGTTTGCCGTTAACCCGATTGTCGGCGCGGCGGTATTTGCCGCCAGTAAAGTGTTGGGGCCGCTATGGAGCAAGGTCTCCATTTTGCGTTATCGCATTACCGGTCCGGTCGATGCGCCGCAGATCAACGAAGTTCTGCGCCAACCGAGAAAAGAAAGCCAGCAATGATTTGACGGGGGCGAGGAATTGCCCCACTCTCAGTAAATAGTCATGCCGGACGGCGCTGCGTTTATCCGGTTTGTACAATCTAACAACGTAGTCCGGATAAGGCGTGAACCGCCATCCGGCAGAAATCAACGAGTAGCAAAAACGATGAGTCTGAACCTGGTAAGTGAACAATTGCTAGCGGCGAATGGCCTGAACCATCAGGATCTGTTCGCTATTTTGGGCCAACTGGCCGAACGCCGTCTTGATTATGGCGACCTCTATTTTCAGTCGAGCTATCACGAATCCTGGGTTTTAGAAGACCGCATCATTAAAGATGGTTCATATAATATCGACCAGGGCGTTGGCGTTCGCGCCATTAGCGGCGAAAAAACCGGTTTTGCTTATGCTGACCAGATAAGCCTCCTGGCGCTGGAGCAGAGTGCGCAGGCAGCGCGAACCATTGTACGCGAGAACGGCGAAGGCAAGGTAAAAACGCTCGCCGCCGTAGCGCATCAGCCGCTCTACACCACCCTTGATCCGCTGCAAAGTATGAGCCGCGAAGAGAAGCTGGATATCCTCAGACGCGTTGATAAAGCGGCGCGAGAAGCCGATAAACGCGTGCAGGAAGTTAACGCCAGCCTGACCGGCGTATATGAATTAATCCTCGTGGCGGCGACCGACGGGACGCTGGCGGCGGATGTCCGTCCACTGGTGCGGTTGTCCGTTAGCGTGCAGGTGGAAGAAGACGGTAAACGCGAGCGCGGCGCCAGCGGCGGCGGCGGTCGCTTTGGTTATGAGTATTTTCTTGCCGATCTCGACGGCGAGGTTCGCGCCGACGCGTGGGCGAAAGAAGCGGTACGCATGGCGCTGGTTAATCTCTCCGCGGTCGCTGCGCCAGCGGGGACGTTACCGGTGGTTCTGGGCGCCGGGTGGCCGGGCGTATTGCTGCACGAAGCGGTCGGGCACGGGCTGGAAGGTGATTTCAACCGTCGTGGGACGTCTGTGTTTAGCGGTCAGATCGGCGAGCAGGTTGCCTCCGCGCTTTGCACCGTAGTGGACGACGGCACAATGATGAACCGTCGCGGCTCCGTTGCTATCGATGATGAAGGTACGCCAGGCCAGTACAACGTATTGATTGAAAATGGCGTACTGAAAGGATACATGCAGGACAAGCTGAACGCGCGCCTGATGGGCGCTGCGCCGACCGGTAACGGGCGTCGCGAATCTTATGCGCATCTGCCGATGCCGCGTATGACGAATACCTATATGTTGGCGGGGCAGTCAACGCCGCAGGAAATTATCGAATCCGTTGAATACGGCATCTATGCGCCTAACTTTGGCGGTGGTCAGGTGGATATCACCTCCGGCAAGTTTGTGTTCTCTACCTCGGAAGCGTATCTGATTGAAAACGGCAAAGTCACGACGCCGGTGAAGGGCGCGACGTTGATTGGATCAGGCATTGAAACGATGCAACAGATCTCCATGGTCGGCAACGACCTTAAGCTGGATAACGGGGTGGGGGTTTGCGGTAAAGAGGGTCAAAGTCTGCCGGTAGGCGTAGGCCAGCCGACGCTGAAAGTCGATAACCTGACGGTTGGCGGCACCGCATAACTGTCCGCCTTATCAGGCCTGTGGTGTGTGCCGCCCAGGCCTGATAAGCGCAGCGCCATCAGGCAATGTCTGCGTCGGGTGGCATCTGGCTACAATCGTCTTCAGCAATTACCCGGTGTTTTTATTTTTCTTTCCCTCGCCCGTGCATCCCCTGAAACAGGTGTGCGACATCGACAAAATAGTCAGTTAACGCGTTAATCACTACCTGCACTTTAAGCGGCAGCTTATCTTTTTCGGTGTACAGCGCGTACACCGGACGAGGATCGGACTGATAGCGAGGCAGCAGGATCTCCAGATCGCCACGATTGATCTCATCGATCACCCACATCAGCGGCACATAGGCGATTCCGGTTCCGGCGGTCAGCCAGCGTACCAGCGTCATCGGATCGTTAGTGACGAACCGCCCCTGTGGAATCAGTCGGGTAGAAATTCCTTCCGGCGCGATAAGTTCAAACTCATTATCCGGGCGCACGCTATATTCCAGCCAGGAATGGCTACTGAGATCGGCGGGTTTTTCCGGGACGCCGTACTGAGCGAGGTAGGGCTTGGCGGCGCACACAACCATCGGCATCGCGCCAAGTCGACGGGAAAACAGGCTGGAGTCTTGCAGCGCGCCCACGCGGATCACCACGTCCAGCCCGTCGGCAATTAAATCCGGAGCCGGAATTCCTGTCACCAGATTGACCGCCAGACCGGGATACTCTTTTAATAATTTTGCGGTAAGCCCGGCCAGCACATTTTGCGCCATGGTTGAAGAACAGCCGATACGCAATGTACCGATAGGCGTGTTATTAAAAGCGTAAAGCTGCTCGTGAACATCCTGCACTTCATGCAGCATACGACGACAGCCCTGATAATAGATTTTTCCAGCCTCGGTGAGCCCAATGCTGCGTGTACTGCGGTTGAGCAATTTGACCTGAAGCTCATCTTCCAGTTTCGCCACAGTCTGGCTGATGGACGATACGCTCATTTGCAGCTGTCTGGCTGCGGCGGTAAAAGAGCCAAACTCGACAACTTTGGCGAATACCGACATTCGTTTTAATCGTTCCATTATTCACTCTGGCTTAAAAGTGATTTAGATCACATAATATAGATAACAGCATAACAATTACGTTAATATACTATTATTCGAATAAGAGCTATGTCGCTCTCGCCTGGCGTCTCTTGCCCTTCTCTGCGGCGATGTAGCTTAACAATCTATCGCCTGCTCTCTCTCAGAAATCAAGGTCAACATGAGTCTGTTTCCCGTTATCGTGGTGTTTGGTCTTTCCTTCCCACCGATATTTTTCGAATTGCTTTTGTCACTGGCTATTTTTTGGCTGGTGCGTCGGATGCTTGTGCCGACGGGTATCTATGATTTTGTCTGGCATCCGGCTTTGTTCAATACCGCGCTGTATTGTTGTCTGTTTTATTTAATATCGCGCCTGTTCGTTTGAGGTTGAAGTGAAAACACTAACAAGAAAACTCTCCCGTACGGCCATTACCCTCGTACTGGTTATTCTGGCCTTTATCGCCATTTTCCGCGCCTGGGTGTATTACACCGAATCTCCCTGGACGCGCGACGCGCGTTTTAGCGCCGATGTCGTCGCTATTGCCCCGGATGTCGCGGGCCTGATTACCCATGTAAACGTGCATGATAACCAACTGGTGAAAAAGGATCAGGTCCTGTTTACCATCGATCAGCCACGCTATCAAAAAGCGCTGGCGGAAGCGGAAGCTGATGTAGCCTATTATCAGGTCCTGGCGCAGGAAAAACGCCAGGAAGCCGGTCGCCGTAATCGCCTCGGCGTACAGGCGATGTCCCGGGAAGAGATCGATCAGGCGAACAATGTCTTGCAGACTGTACTGCATCAACTGGCTAAAGCCCAGGCGACGCGCGATCTGGCTAAACTCGATCTGGAACGCACCGTCATTCGCGCGCCTGCCGACGGCTGGGTGACTAACCTCAATGTTTATGCCGGTGAATTTATTACCCGTGGTTCCACAGCCGTCGCCCTGGTGAAAAAGAACTCTTTTTACGTGCAAGCCTATATGGAAGAGACCAAGCTGGAAGGCGTGCGTCCGGGATATCGTGCCGAAATCACGCCGCTTGGCAGCAACCGGGTATTAAAAGGTACCGTCGATAGCGTGGCGGCAGGGGTAACGAATGCCAGCAGTACCAGCGATGCGAAAGGGATGGCGACGATAGACTCTAACCTCGAATGGGTGCGTCTGGCCCAGCGTGTCCCGGTGCGCATCCGGCTCGACGAGCAGCAGGGGAATTTGTGGCCTGCCGGTACGACGGCAACCGTCGTGATCACCGGTAAGCAGGATCGTGACGCAAGCCAGGACTCCTTCTTCCGTAAACTGGCGCACCGGCTGCGCGAATTCGGTTAATCGTCATGGGCATTTTCTCCATTGCCAACCAGCACATTCGTTTTGCGGTAAAGCTGGCGTGCGCCATTGTGCTGGCATTATTTATCGGCTTCCATTTTCAACTGGAGACGCCGCGTTGGGCGGTGCTGACCGCCGCGATCGTGGCGGCAGGCCCGGCATTTGCCGCCGGCGGGGAACCCTATTCCGGCGCTATCCGTTATCGCGGAATGTTGCGTATTATCGGGACGTTTATTGGCTGTATCGCCGCGCTTATCATTATTATCTCTATGATCCGCGCGCCGCTATTGATGATTCTGGTGTGCTGTGTCTGGGCCGGTTTTTGTACCTGGATCTCCTCTTTAGTACGGATCGAAAACTCTTATGCGTGGGGACTGTCAGGTTATACTGCGCTGATCATTGTGATTACCATTCAGACGGAGCCGCTGCTCACGCCGCAATTTGCGCTTGAGCGCTGTAGCGAAATCGTCATCGGCATTGGCTGCGCTATTTTAGCGGATCTGCTTTTCTCGCCGCGATCGATAAAGCAGGAGGTTGATCGCGAACTGGACAGTTTACTGGTAGCGCAATATCAGCTAATGCAACTTTGTATTAAGCATGGCGACAGCGAAGAAGTCGACAACGCCTGGGGCGATCTGGTGCGACGCACGGCGGCGCTGGAGGGGATGCGAAGTAATCTGAATATGGAATCTTCGCGCTGGGTACGCGCTAACCGCCGCCTGAAAGCGTTGAATACGCTTTCGCTCACGCTGATTACGCAATCCTGTGAAACTTATCTTATTCAAAACACGCGGCCGGAACTGATTACCGATACATTCCGGGAACTGTTCGAGACGCCGGTTGAAACGGTACAGGACGTCCACAGGCAGTTAAAACGGATGCGGCGTGTCATTGTCTGGACCGGCGAGCGCGAAACGCCCGTCACGCTTTATAGCTGGGTAGGCGCTGCGACGCGCTATCTGCTGCTTAAACGCGGCGTGATCAGCAACACCAAAATCAGCGCGACGGAAGAAGAGATCCTGCAAGGCGAACCCGTGGTTAAAGTGGAATCCGCTGAACGTCACCATGCGATGGTGAACTTCTGGCGCACCACGCTTTCCTGCATTCTGGGAACGTTATTCTGGCTCTGGACCGGCTGGACATCGGGTAATGGCGCGATGGTGATGATTGCCGTGGTGACCTCGCTGGCGATGCGTTTACCCAATCCGCGCATGGTCTGCATTGATTTTATTTATGGCACTCTGGCGGCGTTGCCGCTGGGATTGCTCTATTTCCTGGTGATTATTCCCAATACGCAGCAAAGTATGCTGTTGTTATGTTTGAGCCTGGCGGTATTGGGGTTCTTTATCGGCATTGAGGTCCAGAAACGGCGTCTGGGGTCGATGGGGGCGCTGGCCAGTACGATTAACATTATTGTGTTGGATAATCCGATGACGTTCCATTTCAGCCAGTTCCTCGACAGCGCGTTGGGGCAAATTGTCGGCTGTATGCTGGCGTTTATCGTCATCCTGCTGGTGCGTGATAAATCCAAAGATCGAACCGGTCGCGTGCTGCTTAATCAGTTTGTTTCCGCTGCGGTCTCGGCAATGACGACCAACGTGGTACGTCGTAAAGAAAACCGTCTGCCTGCGTTATATCAGCAACTCTTTTTGCTGATGAATAAATTCCCAGGCGATTTGCCGAAGTTTCGCCTGGCGCTAACGATGATCATTGCTCATCAACGTCTGCGCGACGCGCCGATACCGGTTAATGAAGATCTGTCAGTGTTCCACCGTCAGCTTCGTCGTACCGCAGACCATGTTATTTCCGCCGGAAGCGATGATAAACGGCGACGCTACTTTGGTCAGTTGCTGGATGAGCTGGATATCTATCAGGAGAAATTACGTATCTGGGAGGCGCCGCCGCAGGTGACGGAACCGGTTAAACGCCTGACGGGCATGTTACATAAATACCAGAACGCGCTTACCGATAGCTAACCCACAAGAACCGATGCCAAAAGCGTCGGTTTTTTTATGACTATACTTATTTGAGATACAAAAACAGCGCAAGAGTGCTCCGGGGCTAAAAGCGTTTCTGGAAGTGAAACCTCTGCATAATGATGCTTAGTAGTAAAACAGACAATTGTCTGTCGGGGATGGTGGCTGGCTATGAATGTCTATACTTTTGATTTTAATGATATTAAAAACCAAAGCGATTTTTATCGCGAGTTTACGCAGACGTTTGGTCTTGCCAGTGAGAAAGTAAGCGATCTTGATACATTATGGGATGCGGTAATGAGCGATATCTTACCCCTACCGCTAGAGATTGAGTTCGTTCACCTGCCTGATAAACTGCGCAGGCGCTACGGGGCGCTGATTTTACTCTTTGATGAAGCGGAAGAAGAGCTGGAGGGGCGGCTACGGTTTAATGTCCGGCATTGAAAAAGCATAAAAAAGCCCCCGACAGGCGGGGGCAAGTCGTCGGGTTAGACGACGAGGGTTTACTTATACAACTCGGCGGTGGCGTGCCAGTTATCACCTTCTTTTAATTCGATGATGCGATAGCTATTAGCGCCTGCTTTTTCGGCTTTAGCGACGATCTCCTGGCGCATATCCATTGGCGTACTGCCAATCTGCGAGACGGAAATGGTGCCCATCGGTTGCAGATTCTGCGCCTGTTCCGCGTTGACCTGGTGTACTGCGGCATTTGCGCCGAAAGAGAGCAGAGTGGCCAGGCCGAGTGATGCGATAATGTATTTCGTTTTCATGGTCTTTTATTCCTTTATAGGGTCAACCTCGCGGATTAATGGGCTTTTCTTATGCGATATCTCCGCGAAGTAACGACACGTTATATGCGATGGCAGGTGAATTTTATTTGTACAGTTCGGCAGTGGCGTGCCAGTTGCTGCCGCTACGCGCTTCGGTAATGTGGTAGGCCGTAGCGCCTTGTTCATCCGCTTTTTTGCTCAGCATGGCGTTCATATCCATAGGCGATGAGCCGATAGCGCTGACTGAAACCGATCCGATTGCTTCACGGTTTTGCGCTTGCTCTGCGCTGATAGGTTCTGCGGCGAAAGCGCCAAAAGAGAGAACGGACAGAATACTTAATGTTGCAACAGTGGTTTTGATTTTCATGATTTTTACCTCGTCGAATTCCTTTATTGGGGTCTTTGTTTCGTGACCCTCATCACAAAATTAAGTATACACTAATCACGAGATTAATTAATACCACGCTAATTGTTTCTGCTTTTTAAAGACATTAAAAATTTTATTTTTTATAACGTTATGGAATTAAAATTGCTGTTTTTCGCCGATGTCGTTTAAAAAATAAAAGAAAATCAATTGGTTAAAAAATTTGACATTTTGTGCGTTTTTTTGATTTGTCATTCATGTGGTGAATGTTTAAGGGCATGATTTGCCAAATGATAGCCGTACAGGAAAGCGGCGAGGGGAGAGGACAAAAAGGTGCCTCCGCCGTACGACGACGGAGGAAGTGGGACTAGAGCTCTTGTTCAAAAAGTTCCAGAATGGCTTCGTACAGATCTCTTACGGAAAATCCGCTGGCAGGCGTAGTGAAGATAGTATCGTCGCCGGCAATCGTGCCGAGAATACCTTCTGCTTTCCCCAGTGAATCCAGCAGGCGCGCAATGAGTTGTGCCGCGCCGGGGCTGGTATGAATCACCACGACAGCGTCGTTATAGTCGATATCCAGCACCAGATTTTTCAACGGACTGGATGTTGTTGGGACGCCCAGTTCAGCCGGAAGACAGTACACCATTTCCATTTTTGCGTTACGTGTACGCACTGCGCCGAACTTAGTCAACATGCGCGAGACCTTGGACTGATTGATATTTTCAAAGCCCTGATCCTGCAACGCGAGGACGATTTCGCCCTGTGAGCTGAATTTTTCTTCTTTGAGGAGCGCTTTAAACGCTCTTACTAGTTCTTCTTGTTTAGCCGAGCTTCGCATAAGTCACCCGTAATATGGCGGTAGAAACAACATTATTGTGCATACAGATGAATTTTTATGCAAACAGTCTGCCTTGTTTAAGGCTGAAATAATGTTATGAAAGAGCGGAATTTTATCAAATTTCGTTATCAAGAAACATGCCTGTGTCACGCCTCGCAAATAAGATTAAAAGTAAATTAATTGTTATCAAAATGATGTTGTTTTGAGAGGATAGTAGGGTATATTGTCACCACCTGTAGGAACGTTGCTCTCTGGTTGCAGCCGATCCGGATTACGCAAATTAAATGCATAAAAGCCAAAATTGCGCGACTCCGCATTCTTGATGAGTGAGGATTGTAATCATTGAATTTGTGAATTAAGGTCGCCGCCGCGGAGCAATAGACACTTAGCTAATCATATAATAAGGAGTTTAGGATGAAAGTCGCAGTCCTCGGCGCTGCTGGTGGTATCGGTCAGGCGCTGGCATTACTTTTAAAAAACCAACTGCCTTCAGGTTCAGAACTCTCCCTGTACGACATCGCTCCAGTGACTCCCGGTGTGGCCGTTGATTTGAGCCACATCCCCACCGCTGTAAAAATCAAAGGTTTCTCCGGTGAAGACGCAACCCCGGCGCTTGAAGGCGCTGACGTAGTACTGATTTCTGCGGGGGTGGCGCGTAAGCCGGGTATGGACCGTTCCGACCTGTTTAACGTTAACGCCGGCATCGTGAAAAACCTGGTGCAGCAGATCGCTAAAACCTGCCCGAAAGCGTGCGTGGGTATTATCACCAACCCGGTGAACACCACCGTTGCGATTGCGGCGGAAGTGCTGAAAAAAGCAGGCGTATACGACAAAAACAAACTGTTTGGCGTCACCACGCTGGATATCATCCGCTCTAATACCTTTGTTGCAGAGCTGAAAGGTAAGCTGCCAACGGAAGTTGAAGTCCCGGTGATTGGCGGGCACTCCGGCGTGACGATTCTGCCGCTGCTGTCGCAGATTCCAGGCGTAAGTTTTACCGAACAAGAAGCGGCCGAGCTGACTAAACGTATTCAGAACGCCGGTACTGAAGTCGTCGAGGCGAAAGCCGGCGGCGGATCGGCAACCCTCTCTATGGGTCAGGCTGCCGCACGTTTCGGTCTTTCTCTGGTTCGCGCTCTGCAGGGCGAAAAAGGCGTGGTGGAATGCGCCTATGTGGAAGGCGACGGTCAGTATGCCCGTTTCTTCTCTCAGCCGCTGCTGCTGGGTAAAAACGGTGTAGAAGAGCGTAAATCCATCGGCACACTGAGCGCTTTTGAGCAACATTCGCTGGACGCTATGCTGGATACGCTGAAAAAAGATATTCAGTTGGGTGAAGATTTTATTAATAAATAAGCTGTTCCTGCCCGATGCCGGGGCTTTTGCTCCGGCTTCTTTGACTGTAAACAAGCCACGAAATCAAGTACTAAATCTGCTAAACTCCTCACGTCTTATCGGTTATTAACGAGAACGTCGTGAAAAAGATCCAAAGAACGCAAACCCGCGATCACATTACGCAAATGCTTCGCTATGAAATTCTTTCCGGCAATATAAAAGCGGGAGAAGAACTCGCGCAGGAAAGTATTGCGGAGCAGCTTGGTCTTTCACGAATGCCGGTTCGAGAAGCGCTACAGTCACTCGAACAGGAAGGTTTTTTAATCCGACTGCCCAACAGGCACATGCAGGTCGCGCATCTTGAGGCCGATCGCGTGAGTCATATTTTTCGCGTAATTGCCGCGATGGCCGCCGAAATGTTTTCGCTGATACCCAGCGAAGTAGGCGATGCCCTTCTGATACGTGCGCAAGCGCTGGCTGTCGCAGAAGACAAATCCTGCGAACTGGAGTGTCATGCGATGCTGATTTCTTATGTGAATAACCGCTATCTGGAAAAGGTGTATCAGCAGTTCCTGGACGGCTATGTTTCTTATGTTATTTTGCATCTGAAAAAAGATAATCAGGAGTCGGCGCAGCTTTTCGCTGAACTGGCTGACGTCATACGCCAGGGGCGGCGTGATGAGATTGGGCAAGTTATGCAGCGTTATTTCCTCTCTTTAGCAGAAATAATGCGTCAACATATGAAGGATTGGGAAAGTGCAGAAGCCTAAATTAGGGAAGATTAAGCTTCTTTCAGCGAAAGAACAGGTCGCGGCGGTGCTGCGTAAAGCGATTCTTTCGAGGGAGTTAGTGGAAGGGCAGGAGATTACGTTAGAAGGCATTGCCGGAATGGTCGGCGTGTCCAGTATGCCAGTGCGCGAGGCGTTTCAGATTCTGGCGGCGGATGGGCTGATAAAAGTGCGCCCTAATAAAGGGGCGGTGGTGTTGGGCATCAATGAACAAACGATCCGTGAACACTATGAAATTCGCGCGCTGTTAGAAAGTGAGGCGGTGGCTAAAGCTTCTCGTCCCGGCACCGATATCTCGCGGATAGCCCAGGTGCATTATGCCGCTGAAAAGGCTCTCGCGGAAAATAACTCGGCGGAATACTCCGACCTGAATCAGGCATTTCATATGGAAATCTGGAATGTTGCTGGCAACGAAAAAATGAAAATGTTGCTCTGTAATATGTGGAACGGCCTTTCGATGGGCCATAAGGTCACCGAAGAAGAGTATGCCGTGATTTCCATTCAGGAACATAAAAGTATTCTGCAAGCTCTTGAACTTCATGATGAAACATTGGCACGCCAGCGCATGCGCGAACACATTATTCGCTCGATGGAGAATATGCTGACCCGCTATGTTGGTGACCCTTCTGCCTGATCTTTTCGCCTGCGTGAGCATCGCAGGCGCTTCAACCAATTCTTCAATTCTATTAATCACGTCCAGTAACGATCTAACCACGATCTTGATGTAGATCCCACTCCTGCATCTTTCCTGAGAAACGATTTGACTTAGTTTTTGTATGGGAATAATTTCTTCCTGTCAATATTGGATACAATATCATATATCATTGATTGGATAATTATAAATATGGAACCCATTACCCTTACCCTATGTTTATTGGTGTTCGCTATCGTCATGTTTGTATGGGAAAAAGTGCCGCTGGCCGTCACTTCCATGATTGTCTGCGTGGCCTTAGTTATCACCGGCGTTCTGAATATCAAACAGGCCTTTGCTGGCTTTATCGACACTAACGTCATCCTCTTTGTCGCGATGTTTATCGTGGGCGGTGCGTTGTTCGAGACCGGTATGGCAAACAAAGTGGGCGGCGTCATCACGCGCTTCGCGAAAACAGAAAAACAGCTGATCTTCACCATTATGGTGGTGGTGGGTTTGATGTCTGGCGTCCTCTCTAACACCGGTACCGCTGCGGTTTTGATTCCGGTGGTGATCGGCGTGGCGGCAAAATCGGGCTTCTCGCGTTCTCGTCTACTGATGCCGCTGGTTTTCGCCGCTGCGTTGGGCGGTAACCTGTCGTTAATTGGCGCGCCGGGAAATCTTATCGCACAGTCTGCGCTACAGAATATTGGCGGCGGCTTTGGCTTTTTTGAATACGCAAAAATCGGTCTCCCGATGCTCATCTGCGGCATTCTCTACTTCCTGACTATTGGCTATCGCTTTCTGCCGAATAATGCGACCGGCGGTGAGGTGGGGAGCGTCGGGGAGCAACGTGACTACAGCCATGTTCCACAGTGGAAACAACGGCTCTCACTCGTGGTGTTGATCGCAACGATCCTCGGCATGATCTTTGAGAAGAAGATCGGTGTCAGCCTGGCCGTGACCGGTTGTATTGGCGCTCTTGTGCTGGTAGTAAGCGGCGTACTCACGGAAAAACAGGCCTATAAAGCCATTGATTCACAGACTATTTTTATCTTTGGCGGCACCCTGGCGCTGGCAAAAGCGCTGGAAATGACCGGGGCAGGCAAGCTGGTTGCGGACTATGTAATCGGCATGCTGGGGCAAAACTCCTCACCGTTCATGTTGCTGATCGCCGTTTTCGCCTTATCCGTTGTGATGACCAACTTTATGTCCAATACCGCAACGACAGCGCTGTTGGTGCCGGTGAGTTTGTCCATTGCCGCAGGTATGGGGGCCGACCCGCGTGCGGTTCTGATGGCGACGGTCATTGGCGGTTCCTGCGCCTACGCAACCCCTATCGGTATGCCTGCCAACATGATGGTGCTCTCTGCGGGTGGCTATAAATTTGTCGACTACGCTAAGGCCGGTATCCCCCTGATTATCGTTTCAACCATTGTCAGCTTGATCCTGCTGCCAATCCTTTTCCCTTTTCATCCGTAATTAACGGAAGCTGTTCTGACTAAGGAGCATTTATGAGCAAAAGTGAACAGATATCCCATATGACCGACGTTATGGCCAAGTTTGTGGGATATACCGGCAAAGTTTTGCCTGATGATGTCACTGCAAAACTGGAAGATTTGCATAAGAAAGAGACCAGTAAACTGGCCGACGTCATCTTTACTACCATGATTGAGAACCAGCGTCTGGCGAAAGAGCTGGATCGACCTTCCTGCCAGGACACCGGTGTCATTCAGTTTCTGGTGGAGTGCGGGACGAACTTTCCGCTGATTGGCGAGCTGGAAGCGTTGTTGCGTGAGGCGGTGATCAAAGCAACTGTAGATTCTCCGCTGCGCCACAACAGCGTAGAAACTTTTGATGAATACAACACCGGTAAAAACGTGGGTAAAGGTACGCCGACGGTCTTCTGGGAGATCGTTCCCAATTCCGATCAGTGCAGCATTTATACCTATATGGCGGGCGGTGGTTGTTCTCTGCCGGGGAAAGCGATGGTGCTGATGCCGGGTGCAGGCTATGAAGGTGTGACCCGCTTTGTACTGGATGTGATGACCAGCTACGGCCTCAACGCTTGTCCGCCGCTGCTGGTTGGCGTGGGCGTAGCGACCTCTGTTGAAACGGCGGCACTGCTATCGAAAAAAGCGCTGATGCGTCCGATCGGTTCGCATAACGAGAATGAGCGTGCAGCCTCGCTGGAAAAAATGCTGGAAGACGGCATTAACAAAATTGGCCTGGGGCCGCAGGGGATGTCCGGTAATACCTCCGTTATGGGCGTGAACATTGAAAACACCGCGCGTCATCCTTCTACCATCGGCGTGGCGGTAAACGTCGGCTGCTGGTCGCACCGTAAAGGGCACATCGTTTTCGATAAAGATTTGAATTACACCATTACGTCTCACAGCGGAGTGAATTTCTGATGACTAAAAAAATCCTGACTACGCCAATTAAAGATGAAGATTTAGCGGATATTAAGGCTGGCGATATTATTTATCTCAACGGTCATATTGTTACCTGCCGTGACGTAGCCCATCGCCGTTTAATTGAAGGTGGTCGCGAACTTCCGGTAGATGTTCGCGGCGGCGCTATTTTACACGCTGGCCCAATTGTCCGCCCAATTAAAGGCGAAGACGATAAGTTTGAAATGGTCTCCGTTGGACCAACCACCAGCATGCGTATGGAGAAATTCGAAAAAGAGTTTATTGCGCAAACCGGTGTCAAATTAATTGTGGGTAAAGGCGGTATGGGTAAAGGTACCGAAGAGGGCTGTGCTGAACACAAAGCGCTGCACTGCGTATTCCCTGCCGGTTGTGCGGTTGTAGCCGCCGTGTGCGTGGAAGAAATTGAAGATGCCCAATGGCGCGATCTGGGGATGCCGGAAACGCTGTGGGTCTGTCGGGTTAAAGAGTTTGGCCCGCTGATTGTTTCTATTGATACCCATGGGAATAATTTGTTTGAACAGAACAAAATTATTTTTAATCAGCGTAAAGAGCTCATCGCTGATGAAATATGCCAGAACGTAAGTTTCATCAAATAAATCTGATTACGTAAATTGCACGATAATGGTGGTAATACGTTATGACGATAATAATAACCAAGGGCTCTGGCCGGGGGCGGCTCAGGGAAATCCACCCTTATTATTTCATCGTCATAAATAGCCCCATTATCGTGCCTCCTGCCTGAAGGCTATTTTATGACTAATGCAGCTCTGCTATTAGGTGAAGGCTTCACCCTGATGTTCCTCGGCATGGGGTTCGTGCTGGCGTTTCTGTTCCTGCTGATTTTCGCCATCCGCGGCATGTCTGCCGTGATTACTCGCTTCTTCCCTGAACCCGTCGCCGCGCCCGCGCCGCGCGCCGTTCCCGTCGTGGACGACTTCACCCGCTTAAAGCCGGTGATTGCCGCCGCCATTCACCATCACCGCCTTAACGCTTAATTCCCGGAGGGATCCATGACTATTGCCATTACCGATGTCGTCCTGCGTGACGCCCACCAGTCCCTGTTCGCCACCCGCCTGCGTCTTGACGATATGCTGCCGATTGCCGCTCAGCTCGACGACGTGGGCTACGGCTCGCTGGAGTGCTGGGGCGGCGCCACCTTTGACGCCTGCATCCGTTTTCTCGGCGAGGACCCGTGGGTCCGCCTGCGCGAGCTTAAAAAGGCCATGCCCAAAACCCCCCTGCAGATGTTGCTGCGCGGCCAGAACCTGCTCGGCTACCGCCACTACGCCGATGACGTGGTGGAACGCTTCGTCGAACGCGCGGTGAAAAACGGCATGGACGTGTTCCGCGTCTTCGATGCCATGAACGACCCGCGCAATATGAAAGCCGCACTGCAGGCGGTGCGCAGCCACGGCGCGCACGCCCAGGGCACGCTCTCCTACACCACCAGCCCGGCGCACACCCTGCAGACCTGGCTGGACCTGACCGAACAACTGCTGGAAACCGGCGTTGACTCGATTGCCATCAAGGATATGTCCGGCATTCTCACGCCGATGGCCGCCTTTGAGCTGGTCAGCGAAATCAAAAAACGTTTTGAGGTGCGCCTGCACCTGCACTGTCACGCCACCACCGGCATGGCGGAGATGGCGCTGCTGAAAGCCATCGAAGCGGGCGTCGACGGCGTGGACACGGCGATTTCCTCCATGAGCGCCACCTACGGCCACCCGGCCACCGAAGCGCTGGTGGCGACGTTGGCAGGTACTGAGCACGACACCGGGCTGGATATCCTGAAGCTGGAGAGCATCGCGGCCTACTTCCGTGAGGTGCGCAAAAAGTACCACGCCTTTGAAGGCCAGCTGAAGGGCTACGACAGCCGTATCCTCGTGGCCCAGGTGCCGGGCGGAATGCTGACCAACCTCGAAAGCCAGCTGAAGCAGCAGAACGCGGCGGACAAACTCGACCTGGTGCTGGCGGAAATCCCCCGCGTGCGCGAGGACCTCGGTTTTATCCCGCTGGTGACCCCCACCTCGCAGATTGTCGGCACCCAGGCGGTGCTCAACGTCCTGACCGGCGAACGCTACAAAACCATTGCCAAAGAAACGGCGGGCATTCTGAAAGGCGAATACGGCCACACGCCGGTGCCGGTTAACGCCGCGTTACAGGCCCGCGTGCTGGAAGGGGCAGCCCCGGTGACCTGCCGTCCGGCGGATTTACTCAAACCGGAACTGGCTGAACTGGAAGCGGACGTCAGGCGCCAGGCGCAGGAGAAGGGCATCCAGCTTGCGGGAAACGCCATTGACGACGTGCTCACCGTGGCGCTGTTCCCGCAACCCGGCCTCAAATTCCTTGAGAACCGCCACAACCCGGCGGCGTTTGAGCCACTGCCGCAGGCGGAAGCCGCGCAGCCGGTGGCAAAAGCAGAGAAGCCTGCCGCCTCCGGTATCTACACCGTGGAAGTGGAAGGCAAAGCCTTTGTGGTCAAAGTCAGCGACGGCGGCGATATCAGCCAGCTTACTGCGGCTGAACCGGCGGCCTCTTCCGCACCGGTTCAGGCAGCCGCCCCGGCAGGCGCAGGCACCCCGGTCACCGCCCCGCTGGCGGGCAACATCTGGAAGGTGATTGCCACCGAGGGCCAGACGGTGGCCGAAGGCGATGTGCTGCTGATTCTGGAGGCCATGAAGATGGAAACCGAAATCCGCGCTGCTCAGGCCGGGACGGTACGCGGTATTGCGGTGAAGTCCGGGGACGCGGTTTCCGTCGGCGACACCCTGATGACGCTGGCGTAACGGAGAACTGAAATGGAAAGTCTGAACGCCCTGCTTCAGGGCATGGGGCTGATGCACCTTGGCGCAGGCCAGGCCATCATGCTGCTGGTCAGCCTGCTGCTGCTGTGGCTGGCGATTGCGAAAAAGTTCGAGCCGCTGCTGCTGCTGCCGATTGGCTTCGGCGGCCTGCTCTCCAACATCCCGGAAGCGGGCATGGCGCTGACCGCGCTGGAAAGCCTGCTGGCACATCACGACGCCGGGCAGCTGGCGGTGATTGCCGCGAAGCTGAACTGCGCGCCGGACGTGCACGCCATTAAAGAGGCGTTAGCGCTGGCGCTGCCGTCGGTGCAGAGCCAGATGGAGAACCTGGCGGTGGACATGGGCTATACGCCGGGGGTGCTGGCGCTGTTCTATAAAGTGGCGATTGGCTCCGGCGTCGCGCCGCTGGTCATCTTTATGGGCGTGGGGGCGATGACCGACTTCGGCCCGCTGCTGGCGAATCCGCGCACCCTGCTGCTCGGCGCGGCGGCGCAGTTCGGCATCTTCGCCACGGTACTGGGGGCGCTGACGCTGAACTACTTCGGCCTGATTTCCTTCACCCTGCCGCAGGCGGCGGCCATCGGCATCATCGGCGGCGCGGACGGCCCGACGGCGATTTATCTGTCGGGCAAGCTGGCGCCGGAGCTGCTGGGGGCCATCGCGGTGGCGGCGTACTCGTATATGGCGCTGGTGCCGTTAATCCAGCCGCCGATTATGAAGGCGCTGACCACGGAGACGGAGCGGAAAATCCGCATGGTGCAGCTGCGCACAGTCAGCAAGCGGGAAAAAATCCTCTTCCCGGTGGTGCTGCTCATGCTGGTGGCCCTGCTGCTGCCGGACGCCGCGCCGCTGCTGGGGATGTTCTGCTTTGGCAACCTGATGCGCGAAAGTGGCGTGGTGGAGCGTCTGAGCGACACGGTACAGAACGGGCTGATTAATATCGTGACCATTTTCCTGGGGCTTTCCGTTGGCGCCAAGCTGGTGGCGGACAAGTTCCTGCAGCCGCAGACGCTGGGCATTCTGCTGCTGGGGGTGATTGCCTTTGGTATCGGGACGGCGGCCGGGGTGCTGATGGCGAAGCTGCTGAACCTGTGCAGTAAGAACAAAATCAACCCGCTTATCGGTTCGGCGGGGGTGTCGGCGGTGCCGATGGCGGCACGGGTGTCGAACAAAGTGGGCCTGGAGTCGGACCCGCAGAACTTCCTGCTGATGCATGCGATGGGCCCGAACGTGGCGGGTGTTATTGGCTCGGCGATAGCCGCCGGCGTGATGCTGAAATACGTGCTGGCGATGTAATCCAATCTAATCGGGAGCAGTGATTCTGCTCCCGCAAAATGAGGACACAGTAATGAGTGAAATGGTTGCGTTTCGGCAAGGTACATCCATGCCATCCAGAGAAACCATCTTGCATTATGTTGTTGAGACGGTGAATCAGATAACTGAGCTTGAGCCAGCGCTGCATTTGCTGCCGTGGTCTGGCGTCAACTCAGCAATATATGAGCAACGTTTTGCACAGTGTTACGACGAGGGGCTTTGTGCCGCACAGACGTCGGCACCGAATGTTCCGCAGGGGATTCTGCCATCGACCGATTGGGCTCAGGGTATCGGGTTACTCTGTTTTGCCGCAGGATATATGAGCGCAGGCGAGCGGCCATTAACACACAATCAGTTATGCGATTTCGTCAAACAGGCGGCTGTTGGTTTATCGCCGATTGAGGAGGAAGCGGCGAGCGGTTTCTCGACGGTACGTAGTATTGCATTACCCGTATTCAGGCGATTACAACGCGATGGTCACGCGTCTCGGATCCTGCTGTTACAAACGTTGCTGCATCTGGTTGCCTGGAAAAGCGCATCGCAGTATGCGCGTCAACAGGCGCAACGACTGCTCTGGATGGGCGGCATTCTGGGGGAAGGAGGCGAGTCTGGCTTATTGGCACTCGATAAGGCGCTGCGTGAAGAGGCCGTCGGGGAGAAAAGTCTCCCCGCTCTGCTGATTTTCACGAGTTTCCTGGCACATTTTCCGGCAGGGCCAGTCTTTATTGACTAGCCGTCGAACGACGCGGGCAAAAGCCGCGTCGTTTTAGTTCGACGCCGGGTATTCCTGCACCGTCACCTGGAACGTGAGCTGCTTATCATCCCGCATTACCACGACCGGAATGACGGAGCCCGGACGGATTTCCGCCACCTGATCCATCGTTTCCAGTGCGGACACAGCGGGTTTATTATTGACCGAAATAATCAAATCATTAACCTGAATACCGGCAAGCGCGGCGGGGCCGTTTGGCGTCACTTCATTAACGACAATGCCCTGAATCGGGTCCATGCCGCTACCCTGCTGCGCGTGCAGCGGTGCGATTTCTCGTCCGCCAATACCGATATAGCCGCGAATCACGCGACCGTCGCGGATAAGCTTATCCATAATTTTCGTGGCTAGCTGGAAGGGAATCGCAAAACCAAGGCCTTCCGGCGTTTCGCCATCGTTACTCTTATCAAAAGAGAGGGTGTTGATCCCCATCAGTTCGCCTAACGAGTTGACCAGCGCGCCGCCGGAATTACCGTGGTTAATCGAGGCGTCGGTCTGGAGAAAATTCTGTCGCCCCGTCGGGTTCAGGCCGATACGACCCGTTGCGCTGATGATCCCCTGGGTGATGGTCTGTCCCAGATTATATGGGTTGCCGATAGCCAGTACGACGTCGCCAATATGCGGTGTACGCTTTGTATTAATCGGGATGGTAGGCAGCCCGCCAGTGGCGTTGATCTTCAGCACCGCCAGATCGGTAAGCGAATCGGAGCCAACCAGTAGCGCTTCAAAGACGCGGCCATCCTGTAGCGCGACGATAATCTGATCGGCATCGTTAATCACGTGCTTGTTGGTAATAATATAACCGCGTTGATCCATGATCACGCCGGAACCCAGCGTGCGGATCTCCAGTTGATTATGCGCGGTACTGTTCATACTGCGGTTATAGACATTGACGACGGCAGGCGCGGCGCGGCGAACCGCAAAATTATAACTGGCTGGCGTCTCATCGGTACTGTCGAATTGCGGGACGGCGATAGGATTAATTTTGCGCAAAGAAGGCATGACGGCCAACAGAATAGCGCCGACAATTAAACCTATTGCGACCGAACGTAAGAGCTTCACAAACATGATGGAGGCGTCGTTAAAAAAGGGAACGGCAGCAGCATACCATGAGTTAACCGGACATCACATCGCAGGCTGATGCCCGGTTTAAGACAGGATTAGCGCAGCAATAGATAAATGTTCTCGTTGCCGCGTACTACCTGAAGAGCAATGATGGACGGTTTTGCCGCCATCACTTTGCGCATTTCGGCGATAGAACTGATACGATCGCGGTTAACGCCGATGATAACATCATCTTTTTGCAAACCGGCCTGCGCGGCAGGACTGCTTTTTTCGACGCTATCAACCTTAACGCCTTTTGTCCCGTCTTTCAGCTGGCCGTCGCTCAACGTCGCGCCTTGCAACGCCGGGGCGATCAGTTCGGCGCTGGCGGAAGAAGAGGTATTGGAATCCAGCGTGACTTCCACCTCCAGCGGCTTACCATCGCGCAGCAGGCCCAGCTTCACTTTCGTGCCCGGTTCGGTGGTGGCGATACGTGAACGCAGTTCGGCAAAGCTATTCAGCGGCTTACCGTTAAGACTGATAATCACGTCTCCGGATTTCACCCCGGCCTTCGCCGAACCTGAATTGGGTAAAACCTCGCTGACAAAAGCGCCACGCTGAACGTTCAGTTTGAATGCCTTGGCGATATCAGCGGTCATTTCAGTGCCTTTAATTCCCAGCAATCCGCGTTTGATTTCGCCGAACTGAATCAACTGCTGCGCCAGCGTCTGCGCCATATTGGAAGGAATAGCAAAGCCAATGCCGATACTCCCGCCCCCTGGCGCGAGGATCGCGGTATTAATCCCGATCAGCTCGCCGTTCAGGTTAAGCAGCGCGCCGCCGGAGTTGCCGCGGTTAATAGAGGCATCGGTTTGAATAAAGTTCTCAAGCCCTTCCAGATTAAGCCCGCTGCGTCCCAGCGCTGAAATAATCCCGGAGGTGGCGGTTTGCCCAAGACCAAACGGATTACCGACCGCTACGGCGAAATCGCCGACGCGGAGTTTGTCGGAATCGGCGATGGCAATTTGCGTTAACTTGCTGGGATTCTGAATTTGTAACAGAGCGATATCGCTCTGGTCGTCGCCGCCGATCAGCTTCGCGTCGAATTCGCGTCCGTCATTCAGTTGAATGCTGATCTTTTGTGCCTGATTAATCACATGATTATTGGTTAATACATAGCCTTTCGCGGCATCGATAATCACCCCCGAACCGAGTCCTTCAAACGGCTGGGACGGCTGGTCTGGCAGATCCTCGCCAAAGAATTTTTTAAACTCCTCCGGCACTTTTTGGCTCTGGGCGGCGGTTCCCTCGACTTTTACGCTGACGACAGCAGGCAGCACTTTCTCCAGCATAGGGGCAAGGCTTGGCAGCGTCGCCTGGCCTGGCACCTGGCCTGGTATCGATGCAAGGGCTGGAAACGGCGCCGAAAGAGTTAACCCGACACTTAACGCTAATGCACTTAACAGCTGGGTGTGTTTTTTCATGGATGCTGCTCTCGTACCTTGGATGAACGGATAGACAATTCAAAACAGATTGATGTTATTGAATTTTCAGCCTGGTAACAATGATAATAGCTGGGACAGGAAAGATAGAGAGAGGGCGCAAGCGATGCGCCCGATAAATTTCTTAACGGCGTGCGATTAATCGCGCTTTGCGCCGCTACGTAACAGGCCAGACGCGCCTTCAGAATAATCACGTGGCATTTGTACTGGCGCCTGATCGTTGCTCGCCTCAGACTCCGCCAGACGGTTACGGAACGGATTCGACTCCGCAGACATTTCCGGCAGCAGGCTGCTGGAGCTTTTCGCCATATGCTGATACAGCTGGCGGTAATCATGCGCCATGGTATCCAGCAGTTCCGCGCTGCGGGCAAAGTGGCTAACCAGCTCTTCACGGTACTCTTCCAGCTCAGCTTTGTTTTTTTCCAGTTCGTACTGCAATGCCTGCTGTTGACGTAACTTACGATTACCAAAACGCATGGCCACGGCACCAATGATGATACCGACGACTAATCCAATTAGCGCATATTCCCAGGTCATGAACATCTCCCGTTGTCTTATGTTTCCGTAGGGTGTTGGCTCCAGGCTCCATGCCCGCGCCTGATTATGCCACTATAACCGCTAATTCCGTAGAAGTGGAATCCCGACAGCATATCGCGTAGTGTAGAACGGCCTTTTTTTCGTCAGCCGTGAACGACGGCACATCGATTTTCAAGGAATAACAATAACATTATGCAAAGCCTTTCCCCTACATCGCGTTATCTCCAGGCACTCAACGAAGGCACCCATCAGCCTGACAACGTACAGAAAGAGGCGGTCGACCGTCTGGAAACCCTTTATCAGGCGCTCACCGCGAAAAAATCGTCGGCTACGCCACCCGGCGGTCTGATAGCGCGACTGGGGAAATTATTAGGCAAAAACGAACCGGACGCGCAAATACCGGTTCGCGGGCTGTATATGTGGGGGGGCGTGGGTCGCGGCAAAACATGGCTCATGGATCTCTTCTATCACAGCCTGCCGGGCGAGCGAAAACTACGTCTGCATTTTCACCGGTTTATGCTGCGCGTGCATGAAGAACTTACCGCGTTACAGGGACAGATCGATCCGTTAGACATTATTGCCGATCGGTTTAAAACCGAGACGGACGTACTGTGTTTCGATGAGTTTTTCGTCACCGATATTACCGACGCCATGCTGCTGGGCGGTTTAATGAAAGCGCTGTTCGCACGCGGCATTACGCTGGTCGCGACCTCCAATATTCCGCCGGATGAACTCTACCGCAACGGTTTGCAACGCGCCCGCTTCCTGCCGGCTATCGATGCCATTAAACAGCACTGCGACATTATGAATGTGGACGCCGGCGTCGATTACCGACTGCGGACGCTGACGCAGGCCCATTTATGGCTAACGCCGCTTAATGATGAAACCCGGCGGCAAATGGATAAACTGTGGCTGGCGTTAGCGGGGCGCGCGCGCGAGCACGCTCCGACGCTGGAAATCAATCATCGCCCTTTATCCACCCTGGGCGTTGAAAACCAAACGCTAGCGGTCTCTTTCGCTACGCTGTGCGTCGAGGCCCGCAGCCAGCATGATTACATTGCGCTCTCAAGGTTATTTCATACGGTTCTGCTGTTTGACGTGCCGGTCATGACGCCGCTGATGGAGAACGAAGCGCGCCGCTTTATTGCTCTGGTGGATGAGTTTTACGAGCGCCACGTTAAGCTGGTGGTCAGCGCCGCCGCGCCGTTATATGAAATTTATCAGGGGGAGCGGCTCAAGTTTGAATTTCAGCGCTGTCTGTCACGCCTGCAAGAGATGCAGAGTGCGGAGTACCTCAAGCGGGAGCATATGCCGTAAGCCGGACAAGCGCAGCGCCCCGGCATTATGCGGTATTATATCTGTGCAACCTCCCCGACCGAGGGTGAACCAGGCCTGAACAAAACCCGCGGCAAATCGCAAAAAGGGGTCGATCTTTGACCTGGACTTCTCTATAATCCTGCGACCCCACGTTACAAGAGAGTTTTTTCCCAAACTTTCTCTGTGCCGGCCAAACATATCCGAGGGGGTAGGTTTACCGGACTTTGTCGTGTGAACCTCAACTATTTAAAACGTTTGGGTGTTCACCAACGTGTAACTTATTTATTTGGGTAAGCTTTTAATGAAAACTTTTACAGCTAAACCAGAAACCGTAAAACGCGACTGGTATGTTGTTGACGCGACCGGTAAAACTCTGGGCCGTCTGGCTACTGAACTGGCTCGTCGCCTGCGCGGTAAGCACAAAGCGGAATACACTCCGCACGTAGATACCGGTGATTACATCATCGTTCTGAACGCTGACAAAGTTGCTGTAACCGGCAACAAGCGTACTGACAAAGTGTACTATCACCACACCGGCCACATCGGTGGTATCAAACAAGCGACCTTTGAAGAGATGATTGCCCGCCGTCCTGAGCGTGTGATTGAAATCGCGGTTAAAGGCATGCTGCCAAAAGGCCCGCTGGGTCGTGCTATGTTCCGTAAACTGAAAGTTTACGCGGGCAACGAGCACAACCACGCGGCACAGCAACCGCAAGTTCTTGACATCTAATCGGGATTATAGGCAATGGCTGAAAATCAATACTACGGCACTGGTCGCCGCAAAAGTTCCGCAGCTCGCGTGTTCATCAAACCGGGCAACGGTAAAATCGTTATCAACCAACGTTCTCTGGAACAGTACTTCGGTCGTGAAACTGCCCGCATGGTAGTTCGTCAGCCGCTGGAACTGGTCGACATGGTTGAGAAACTGGATCTGTACATCACTGTTAAAGGTGGTGGTATCTCTGGTCAGGCTGGTGCGATCCGTCACGGTATCACCCGCGCTCTGATGGAGTACGACGAGTCCCTGCGTGGCGAACTGCGTAAAGCTGGCTTCGTTACTCGTGACGCTCGTCAGGTTGAACGTAAGAAAGTCGGCCTGCGTAAAGCACGTCGTCGTCCGCAGTTCTCCAAACGTTAATGGGGTTCTGCTTCGGCAGACAACTGTTAGCGAAAAAACCCGCTTCGGCGGGTTTTTTTATGGGCAATGCATTTATCTGTCACGATGAAATGCGGATTGTTGTCTCTTTTTCCCCAATTCCAGAATCGACTCACCACAAAGGTCACAAAATCTGGTAAACTATCATCCAATTTTCTGCCCAAATAGCGGGGAATGTTCATTTTTTGTCTCGTTTCTGAGCAATGATGGCTTTTTTCGCCCTGGGTGACATAACATCTGGCTGGTCACATTGTGGCTGGTAGCAGTAAAAATTCTGAATATACCTGGAGGTTTTCATGGCTGTCGCTGCCAACAAACGTTCGGTAATGACGCTGTTTTCTGGTCCTACTGACATCTATAGCCATCAGGTCCGCATTGTGTTGGCTGAAAAGGGTGTTAGTTTTGAGATCGAACATGTGGAAAAGGACAATCCACCTCAGGATCTGATTGACCTCAACCCGAATCAAAGCGTTCCGACACTGGTGGATCGTGAGCTGACCCTGTGGGAATCTCGCATCATTATGGAATATCTGGATGAGCGTTTCCCTCATCCGCCGCTGATGCCGGTTTATCCGGTCGCGCGCGGTGAAAGCCGTCTGTACATGCACCGTATTGAAAAAGACTGGTATACGCTGATGAACGTCATCGTAAACGGGTCTGCTTCCGAGGCCGACTCTGCGCGTAAACAACTGCGTGAAGAGCTGCTGGCGATTGCGCCGGTATTTGGTCAGAAACCGTATTTCCTGAGCGACGAATTCAGCCTGGTTGATTGCTACCTGGCGCCTCTCCTGTGGCGTTTACCGCAGTTGGGTATCGAATTCAGCGGCGCAGGGGCGAAAGAGCTGAAAGGCTATATGACCCGCGTCTTTGAACGTGATTCTTTCCTGGCTTCTTTAACCGAAGCTGAACGTGAAATGCGCCTCGGTCGGGGTTAACCTGTATGGATTTGTCACAGTTGACGCCGCGTCGTCCTTATCTGTTGCGTGCTTTCTACGAGTGGTTGCTGGATAACCAGTTGACTCCGCATCTGGTGGTGGATGTGATGCTGCCTGGCGTGCATGTCCCTATGGAATATGCGCGTGATGGGCAAATCGTCCTCAATATTGCGCCGCGGGCGGTAGGTAATCTGGAGCTGTCTAATGATGAAGTGCGTTTTAATGCGCGCTTCGGCGGCGTTCCCCGTCAGGTTTCTGTGCCTTTGGCTGCGGTGCTGGCGATTTACGCCCGTGAAAACGGCGCAGGCACCATGTTTGAGCCTGAAGCCGCCTATGATGAAGACGTTGTCAGCTTAAATGATGATGACAATACCGCAGGCGCGGAAAGCGAGACCGTGATGTCCGTCATTGATGGCGATAAGCCCGACCACGATGACGACAGTAGTCCTGATGACGAGCCGCCTCCGCCGCGTGGCGGACGTCCGGCGCTACGCGTAGTAAAATAATCAACAGGCCCGGAAGGGCCTGTTTTGTTTGGTCTCCTCGCGGGTTCACCCTGCTTTTGAAGCTGTGTTACGATAAGCTTGCTATTATTTGCCACCGACCACTCATGAATGGACGTTATGAACGCATTTGATTCGCAAGCAGAAGATTCACCGACATCCCTCGGGCGTAGTTTGCGCCGCCGTCCGCTGGCGCGTAAAAAACTGTCTGAAATGGTTGAGGAAGAGCTGGAGCAGATGATCCGCCGTCATGAGTTTGGCGAGGGAGAACAGCTACCGTCTGAACGTGAATTAATGGCCTTCTTCAATGTGGGACGTCCCTCTGTGCGTGAAGCGTTAGCTGCGCTGAAGCGTAAAGGCCTGGTGCAAATCAATAACGGCGAACGCGCCCGCGTCTCGCGCCCCTCTGCTGATACCATCATCAGCGAACTGTCGGGTATGGCGAAAGATTTTCTTACTCATCCTGGCGGCATCGCTCACTTTGAACAGCTACGGCTTTTCTTTGAATCCAGCCTGGTACGCTATGCGGCGGAACATGCCACCGACGAGCAGATCGCGTTGTTAACGAAAGCACTGGAAATTAATAGCCAGTCGCTGGATGACAACGCGCTGTTTATTCGTTCGGATGTCGAGTTTCACCGGGTGCTGGCTGAAATTCCCGGCAATCCGATCTTTATGGCTATTCATGTTGCTCTGCTGGACTGGCTAATCGCCGCTCGCCCAAGCGTTCCCGATCGTGAGCTGCATGAACATAATAACTTGAGTTATCAACAGCATATTGTGATTGTTGATGCCATTCGCCAGCGAGATCCCGATAAAGCGGATCGCGCTCTGCAAACCCACCTCAATAGCGTTTCCGCTACCTGGCACGCGCTCGGTAAAAAAAGTCAAAAAATGCGGTAGCGATCGCACCTCCGATCCCGGTTTAGTGAAGCAGATCGCACTATAAGCGTTCTGTATTATTTGCTGCTTATTTGATCTGGTATAACAGGTATAAAGGTAGGTAGTTAATATATTCATCATCCGTAGAGGTAGGTATGGCAAAAGCATTGCAAGGCGTAATGGCGGCGTTGTTGACCCCATTTGATCATCAGCAGCAACTGGATAGCGAAAGCCTGCGCCGTCTGGTGCGTTTTAACATCGGCCAGGGTATCGACGGGCTGTACGTTGGCGGTTCCACCGGGGAAGCATTCGTACAGAGCCTTGCTGAAAGAGAGCAGGTACTGGAGATTGTCGCCGAAGAGGCGAAGGGAAAAATCACGTTGATCGCCCATGTCGGGACGGTAAGCACCGCAGAAAGCCAGCAGCTTGCCAGCGCCGCAAAGCGTTACGGTTTTGATGCGGTCTCTGCGGTGACGCCTTTTTATTACCCTTTCAGTTTTGAAGAGCACTGTGACCATTATCGGGCAATCATTGATTCCGCAGATGGATTGCCGATGGTGGTATACAACATTCCGGCGTTAAGCGGCGTAAAACTTACCCTCGATCAGATCAATACGCTGGTGACATTACCGGGCGTGAGCGCGCTGAAGCAAACCTCCGGCGATCTCTTCCAGATGGAGCAGATCCGCCGCGCACATCCGGATCTGGTGCTGTACAACGGTTATGACGAAATCTTCGCTTCCGGTCTGCTGGCGGGCGCGGACGGCGGTATCGGCAGCACATACAACATTATGGGCTGGCGTTATCAGGGGATTGTGCAGGCATTACGTGAGGGCGATGTGGCGAAAGCGCAGCGTCTGCAAACCGAGTGCAATAAGGTTATTGATTTACTGATTAAAACCGGCGTATTCCGCGGCCTGAAAACGGTCCTGCATTATATGGACGTGGTATCGGTGCCGCTGTGTCGTAAACCGTTCGCGCCTGTTGATGAAAAATACCTGCCGGCGCTCAAGGCGCTGGCTCAACAACTAATGGAAGAAAAGGCGTAACAGCATAATGCCGGGGGCGCTACGCTTGCCCGGCCTACAACAGTGTGAGCGGTAGGCCGGATAAGGCGGAGCCGCCATTCGGCATAACGACAACAAAAATCGTCGGGAGAGTAAAATGAGTACTTCTACCCAGAACATCCCGTGGTATCGCCATCTCAACCGGGCGCAGTGGCGGGCATTTTCCGCTGCCTGGCTGGGATATCTGCTTGATGGTTTTGATTTTGTGTTGATTGCTCTTGTACTGACTGAGGTACAAAGCGAATTTGGGCTGACGACAGTACAGGCGGCAAGCCTGATTTCTGCGGCTTTTATCTCTCGCTGGTTCGGCGGGTTATTACTGGGCGCGATGGGCGATCGCTATGGGCGTCGTCTGGCGATGGTCAGCAGCATCATCCTGTTTTCAGTGGGAACCCTGGCCTGCGGGTTTGCGCCCGGTTACACCACCATGTTCATCGCCCGACTGGTGATTGGTATGGGCATGGCGGGCGAATATGGTTCCAGCGCGACCTATGTGATTGAAAGCTGGCCAAAACATTTACGCAATAAAGCCAGCGGTTTTCTGATTTCCGGCTTCTCCGTCGGCGCGGTCGTTGCCGCGCAGGTGTACAGCCTGGTGGTGCCTGTCTGGGGCTGGCGCGCGCTGTTTTTCATTGGCATTTTGCCAATTATCTTCGCCCTCTGGCTGCGGAAAAACATTCCAGAAGCGGAAGACTGGAAAGAGAAACACGCGGGTAAAGCGCCGGTACGCACGATGGTTGACATTCTTTATCGGGGCGAACATCGCATCATCAACATTTTAATGACCTTCGCCGCCGCCGCTGCGCTGTGGTTCTGCTTTGCCGGTAACCTACAAAATGCTGCGATTGTGGCGGGGCTGGGACTACTGTGCGCGGTTATCTTTATCAGTTTTATGGTGCAGAGCAGCGGTAAACGCTGGCCCACTGGCGTCATGCTGATGCTGGTGGTACTGTTTGCTTTCCTCTATTCCTGGCCGATTCAGGCGCTATTACCCACTTATCTGAAAACCGAGCTGGCCTACGATCCGCATACGGTGGCGAATGTCCTGTTCTTTAGCGGATTTGGCGCGGCGGTTGGTTGCTGCGTAGGCGGTTTTCTTGGCGACTGGCTGGGAACGCGTAAAGCCTATGTCTGTAGCCTGCTGGCCTCGCAAATCCTCATTATTCCGGTCTTTGCGATTGGCGGCACAAACGTCTGGGTTCTGGGTCTGCTACTGTTTTTCCAACAGATGTTGGGGCAGGGGATTGCCGGGATTCTGCCGAAACTGATCGGCGGTTACTTCGATACCGATCAGCGCGCGGCGGGGCTGGGCTTTACTTATAACGTCGGCGCGCTCGGCGGCGCGCTGGCGCCGATCCTGGGAGCGCTGATCGCTCAACGTCTGGATCTGGGCACTGCGCTGGCATCGCTCTCTTTCAGCCTGACGTTTGTCGTGATCCTGCTTATTGGGCTTGATATGCCGTCTCGCGTACAGCGTTGGCTACGTCCGGAAGCGTTACGCACCCACGATGCTATCGACGACAAACCGTTCAGCGGAGCCGTACCGCTTGGCAGTGGTAAAGGTGCCTTTGTAAAAACGAAAAGTTAATCCGCTTGCCCGGTTTTAAACCGGGCAATATTTGTAAGGGAGTAGTATGTCGTTACTTGAACAACTGGATAAAAATATTGCCGCTTCTGGCGGCCTGATTGTCTCCTGCCAGCCCGTTCCGGGCAGTCCGCTGGATAAGCCGGAGATTGTAGCGGCAATGGCGTTGGCGGCGGAACAGGCGGGCGCGGTTGCGGTGCGTATTGAAGGCATAGACAACCTGCGCGTGGCCCGCTCGCTCGTTTCGGTACCCATTATCGGCATTATCAAACGCGACCTGGATGAGTCTCCAGTGCGCATTACCCCTTTTCTCGACGATGTAGATGCGCTGGCGCAGGCCGGCGCAAATATTATCGCCGTTGATGGAACCGCTCGGCAACGGCCGGTAGCCGTTGAGGCGTTGTTGACGCGCATTCATCACCACCATCTACTGGCGATGGCCGACTGCTCATCCGTGGACGATGGTCTCGCCTGCCAACGGTTGGGCGCGGACATTATCGGCACGACGATGTCCGGCTACACCACCCCCGATACGCCGGAGGAACCCGATCTGCCCTTAGTCAAAGCGTTGCATGACGCCGGATGCCGGGTAATAGCCGAAGGGCGCTATAACTCGCCAGCACTGGCGGCGGAGGCGATCCGTTATGGCGCATGGGCGGTGACGGTGGGGTCCGCCATTACCCGTCTGGAACATATCTGTGGATGGTATAACGACGCATTAAAAAAGGCGGCGTCATGACTACGTTAGCAATCGATATTGGCGGTACTAAACTTGCCGCCGCGCTCATCGACAAAAACTTGCGCATTAGCCAGCGTCGCGAGCTGCCGACCCCCGCAAGCAAAACGCCGGATGCGTTACGTGAAGCATTAAAGGCGCTGGTTGAACCACTACGGGCAGAGGCGCGTCAGGTAGCGATAGCTTCTACCGGGATCATTCAGGAAGGGATGCTGCTGGCGCTAAACCCCCATAATCTGGGCGGCTTGCTACACTTTCCGTTAGTACAAACACTGGAAACGATGGCAGGCCTGCCGACGCTGGCGGTGAACGACGCGCAGGCGGCGGCCTGGGCGGAGTATCACGCGCTCCCTGATGATATTCGCGATATGGTATTTATCACCGTTTCAACCGGCGTTGGCGGCGGCGTTGTCTGCGACGGCAAGCTCCTTACCGGAAAAGGCGGTCTGGCCGGGCACCTGGGACACACCCTGGCGGACCCACACGGGCCCGTATGCGGCTGTGGACGCGTTGGCTGCGTAGAGGCCATCGCCTCCGGACGAGGGATGGCCGCGGCGGCGCGGGACGATCTGGCGGGATGCGACGCCAAAACCCTATTTATTCGCGCTGGCGAAGGTCATCAGCAGGCGCGACATCTGGTAAGCCAATCCGCGCAGGTAATAGCGCGAATGATCGCCGATGTGAAAGCGATTACCGACTGCCAGTGTGTGGTCATTGGCGGCAGCGTAGGGTTAGCTGAGGGTTACCTGGAGCAGGTTCGCGCGTTTTTGATGCAAGAGCCTGCGCCTTATCACGTGGCGCTGAGCGCCGCTCGCTATCGGCATGACGCAGGATTATTAGGCGCTGCTTTGTTAGCTCAAGGAGACACATTATGATGATGGGGGAAGTACAGTCGTTGCCTTCTTGCGGGTTGCATCCGCGACTGCTGGATGCCTTGACTCTCGCGCTGGCGGCAAGGCCGCAGGAGAAAGCGCCGGGGCGCTATGAATTGCAGGGCGACAATATCTTTATGAATGTAATGCAGTTAACGACGCAAATGCCGGCCGAGAAGAAAGCGGAATTGCATGAACAATACATTGATATTCAGCTACTACTAACCGGCGTCGAGCGTATTGCGTTTGGGATGTCCGGTGCCGCTCGCCAGTGCGAGGAGATGCACGTTGAAGAGGATTACCAGCTTTGTAGTCAAATTGTCGACGAGCAGACTATTACGCTGCAAGCGGGGATGTTTGCTGTGTTTATGCCGGGAGAACCGCATAAACCGGGATGTGCAGTGGGTGAGCCGGATGACATCAAGAAAGTGGTAGTGAAAGTACGCGCCAGTCTGCTGGCGGCCTGAATCTCTTGCCGGAGCAGTCTTCCGAACGCAGCCCCTTACGGGCTGCGTGGTGAATGTGCCGGAGAGCGCGGGTATGACGGGTTAACGCTTAAACGTCACGGCTTCCGGCTGGGGCAGGTGCAGCGTCGTCTGGCTCGGCACCGTCTCGGCAATTACCCGCCCGTGGCGAATCGAGTAACGGGCAGGCGTCTGGCGACGTACCGCATCGAATCCATTCTCAGCGGGTAAGATAACCAGATTCGCGGCATTGCCGACGCTCAGACTGTAGTCCTGTAAATGCAGGGTTTTTGCGCTGTGGGTAGTGATCAGATTTAACCCATCGTTGATTTGCCCATACCCCATCAACTGGCAAACGTGTAACCCCATATGCAGCACCTGCAGCATATTTGCCGTGCCTAATGGATACCACGGATCGAAGACGTCATCATGGCCAAAGCAGACGTTGATCCCCGCTTCCAGCATCTCTTTCACTCGCGTGACGCCACGACGTTTCGGGTAAGTGTCAAACCGCCCTTGCAGATGAATATTCACCAGCGGGTTGGCGACGAAGTTAATCCCCGACATTTTCAACAGGCGGAACAGGCGTGACGCATACGCGCCGTTGTACGAGTGCATAGCCGTGGTGTGGCTGGCGGTCACGCGCGACCCCATGCCATCACGATGCGCCAGCGCCGCGACCGTTTCGACAAAGCGAGACTGCTCGTCATCAATTTCGTCGCAGTGCACATCGATCAAGCGATCGTATTTCTGCGCCAGGGCGAAGGTTTTGTGCAGCGATTCAACGCCATATTCCCGAGTGAACTCAAAGTGCGGAATGGCGCCAATAACGTCAGCGCCCAAACGCACGGCTTCCTCTAACAGCGCTTCACCGTTGGGATAAGACAGAATACCTTCTTGCGGAAAGGCGACAATTTGCAGGTCTACCCACGGCGCAACCTCTTGCTTCACTTCCAGCATGGCTTTCAGCGCGGTGAGCGTAGGATCTGAAACGTCAACGTGAGTACGAACGTACTGGATGCCGTTAGCCATCTGCCATTTCAGGGTCTGCATCGCGCGCGCTTTCACATCTTCATGCGTGAGCATTGCTTTACGTTCTGCCCAGCGCTCAATCCCTTCAAACAGTGTGCCGGACTGGTTCCAGCTCGGTTCACCCGCCGTTTGCGTGGTATCCAGGTGGATATGTGGCTCAACAAACGGTGGAATAGCCAGACCGCCTTCGGCATCAAGCACTTCGCCCTGCGGTAACGATGCGGCTTCCTGAGGATCAATCCGGCTAAAGCGCCCGTTTTCAATCGTAATCTGCCATAATCCTTCGTGTCCCTGCAGACGCGCCTGACGAATGGTGATGTTATTGTTCTGCATGGCTGACCTCTGGTGATTTAGCAAGGCTGCGGTTGAAAAGTGGATTCAGCAGGATATAGCTGAAGACGCCGCCGAGTACGGCGTTGACGGGCACAATACCAGGAACATAATGTCCGGCGGCGATGCCCAGCGCGACGGAAAGAATAGCAATCCAGTTAACGGGAATAAAGCGCACGGTGTTGAAGTCGGCATAGCGGCGGCGGTTCAACAGATAGTCGGCAATAATCACTCCGCCAATCGGTGGGATGGCAGATGACAGGAACGTCAGCCAGCCGACAAAATTATTGTAAAGCCACAGCGCGCACACGGTACCGATAATCCCGTTCACCACCGACAGCGTGCGGCTGGAAAGACCGGTAATATTGGCGAAGCCCAGACCCGATGCGTACAGCGCGTTATCGTTGGTGGTCCAGATATTCAGGCCAAGCACCACAATCGCGGGCAGCAGCAGCCCCTGCGCTATCATCACGTCAGAGATATCCGCCTGACCGACGGCGGCAGCGCCTGCCGCGCCAAAGATAAACATCAGCGAGTTGCCGAGGAAAAAAGCGACCATCGCAATCAGTACGGCGCTTTTGGCATGACGCCCGAAGCGGACGAAGTCGGCGGTTAATGTACCGGCGCTGACAAACGAGCCCACCACCAGCGCCAGCGCGCTGGAAAAATCCAGCGGCGTCTGCGGCACTATCGTTTTTAAATGCTCCAGCCCACCCACGCCGCTGACCGCCAGCCAGACGGAGTAGCTGCCCAGAATCACGATCGCGGGTACGGCAATGATAGACAAAATGGTCAACGCCGAGATGCCGAAAAAAATGGTCAGGGTCATCAGCAGACCCGAAACGGCAATCAGAATATTGGCATCAATGCCCGTCGCTTTACTGACCGGAATAGCGAACATCGCTACGCCAACGCCAAACCAGCCTACCTGTGTGCCGCCAAGCAGCAAGGAGGGAAGCCATGAGCCTTTAACGCCAAAGGAGTAACGTGCAAGGAGGTGGGTGGAGAGTCCGGTTTTTGCGCCGATGTAACCAAGAAATGCAGTGTAGATACCGAGGAGGAGATTACCGAAGAGAACTGCGAGGAAGAAATCGTGATAGGTAAGACCGGTGCCGAGTGTCCCTCCGGTCCACATACTGGCGGAAAAAAACGTTAAACCCAACATGACAAACGTCAGTGGAATCACGCCCTTCCGCGCCGCCAGAGGGACGGGGCCCTGGCTATAATTGTTGTCCTGCGACACAACGCCTCCATGAATTTTGCCCAAAAAATCCGCCGCATAATATACAGTTCTCAGAATAAAGCAAACGTTTTCGTGTGATATTTTTTTGATAATCATTCATGTCATTAATGATTCGCTAGTTTTTCTCCGTTGTCAGTGAACCACCGCGTGTGAGTTGAGTTTCCAGCATGGTTTGCGAACGAATAAGTTCGTCTGTGAGTAATTTTTCGTCGGGCAACTGCACTTTGTACTCGCTCGCCATGATGGTGTTTGGCAGGCCAGTCAGCGCGTAATGCGCTTCCCCCGCGCCTTTCCCTGCGCACAAAACCAGGCCGACTGGCGGGTTTTCTCCGGGCATTGTCCAGTGCTCTTTGGCATAGTTCAGGTACATATTCATCTGCCCGGCATCCGCATAACCGAATTTGCCTACCTTCAGGTCAACGAGCAACAGGCAGCGCAAGCGACGATGGAAGAACAGCAGGTCGACGCGGAACCAGCTATCGTCTATGCGTAGTCGGCGTTGGCGGCCAACAAAAGCAAAATCGTCACCAAGCTCCAGCATAAAGTCCATCAGGTGGCTGAGCAGCGCGTCTTCGAGATCTGATTCGGAATACTCGTCCTTCAGGTTAAGAAATTCCAGAATGAACGGGTCGCGTATGGCTTGCTCCGGCAAAACGTTTGGCTCGGCGGGTGCAGGCTGCTGCAACATGGCGGATTTGTCGTGGGACAGTAGCGTTCGTTCGTAAAATTGAGTGGCGATTTGCCTGTCGAGCTGCCTAACTGACCAGCCGTTACGTAGCGTCTCTTTCTCGTAAAAAGTGCGGGCATCGTTATCTTTCACCGACAGCAGACGCACATAAGCTGACCAGGGAAGAGGGAATGTTTTGGCGAGCGGTATGAGATTTGAAGATTCCGCAGACAGTGTCTGCAGAATTTCAATGTGTTGAAAACAAAGATAAAATGTACGAATTTGCCATAGGTTTCTGGTGGAAAAACCGCGCTTATAGCGCTGACTTAAATCTACCGATAATCGTTCGATGAGCTGAGTGCCATAGACCGCTCGCGCTTCTCCTCCCTGTTCAAATTCGACAATGCGTCGGCCAATTTCCCAGTAGGTTGCTGTCATAATGGCATTGATGCTGCGCACGGTCTCGGTACGTGCCGTATCGACCAGACGAATAATGCCGTCATGGATTTGCTGATATTCATCAGACTGTGGCGCTAAAGTTGGATTCGTCATGTCATCCCTTACGTGATAGTTTCATTATGAAATTAGAACGCTATCAATACGCTTCAGGCGTAAACGGATCAATCCATGAACGGATTTTACATGGCATTACATCTCGATTTACGAGCGGGTTTCCAGAATCGGCAGGAGAGATATTGAGGAGAGGAATATCGGCTCCCCAGCCATCAGCACAAGGCATCAACCGGGGAGCCGGAAGGGTTACACTTCGAGGTAGTTCATAATCCCGTCAGCCGCCTTACGGCCTTCGGCAATCGCCGTCACCACCAGATCGGAACCGCGCACGATGTCGCCACCGGCGAAGATTTTCGGGTTGCTGGTCTGGAAAGCATTATCGCTGCGTTCCGGCGCGATAATTCGTCCCTGCGAGTCCAGTTCCACGCTGTGTTTCGCCAGCCATTCCATGCTGTGTGGACGAAAACCAAACGCCATCACCACCGCATCAGCCGGAACCACATGCTCGGAACCGGCGACGATCTCCGCCCGCCGACGGCCTTTGGCATCCGGTTCGCCCATTTCAGTGCGCACCATTTTTACGCCGCTCACTTTGCCGTTGGCATTGACTTCAATGCCCAGCGGTTGAACGTTAAACTGAAATTCGACACCTTCCTCGCGCGCGTTCTTCACTTCGCGTCTGGAGCCCGGCATGTTCTCTTCATCACGACGATAAGCACAGGTTACGTGCGTTGCGCCCTGACGAATGGAGGTACGTACGCAGTCCATTGCGGTATCGCCGCCGCCCAGCACCACCACGCGTTTGCCTTCCATGCTGACATATGGTTCGTCGCTGGTTTCGCCAAACCCCATGATCTGCTTCGTATTGGCGATCAGGAACGGCAGAGCGTCGAATACGCCGTCCGCATTTTCATTTTCCAGCCCGCCGCGCATCGACTGATAGGTGCCGACGCCAAGGAATACCGCGTCGTACTCTTTCAACAGCTCGTCAAGTTCGACGTCGCGGCCCACTTCGGTATTAAGTTTGAACTCAATACCCATGCCGGTGAAGATCTCGCGACGGCGGGTCATCACCTCTTTTTCCAGTTTGAAAGCTGGAATACCGAAGGTCAGCAGGCCGCCGATTTCCGGATGGCGATCAAAGACCACCGCCTTCACGCCGTTGCGGGTCAGCACGTCGGCGCACGCCAGCCCTGCCGGACCTGCGCCGATAATCGCTACCCGTTTGTCCGTCTGGCGCACGCCGGTCATATCCGGGCGCCAGCCCATTTCGAACGCTTTATCGTTGATATAACGTTCGATGTTGCCGATGGTTACTGCGCCGAACTCGTCGTGCAGCGTACAGGAGCCTTCGCACAGGCGGTCCTGCGGGCAGACGCGGCCACACACTTCCGGCAGGGTGTTAGTCTGGTGCGATAGCTCAGCCGCCTCAAAAATACGCCCTTCGTTAGCCAGTTTCAGCCAGTTCGGGATGTAGTTATGTACCGGACATTTCCACTCGCAGTAGGGGTTACCGCAGGACAAACAGCGATCCGCCTGGGCCTTCGCCTGACCTTCAGAAAACGGTTCGTAGATTTCAACAAATTCGATCTTACGGATCTTCAGCGGTTTCTTCGGCGGATCAACGCGCTGCAGGTCGATAAATTGATAAACATTCTGGCTCATTTCAATTCCTTACTGCGCCTGCACGCGCAATTCTGCCGCACTACGACTACGGTGGCCCAACAGGGCTTTGACATCGCTGGACTTGGGCTTCACTAACGCGAATTGGGTTGAGAAGCTTGACCACCTGGACAGGATCTCTTCGCCGCGTTGCGAACCAGTATGCTGCACGTGCTCGGTGATCAGGCCGCGCAGATGCTCTTCGTGGATAGCCAGCGAATCAACGTCCAGTACTTCTACCAGTTCCGGGTTCACGCGTTTACGGAATTCGCCATCTTCGTCCAGCACATAGGCGAAGCCGCCGGTCATCCCCGCGCCGAAGTTAACGCCGGTTTTACCCAGCACGCAGACGATGCCGCCGGTCATGTATTCACAGCCGTTGTCGCCGATGCCCTCTACTACGGTAATCGCCCCGGAGTTACGCACGCCGAAACGTTCGCCCGCGCGGCCCGCTGCGTACAGACGGCCACCGGTCGCTCCATACAGGCAGGTGTTGCCGATAATGCTGGCCTTATGACTGAGGAAGGCGGAACCTACCGGTGGTCTGATGGCGATCAAACCGCCTGCCATACCTTTACCGACATAGTCGTTGGCATCGCCAGTCAGATATAACTCCACGCCGCCCGCGTTCCACACGCCAAAGCTCTGGCCTGCGGTACCGCTGAAGTGCGCTTTAATCGGATCGGAAGCCAGCCCCTGATCGCCGTGGGTCTGTGCGATGTAGCCGGAAAGCGACGCGCCGACGGAACGATCGGTGTTGCGGATGTCGAACCAGAAGGTTTTGCTCTGGCGCGCATCGATAAACGGTTTCGCCTGCTGCAACAGTTGCGCATTCAGCACGCCGTTATCAAACGGCGGGTTATTCTCGGTGCAGTACAGCGCTTTACCCGGATGAGGTTCAGCGGTTTCCAGTAGACGAGACAGCGCCAGCTTCTGCTGTTTCGCCGTAAAGCCCTCCAGCTCTTTCAGCAGGTCGGTGCGGCCAATCAAATCCACCAGGCGGGTCACGCCAAGCGAAGCCATCAGCTCGCGCACTTCTCGGGCGATAAATTCAAAGTAGTTGGTTACTTTGAACGGCAGGCCGTGATAGTGGTTCTTACGCAGTTTTTCATCCTGCGTCGCCACGCCGGTTGCGCAGTTGTTCAGATGGCAAATGCGCAGGTATTTACAGCCCAGCGCCACCATCGGGCCGGTGCCGAAGCCGAAACTTTCCGCACCGAGAATCGCCGCTTTAATGATATCGACGCCGGTTTTCAGACCGCCGTCCACCTGCAGACGAATCTTGTGACGCAGGCCGTTGGCGACCAGCGCCTGCTGGGTTTCGACCAGACCCAGTTCCCACGGACAGCCAGCATATTTCACCGAAGACAGCGGGCTTGCGCCGGTACCGCCGTCGTAGCCAGCGATGGTGATGAGGTCTGCATAGGCTTTTGCCACGCCGGTCGCGATGGTGCCAACGCCTGGTTCGGACACCAGCTTCACGGAGATCATCGCCTTCGGGTTGACCTGCTTGAGGTCGAAAATGAGCTGCGCTAAGTCCTCAATAGAGTAGATATCGTGGTGCGGCGGCGGGGAGATCAGCGTCACGCCCGGCACTGAATAACGCAGTTTAGCAATGTACGGGGTAACTTTATCCCCCGGCAACTGACCGCCTTCGCCCGGTTTCGCGCCCTGAGCGACTTTAATCTGAATCACATCGGCATTGACCAGGTACGCTGGCGTCACGCCAAAGCGACCAGAGGCCACCTGTTTGATACGCGACACTTTATTGGTGCCGTAGCGCGCCGGGTCTTCACCGCCTTCGCCGGAGTTGGAGTTGCCGCCGAGGCTGTTCATCGCTTCCGCCAGCGCTTCGTGCGCTTCCGGACTTAATGCGCCGATAGACATGGCTGCGGTATCAAAGCGTTTAAACAGCTCACTGGCGGGCTCAACCTCGTCGATAGTCACCGCCTCGCCGTCTGGATGTATCGCCAGCAGATCGCGCAGCGTTGCCGCCGGACGCTCATTGACCAGTTTGGCGTATTCCTGATAATCGCTGTATTCGCCGCTCTGTACCGCCTGTTGCAGGGTACGCACGACATCCGGGTTATAGGCGTGATATTCGCCGCCGTGGACGTACTTCAGCAGGCCGCCCGGGCTAATGGGTTTGCGCGCCAGCCAGGCGCGTTTGGAGAGATTCAGCAGATCCTGCTGGAAGTCATCAAAGCTCGCGCCGCCGATACGGCTGACCACGCCCTGGAAGCACAGGTTTACCACATCATCGTGCAGCCCGACCGCTTCAAACAGTTTGGAGCAGCGGTAAGAGGCAATGGTCGAAATGCCCATTTTGGACATAATCTTGTACAGCCCCTTGTTGATGCCGTTACGGTAGTTCTGCATCACGGTACGGTAGTTTTTGGCGATGGCCTGGGTATCAATCAGACGCCCCAGCGTTTCGTAGGCCAGGTACGGATAGATGGCCGTTGCGCCAAAGCCGAGCAGTACCGCAAAGTGATGCGGATCGCGGGCGCTTCCGGTTTCTACGATGATGTTGGCGTCGCAGCGCAGGCTTTGTTCTACCAGACGCGTTTGCACCGCGCCCACCGCCATCGGCGCGGGTACCGGCAGGCGATTCTTACCGATATTGCGATCCGAGAGGACCAGCAGCACGGTACCGTTACGCACCATCTGTTCCGCTTTATCGCACAGCGCCTTAACCGTCGCGTCCAGTGTGGTTTCGGTGACATCAAAGGTAATGTCAAGCCAGTCGGCGCGGTAGTGATGCTCGCTCATGGTGGTGAGCTGTTTGAAATCGGAGTACAGCAGAATTGGCGATTTAAAACTCAGGCGATGGGCCTGACCTTCCGCTTCGCAGAAGACGTTCATTTCGCGACCGATGCTGGTGGCGAGCGACATGACGTGCGCTTCACGCAGCGGGTCGATAGGCGGGTTAGTGACCTGCGCGAACTGCTGGCGGAAGTAGTCGTAAATAATACGCGGCTGGCTGGAGAGCACGGCAAAGGGGGTATCGTCGCCCATTGAACCGACGGCTTCCTGGCCGTTTTCGCCCAACACGCGGATAACCGAGTCCAGCTCTTCGGCGCTGTAGTTAAACTGTTTCTGATAGCTGGCAAGCGTGTCATCGTCCAGTTCGCGGCTACCCACTTCTTCATCAGGCAGATCTTCAAACGGCACCAGGCGGCGGACGTTTTTCTCCATCCACTCTTTATATGGATGGCGGCTTTTCAGATCGTCATCGGTTTCCGCGGAATGCAGAATACGTCCGCCGCGGGTGTCGATCACCATCAGCTCGCCTGGACCGACGCGGCCTTTCTCGACCACTTCATCCGGCTGATAATCCCAGATGCCGACTTCAGAGGCGCAGGTGATCAGCTTGTCTTTGGTGATGACGTAGCGTGCAGGGCGCAGGCCGTTACGGTCAAGGTTACAGGCGGCGAAGCGCCCGTCGGACATCACGATGCCTGCCGGACCGTCCCACGGCTCCATATGCATGGAGTTAAAGTCAAAGAAGGCGCGCAGATCCTGGTCCATATCGGGGTTGTTCTGCCAGGCGGGCGGCACCAACAGGCGCATGGCGCGGATAATGTCCATCCCGCCTGCCAGCAGCAGTTCCAGCATGTTGTCCAGCGAGCTGGAATCCGAACCGGTTTCGTTAACAAACGGCGCAGCGGACTGTAAATCCGGGATCAGCGGCGTCTGGAATTTATAGGTACGGGCGCGCGCCCACTGGCGGTTGCCAGTGATAGTGTTAATCTCGCCGTTATGCGCCAGGTAGCGGAACGGCTGAGCCAGCGGCCAACGCGGCACGGTGTTAGTGGAAAAGCGCTGGTGGAACAGACAGATGGCCGATTCCAGACGCAGATCCGCAAGATCCAGGTAGAAGCGCGGCAGATCCGCCGGCATACACAGACCTTTATAAATGTTGACCAGGTTCGACAGGCTGCATACGTAGAAATCTTTGTCGTCCTGCAGGCGTTTTTCAATGCGTCGGCGGGCGATAAACAGACGGCGCTCCATATCGCGCGGACGCCAGCCCGCCGGAGCGTTGACAAAAATCTGCTCAATACGCGGCAGGGAGGAGAGGGCGATTTCACCGAGCACGCCTTCATTGGTTGGCACATCGCGCCAGCCGACAATCGACAGGGTTTCCTGTTGTAATTCTTCTTCGACAATATGGCGTGACGCGGCGGCCAGTTCAGGATCTTTATTCAAAAAGATCATCCCGACGGCGTAGTTTTTGGCTAAGCGCCAGCCGCGCTCTTCGGCCACGATGCGAAAGAAACGGTCAGGTTTTTGTAACAGCAAGCCGCAACCGTCGCCGGTTTTACCGTCGGCAAGGATCGCGCCACGGTGCTGCATCCGGGCCAGCGCGTGTATGGCGGTACGCACTACCTTGTGGCTAGGTTCGCCTTCTATGTGGGCGATCAGGCCGAAACCACAGTTATCCTTCTCAAGGGATTTATCGTACAACATATCAGTGAACCTCCCCAGGCTCTACGGGACGCTCTCCCAACCGACGGCGCGCGGGCACAGCAAGAGCATGGCGACGGGGCTGGCGCATCATACGCTTACCTCGCATTCGCCCTCTTTGTGTCCTTTGCGCATTGGTAAATACGGTTAAGAGGGAATCTCAATTACTGCATAAATATGATGAGCAGACGGCTCATCCAGAAAGCTTCCAGCGGATCCCCAACTTATCGGGAATCCACACCCAGGTCAAATGGCAAACTGATTTATGCAAAAGTGTGCTGTAGCACAGATAACTTTTTGAATCTATTGAAATTAAAAGGTTTTTTATAGAGTGGCTGCTAATACGGAGCGGCAGAAAGCCTGTGATCTGTCTCACTATAAGAGCCGCTCGCCAGACGTTATCTGACCTTGCTTTTTCAAAAATCTTGGCATTTTATGCTGTTTTAAGCGTGAGCAGTATTGAATGCTACTGTTTTTATCGATGACCCAGCAAACGCTGAAAAAAGAGGGGAATATCAGGAAAAATCATCAGCGGGATTATGAATGAAATATCGTTTATTTTGCTTGATTATGCAATGGATAAAAGCCTTCCGGGACGATTGATCCAGGTCATCGCCAAAGGAGACTAAAAATGGCAGGCTTTGGCCTCTTTTTAAGAGGCGGTCTATCAGATTATGCAGTTACAGAAATTAGTCAATATGTTTGGTGGGGATCTTTTACGTCGGTATGGGCAAAAGGTTCATAAGCTGACGCTTCATGGCGGTTTTAGCTGCCCTAATCGCGACGGTACCATCGGGCGTGGCGGTTGCACCTTCTGTAATGTCGCCTCTTTTGCCGATGAGGCGCAGCAGCATCATTCGATTGCCGAGCAGCTTGCGCATCAGGCGCATCTGGTGAACCGCGCTAAACGCTATCTGGCCTATTTCCAGGCCTACACCAGCACCTTTGCGGAAGTGCAGGTGCTGCGTTCCATGTATCAACAGGCGGTCAGCCAGGCCAGTATCGTCGGGTTATGTGTCGGTACGCGTCCGGATTGCGTCCCGCAGGGAGTAGTAGATTTACTGTGTGAATATAAAGATCAAGGCTACGAGGTGTGGCTGGAACTGGGATTGCAAACCGCGCACGATAAAACCCTGCGCCGAATTAACCGCGGGCATGACTTCGCCTGCTATCAGCGTACCACCCGGATTGCCCGGGAGCGCGGGCTGAAAGTGTGCGCGCATCTGATTGTGGGGCTGCCGGGAGAAGGGCAGGCAGAATGCCTGCAAACCATGGAGCGTGTGGTGGAGACGGGCGTAGACGGTATTAAACTGCATCCGCTACATATTGTGAAAGGCAGTACGATGGCCAAAGCCTGGGAAGCGGGGCGGCTGAACGGCATCGAACTGGACGACTACACGCTAACGGCAGGTGAGATGATTCGTCATACGCCGCCGGAGATAATTTATCACCGGATTTCAGCCAGCGCTCGCCGTCCGACGCTGCTTGCCCCGTTGTGGTGTGAGAATCGCTGGACGGGGATGGTTGAGCTGGACAAATACCTGAATGAGCATGGCGTACAGGGCTCTGCGCTGGCCCGCCCCTGGATACCACCTGTAGCGTAGCGTGATGAGGGGCGCTACGCATATTTCGCACAATATTCAACGCGGTTCCCATAATTGGGTATTATGTGCGAAGTTGTGGTGAAGGAATCCTCTATGAAGCAAATTCGTATGCTGGCGCAATACTATGTCGACCTGATGATGAAATTGGGTCTGGTGCGCTTTTCCATGCTCCTGGCGTTGGCATTGGTGGTGTTGGCGATTGTCGTGCAGATGGCGGTGACCATGGTGCTGCATGGTCAGGTTGAAAGTATCGACGTCATTCGCTCCATCTTTTTTGGCCTGTTAATTACGCCCTGGGCGGTCTATTTCTTATCCGTTGTTGTTGAACAACTGGAAGAGTCAAGGCAGCGACTGTCGCGTCTGGTGCAAAAGCTGGAGGAGATGCGCGAGCGCGATCTCAAGCTTAACGTACAGTTGAAGGACAATATTGCCCAGCTTAATCAGGAAATTGCCGATCGCGAAAAAGCGGAAGCGGAGCTGCATGAGACATTTGAACAGCTAAAAGTAGAAATTAAAGAGCGTGAAGAAGCGCAAATCCAGCTAGAACAGCAATCCTCTTTTCTGCGCTCCTTTCTGGACGCCTCGCCGGATTTGGTTTTTTATCGTAATGAGGATAAAGAATTTTCCGGCTGTAACCGCGCAATGGAATTGCTAACCGGCAAGAGCGAAAAACAGCTGGTGCATTTGAAGCCGGAAGATGTGTACTCTCCCGAAGCGGCGGAGAAAGTCATTGAAACCGATGAAAAAGTATTCCGCCATAACGTCTCCCTGACCTACGAACAGTGGCTGGATTACCCGGACGGACGAAAAGCCTGCTTTGAAATTCGTAAAGTGCCTTATTACGACCGTGTCGGTAAACGTCATGGCCTGATGGGATTTGGTCGTGATATTACCGAACGTAAGCGTTATCAGGACGCGCTGGAACGCGCCAGCCGCGACAAGACCACGTTTATCTCTACCATCAGTCATGAGCTGCGCACCCCGCTTAACGGCATCGTCGGTTTAAGCCGCATCCTGCTGGATACCGATCTCACCGCCGAACAGGAAAAATACCTTAAAACAATCCATGTCTCCGCCGTGACGTTAGGCAATATTTTCAATGACATCATTGATATGGATAAGATGGAGCGGCGTAAGGTTCAGCTTGATAACCAACCGGTTGATTTCACCAGCTTTATGGCCGATCTGGAAAACCTTTCCGGTTTGCAGGCGCAGCAAAAAGGGCTACGTTTTGTGCTTGAGCCGACGCTGCCGCTGCCGCACAAAGTCATTACCGACGGAACGCGTCTGCGCCAGATTTTATGGAATTTGATCAGCAATGCGGTGAAGTTTACTCAGCAGGGCCAGGTGACGGTGCGGGCGCGCTATGATGAAGGCGACATGCTGCACTTTGAAGTGGAAGATTCCGGGATCGGCATTCCGCAGGATGAGCAGGATAAAATTTTCGCCATGTATTATCAGGTGAAAGACAGTCATGGCGGTAAGCCAGCGACGGGTACCGGTATCGGGCTGGCGGTCTCCCGTCGGCTGGCGAAAAATATGGGCGGCGATATTACCGTCTCCAGTCTGCCGGGCAAAGGATCGACCTTTACGCTAACGGTTCATGCGCCAGCGGTGGCGGAAGAGGTGGAGGACGCCTTTGATGAAGACGACATGCCGCTGCCCGCGCTGCATGTTCTGCTGGTCGAAGATATTGAACTGAACGTGATCGTGGCGCGTTCGGTACTGGAAAAGCTGGGTAACAGCGTGGATGTCGCGATGACCGGCAAGGCGGCGCTGGAGATGTTCGCGCCGGGCGAATATGACCTGGTCTTACTGGATATTCAGCTACCGGATATGACGGGTCTGGATATTGCCAGAGAACTGACCCGTCGCCACACGCGGGAAGATTTACCGCCGCTGGTAGCGCTTACGGCTAACGTTCTGAAAGATAAAAAAGAGTATCTGGACGCCGGTATGGACGATGTGCTGAGTAAGCCGCTGTCAGTGCCGGCCTTAACCGCGATGATTAAAAAATTCTGGGATGCCACCGATAAAGAGGAGAGTACCGTGACGCCTGAAGAGAGCGATAAAGCGCAAGCGCTGCTGGATATCCCGATGCTGGAACAATACATCGAGTTGGTTGGGCCTAAATTGATCACCGACGGTCTCGCGGTGTTTGAAAAAATGATGCCTGGCTATTTAAGCGTGCTGGAGTCCAATCTGACGGCGCGTGACAAAAAAGGCGTCGTTGAGGAAGGGCATAAGATTAAAGGCGCCGCCGGTTCGGTAGGGCTGCGTCATCTGCAACAGCTTGGCCAGCAAATCCAGTCGCCGGATCTTCCCGCCTGGGAAGATAATGTCGCGGAATGGATTGAAGAGATGAAGCAGGAGTGGCAGCACGATGTCGCGGTGCTGAAAGCCTGGGTGGCAAACGCGGAAAAAAAATGACCCCGGTTTGACCGGGGTGCGCGAATACTGCGCCAACACCAGGGAAATCGTGGCTGCGCCGTGCTTATTATGATGATGTCAAAGGCGCAGTCCTGTTTTCAGGCCGCACGCAGTTAAGATAGCAAATCCTAAATGATTTGTTACATGAATCATTTAAATGTGTGAAGCGTAGCATTTTAATCAAAATTATTAATGGGCTTGAGTCGGTTGCAGGAGGATGTTCACCATGAAAAAAATTGGCGTAGTGCTCAGCGGATGCGGCGTCTATGACGGCGCCGAAATTCATGAGGCCGTTCTGACGCTGTTGGCCATAGCCCGCAGCGGCGCGCAGGCTGTCTGCTTCGCGCCGGATAAACCACAAGCGGATGTTATTAATCACCTGACCGGCGAAGCGATGGCGGAAACGCGTAACGTTCTGATTGAGGCGGCGCGTATTACGCGGGGCGATATTCGTCCCCTGTCCCAGGCTCAGCCAGAGGAACTGGATGCGCTCATTGTGCCTGGCGGTTTCGGCGCGGCGAAGAACCTGAGTAATTTCGCCAGCCAGGGGAGCGAATGCCGGGTGGATAGCGATGTCGTCGCGCTGGCGAAGGCCATGCACCAGTCCGGCAAGCCGCTGGGATTTATCTGTATCGCGCCCGCAATGTTGCCGAAAATCTTTGACTTCCCGCTACGTCTGACAATAGGGACGGATATTGATACCGCTGAAGTACTTGAAGAGATGGGCGCCGAACACGTACCTTGCCCGGTTGATGATATCGTTGTGGACGAGGATAACAAGGTTGTGACCACCCCTGCCTATATGTTGGCGCAGGATATCGCCCAGGCGGCAAGCGGCATTGATAAATTAGTGTCGCGCGTGCTGGTTCTGGCGGAATGAGCAAACGACGCATCGCGCCGTTAAGGTTTTTGCGCCGTCTACTTTTACGTATCCTTGCTGCGCTCGCCGTCTTTTGGGGCGGCGGCATTGCGCTGTTTAGCGTGGTTCCGGTGCCTTTTTCGGCGGTGATGGCGGAACGGCAGATTAGCGCCTGGCTGAGTGGAGAGTTCGGTTATGTGGCGCATTCTGACTGGGTCAGTATGGCGGATATCTCGCCGTGGATGGGGCTGGCGGTAATTGCGGCGGAAGACCAGAAGTTCCCTGAGCACTGGGGCTTTGATGTTCCGGCGATTGAAAAAGCGCTGGCGCATAATGAGCGGAATGAGAGCCGTATTCGCGGCGCCTCTACGCTTTCGCAGCAAACGGCGAAAAATCTCTTTTTATGGGATGGACGCAGTTGGCTGCGCAAAGGTCTGGAGGCCGGGCTAACGCTGGGCATTGAAACTGTCTGGAGCAAAAAGCGCATCCTCACGGTTTATCTGAATATCGCGGAGTTTGGCGATGGTATTTTTGGCGTGGAGGCTGCGGCACAACGGTATTTTCATAAACCTGCCAGTCGCTTGAGTGTGTCTGAAGCCGCGTTGCTGGCGGCGGTATTGCCAAATCCGTTACGCTATAAGGCGAATACGCCTTCTGGCTATGTGCGTAGCCGGCAGGCGTGGATTATGCGCCAGATGCGCCAACTGGGCGGGGAATCTTTTATGACGAGCAACCAGCTTAATTAATTTTGCTGAATGGCGGCGCGAACGCCTTATCCGGCCTGCGATCCGTGTCGTCCAGGCCTGATAAGCACAGGCCATTAAGCTTCGTGAGAAGTAAGCGCCAGCCGTTTCTTGTCTTTTGGCTGCGCGTCCCTCTCCAGGGCAACGGCCAGTGCAGGCTGGGCGATAAACCGCTGCCACACTCTCTCCAGTTTGCGTTCACAGCACCATATTGACCAGGTCGCCAGCGGGATAAAGGTACTTTCCCCCAGATTGTCGCAAACCACCGGAACCACTTCTGACTCGCTGATACGCTGGCACAGGATGTTTTGCGGCTTCAGCGACATCGTCACAATATGGTTATCCAGCAGGTAACGTTTCAGTTTTTTCAGTAGCCGCCGCAGGACAGCGACATCCTCTTCATAACGACATTGCGCGGCGAACTCGGTCAGGGTAATAGAGGGCGCGCCGTTGAAATCGGTAATCATGTCGTAGACATAGCCGGTGCCGCAATCGGTTTCTACCGTGCCGTAATAACGGGGGATAGCGCTCCAGTCCGTCAGGTAGCGGGACAGATGCGCATAGTAGTTCAGTTCACGCCGAATCTCTTTATCACCGCCGTGGTTACGGTTGTAAATGACTTTTATGCAACGCCGGGCATTATCCGGATGCGTATAGCATTTACGATGTCGACCGGTGCCCAGCGGAGTCTGTTTGGATAAGAAGATCATGGCAAGTCCTGGAAAAATTTATTCACATAAATTTAGTATGGACAAAGAACTTAAATAAAACCTAAACGAAATTTTTTAAGGTTTTCTTAATGTTTTTATGCATAGGTAAAGCGCACGAAATGTACAAATCTTACGAAAGGGTGGGGCTGCGGGATAAGTGGCAGGCAGGCGTAACACGCCCGGTTTTGGGATGATTGTCATCAAATACCGGGACGGCGTTGGGGAAAATAGGGTATATGAGGAGGTTTAGTCTTCGTCAAAGCCGGAATTGAACAGCGCGATAACCGCCGCCAGCGCTTCAACTTCTTGCGGGCCGGTGGCTTCAATTTCTATCTGACGCCCTTTGGCGGAGTCGAGCATTAACAGCGCGATGACGCTGTTCGCTTCCGCTTCGGTGCCTTCGTCATTGCGTAATAGCACCTCGGCGTCAAAACCCTGCATCAGTTCGAAAAGCTTCATAGCAGGCCGGGCATGCATGCCCAGCTTATTGGTGACTTCAACAGTTTGCTTTACGGTCATGTTTTGCGTTTTTCCAGCGTGCGATGGCGAGACTGGACATTTTTACCGCGCGAGCGGAAGTAGTCTGCCAGCTGTTCTGCAATATACACCGAACGGTGTTTCCCGCCGGTACAACCGATAGCGACGGTAAGGTAGCTGCGGTTGTTGGTCTCCAGCATCGGTAACCATAGCTCAAGATAGCTGCGAGTCTGATAGATAAAATTGTGAACTTCTGTGTGTCGGTCAAGAAACGCGGCTACCGGCTTATCAAGCCCGGTCATGGGGCGCAGTTTTGGATCCCAGTGCGGGTTGGGCAGAAAGCGGACATCAAACACATAGTCCGCATCAATCGGGATACCATGTTTAAAGCCGAAGGACTCAAATACCATCGTCAGTTCGCGCTCGCGTTTGCCCAACAGCCGGGTACGCAGCATCTCCGCCAGCTCATGGACGGACATTTCTGAAGTGTCGACGATCAGATCCGCACGTGAGCGTAACGGCTCCAGCAAGTCACTCTCTTTATCGATCGCACTCTCTAAAGAAAGATTTTTGCTGGAAAGCGGATGCAAACGGCGCGTGTCGCTGTAGCGGCGAATCAAGGTATTGCGGTCGGCATCAAGAAACAGCAATTGCGGCGAGAAAGCGCCAGGCAGATTATTCATCGCCTGTTCAAAAATCTCAGGTGATTCAGGCATATTGCGCACATCAATGCTGACGGCGGCGGAAATCTGGCGATCGGCCAGCGTTCGCGCCAGATCGGGCAACAGCACGACGGGGAGGTTATCCACGCAGTAAAATCCCATATCTTCCAGCGCGCGCAGAGCGACAGATTTACCTGATCCGGAACGCCCGCTGACGATCATCAGTACCATGTACCGTTTCTCCTCACAACGACAGAAAGAAATGCCATTGAGTTGTTATGCCTCATTCTGCTCACCTTCGGTGTCAGTAATGATTTGATACAGCTCTTCATCATTCAGCGCCGCGCGCAGGCGGCGGCAGATCGTTTTATCCGCCAGACGTTTCGCCACCAGCGACAGCGTGTGCAGATGCGTTTTAGTTTGATCGGCGGGCACCAGCAGGGCGAAGAGGAGATCGACCGGCTGGTTATCGATGGCGTCGAACGCGATCGGCGTTTCGAGCTGAACGAACACGCCGACGGCGCGTAAGGTATCTTCTTCCAGTTTCCCGTGCGGGATGGCGATACCATTACCAATACCGGTACTGCCCATTTTTTCGCGTGTCAGAATGGCTTCAAACACGACCTGAGGAGGTAAACTGAGCTGTTTTGCCGCCAGTTCGCTGATGATTTCCAGCGCGCGTTTCTTACTCTGACAATGAACGCCGCTACGCGTACACTCCTGGTTAAGTACACTGCTCAGTTGTAGAGTCGTATCGTTATTTATCATAATTTCACCTAAGAACCTGTCCTGTCAGGTTGATGGCCAGGTTCGGAGCGCTAACTGTACAAATGGCCCGTTGTGTCACACAACAGGCCGTCCTGCACTGGCTAACTGCCCGGACAATTAGTGTTGTTTCAGTTTATCTTTATGCCTGGTTAACTGCCTTGCCAGTTTATCAATCAAGCCGTCAATGGCGGCATACATATCCTGGCCTTCCGCGCTGGCGTGAATTTCGCCGCCGTTAACGTGTAGCGTCGCATCCGAGATATGCGTGACCTTCTCCACTTTCAACACCACGTATACCTGATTAATCCGCTCAAAATACTGTTCAAGTTTGGCGAATTTCGTCGTCACAAATTCACGCAGGGCTTCAGTAATTTCGACATTATGTCCGGTGATATTGAGCTGCATAGTGTCTTCCTTATCGGTTGGGTCAAACCAGCTGTTTGCGTTGGTTTGACGGCGGAATGGATAAAGACTCTCGGTACTTCGCAACAGTGCGGCGCGCCACCATGATACCTTGTTCTGACAGCAGAGAGGTTAACTTGCTGTCGCTCAGTGGTTTCGCGGGGTTTTCCGCCGCAATTAACTTCTTCACCAGCGCGCGAATCGCGGTGGAAGAGGCTTCGCCTCCGCCTTCGGTATTGACGTGGCTGGAAAAGAAATATTTGAGTTCAAAAATACCGCGCGGGCTGTGCAAATACTTCTGCGTGGTCACGCGGGATATGGTGGATTCGTGCATCTCGACGGCCTGGGCGATATCCGCCAGTACCATCGGTTTCATATATTCTTCGCCCTGTTCAAAAAAGGCTTGCTGTTGCTCGACGATGCAGCGACTGACACGCAGCAGCGTGTCGTTGCGGCTTTCAAGGCTTTTTATCAGCCACTTCGCATCCTGTAAATTACTGCGGATGAACTGGCTGTCGGCATCGTTGCGCGCGCTGTTGCACATGGCGGCATAGTGCTGGTTAATCTGTAAACGGGGAATACTGTCGCTATTAAGCTCCACCGTCCAGCGACCGTTATGCTTGCGTACCAGCACATCCGGGATAACGTACTCCGGCTCGCCGGTCTGGATCGATTGACCGGGTCTGGGATCGAGCGACTGAATCAGGTTTACCGCCTCTTTCAGCACCTCTTCTTTTAGTCGGGTAACGCGCATCAACGTGCGGAAATCGTGGTTGGCCAGCAGATCAAGGTGATCGCAGATAATGAGCCGCGCCTCTTCCAGCCACGGCGTGGATTTGTCGAATTGTGAAAGCTGGATCAGCAGACAGTCGCGAAGATCTTTTGCCGCGACGCCTACCGGATCAAAACGCTGAATGCGCTTCAGAACGGCTTCAACCTCATCGAGATCCACCTCTACATCGCCCATGCTTTCGCGAATTTCGTCCAGGGATACGGTGAGATAACCGGTATCATCTACCGCGTCGACAATGGATGTCGCAATAGCGCGATCGGTGTCCGAGAAGGGCGTTAGCTCAACCTGCCACATCAGATAATCCTGCAACGACTGCGTCGTTTCGCCCTGATAGACGGGCAGCTCATCGTCGATATAATCGCCGCTGGGGCCGGACGGCGTCCCGGCGGTGTAAATTTCATCCCAACTGGCGTCAAGCGGCAGCTCTTCCGGCATCTCTTTTTGTTCGAGCGCGTCGGCGGTATCGAGAGGATCGTTATCCTGAGGTTGCTGAGTGTCGATTTCGTCATGAAGATCGGTTTGCTCAAGCAGCGGGTTATTTTCCAGCGCTTGCTGGAGTTCCTGCTGAAGTTCCAGCGTAGACAACTGCAACAGACGGATGGCCTGTTGTAGCTGAGGCGTCATCGCCAGTTGTTGGCTAAGCCTGAGTTGCAAACCTTGCTTCATATTCAGAGTCGTTTTCTCCCGCTAGAGCAGCATAGCCCTCTACCCTATCAGAGTCTGAAGTCTTCCCCAAGATATACACGCTTAACGTGTTCGTCTTGCAGGATTTCTGTCGGCGTACCGTGGGCAATAAGGTGGCCCTGGCTCACGATATAGGCGCGTTCACAGACTGCCAGCGTCTCACGGACGTTATGGTCGGTGATCAGCACGCCGAGCCCGCTATCGCGCAGATGCTCGATAATGCGTTTGATGTCGATAACGGAAATCGGGTCAACGCCGGCAAACGGTTCATCCAGCAGGATAAATTTGGGATTAGCGGCCAACGCGCGGGCTATTTCTACACGACGGCGTTCACCACCGGACAGCGCCTGTCCCATACTGTCGCGCAGATGCTCAATATGAAACTCTTCCATCAGCTCGTTGGCGCGGTCTTCTCGCTGTTCTGCGGTCAAATCGTCACGAATTTGCAGTACCGCCATCAGGTTATCAAATACGCTGAGACGGCGGAAAATAGAGGCTTCCTGCGGCAAATAGCCGATACCGCGGCGCGCGCGCGCGTGCAGCGGCAGCAGACTGATATCTTCATCATCGATGATGATATTGCCCGCGTCACGCGGCACGATACCGACGACCATATAAAAGGTGGTGGTTTTACCCGCGCCGTTTGGACCGAGCAGCCCGACAATCTCCCCGGAGTTAACGGTCAGACTGACATCTTCCACTACGCGACGGCCTTTATAGGCCTTCGCCAGATTCTTTGCAGTTAATGTTGCCATAACGAATTAGTTACTCTTCTTTTGCGCCGGAGTCTGGCCTTTGTTTTTGTCTTGCAACTGCGACGGCACCAGAACGGTGGTGACGCGTTTGCCTTTCTCGCTGAAGGCCTGCATTTTCTGCTCTTTCACCAGGTAGGTGATTTTGTCGCCGGTAATGTTGCTGTCAAGCTGCTCCAGATAAGCGTTGCCGGTTAGCACCACAAAATCTTTCGCCAGCTCGTAGTGCATATGGGAAGCGTGGCCTTTCACCGGCTTACCGTTGTCCTGCATCTGGTAGAAGGTGGCCGGATTGCCGTAACCGTCGATCACCTCTTTCCCCTGTTCGCCGCCAGGGCGGGTAACCACGACTTTATCGGCGTTGATCTTAATCGTGCCCTGGGTCATCACCACGTTGCCCGTAAAGGTCACGACGTTGCCTTGCATATCCAGCGACTGTTGATCCGAGTCAATATGAATAGGCTGTTCGGTATCGCCCGTGACGGCGAAAGCCGGAATGCTGGCGGCCAGCAGCGAGCCGGCAAGCATAAGATTAAGGCTGAGTTTGTTTGTTTTGAATTTCATAAGAGGTTCTAACCTTTTCAATCAGCTCGGCGTTCTTGCTGCGTAAGTTACCGCGCATTTTCAGTCCGCTGGAGTTAAATGTTGTGCCGTATAACGTCACCAGATCGTTCGAGGTAACATCCTGCGTCACCAGATTAATCTGCGCGTTATCGGTGGTAATTCTGCGTAATTGAGCGTCAGGCACCAGGGCGTTGACTTCAACATGGCCATACAGATAGAGCATCCGATCGTTAGTCAATTTGGCTTTATCGGCCTTGATCGACCATGTCGGCACTTTATCCTTATCAAAGGTGGTTAATACCGGTTGCGTAAACCATGAGACCGCCTGATCGGAAAAATATTCAACGTGCTGCGCGATCAGACGATAGCTCAACGCGCCTTCCGGACTGTACACGACGGTATCCGTATGCTCGCTTTTATACGTGGGATCGTTGCTGTTGACCATCACGGCAGCAGGATCGTCTTTATCCGCCAGATTGATACCAATCAGTACCAGAATGGCCAGCGACAGTAGAATGATAACCCAACGTCTGGTTTTACTCATATCGATTGCCCTTTGGCCTCATCCAGCTTGCCCTGCGCCAGCAGCAGCAAATCGCACACCTCACGTACCGCGCCGCGCCCGCCGGCAATGTGCGTCACATAGTCAGCGCGGGGGATCAGCAGCGGATGCGCATCCGCAACGGCAACGCTTAACCCCACTTTTTCCATCACTGGCCAGTCAATCAGATCATCGCCGACATAGGCAACATTTTCCGGCGCAATGGCCAGTTTTTCCAGCAGATCGCTAAAGGCGATCAGCTTATTCGACTGTCCCTGATAAAGATGGACAATCCCCAGCGTGGCGCAGCGATCTTCTACAAGTTTAGCCTTTCGTCCGGTAATAATGGCAACCTCGATATTGGAGGTCAAAGCACAGCGAATACCATAGCCGTCACGAACGTTGAAAGCCTTCAGCTCTTCGCCGTTATTGCCCATATAAATCAGGCCGTCAGACAATACGCCATCCACGTCCAGGATGAGCAGGCGGATATTCTCCGCTTTGGTCATGACATGGGTGCTGACGGGGCCATAACAGGTCGCAAGCGACGCACCTGCTTTACTCATCGTTAATTATCCTTGAGTTTCTACACGACGCCTGCACGCAGGAGATCATGCATATGTAACACACCGAGTAACTGGTCGCCATCAGCAACCAGTACGGAGGTGATATGGCGGGACTGCATTAAATTCAGCGCATCGACAGCGAGAATACCGGGACGCACGCGAATACCCCCTGGCGTCATCACCTCGGCGATCCCCAACTGGCGCATATCGCCGCCCATATCGAACACGCGACGTAAATCGCCGTCGGTGAAGATACCGTCGATCTTCATGGATTCATCGCAAATGACGGTCATACCGAGATTTTTACGCGTAATTTCTAACAGCGCATCACGCAGGGTGGCATGTTTATTAACATGCGGGATCTCATCGCCAGTATGCATAATATCGCTTACGCGCAGCAGTAGCTTACGTCCCAGCGCGCCGCCAGGATGCGACAGAGCGAAATCCTCGGCGGTAAAGCCGCGCGCTTTTAACAACGCCACGGCGAGCGCGTCGCCCATCACCAGCGTTGCGGTGGTACTAGTGGTAGGCGCCAGGCCTAACGGACACGCTTCTTTGGGCACTTTAACACACAGATGCACATCTGCCGCACGCGCCATGCTGCTTTCCGGTCGCCCGGTAATGCAAATTAACGGTACGTGCAGCCGTTTAAGCACCGGTATTAGCGCCGCGATCTCGCTGGATTCGCCGGAGTTGGAGATAGCGATAACCACATCCTGCGGCGTAACCATCCCCAAATCGCCGTGCGCGGCTTCGCCTGGATGTACAAAAAAGGAAGAGGTACCGGTACTGGCGAACGTGGCGGCCATTTTCCGTCCGATATGGCCGGATTTTCCCATCCCCATGACCACCACTTTTCCGGTGCAGTTGAACATTTTTTCACAGGCCAGCGTGAAATGCTGGTTGATATATTGATCAAGCTCCGCCAGGCCTTCACGTTCAATTTCCAGGACCTCTTTGCCTGCCTGCTGAAAGTCAAACCCCGGTTGCAACGCTAAATGCGACATAATCCGTTTCCAGTTATCCAACAAGAAGTGGCGATAGCCAATAGAGCATCGCCAGCCATACGATAAACCCGCCGGTCAGCAGTATACCTGCGCCCCGACCAATCTGACGCGGATGCCGCCAGCAAAGTAAAGCGAAAACCACGCTAACCAGCAACATCACGCTATAATCACGCCCAAACGCCAGCGGGTTGATCTCTCCCGGCGCGATCAGCGCAGGCAGTCCCAGCACGATGGCGAGATTAAAAATATTGGCGCCAATGAGATTACCAACGGCAATATCATTTTCGCCTTTTCGCACGCCGGCAATCGCCGTCGCCAGCTCTGGCAGACTGGTGCCGACGGCGATGACTGTCAGACCGAGCGTTAATTCACTCATGGCGAAATAGTTCGCCAGCACCGTAGCGTTATCGATTACCATGCGCGTCGCCATCGGCATGATGACCAGCGCAATGCCCAGCCATAAGAACGCGACGGGGAGCCCGCCTTCGCGCGGCAGCTCCGCCAGTTGTTCGCGGGTGAGGCTGTCATTCCCCTGGCGTTCGGCCAGACGCGCGATTTTAACAATGAATAACAGCCATAGCACAGCCAGAAGCAGGAGAAAGATACCATCACTGCGACTTAACTGTCCGTCATGCAGTACGGAACCGGCTACCACGCTAACAAATAACATTAATGGCAATTCGCGACGTAGAACATCGGAATGCACGGTAAATGGACGAACCAGCGCCGCCAGCCCTAAGATCAGCAAAATATTGGTGATGTTAGAACCGAGCGCCGCGCCGACGGCCAAATCGAGCTGACCGTGTAGCGATGCGGCGACCGACACAATAATTTCCGGCAGCGAGGTGCCGATACTCACGACCGTCATCCCGATGATCAGCGGGGGAATACCGAATGTACGGCATAAAATAGAGGCCGCAAACACCAGACGATCGGCGCCGTAGGCCACCAGAAGCAAACCAATTATGAGTAGCGCCATCGCTAAAAGCATCTAAAGTCCTTTCTTCAGGTATACTCGCCGGTCCCCTGGAAGGGATATCTGGAAGCCGTAACGAAGTCCTAATTTTGACTTTATGCGGCTAAAAAGTAAAACGAATGCCAGCTTTCGCTAACCCTGTCAGTTAATATTCTGTAATTATGTCGAACCCATGGTTAAATTCAGCGCCATGGTTACCTCAACAAGGCAATACGAAGGATGAATCAATGGGTCAGTCTGCGGCCAATTTAGTCGATATGCGCGACGTCAGCTTTTCCCGTGGCGAACGCTGCATTTTCGATAATATTTCCCTGACGGTGCCGCGCGGGAAGATCACGGCGATCATGGGGCCGTCGGGCATCGGTAAAACCACGCTGTTGCGCCTGATTGGCGGACAGATCCCGCCGGATAAGGGCGAGATCTTATTTGATGGCGAGAATGTGCCGGCCATGTCCCGTTCGCGGCTCTACACCGTCCGCAAACGTATGAGTATGTTGTTTCAGTCGGGAGCGCTGTTTACCGACATGAACGTGTTTGACAATGTGGCCTATCCGCTACGGGAGCACACCAATTTACCCGCGCCGCTGCTAAAAAGCGTTGTGATGATGAAACTGGAAGCTGTCGGGCTGCGCGGTGCGGCAAAACTGATGCCTTCCGAGCTCTCCGGTGGGATGGCGCGTCGCGCCGCGTTGGCGCGCGCCATCGCTCTGGAACCGGATCTCATCATGTTCGATGAGCCGTTTGTCGGCCAGGACCCGATTACCATGGGCGTTCTGGTGAAGCTGATTTCAGAATTGAACAGCGCGCTGGGCGTGACCTGCGTGGTGGTCTCGCATGATGTGCCAGAGGTGCTCAGTATTGCGGATCACGCCTGGATCATGGCGGACAAAAAAATCGTCGCTCACGGTAGCGCTCAGGCGTTGCAGGAGAATACGGACCCGCGCGTGCGTCAGTTCCTTGACGGCATTGCCGACGGGCCGGTTCCGTTCCGCTATCCGGCGGGCGACTATCACCTTGATTTACTCGAAACAGGGAGTTAAGCCACTCATGCTGTTAAATGCGCTGGCAGCACTCGGACACAGCGGGATCAAAACCGTCAGGACGTTCGGGCGCGCCGGGTTAATGTTATTCAATGCGATTATCGGTAAGCCGGAGTTTCGCAAACATGCGCCGCTGCTGGTGCGCCAGCTTTATAATGTGGGCGTCTTGTCGATGCTTATCATTATTGTCTCCGGCGTATTCATCGGTATGGTGCTGGGGCTGCAAGGCTATCTGGTTCTGACTACTTACAGCGCGGAGACCAGTCTTGGCATGTTAGTGGCGCTTTCGCTGCTGCGCGAGCTGGGGCCGGTGGTCGCGGCGTTGCTGTTTGCCGGGCGGGCCGGGTCGGCGTTGACGGCGGAAATCGGCCTGATGCGGGCGACGGAGCAGCTCTCCAGTATGGAGATGATGGCGGTCGATCCATTGCGCCGGGTGATTTCGCCGCGCTTTTGGGCGGGCGTGATTTCGTTGCCGCTGCTGACCATTATTTTTGTGGCGGTCGGTATCTGGGGCGGCTCGCTGGTCGGCGTAAGCTGGAAGGGAATCGACGCCGGGTTCTTCTGGTCCGCGATGCAGAATGCCGTCGACTGGCGTATGGACCTGGTGAACTGTCTGATAAAGAGCGTGGTGTTCGCCATTACGGTAACATGGATTGCGTTATTCAACGGTTATGACGCAATACCGACTTCTGCCGGGATTAGCCGGGCAACGACGCGTACCGTGGTTCACGCATCGTTGGCCGTTCTGGGGCTGGATTTTGTGCTGACCGCACTGATGTTTGGGAATTGAGTTCATGCAAACGAAAAAAAATGAAATTTGGGTAGGCGTTTTTTTGCTGGTAGCGTTGCTGGCGGCGCTGTTTGTTTGCCTGAAGGCGGCAAATGTGACCTCTATGCGCACGGAGCCGACCTATAAGGTTTATGCGACCTTCGATAACATCGGCGGTCTGAAAGTGCGTTCCCCGGTACGCATCGGCGGGGTGGTTGTCGGGCGGGTTGAAGATATCTCGCTTGATCCGAAAACATACCTGCCGCGCGTAACGCTCGACATCGAAGAGCGTTATAACCATATTCCCGATACCAGCTCGTTGAGTATTCGTACTTCCGGGCTGCTGGGGGAGCAATATCTGGCATTAAACGTCGGTTTTGAAGATCCTGAGCTGGGAACGTCTATCCTCAAAGATGGGAGTACGATTCAGGACACCAAGTCTGCAATGGTGCTGGAAGATATGATTGGCCAGTTCCTTTATAACAGCAAAGGCGACGACAATAAGAATTCTGGCGATGCGCCAGCCGCAACGGAAGGTCATACTGAAGCCACAACGCCCGCGGGCGAAACGAAATAATCTCAGGAGAATTGAGGCATGTTTAAACGACTGATGATGGTGGCCCTGCTGGTCATTGCGCCATTAAGCGCAGCAACGGCAGCGGATCAGAGCAATCCTTATAAACTGATGAACGAGGCGGCGCAGAAAACGTTTGATCGCCTGAAAAACGAACAGCCGAAAATTCGTGCCAATCCGGATTACCTGCGCGACGTTGTTGATCAGGAACTTCTGCCGTACGTGCAGGTAAAATATGCCGGCGCGCTGGTGCTGGGCCGCTACTACAAAGAGGCGACCCCGGCGCAGCGTGAAGCCTATTTTGCAGCGTTTCGCGAATACCTGAAACAGGCCTACGGTCAGGCGCTGGCGATGTACCACGGTCAGACTTACCAGATAGCGCCTGAGCAACCGCTGGGCGATGCGACCATTGTGCCTATCCGTGTAACGATTATCGATCCCAACGGTCGTCCGCCGGTACGCCTGGATTTCCAGTGGCGCAAAAACACTCAGACCGGCAACTGGCAGGCGTATGACATGATTGCGGAAGGTGTCAGCATGATCACCACCAAGCAAAATGAGTGGAGCGATCTGCTGCGTACTAAAGGCATCGACGGCCTGACCGCACAACTGAAATCTATCTCTCAACAGAAAATTACTTTGGACGAGAAACAGTAATGACGCCGCAACTCACCTGGACGCGTGAGGCGGACACTCTGGTGCTGGCGGGAGAGCTGGATCAGGACGTGTTGGCGCCGCTATGGGACGCGCGCGTAGAAGCGATGACTGGCGTTACCCGTATCGACCTGAGCCAGATCTCCAGGGTGGATACGGGGGGACTGGCGCTGCTGGCGCACCTTGTGAACCAGGCAAAAAAGCAGGGTAATGCCGTATCGCTGTCTGGCGTTAACGACAAGGTTTACGCGCTGGCGCAATTATATAACTTGCCCGAAGACGTACTTCCCCGTATGTAATGAATGCCGGATGGTTTATCCGGCCTACACTTCGCATGATCCCCGTAGGCCGGATAAGTTGCGTTAGCAGCACCATCCGGCACTTTTACCGCGCTGATTTATCAGCGTAATCTTTTGCTTATTTAAGACGGCGCGACTTTGCTCTAAGATGTTGGGCTGTTTTCACTATTTGACGAATAAAGAACCCATGGAAAATCATGAAATTCAGAGTGTGCTGATGAATGCCCTCTCCCTCCAGGAAGTCCACGTCTCCGGCGATGGCAGTCACTTTCAGGTTATTGCCGTGGGCGAGATGTTTGACGGCATGAGCCGGGTCAAGAAACAGCAAACGGTCTATGGGCCGCTAATGGAGTACATTGCGGACAACCGTATCCATGCCGTATCGATCAAAGCATATACCCCGGCGGAATGGGCGCGCGATCGTAAACTTAACGGATTTTAAGCTACGGGTAACCTGCCGGTAGCGGAGATGAATGCTTAACTGAGAATACAATAATGGATAAATTTCGTGTACAGGGGCCAACGACGCTCCAGGGCGAAGTCACAATTTCCGGCGCCAAAAACGCCGCGCTGCCGATCCTGTTCGCCGCTCTGCTGGCAGAAGAACCGGTAGAGATCCAAAACGTTCCAAAACTGAAAGACGTGGATACGTCGATGAAGCTCCTGAGCCAATTAGGTGCGAAAGTGGAACGCAATGGATCGGTACACATTGACGCCAGCCAGGTGAACGTGTTCTGCGCGCCTTATGATCTGGTTAAGACCATGCGCGCCTCGATATGGGCGCTGGGGCCGCTGGTTGCCCGTTTTGGTCAGGGACAAGTCTCTCTGCCGGGGGGCTGTACTATCGGCGCGCGTCCGGTTGATCTGCATATTACCGGTCTGGAACAACTGGGTGCGACCATCAAGCTGGAAGAGGGCTACGTAAAGGCCTCCGTCGAAGGACGTCTTAAAGGGGCGCATATCGTGATGGATAAGGTCAGCGTCGGCGCGACCGTCACCATTATGTGCGCCGCTACGCTGGCGGAAGGGACGACCATCATTGAAAACGCCGCGCGCGAGCCGGAAATTGTCGACACCGCTAACTTCCTGGTTACGCTGGGGGCGAAGATCGCCGGGCAGGGCACCGATCGTATTACGATCGAGGGCGTAGAGCGTCTGGGCGGCGGCGTTTATCGTGTGCTGCCGGATCGTATCGAAACGGGGACTTTCCTGGTGGCGGCAGCGATCTCTCGCGGCAAAATCCTCTGCCGTAACGCGCAACCGGACACTCTGGACGCGGTACTGGCGAAACTGCGCGATGCTGGCGCGGATATCGAAGTGGGCGAGGACTGGATTAGTCTGGACATGCACGGCAAACGACCGAAGGCGGTCAATGTCCGTACCGCGCCGCACCCGGCATTCCCGACCGATATGCAGGCGCAGTTCACGTTGCTGAACCTGGTGGCGGAAGGGACGGGCTTTATCACTGAAACCGTCTTTGAAAACCGTTTTATGCACGTGCCTGAACTCAGCCGCATGGGCGCGCGTGCGGAAATTGAAAGCAATACCGTCATATGCCATGGCGTAGAAACGCTCTCTGGCGCCCAGGTCATGGCGACAGATCTGCGGGCATCTGCGAGCCTGGTGCTGGCGGGCTGTATTGCGGAAGGCACGACGATTGTGGATCGCATTTATCACATCGATCGCGGTTATGAGCGCATCGAAGACAAACTGCGCGCGCTAGGCGCGAATATTGAACGCGTGAAAGGCGAATAACCTTCTGTACGCTGAATAACCCCCGCGAACGCGATGCGGGGGTTGTTTTACAGGCACTTACTCTACATTCTGTTTGTTTTTATTACGCGCTCTCATAAGCCGCGTTCTGTCGATAAACTCATGCGTGCGCGGATCGTGATAACGCGATGGCCAAATAACCCAGGGTTCCGTTCCCAATGCTTTCGCGATAATCAACTCTCCTTTCGGCCACGGGCGCGTTAATGCATTGGCCAGCGTGGATGAACTCAATCCATTCCGGCGTGACTCAGCGGCCATTGAAGTCCCTTTTTTACGTAGTCCGGCAATGATATCGGCCGGATGCCAGTCAATAAGCTTGCTTTCCATACATCCATCACTCCTTAGGTTAATCACTTACGGTTTTAACAACCCGACGACGTTCGATACTATAACGCTTCGTGAAGGAATGTTCTAAAAAGTTCATGTAAGTGTCGGCAATATTCAGAATATGCCAGGGGAAGTCCTGGGTGAGTATGTGAAAGACAGGCGATAGGGTATCTGGAGTTTATTAGAACTTAATGGGATATCCCGCGCAGTGCGCGGGATAAGAGAACGGCATTAACGATCGCGCTGCACCGCGATGTGTGCGAGACCGATTAGCGCCTCACGCCATGGAGTATCCGGCAATATCTGCAACGCGGATATCGCTTTGTCGGCTTCTTCTTCCGCTCGCTGACGCGTCCATTCCAGCGAGCCGCAGGTGGTCATCGCTTCCAGAACCGGTTCCAGAAGATGACGACCATTACCTTGTTCAATAGCGGTACGGATCATCGCTGACTGTTCTGGCGTACCGTGGCGCATGGCGTGAAGCAACGGTAAGGTGGGTTTGCCCTCATTGAGGTCATCACCCACATTTTTACCGAGATGCTCGCCGTCGGCGCTGTAATCCAGCAGATCGTCAATGAGCTGGAAAGCCGTACCAAGGTAGCGGCCATAGTCCTGCAACCCTTTCTCTTGCTCAGGCGTACAACCGGCAAGAATACCGGAGCACTGGGCGGCGGCTTCGAACAGACGGGCCGTTTTACTGTAAATCACCCGCATGTAATTTTCTTCGGTAATGTCCGGGTCATTCACGTTCATCAATTGCAGCACTTCGCCTTCTGCAATCACGTTGACCGCTTCCGACATCACTTCCAGCACTTTTAACGAGCCGAGGCTGGTCATCATCTGGAAGGCGCGGGTATAGATAAAGTCGCCGACCAGCACGCTGGCGGCATTACCGAAGGCGGCATTTGCCGTTGCCTTGCCGCGACGCATATCGGATTCATCCACCACATCATCATGCAGCAGCGTCGCCGTGTGGATAAACTCGATCAGAGCGGCGATAGTCACGTGCGCGTTACCCTGATAGCCCACCGCACGCGCGGCAAGAACGGCAATCATCGGACGAATGCGTTTCCCGCCGCCGCTAATAATGTAATATCCTAGCTGATTAATCAGTTGAACGTCGGAATTAAGCTGTTCAAGGATTGTCGCATTGACACCCGCCATATCTTGCGCGGTTAACTCGTTGATTTTTTCTAAATTCATCGCAAAAGCCGGGCTTATCGCCCCGATTATCCCATGTCTGAATGAGGTAACGTAGGGTTTATGGTTAGAAATATACCCTGATTGTACTGAAAAAACGCTGCAGATAAACGTTACCGTATGCGTTGTGTTTTTTTTCTTCATGTATTGATGGTAGCACTTGTCAAAGCCGTGCAATTTGCGTAATATTCGCGCCCTATTGTGAATATTTATAGCGCGCTCTGAATCATTGAAAGGTGTGCGCGGAAGCGGAGTTTTTTATGTACGCGGTTTTCCAAAGTGGTGGTAAACAACACCGAGTAAGCGAAGGTCAGACCGTTCGCCTGGAAAAGCTGGACATCGCAACTGGCGAAACTATCGAGTTCGCTGAAGTTCTGATGGTCGCAAACGGTGAAGAAGTCAAAATCGGCGTTCCTTTCGTTGATGGCGGCGTAATCAAAGCTGAAGTTGTTGCCCACGGTCGTGGCGAGAAAGTTAAAATCGTTAAGTTTCGTCGCCGTAAACACTACCGTAAGCAGCAGGGCCATCGTCAGTGGTTCACTGATGTGAAAATTACCGGCATCAGCGCTTAAGATTAGGGGAGCAGATTAAATGGCACATAAAAAGGCTGGCGGCTCGACTCGTAACGGTCGCGATTCTGAAGCTAAACGTCTGGGCGTAAAACGCTTTGGCGGTGAAGCAGTTCTGGCAGGCAGCATCATCGTTCGTCAACGTGGTACTAAATTCCACGCTGGCACCAACGTTGGTTGCGGTCGTGACCACACTCTGTTTGCTAAAGCAGACGGTAAAGTGAAATTCGAAGTTAAAGGCCCGAAAAACCGTAAATACATCAGCATCGTTGCTGAGTAAGTTTTTTGTGGTCCGGTAACGGATGAAAGCCCCGCACCTGTTGCGGGGCTTTTTACATTCGATGGCCGACTAAAATATACCCGTGTGGCTGTGTGAATGCCGTTAACGGGTCTTTGCAGGGAACACGGCATGAAGCAGCAGGCAGGCATTGGCATTCTTTTAGCGCTCACTACCGCGATGTGCTGGGGAGCGTTGCCAATAGCAATGAAGCAAGTGCTGGAGGTGATGGAGCCTTCAACCATTGTCTTCTACCGCTTCTTAATGGCCAGTATTGGCCTCGGGGCGATACTGGCAGTAAAAAGAAAGCTGCCGCCGCTGCGTATTTTTCGTAAGCCGCGCTGGTTGGTGTTATTGGCGATAGCGACCTGCGGACTGTTCGGTAATTTCATTTTGTTCAGTTCTTCCCTGCAATATTTGAGCCCAACCGCGTCGCAGGTTATCGGTCAGCTCTCGCCGGTTGGCATGATGGTCGCCAGCGTCTTTATTCTGAAAGAAAAGATGCGCGGTACGCAGGTGATTGGCGCGCTGATGTTATTGAGCGGGCTGGTGATGTTTTTTAACACCAGTCTGATCGAGATTTTTACCCGACTGACCGACTACACCTGGGGCGTTATTTTTGGCGTAGGCGCGGCGATGGTGTGGGTGAGCTATGGCGTGGCGCAAAAAGTATTATTGCGACGTCTGGCCTCGCAGCAGATCCTGTTTTTACTGTACACTTTATGTACGATAGCGCTCTTGCCGCTGGCAAAACCGATGGTGATAGCGCAACTGAGCGACTGGCAGCTCGCCTGTTTGATTTTCTGCGGGCTAAATACGCTGGTAGGATATGGCGCCCTGGCGGAAGCGATGGCGCGTTGGCAGGCGGCGCAGGTGAGCGCGATAATCACGCTTACACCGCTATTTACCCTGCTGTTTTCAGATCTTTTATCTATGGCCTGGCCCGATTTCTTCGCCAGACCGATGTTAAACCTTTTAGGTTATCTCGGTGCGTTTGTCGTGGTTGCGGGCGCGATGTATTCCGCCATTGGTCATCGTATTTGGGGCGGTTTACGCAAGCATGAAACGGTGGTTTCGCAACCCCGCTCAGGCGAATGATTTACGGAGAATAAAATGAAGTTTGTTGATGAAGCATCGATTCTGGTCGTTGCAGGCGATGGCGGTAATGGCTGTGTGAGCTTCCGCCGCGAAAAATATATCCCGAAAGGCGGCCCGGACGGCGGTGATGGCGGCGACGGCGGCGACGTCTGGATGGAAGCCGATGAAAACCTGAATACGCTGATCGATTACCGCTTTGAAAAATCGTTCCGCGCTGAACGTGGTCAGAATGGCGCGAGCCGCGACTGTACCGGTAAACGCGGTAAAGACGTGACCATCAAAGTGCCGGTCGGTACGCGCGTTATCGACCAGGGAACCGGTGAAACGATGGGCGACATGACCAAACACGGTCAGCGTCTGTTGGTCGCGAAGGGCGGCTGGCATGGGCTAGGCAATACCCGTTTTAAATCCTCGGTTAACCGTACGCCGCGCCAGAAAACCAATGGTACGCCGGGCGATAAGCGCGACCTGCTGCTGGAACTGATGCTGCTGGCGGATGTCGGGATGCTGGGGATGCCAAACGCCGGTAAATCAACGTTCATTCGTGCGGTATCGGCAGCAAAACCGAAAGTCGCGGACTATCCGTTTACCACGCTGGTGCCGAGCCTGGGCGTGGTACGAATGGACAGCGAAAAGAGTTTTGTGGTGGCTGACATTCCGGGGTTGATCGAAGGCGCGGCGGAAGGCGCGGGCTTGGGGATTCGCTTCCTGAAGCACCTCGAACGTTGCCGCGTACTGCTGCACCTCATTGATATCGATCCGATCGACGGTTCCGATCCGGTGGAAAACGCCCGTATCATTATTGGCGAACTGGAAAAATACAGCCAGGATCTGGCGGCTAAACCGCGCTGGTTAGTGTTCAACAAGATCGATCTGATGGATAAAACCGAAGCGGAAGAGAAAGCGAAAGCGATCGCCGAAGCGTTGGGCTGGGAAGGGAAATACTATCTGATTTCCGCCGCCAGTCAGCTAGGAGTGAAAGATCTCTGCTGGGATGTGATGACCTTTATCATCGAGAATCCGATCGCGCAGGCTGAAGAAGCAAAACAGCCGGAAAAAGTCGAGTTCATGTGGGACGATTATCATCGCCAGCAGTTGGCTGAAGTGGAAGAAGACGCAGACGATGACTGGGATGACGACTGGGATGAAGACGACGAAGAAGGCGTCGAGTTCATCTACAAACGTTAATCTCGTAGCCGGATGGCGCTAACGCTTATCCGGCCTACAAAAGCCAACGGGCCGCATTTGCGGCCCGTTTTATTATGTTCGTTGTAGGCCGGATAAGACGCGTTAGCGCCGCCATCCGGCAATAATGCACTCAGTTATTCTGATAAATATCCTTGTACAACCGACTCTCGAAGCGTACCAGCGGAATACGCCGATTACGCTGATCGGCAGGTGGAACCGCGTAGCCCGACAAATACTGTACAAATGCCATCCGTTGCCCGCTTGCGGTGGTAATAAAGCCCGCCAGATTATACACGCCCTGCAGTGACCCAGTTTTCGCCGAAACCTTACCGTCTACGCCCGCCTGATGCAGTCCGGCGCGGTATTGCAATGAACCATCATAGCCCGCCAGCGGCAGCATAGAGATAAAGTTCAGCTCGTTATCGTGTTGGGCGATATATTGCAGCACCTGCATCATCGTGGCGGGAGCGATCAGGTTATGGCGAGAAAGACCGGAACCGTCGGCAATAATGGTATTGCCGATATCAATTCCCGCCTGTTGGCGCAGGATCTGGCGAACGGCATCCGATCCCGCCCGCCAGGTGCCAGGCACGTTAAACCTGACATGACCAATCATCCGAAAAACAGTATCGGCGATCATGTTGTCTGACTTTTTCAGCATAATCTTAAGCAGATCGTGCAGTGGCGCCGACTGTTTACTGGCGACGATCGTTCCGGGCTCGTTAACCTGCGTCTGGCGCAGCAGTGTGCCGCGGTAAGTTATCCCGGCCTCTTTCAGTTCCTGCTTGAGGATCGCGCCCGCGTAGCTGGCGCCGTCCTGAATAGCAAAGGCCAGCGGCAGCGGGTCGGCGCGCTGTGGTAAACAGCCGGTAAGCGTATAACGGTTCAAATCGCCAGGCACAACATCCAGCTCGCAATACTGCGCGTCTGCCGAACCGCGCGGCAGAGTCCGTACCTGGCTGAACATCGTTACCGGATAATAAGAGGCCACGCGAATAAAGGCTAAATCGTTTGGTTTTTGCGCGCTATAAAGCGACACAGAAAAACAGTTGCGGTCAACAATGGCGGCGGCGGGAGGCGCGCTGAAACACTGCGTCAGGTCGTTCCACGGCCAGCCTGGCGCTTTATCGTGGCTGGCGAAAATCGACGTGTCGATAAGCACATTGCCGTCGATTTGCGTGACGCCGGACTTTTTCAGCGTCGCGACCATATTGCGAATATCCTGACGTCTTAGCGTTGGATCGCCACCGAATCGCGCAATTACGTCACCTTTCAGGATGCCGTTATCGACGTTGCCTTTAGTCTCCAGCGTGGTCGTAAAACGGAAATCCGGGCCGAGTTGAATCAGCGCCGCCAGCGCGGTAATCACCTTTTGGGTACTGGCGGGAAGCGCCATCTGCTGACTATGATAATCAATAGCCGGCGCGGGCGCGCCAATCTTTTGCACCATCAGCGCGAGGTTGGCGCCGGCCGGAAGCTGTTTGATGTATTCGTCAATATTCGCGGCCTGAACGCTGAACGCTATACTGGTGGTCAATCCGATGATAAATCTGGAAAATCGCATAATCTCGCGCTAACACCCTGGAAACAAGCCGTCATACTACGGCGCAACGCCCTAAAAAGTAAACGATGACCCATAGGGAACTCCAGGGTAAAATGGTTATCAAAGAGGAAATTGTAGCTGACCTGGGACTGCGCGCCCGGGTTGGTGTTTTTTTGCTTCTGACCCTGGTATGGCATATGCCGGGGCTGGCTTAGCAGCCGGGGTAGAGTTCATTGCCCCCTACAGGAATGTTCAAGAGGTATAACAAATGCAAGCTATTCCGATGACCTTACGCGGAGCCGAAAAACTGCGTGAAGAGCTGGATTTTCTGAAATCTGTGCGCCGTCCTGAAATCATCGCCGCTATCGCCGAAGCGCGCGAACATGGCGATTTAAAAGAAAACGCGGAGTATCATGCTGCACGCGAACAGCAGGGTTTCTGCGAAGGGCGCATTAAAGATATCGAAGCAAAACTGTCGAATGCGCAGGTGATTGATGTCACTAAAATGCCGAACAATGGTCGCGTGATTTTCGGCGCTACCGTCACGGTGCTGAACCTGGACACCGACGAAGAGCAGACCTATCGTATTGTTGGCGATGATGAGGCGGATTTTAAGCAAAATCTCATTTCGGTAAACTCGCCAATCGCTCGCGGCCTGATCGGCAAAGAGCAGGATGACGTCGTGGTGATCAAAACGCCTGGCGGCTATGTGGAATACGAAGTGCTTAAAGTGGAATACCTTTAAGCAGTACTCAATACGCAAATTGTTGGTGTATTGTAAAGAAAGGAAAAAGGCCGCATAGCGGCCTTTTATCAACGGAGAGAGCGTGGCATTTTGCTCTCCTGCTCGTGGAAAACCCCTCGTTTTACACAGATTTTGTGTTCGACTTTAGGATATCCTTAACGCGGCAGCGAGATTTTACGCTCTTTAGTTGGGCGATACAGCACCAGCGTTTTACCGATGACCTGTACGTTACAGGCGCCGGTTTCGCGCACGATAGCGTCCACGATCAAGGTTTTTGTTTCGCGATCTTCCGAGGCGATTTTCACCTTGATAAGTTCATGGTGCTCTAACGCTTGTTCAATCTCGGCCAGTACCCCTTCGGTCAAACCATTATTGCCAAGCATAACAACAGGCTTGAGCGGATGTGCCAGACCTTTTAGGTGCTGTTTTTGTTTAGTACTCAGATTCATCGTATATTTTTGCTTACGTTGGGATTGAAAACGGGTCATTCTACCGCCATCTCCCTTATATCGCCAAATAGGCGTGTAGAAATTTACGCCAAAAGGCTACGATGAACTGTCCCGATGGGAATGTTAAATGACAGGTAAAAAGCGTTCTGCCAGCTCAAGCCGCTGGCTTCAGGAACACTTTAGCGATAAATATGTTCAACAGGCGCAGAAAAAGGGGCTACGCTCCCGTGCCTGGTTTAAACTTGATGAAATACAGCAAAGTGACAAACTTTTTAAGCCGGGAATGACGGTAGTCGATCTCGGCGCTGCGCCAGGAGGCTGGTCACAGTATGTGGTCACGCAGATTGGCGGCAAAGGCCGCATCATCGCTTGTGATCTTTTACCTATGGATCCTATCGTTGGTGTGGACTTTCTTCAGGGCGATTTTCGTGATGAACTCGTCATGAAAGCGTTACTGGAACGCGTGGGTGACAGTAAAGTACAAGTTGTCATGTCGGATATGGCACCAAACATGAGCGGAACACCGGCGGTGGATATCCCCCGCGCCATGTATCTGGTGGAGCTGGCGTTAGAGATGTGCCGCGATGTGCTGGCGCTAGGCGGAAGTTTTGTAGTGAAGGTGTTCCAGGGCGAAGGTTTCGATGAGTATCTAAGGGAAATTCGCTCCCTGTTTACGAAGGTTAAAGTTCGTAAGCCGGACTCTTCGCGTGCGCGTTCGCGTGAAGTGTACATTGTAGCGACCGGGCGAAAGTGATAACCGGCAGATTTCAGACGTAAGGTTTGAAAGAAACTGGATATAGAGTATCCTGACGCTGTTTTTAACACAGTTGTAATAAGAGGTTAATCCCTTGAGTGACATGGCGAAAAACCTAATACTCTGGCTGGTCATTGCCGTTGTGCTGATGTCAGTATTCCAGAGCTTTGGGCCCAGCGAGTCTAATGGCCGTAAGGTGGATTACTCTACCTTCCTGCAAGAGGTCAATCAGGACCAGGTTCGCGAAGCGCGTATCAACGGACGTGAGATCAACGTTACCAAGAAAGATAGTAACCGTTACACGACTTACATTCCGATTAATGATCCGAAGCTGCTTGATAACCTGCTGACTAAAAACGTCAAGGTTGTTGGCGAACCACCTGAAGAGCCAAGCCTGCTGGCTTCTATCTTCATTTCCTGGTTCCCGATGCTGTTGCTGATCGGCGTCTGGATCTTCTTCATGCGTCAGATGCAGGGCGGCGGTGGCAAAGGCGCCATGTCGTTCGGTAAGAGCAAGGCGCGTATGCTGACGGAAGATCAGATCAAAACCACGTTTGCTGACGTCGCGGGCTGTGACGAAGCGAAAGAAGAAGTGGCGGAACTGGTTGAATACCTGCGTGAACCGAGCCGTTTCCAGAAGCTGGGCGGTAAAATTCCGAAAGGCGTCCTGATGGTCGGCCCGCCGGGTACCGGTAAAACCCTGCTGGCAAAAGCCATTGCGGGTGAAGCGAAGGTGCCATTCTTTACGATTTCCGGTTCTGACTTTGTGGAAATGTTCGTCGGTGTCGGCGCGTCTCGTGTGCGTGACATGTTCGAACAGGCCAAAAAAGCGGCGCCGTGCATTATCTTCATCGATGAAATCGACGCCGTAGGCCGCCAGCGTGGCGCAGGTCTTGGCGGCGGTCACGATGAACGTGAGCAGACGTTGAACCAGATGCTGGTTGAGATGGACGGCTTCGAAGGTAACGAAGGTATCATCGTTATCGCCGCAACTAACCGTCCGGACGTCCTTGACCCGGCGCTGCTGCGTCCTGGTCGTTTCGACCGTCAGGTGGTGGTAGGCCTGCCGGATGTTCGCGGTCGTGAGCAGATTCTGAAGGTGCATATGCGTCGCGTACCGTTAGCGACGGATATTGATGCGGCGATCATTGCGCGCGGTACGCCAGGCTTCTCCGGTGCGGACCTGGCGAACCTGGTCAACGAAGCGGCGCTGTTTGCCGCACGCGGCAACAAACGCGTAGTGTCGATGGTTGAGTTCGAGAAAGCGAAAGACAAAATCATGATGGGCGCCGAACGTCGCTCCATGGTGATGACGGAAGCGCAGAAAGAGTCGACCGCGTACCACGAAGCGGGCCACGCGATTATCGGTCGCCTGGTGCCGGAACACGATCCGGTGCACAAAGTGACGATTATCCCGCGCGGTCGTGCGCTGGGCGTGACCTTCTTCCTGCCTGAAGGCGACGCGATCAGCGCCAGCCGTCAGAAGCTGGAAAGCCAAATCAGCACGCTGTACGGCGGTCGTCTGGCGGAAGAGATCATCTACGGCGTTGAGCATGTTTCTACCGGGGCGTCGAACGACATTAAAGTCGCGACTAACCTGGCGCGTAACATGGTCACCCAGTGGGGCTTCTCGGAGAAACTCGGTCCGTTGCTGTATGCGGAAGAAGAGGGCGAAGTGTTCCTCGGCCGTAGCGTCGCAAAAGCGAAACATATGTCTGATGAAACTGCGCGTATCATCGACCAGGAAGTGAAAGCGCTGATTGAACGTAACTACAATCGCGCTCGTCAGATCCTGACTGACAATATGGATATTCTGCACGCGATGAAAGATGCGCTGATGAAATATGAAACCATCGATGCGCCGCAGATTGATGACCTGATGGCGCGTCGTGAAGTGCGTCCGCCTGCGGGCTGGGAAGATCCAAACGGCACCAATAACTCTGACAGCAATGGTACGCCTCAGGCGCCGCGTCCGGTTGATGAACCACGCACGCCGAACCCGGGCAACACGATGTCAGAGCAGCTGGGCGACAAATAAGCGTTTGTTGTACAACATTATGTTTAGCGCTCACCGAAACCCTGGGGATTGCCCCGGGGTTTTTCTTTTTTTAACTCACCACAAATAAAACAGGGATTTTGACCATGAAACTCTTCGCTCAGGGCGCCACGCTCGATCTCACTCATCCGCATGTTATGGGGATCCTGAACGTAACGCCGGATTCGTTCTCCGACGGCGGCGCGCATAACACGCTGATTGAGGCGGTGAAACATGCGAATTTAATGGTGAATGCCGGGGCGACAATTATTGATGTGGGGGGGGAATCAACGCGACCAGGCGCGGCGGAAGTGAGCGTGGAAGAAGAGCTGGATCGCGTTATTCCGGTACTGGAAGCAATCGCGCAACGCTTTGAAGTGTGGATTTCTGTGGATACCTCTAAACCCGAGGTGATCCGTGAAGCGGCAAGGGCGGGCGCGCATATTATCAATGATGTCCGTTCGCTCTCCGAACCCGGCGCGTTGGAAGCGGCAGCGGAAACCGGCTTGCCGGTCAGTCTTATGCACATGCAGGGCAACCCCAAAACCATGCAGGAGGCGCCGAAATATGACGATGTCTTTGCCGAGGTGAATCGCTACTTTATTGAGCAAATAGCACGTTGTGAGAAGGCCGGCATCGCAAAAGAGAAATTGTTGCTCGACCCCGGATTCGGTTTCGGTAAAAATCTCTCTCACAATTATACCTTACTGGCGCGACTGGGTGAGTTTCATCATTTTAACCTGCCGCTGCTGGTGGGCATGTCACGTAAAACGATGGTTGGTCAGTTACTTAACGTGGGACCATCAGACCGTCTGAACGGCAGCCTTGCGTGCGCGGTAATTGCCGCGATGCAGGGCGCGCAGATCATTCGCGTCCATGACGTCAAAGAAACCGTAGAGGCGATGCGGGTGGTAGAAGCCACTCTGTCTGCAAAGGGAAACAAACGCTATGAGTAATCGTAAATATTTCGGTACCGATGGGATTCGCGGACGTGTAGGCAATGCCCCCATTACACCTGATTTCGTGCTTAAACTGGGTTGGGCTGCCGGAAAAGTGCTGGCGCGTCATGGCTCGCGTAAAATCATTATCGGTAAAGATACGCGTATTTCCGGCTATATGCTGGAGTCCGCGCTGGAGGCGGGCCTTGCCGCTGCGGGGCTGTCGGCCTCGTTTACCGGACCTATGCCAACGCCAGCCGTCGCCTATCTGACGCGGACTTTCCGCGCGGAGGCGGGTATCGTTATCTCGGCTTCGCATAACCCGTTCTATGATAACGGCATTAAATTCTTCTCTATCGACGGTACGAAACTGCCTGACGATGTGGAAGAAGCCATCGAAGCCGAAATGGAAAAAGAGATCACCTGCGTAGACTCCGCCGAGCTGGGTAAAGCCAGCCGCATCGTCGACGCCGCCGGACGCTATATTGAGTTCTGTAAAGGCACCTTCCCGAACGAACTGAGCCTCAACGGCCTGAAAGTGGTTGTGGATTGCGCCAACGGCGCTACCTACCATATCGCGCCGAATGTGCTGCGCGAGCTGGGCGCGACCGTTATCGCCATCGGCTGTGAGCCAAACGGCGTCAACATTAACGAAGAAGTGGGCGCGACCGACGTGCGCGCGTTGCAGGCGCGCGTGTTGGCGGAGAAGGCGGACCTCGGCATTGCGCTTGACGGCGACGGCGACCGGGTCATCATGGTTGACCATGAAGGCAATAAAGTCGATGGCGATCAGATTATGTATATCATCGCGCGCGAAGGGCTGCGCCAGGGGCAACTGCGCGGCGGCGCGGTGGGGACGCTGATGAGCAATATGGGGCTGGAGCTGGCGCTCAAGCAGCTTGGCATTCCGTTTGCCCGGGCGAAAGTGGGCGACCGCTACGTGCTGGAAAAATTGCAGGAAAAAGGCTGGCGCATCGGCGCGGAAAACTCTGGTCACGTTATTCTGCTGGATAAAACGACCACTGGCGACGGTATTGTAGCGGGGCTACAAGTTCTGGCGGCGATGGTGCGTAATCATATGAGTCTGCACGATCTGTGCAGCGGTATGAAAATGTTCCCGCAGATTCTGGTTAACGTGCGTTACACCGCCGGTAGCGGCGATCCGCTGGAAAATGAAGCGGTGAAAACGGTAACGGCGGACGTAGAAGCCACGCTCGGCAATCGTGGGCGGGTACTGCTACGTAAATCCGGTACCGAACCGCTGATTCGCGTGATGGTGGAAGGCGAGGATGAAGCGCAGGTTACGGCATTCGCCCATCGTATCGCGGATGCGGTAAAAGCCGTTTAAGCGTTTAAGTGACTAAAAAGGCGGCGGTTGCCGCCTTACGGCCCGCAAAAAACAACGCTTTTGCTGTTTTTTTCCGCAGTTGATACAATGCGCTTAAATTGCCCTTGCGAAGGTCATTCGCTTTGGTTAGTATTCACACCCGCTTCAGTGGGAAACAGTAAAAATCCCGCTTTATTGGTAGAAGCATTGGTACGCGGCAACTCCGCAAGGAACAGGTTGATTATGTACGAAGCTCTTTTAGTTGTTTTCCTTATTGTGGCAATTGGCCTTGTAGGTCTGATCATGCTGCAGCAAGGTAAAGGCGCTGATATGGGAGCCTCCTTCGGAGCAGGCGCTTCCGCTACGCTATTTGGTTCAAGTGGTTCTGGTAACTTCATGACCCGAATGACGGCGGTATTGGCGACGCTGTTCTTCATCATCAGTCTGGTGTTGGGTAATATCAATAGCAATAAAACCAATAAAGGAAGCGAGTGGGAAAATCTGAGCGCGCCGGCGAAGACCGAGCAGACTCAACCTGCTGCACCGGCCCAGCCGACCAGCGATATCCCGCGCTAATAGCAGTATCCGTGCCGAGGTGGTGGAATTGGTAGACACGCTACCTTGAGGTGGTAGTGCCCAATAGGGCTTACGGGTTCAAGTCCCGTCCTCGGTACCAATATTCCAGAAAAAAGACGCTGAAAAGCGTCTTTTTTTTTCGTCTGTTGAAAACGGAGGCCCTTTACTAACTTAGGGCCGCCTCAGTTATCTTCCTATGTGTAAGGCGCTTTCATCCAACTCGAAATCTGTAATTTCAAGTTTTTCCATAATTACAGGGAGAACTTGGTGAATGATTCGCATACCAGTCAGTATCTCATTCATGTAGATATCTGGGTGGATTCGTGATTTATTTAAATCTAAGCTTTCAGCCTCAGCTGCAACACTCAGATCATCTGCACTATCGTAAACCATCTGGAGGAGCTCTGCTCGTAATGGAATTCCTGCACGGAATGCCAGAAGTTTGAGTTGGCTTAACCAGTTTTCATAATCCTTCTCAACTTCATAACGGAATTGTCGAAAATTCGGTGCTGTTGCTGAATCAATCTCAATTTTGCAAGCTGCAAGCGACATCAAAGAATACATAATATTGATGGCATCAGTTGAATAGATATCCAACCCTTCATCTTGTATTAATTCATCAACATAAGCAGCATAAAAGCCATAGACATCATTCAGCGAGTTATAGATTTTTTCAATAATTGAACTGTGAGGGTTATTGCTGATGGAGTCCCATAGATCTTCAGTTTCTTCATCATCTGTATTCTCATAGTTGATATCTAATTCAACAGGGAACGATTTTGGAGCGGATAACCCCATTTTTTCCAATGTATCAATCGTTTCTTCACATAAGAACCCTTCTTCGTCGAGTAGAGGTGTTGTGACGTAGCCGGTTTCTGCTCTGTCATGTACTCTATCAGCAATAAAATGCATCAGACGATCCCATTTTTCTGCATTACTGACGGAGCCTGCCCACTCAACAAGCAGTGGAGAATACTCACCTATGTTGGTGATTTTTCTGAATTTCTTTTCCATATCATCAGACATATGTTCACCTTTTTTCCACTTGCTAATTTGAGTGGAGGAAACCCCTAGCTTTCCAGCAAGTTCTTTTTGGCTGCATTTAAGGATATCTAAGGCTAGGCGTACAAAGTGTTCACTGTTCATTTTTCTACCTTTTTAGTAAATAAAACCGTTAATTAAGTGAATTTATTATTGATTTTATTTTAGTAAATTTCAATTTAGTTTTACTTAAAAATTATGTGAGCCTAAGCTGGCAATAAAAAAGGCCGCTTTCGCGGCCTGTTGCATCAACGACGCGGGCTTATTTGACTTTGTTTTCCAGATTCTCAACTTGCGGCAGACCGGTCGCGGAAGAGGCGGTTAACAGACCCGCTTTCGCGTAGCCGAACAGTTTCTCGCGGGTATCGGTAATGTCCAGATTACGCATGGTCAATTGACCGATACGATCGTCCGGTGAGAACACGGACTCGCCTTTCTCCATGGTCAGACGCTCAGCCTTATAGGTCAGGTTGTCGGACACGGTGTTCAGGATGGAGTAATCGTTGCCGCGACGCAGCTCCAACGTCACTTCACCGGTAATCTGGCTGGCGACCCAACGTTGCAGGCCGTCACGCAGCATCAGCGCCTGCGAGTCGAACCAGCGGCCCTGATACAGCAGTTTGCCCAACTGACGACCATGAGAGTGATATTGCTCAATGGTGTCTTCGTTGTGAATACCGGTCAACAGACGCTCGTAAGCGATGTGCAGCAGTGCCATTCCGGGGGCTTCATAAATACCGCGGCTTTTTGCTTCAATGATGCGGTTTTCAATTTGGTCGCTCATACCCAGGCCGTGACGGCCGCCGATGCGGTTTGCTTCCAGCATCATCTCAACATCATCGCTAAAGGTTTTGCCATTCAGCGCTACCGGATGTCCTTGTTCAAAACGGACGGTCACCTCTTCTGCCGGGATCTTCACGCTCTCGTCCCAGAACTTCACGCCCATAATCGGGTTGACGATCTTGACGCTGGAGTTAAGAAACTCCAGATCTTTCGCTTCATGCGTGGCGCCGAGCATGTTGGAGTCGGTGGAGTAGGCTTTTTCGACTGACATCTTATAGTCGAAACCGCAGGCAATCATAAATTCAGACATCTCATGGCGACCACCCAGCTCATCGATAAAGTCGGTATCCAGCCACGGTTTGTAAATCTGTAATTCAGCATTCGTCAGCAGGCCGTAACGATAGAAACGTTCAATATCGTTGCCTTTATAGGTGCTGCCGTCGCCCCAGATATTCACGCCGTCTTCTTTCATCGCGGCGACCAGCATCGTGCCGGTCACGGCACGGCCCAGCGGCGTGGTATTGAAATAGGTCAGTCCGCCGGTTGTGTTGTGGAAAGCGCCGCACTGAATCGCTGCGATCCCTTCTGCAACCAACTGCTTGCGGCAATCAATCAGGCGAGCATTCTCTGCGCCATACTCCATTGCGCGACGAGGAATGGCGTCATAGTCATCCTCATCCGGTTGTCCCAGATTCGCAGTATAGGCATATGGGACAGCTCCTTTTTGTCGCATCCACAGCAGTGCGGCGCTGGTGTCCAGACCGCCGGAAAAAGCGATACCAATACGTTGACCTGCTGGAAGATGCTTAAGAATCGTCGTCATAGAATAGAACCCTGCTTGATTGACTGATAATGAGATCGGTTTCTGCTTTAGTGCATTTTTATGCAAAATAAATGAGTTTTCATTTAATCATCTTTTAGCAGAGACAGGAAGCATTTAGTGAAGGTTTACTGAAATAACGTTGTGAAATGCGTGTATAAGCCGGAGAGGTGGGATGAGTATAACGAAGAGTGATATTCATTCATCTGCATATTGGGAATAGGGTTGACATAACTCATGCCTGGTCACTATACTGTGCGCAGATTTTACGTCCCGTCCTCGGTACCAAATCCCAGCAGTATTTGCATTTTTTACCCAAAACGAGTAGAATTTGCCACGTTTCAGGCGCGGGGTGGAGCAGCCTGGTAGCTCGTCGGGCTCATAACCCGAAGGTCGTCGGTTCAAATCCGGCCCCCGCAACCACTTTCCCTTAGAGTTCTTTTTCAAATATACTGTGAAGATTATGTCCTTCGTAGCTGGATTTGAAAAAAATTCTTTCGGAAGGTACACCAGACCGCCGTTGCGGTTATAGGGTTCAGTTATCTAAAGCCCCGATTTATCGGGGTTTTTTGTTATCTGACTACAGAATAACTGGGCTTTAGGCCCTTTTTTTATGTCTTGGGGGTGGGCTTGTCCACATTAGAGCAAAAATTAACAGAGATGATTACAGCGCCAGTTGAAGCCTTAGGCTACGAGCTGGTCGGCATCGAATTTATTCGCGGTCGCACATCCACACTGCGCATCTATATTGATAGTGAAGATGGCATCAATGTTGATGATTGTGCTGATGTGAGCCACCAGGTAAGCGCGGTGCTGGACGTTGAAGATCCTATCTCCGTGGCTTACAACCTTGAAGTCTCGTCACCGGGTCTCGACCGTCCTATGTTCACTGCCGATCACTATGCGCGTTTCCAGGGTGAAGAAGTCGCGCTGGTTCTTCGCATGGCGGTACAGAACCGTCGCAAGTGGCAGGGCATTATCAAAGCGGTGGACGGTAAAATGATTACCGTCACAGTCGAAGGCAAAGATGAAGTGTTCGCGCTGAGTAATATCCAGAAGGCGAACCTGGTTCCCCACTTTTAACAGTCTGGATGAGGTGAAAAGCCCGCGATGAACAAAGAAATTTTGGCTGTTGTTGAAGCCGTCTCCAACGAAAAAGCGCTGCCACGCGAAAAAATTTTTGAAGCGCTGGAAAGTGCGCTGGCGACAGCAACAAAGAAAAAATATGAGCAGGAGATCGATGTTCGTGTAGAAATCGATCGTAAAAGCGGTGATTTTGATACTTTCCGCCGTTGGTTGATCGTTGAAGAAGTGACCATGCCGACGAAGGAAATTACGCTGGAAGCGGCGCGCTTTGAAGACGAAAGTCTGAATGTCGGCGACTATGTTGAAGATCAGATTGAATCTGTCACCTTTGACCGTATCACCACGCAGACTGCGAAACAGGTTATCGTGCAGAAAGTGCGTGAAGCCGAACGGGCGATGGTTGTCGATCAGTTCCGCGACCAGGAAGGCGAAATCGTCACTGGCGTGGTGAAGAAAGTAAACCGCGACAATATCTCTCTGGAAATTAAATCTGAAGGGATGGCCGGTAACGCTGAAGCGGTGATTCTGCGTGAAGATATGCTGCCGCGCGAAAACTTCCGTCCTGGCGACCGTATTCGCGGCGTGCTGTATGCTGTTCGCCCGGAAGCGCGTGGCGCGCAGCTGTTCGTCACCCGTTCCAAGCCGGAAATGCTGATCGAACTGTTCCGCATCGAAGTGCCGGAAATCGGCGAAGAAGTGATTGAAATTAAAGCGGCGGCTCGCGATCCGGGTTCTCGTGCGAAAATCGCAGTGAAAACCAACGATAAACGTATCGATCCGGTCGGCGCTTGCGTGGGGATGCGCGGCGCGCGCGTTCAGGCGGTCTCTACCGAACTGGGCGGTGAGCGTATCGATATCGTGCTGTGGGATGATAACCCGGCGCAGTTCGTCATTAATGCGATGGCGCCGGCAGACGTCGCGTCTATCGTGGTGGACGAAGATAAACATACCATGGATATCGCCGTTGAAGCCGGTAATCTGGCGCAGGCGATCGGACGTAATGGTCAGAACGTCCGCCTGGCTTCGCAATTGAGCGGCTGGGAACTCAACGTAATGACCGTTGATGACTTGCAGGCTAAACATCAGGCTGAAGCACATGCCGCTATCGAGATCTTTACTAAATATCTTGATATTGATGAAGAGTTCGCGACCGTTCTGGTAGAAGAAGGTTTCTCCACGCTCGAAGAACTGGCCTATGTGCCAATGAAAGAACTGCTGGAAATTGACGGCCTTGATGAGCCGACCGTTGAAGCACTGCGCGAGCGTGCTAAAAACGCACTGGCCACTCTGGCGCAGGACCAGGAAGCAAGCCTCGGTGATAACAAACCGGCTGACGATCTGCTGAATCTGGAAGGATTAGATCGCGATATGGCTTTCAAACTGGCGGCTCGTGGTGTTTGTACGCTGGAAGATCTCGCCGACCAGGGCATTGATGATCTGGCTGATATCGAAGGGTTGACCGACGAAAAAGCCGGTGAGCTGATTATGGCTGCCCGTAATATTTGCTGGTTCGGCGACGAAGCGTAATAAACTGTAGCAGGAAGGAACAGCATGACAGATGTAACCCTAAAAGCGCTGGCCGCAGAGAGACAGGTTTCCGTGGATCGCCTGGTACAGCAGTTTGCTGATGCAGGTATCCGGAAATCTGCTGACGACTCTGTGTCCGCACAAGAAAAACAGACTTTACTGGCGCACCTGAACCGCGAAGCGGTTTCTGGTCCCGATAAACTGACGCTGCAGCGTAAGACGCGCAGTACCCTGAATATTCCAGGTACCGGTGGAAAAAGTAAATCGGTACAAATCGAAGTCCGCAAGAAGCGCACCTTTGTGAAACGCGATCCGCAAGAGGCTGAACGCCTGGCCGCGGAAGAGCAGGCGCAGCGTGAAGCGGAAGAGCAAGCCCGTCGTGAGGCAGAAGAACAGGCCAAACGCGAGGCGCAACAAAAAGCTGAACGCGAGGCCGCAGAACAAGCTAAGCGTGAAGCCGCTGAAAAAGCGAAACGTGAAGCTGCGGAAAAAGACAAAGTGAGCAATCAACAGACTGACGATATGACCAAAACCGCCCAGGCCGAAAAAGCCCGCCGTGAGAATGAAGCTGCAGAGCTGAAGCGTAAAGCGGAAGAAGAAGCACGTCGCAAACTCGAAGAAGAAGCGCGTCGTGTAGCAGAAGAAGCTCGCCGCATGGCGGAAGAAAACAAATGGACCGCAACGCCTGAGCCAGTAGAAGACACCAGTGACTATCATGTCACCACTTCTCAGCACGCTCGCCAGGCCGAAGACGAAAACGATCGTGAAGTTGAAGGCGGTCGTGGTCGTGGCCGTAATGCAAAAGCGGCGCGTCCGGCGAAAAAAGGCAAACATGCCGAATCCAAAGCCGATCGCGAAGAAGCGCGTGCTGCGGTTCGCGGCGGTAAAGGCGGCAAGCGTAAAGGGTCTTCTTTACAGCAAGGCTTCCAGAAGCCCGCTCAGGCCGTTAACCGTGACGTGGTGATCGGTGAAACCATCACCGTTGGCGAACTGGCGAACAAGATGGCGGTGAAAGGTTCTCAGGTCATCAAAGCGATGATGAAGCTGGGCGCCATGGCCACTATCAACCAGGTCATCGACCAAGAAACCGCACAGCTGGTTGCCGAAGAGATGGGCCACAAAGTTATCCTGCGTCGTGAAAACGAACTGGAAGAAGCGGTAATGAGCGACCGTGATACCGGCGCTGCGGCTGAACCGCGCGCACCGGTTGTGACCATCATGGGCCACGTTGACCACGGTAAAACCTCTCTGCTGGACTACATTCGTTCCACGAAAGTAGCCTCAGGCGAAGCGGGCGGCATTACCCAGCACATCGGTGCTTACCACGTTGAAACTGACAACGGGATGATCACCTTCCTGGACACCCCGGGCCACGCCGCATTTACTTCTATGCGTGCTCGCGGCGCCCAGGCAACGGATATCGTGGTTCTGGTGGTAGCGGCAGACGACGGCGTGATGCCGCAGACTATCGAAGCTATCCAGCACGCGAAAGCGGCAGGTGTGCCGGTCGTGGTTGCGGTGAACAAAATCGATAAGCCGGAAGCCGATCCGGATCGCGTTAAGAACGAACTGTCCCAGTACGGCATTCTGCCGGAAGAGTGGGGCGGCGAGAGCCAGTTCGTTCACGTGTCTGCGAAAGCAGGTACCGGTATTGACGAACTGCTTGACGCTATCCTGCTGCAGGCCGAAGTTCTGGAACTGAAAGCCGTTCGTAAAGGTATGGCGAGCGGTGCGGTGATCGAATCCTTCCTGGATAAAGGTCGTGGTCCGGTGGCTACCGTTCTGGTACGCGAAGGTACGCTGCATAAGGGCGATATCGTGCTGTGTGGCTTCGAATACGGCCGCGTGCGTGCGATGCGTAACGAACTGGGTCAGGAAGTGCTGGAAGCGGGTCCGTCCATTCCGGTGGAAATCCTCGGCCTGTCCGGCGTTCCGGCTGCCGGTGACGAAGTGACCGTAGTTCGCGACGAGAAGAAAGCGCGTGAAGTGGCTCTGTATCGTCAGGGTAAATTCCGTGAAGTTAAACTGGCTCGTCAGCAGAAATCTAAACTCGAGAACATGTTCGCCAACATGACCGAAGGCGAAGTTCACGAAGTGAACATCGTGCTGAAGGCTGACGTACAGGGTTCTGTGGAAGCGATTTCCGACTCTTTGCTGAAACTGTCTACCGACGAAGTGAAAGTGAAGATCATCGGTTCTGGCGTAGGTGGTATCACCGAAACCGACGCGACCCTGGCTGCGGCGTCCAACGCCATTCTGGTGGGCTTCAACGTTCGTGCGGATGCCTCTGCGCGTAAAGTGATCGAATCTGAGAGCCTGGATCTGCGTTACTACTCCGTCATCTATAACCTGATCGACGAAGTGAAAGCGGCGATGAGCGGCATGCTGTCTCCGGAACTGAAACAGCAGATCATCGGTCTGGCTGAAGTGCGCGATGTGTTCAAATCGCCGAAATTCGGCGCGATCGCGGGCTGTATGGTTACCGAAGGTACGATTAAACGTCATAACCCAATCCGCGTTCTGCGTGACAACGTGGTTATCTATGAAGGCGAGCTGGAATCCCTGCGCCGCTTCAAAGATGACGTTAACGAAGTCCGTAACGGCATGGAATGTGGTATCGGCGTGAAGAACTACAACGACGTTCGCGTTGGCGATATGATTGAAGTGTTCGAGATTATCGAGATCCAACGTACCATCGCTTAAGGTTGGTTGGGTGTAGGCCGGATAAGGCGTTTACGCCGCCATCCGGCAATGTTATGCCTGATGGCGCTAGCGCTTATCAGGCCTACAGCCTGAATACCGTATTAATTTCAAAAAGGGGCTGATAGCCCCTTTTTTGTCTGGAGAATTTATTATGGCGAAAGAATTTGGTCGCCCGCAGCGCGTGGCCCAGGAGATGCAAAAAGAGATCGCAATCATCCTGCAGCGCGAAATTAAAGACCCGCGCCTGGGTATGATGACTACCGTCTCCGGTGTCGAAATGTCCCGTGACCTGGCCTATGCCAAAGTGTTTGTCACCTTTTTGAACGACAAAGATGAAGACGCAGTAAAAGCGGGCATCAAAGCGTTGCAGGAAGCGTCTGGTTTCATCCGCAGCTTGCTGGGTAAAGCGATGCGTCTGCGCATCGTACCGGAACTGACCTTCTTCTACGACAACTCGCTGGTGGAAGGGATGCGTATGTCCAACCTGGTGACTAACGTGGTGAAACATGACGAAGAACGTCGTGTGAACCCGGACGACAGCAAGGAGGACTGATGAGTCGTCCTCGTCGTCGTGGCCGCGACATTCACGGCGTTCTGCTGCTGGATAAGCCGCAGGGTATGTCCAGCAATGACGTGCTGCAGAAAGTTAAGCGCATCTACAATGCCAACCGCGCCGGGCATACCGGCGCGCTGGACCCGCTGGCGACCGGCATGTTGCCGATTTGCCTCGGCGAAGCGACAAAATTTTCGCAGTACCTGCTGGATTCTGACAAACGCTATCGTGTTATTGCCCGTCTGGGGCAGCGCACGGATACCTCTGACGCCGATGGTCAAATCGTGCAGGAGCGTCCGGTGACTTTCAGCGCTGAGCAGCTTGCGAGCGCGCTGGAGACCTTTCGTGGGGATATCGAACAGATTCCCTCGATGTATTCGGCGCTGAAGTATCAGGGCAAGAAGCTGTACGAATATGCCCGCCAGGGTATCGAAGTGCCGCGCGAAGCCCGCCCGATTACCGTCTATGAGCTGCTGTTTATTCGCCATGAAGGTAACGAGCTGGAGCTGGAAGTTCACTGCTCCAAAGGCACCTATATTCGTACCATTATTGATGATTTAGGTGAGAAACTGGGCTGTGGCGCGCACGTAACGTACCTGCGTCGTCTGACGGTCAGCAAGTATCCGGTGGATCGTATGGTGACGCTGGAGCACTTGCGCGAGCTGGTAGCACAGGCGGAACAGCAGGGCGTTCCGGCGGCGCAGTTGCTCGATCCATTATTGATGCCAATGGACAGTCCAGCTTCGGACTATCCTGTTGTTAATCTGCCGTTAACATCTTCGGTATACTTCAAAAATGGCAACCCGGTTCGTACCTCGGGCGCGCCGTTGAAGGGACTGGTTCGTGTGACGGAAGGTGAAGACGATAAATTTATCGGTATGGGCGAAATTGACGACGAAGGCCGTGTCGCGCCTCGTCGGCTGGTAGTAGAGTACCCAGCGTAATGTCGCTTCGTCTTGCGATAAGAGAGCGCTGCGAGTAGAATACCGCCGCTTAACGCCGCGTAAATTATTTAACAGTTTACGCGGCGTACACTGGGATCGCTGAATTAGAGATCGGCGTCCTCTCATTCTTAAATACTTTGGAGTTTTAAAATGTCTCTAAGTACTGAAGCTACAGCTAAAATCGTTTCTGAGTTCGGTCGTGACGCAAACGACACCGGTTCTACCGATGTTCAGGTTGCTCTGTTGACTGCACAGATTAACCACCTGCAGGGTCACTTTGCAGAGCATAAAAAAGATCACCACAGCCGTCGTGGTCTGCTGCGTATGGTTTCTCAGCGTCGTAAACTGCTCGACTACCTGAAACGTAAAGATGTTGCACGCTACACCGCGCTGATTGAGCGTCTGGGTCTGCGTCGCTAATTCTTTCGAGTTTCAGAAAGAGGGGGCCTTCATGGCCCCTTTTTTCCAGCAGATGGCAGCAATTCGCTGGAAACTAATGTATTGTTGCTATGAATGATCTTCCGTTGCAGAGGTTCGCGCGGCTAATGAGAGGCTTTACCCATATCAGGGTTAGGGTTGTCATTAGTCGCGAGGATGCGCAGAAGATCGGGTATTAACGACGGCGCGTATTATGCCGTCAAAAATTGGAAAGGATATTATTTTGCTTAATCCGATCGTTCGTAAATTCCAGTACGGTCAGCATACCGTTACGCTGGAAACTGGCATGATGGCGCGTCAGGCCACTGCCGCTGTTATGGTAAGCATGGATGACACCGCCGTATTCGTTACCGTTGTCGGCCAGAAAAAAGCCAAACCAGGCCAGGACTTCTTCCCACTGACCGTTAACTATCAGGAGCGTACCTACGCTGCTGGTCGTATCCCGGGCAGCTTCTTCCGTCGTGAAGGCCGTCCAAGCGAAGGCGAAACCCTGATCGCGCGTCTGATTGACCGCCCGGTTCGTCCGCTGTTCCCGGAAGGCTTCGTTAACGAAGTGCAGGTTATCGCGACCGTCGTTTCCGTTAACCCGCAGGTTAACCCGGATATCGTGGCGATGATCGGCGCATCTGCTGCGCTGTCGCTGTCCGGCATTCCGTTCAACGGCCCAATCGGCGCGGCGCGCGTAGGTTACATCAATGACCAGTACGTGCTGAACCCGACCCAGGACGAGCTGAAAGAAAGCAAGCTGGACCTGGTGGTTGCCGGTACCGAAGCGGCTGTGCTGATGGTGGAATCCGAAGCTGAACTGCTGAGCGAAGACACTATGCTGGGCGCGGTGGTATTCGGTCACGAGCAGCAGCAGGTTGTTATCCAGGCGATCAACGATCTGGTGAAAGAAGCCGGTAAACCACGTTGGGACTGGCAGCCGGAAGCCGTCAACGACGCGTTGAACGCGCGTGTTGCTGCGCTTGCTGAATCTCGTCTGAGCGACGCGTACCGCATCACCGATAAACAAGAGCGCTATGCTCAGGTTGACGTAATCAAATCCGAAACCATCGAGCAGCTTATTGCAGAAGATGAAACCCTGGATGCTAACGAGCTGGGCGAAATCCTGCACGCAATCGAGAAAAACGTGGTGCGTAGCCGCGTACTGGCAGGCGAGCCGCGTATTGATGGCCGTGAAAAAGACATGATCCGTGGTCTGGACGTGCGCACTGGCGTACTGCCGCGTACTCACGGTTCCGCTCTGTTTACCCGTGGTGAAACGCAGGCGCTGGTTACCGCGACTCTGGGTACTGCCCGTGACGCGCAGGTGCTTGATGAACTGATGGGCGAGCGCACTGACAGCTTCCTGTTCCACTACAACTTCCCTCCGTACTCCGTAGGCGAAACCGGCATGGTCGGTTCTCCGAAGCGTCGTGAAATTGGTCACGGTCGTCTGGCGAAGCGCGGCGTGCTGGCAGTGATGCCGGACATGGATAAATTCCCGTACACCGTTCGCGTGGTGTCTGAAATCACCGAATCCAACGGTTCTTCCTCTATGGCTTCCGTGTGCGGCGCTTCTCTGGCGCTGATGGACGCTGGCGTGCCAATTAAAGCCGCCGTAGCAGGTATCGCTATGGGTCTGGTGAAAGAGGGCGACAACTACGTTGTACTGTCTGACATTCTGGGCGACGAAGATCACCTGGGCGATATGGACTTCAAAGTGGCGGGTTCCCGCGACGGTATCTCTGCGCTGCAGATGGATATCAAAATTGAAGGTATCACCAAAGAGATCATGCAGGTTGCGTTGAACCAGGCTAAAGGTGCGCGTCTGCACATCCTGGGCGTGATGGAACAGGCGATCAACGCGCCGCGCGGCGATATCTCTGAATTTGCGCCGCGTATCCATACCATCAAGATCAGCACGGACAAGATCAAAGACGTGATCGGTAAAGGCGGTTCTGTGATCCGCGCGCTGACTGAAGAGACCGGCACCACCATCGAAATCGAAGATGACGGTACTGTGAAGATCGCGGCGACCGACGGTGAAAAAGCGAAATACGCTATCCGTCGTATCGAAGAGATTACCGCGGAGATCGAAGTTGGCCGTATCTACAATGGTAAAGTGACCCGTATCGTTGACTTTGGCGCGTTTGTTGCCATCGGCGGCGGTAAAGAAGGTCTGGTTCACATCTCTCAAATCGCGGATAAGCGTGTAGAGAAAGTGACCGACTATCTGCAGATGGGTCAGGAAGTCCCGGTTAAGGTTCTGGAAGTTGACCGCCAGGGCCGTGTACGTCTGAGCATTAAAGAAGCAACCGAGCAGTCTCAACCTGCCGCTGCGCCGGAAGCTCCGGCGAGCGAACAGGCCGAGTAAGGTAGCCTTTTGCCCTCCGCACTGCGGAGGGCTTTAGACCTGGCTGGACGCCTTGTTGAGCCACCGGGGAACAGGACGTTCATTCAATCGTTGTCTTCGGGAGTGGGAAATGAAGCCTTTTTTGCGCTGGTGTTTCGTTGCGACAGCACTTACGCTTGCAGGATGCAGTAATTCCGCCTGGCGTAAAAGTGAAGTCCTCGCAGTACCATTGCAACCGACTTTACAGCAGGAAGTGATTCTGGCGCGTATGGAACAGATTCTTGCCAGTCGGGCTTTAACCGATGACGAACGCGCACAGCTTTTATATGAGCGCGGAGTGTTGTATGATAGTCTTGGTTTGAGGGCATTAGCGCGAAATGATTTTTCACAAGCGCTGGCAATCAGACCGGATATGCCTGAAGTATTCAATTACTTAGGCATTTATTTAACGCAGGCAGGCAATTTTGATGCTGCCTATGAAGCGTTTGATTCTGTACTAGAGCTTGATCCAACTTACAACTACGCGCACTTAAACCGCGGTATCGCATTGTATTACGGCGGCCGTGATAAGTTAGCGCAAGATGATCTGCTGGCGTTTTATCAAGACGATCCCAATGATCCTTACCGCAGCCTGTGGCTGTATCTTGTTGAGCAGAAGCTTAATGAGAAGCAGGCGAAAGAAGCGTTAAAAGCACGCTTTGAAAAATCGGATAAAGAGCAATGGGGATGGAACATTGTCGAGTTCTACCTGGGCGACATTAGCGAAGCAACGCTGATGGAAAGGCTCAAGGCGGACGCAACGGATAACACCTCGCTCGCTGAGCATCTCAGTGAAACCAACTTCTATTTAGGTAAGTATTACCTAAGTCTGGGGGATTTGGACAGCGCCACGGCTCTGTTCAAACTGGCGGTGGCCAACAACGTTCATAACTTTGTTGAGCACCGATACGCATTGTTGGAATTATCGCTCCTGGGCCAGGACCAAGATGACCTGGCAGAATCGGACCAGCAATAGCTGACGAACATATCAGCCCGTAATCTTTTTGATTGCCATCACCTTCGCGGGTGAGGGCGTTGTTGTTCGTTAATACACCTACTTTGAGCCGGTTCACACTTTTCAATGAAAATTGCAGATCAATTTCATGATGAGTTATGTAGACTGGCCGCCATTAATTTTGAGGCACACGTACTACATGGCTGAATTCGAAACCACTTTTGCAGATCTGGGGCTGAAGGCTCCTATCCTTGAAGCCCTTACCGATCTGGGTTACGAAAAACCATCTCCAATCCAGGCAGAGTGCATTCCGCATCTGCTGGGCGGTCGCGACGTGCTGGGCATGGCCCAGACCGGTAGCGGCAAAACCGCAGCGTTCTCTTTACCGCTGCTCAACAATCTTGATCCTGAGCTGAAGGCACCTCAGATTCTGGTGCTGGCGCCAACCCGCGAACTGGCGGTACAGGTGGCCGAAGCCATGACGGATTTCTCTAAACACATGCGCGGCGTAAACGTGGTTGCCCTGTACGGCGGTCAGCGTTATGACGTGCAGTTACGCGCCCTGCGTCAGGGGCCGCAGATCGTTGTCGGTACGCCGGGACGTCTGCTTGATCACTTAAAACGCGGCACCCTCGACCTCTCTAAACTGAGTGGTCTGGTGCTGGATGAAGCCGACGAAATGCTGCGTATGGGCTTCATCGAAGACGTTGAAACTATTATGGCGCAGATCCCGGAAGGTCATCAGACCGCTCTGTTCTCCGCCACTATGCCGGAAGCGATTCGTCGCATTACCCGCCGCTTTATGAAAGAGCCGCAGGAAGTGCGCATTCAGTCCAGCGTGACTACCCGTCCTGACATCAGCCAGAGCTACTGGACTGTCTGGGGTATGCGTAAAAACGAAGCGCTGGTGCGTTTCCTGGAAGCGGAAGACTTTGATGCGGCGATTATCTTCGTACGTACCAAAAACGCGACCCTGGAAGTAGCAGAAGCGCTGGAACGTAGCGGCTACAACAGCGCCGCGTTGAATGGCGATATGAACCAGGCGCTGCGTGAGCAGACTCTGGAACGCCTGAAAGATGGTCGTCTGGACATCCTGATCGCCACCGACGTTGCGGCACGTGGTCTGGACGTTGAACGTATCAGCCTGGTGGTGAACTACGATATCCCGATGGACTCCGAGTCCTACGTTCACCGTATCGGTCGTACCGGCCGTGCGGGTCGCGCCGGTCGCGCGCTGCTGTTCGTTGAGAACCGCGAGCGTCGTCTGCTGCGCAACATCGAACGCACCATGAAGCTGACCATTCCGGAAGTGGAACTGCCGAACGCAGAACTGCTGGGCAAACGCCGTCTGGAAAAATTCGCCGCGAAAGTTCAGCAGCAACTGGAAAGCAGCGATCTGGATCAGTACCGTGCGCTGCTGGCGAAAATCCAGCCGTCTGCCGAAGGTGAAGAGCTGGATCTCGAAACGCTGGCCGCCGCACTGCTGAAAATGGCGCAGGGCGAGCGTCCGCTGATCCTGCCGCCGGATGCGCCGATGCGTCCTAAGCGTGAATTCCGTGACCGTGACGACCGTGGTCCGCGCGATCGTAATGACCGTGGCCCGCGTGGCGACCGTGAAGAACGTCCGCGTCGTGAACGTCGTGACGTTGGCGATATGCAGTTATACCGCATTGAAGTGGGCCGTGATGACGGCGTTGAAGTTCGTCATATCGTGGGCGCTATCGCTAACGAAGGCGACATCAGCAGCCGTTACATTGGTAACATTAAGCTGTTCGCGTCTCACTCCACCATCGAGCTGCCGAAAGGTATGCCGGGCGAAGTGCTCCAGCACTTCACGCGTACCCGCATTCTGAACAAGCCGATGAATATGCAGTTGTTGGGTGATGCTGTTCCGCACGCGGGCGGCGAACGTCGCGGCGGTGGTCGTAGCTTCAGTGGCGAACGTCGTGAAGGCGGTCGTAATTTCAGCGGCGAACGTCGTGAAGGTGGTCGTGGTGATGGTCGTCGCTTCAGCGGCGAGCGTCGTGAAAGCCGTGGTCCGCGTCGTGATGACTCTACCGGTCGCCGTCGTTTCGGCGGCGATGCGTAACTCGCGCTGACCTGCGCATTCACAGCGTAAAGTAAAATATACAGCCCCGATCGTCACAATCGGGGCTTTTTTTATTTCTTTTGTACTCGTGTACTGGTACAGTGCAGCGTATTGAGAGATAGTCACACTATAAATGACTGGAGAGAGAGCTGAATGGCAACACTTACCACCACCCAAACGTCACCTTCGCTGCTTGGCGGCGTGGTGATTATCGGCGGCACCATCATTGGCGCGGGGATGTTCTCCCTGCCGGTGGTCATGTCCGGGGCGTGGTTCTTCTGGTCGATGGCGGCGCTGGTCTTTACCTGGTTTTGTATGCTGCACTCCGGGCTAATGATCCTCGAAGCCAACCTTAACTACCGCATTGGTTCGAGTTTCGACACCATCACCAAAGATCTGTTGGGGAAAGGCTGGAACATTGTCAACGGCATCTCTATTGCCTTTGTGCTCTACATCCTGACTTACGCCTATATCTCGGCGAGCGGCTCAATTCTGCATCATACCTTTGCTGAGATGTCGCTGAACGTTCCGGCGCGAGCGGCAGGTTTTGCCTTTGCGCTGCTGGTGGCGTTTGTCGTGTGGCTGAGTACGAAGGCGGTCAGTCGGATGACGGCGATTGTGCTGGGCGCGAAAGTGATTACTTTCTTCCTGACCTTCGGCAGCCTGTTAGGACACGTTCAGCCTGCCACGTTGTTTAACGTGGCTGAAAGCCACGCGTCATATACGCCGTACCTGCTGATGACGCTGCCATTTTGTCTGGCCTCTTTTGGTTATCACGGTAACGTACCGAGCCTGATGAAATATTACGGCAAAGATCCGCGCACCATCGTGAAATGCCTGATTTATGGAACGTTACTGGCGCTGGCGCTCTATTCCGTCTGGCTGCTGGGGACGATGGGCAACATCCCGCGTCCAGAATTTATCGGCATTGCACAGAAAGGCGGCAATATTGATGTGCTGGTACAGGCGTTAAGCGGCGTGCTGAACAGCCGCAGCCTGGATCTGCTGCTGGTGGTGTTCTCTAACTTTGCGGTCGCCAGTTCCTTCCTCGGCGTGACGCTGGGGCTGTTTGACTATCTGGCGGATCTGTTTGGTTTTGATGACTCGGCAATGGGGCGTTTTAAAACCGCACTGCTGACGTTTGTGCCGCCAATTGTCGGTGGCCTGCTGTGGCCGAACAGTTTTCTGTACGCCATTGGCTATGCAGGTTTAGCTGCAACTATCTGGGCGGCCATTGTGCCTGCGCTGTTAGCACGTAAATCTCGCGAACGTTTCGGCAGCCCGAAATTCCGCGTCTGGGGCGGCACGCCGATGATTGTACTGATTCTGGTCTTCGGTGTCGGCAACGCGGTTATCCATATTCTGTCGAGCTTTAATTTGCTGCCGGTGTACCAGTAACGTTATTGTGCCGGATGGCGGTTGCACCTTATCCGGCCTACTTGATGCTGTAGGCCCGGTAAGCGAAGCGCCTCCGGGCAAAACAACGCACTACCCCAACAATTCCTGCTTCACATCCATCGCCAAATCAAACGAATGCAGCCGCGCCTGGTGGTCGAAAATCTGCCCGTTGACCATAATTTCATCCGCCTGGGTTTCCCGCAGGATGGATTCCAGCCCGTGGCGGACTTTCGCTTTATCGCCGACCAGCGACATACTCAGCGCCTGCTGCACGCCATACTGCTCGGATGGCGACCAGAAGGTCTCCATATTCTCAATCGGCGGCGGCAGTTGGCCGGTTTCCCCACGGCGTAGCTTCACAAAAGCCTGCAGCATGGAGGTAAACAGGAATTCCGCGTCGCGGTTGCTGTCGGCGGCGATAATATTGATACACACCATCGCGTACGGTTTTTCCAGCCGCGCTGAAGGTTTGAACTGGGTACGGTACAGATGCAGCGCCTGGAACAACATATCCGGCGCGAAATGCGAAGCAAAGGCGAACGGCAGGCCAAGCTGGGCCGCCAACTGTGCGCTATACAGGCTGGAGCCCAACAGCCAGACCGGGATCTTCTCGCCGTAGCCGGGCACCGGGCGCACATGCGGATTAGGATCGCGAGCGTCGAACCAGTCCACCAGCTCTGCGACATCGCGTGGAAAGTTATCAATATCGCCGCTCATATGGCGACGTAGCGCGCGCATCGTCGGCTGATCGCTACCCGGCGCGCGTCCCAACCCTAAGTCGATACGTCCCGGGTAGAGCGTATTCAGCGTGCCGAACTGCTCGGCAATCACCAGCGGTGAATGGTTAGGCAGCATCACGCCGCCGGAGCCAAGATGTAATGTTGTGGTATTGGCCGCCAGATAACCAATCAATACCGAGGTCGCCGCGCTGGCGATACCGGTCATGTTGTGATGTTCCGCCAGCCAGTAGCGGTGATAGCCGCGCTTTTCAGCCAGCCGTGCGAGATCAAGCGAGTGCGTGAAGGCTTCTTTTGCCGAAGATCCTTCAGGGATCGGCGCCAGATCCAGCACCGAGAATGGAATAGTTTTGTCAGTCATAACGGCTCACTTTGTTACCGGTTAATCTTTTAATACTGCATTAAAGATTAGCGAATGTTGTTAACAAAGTGAGCTTTATGAGACTGACGGCAAAAACAATGCCCGATAGCGCTGCGCTTATCGGGCCTACGGGAGCGCTATTTGTAGGCCCGATAAGGTCTTTATGCCGCCATCCGGCTAGGCCTGTAGCTCCAGCCCGGCCAGCCGCTTCCAGTAGCCGTTGCAGTCACTATGGGAGGCAAGCGGTAATGGCGCACCGCCGTTTTCGTTAGCGCGAAAGGCATCAAGCATGGCAAATGTCTCCGTACCCAACGGCGACAGCCGCACGATATCGACCAATCCCTGCATCGACGTCAGTTCGTTGCCAAGGTTATAGACATAGCCGCTCATGGTCTGAATACCGTTAAGCACAAACACCTGCTGATTCTCTTGCGAGAGCACGTCACGACCGTTTGGATACTTGATACAGCAGGTTTCGCACTCATCTTTCGGGCGGTCTTCCGAACGGGCGGTAAAGCAGCGAGCAGAGTAGGCCAGCGGCAGATGCCCGTAGCTCAACACTTCCACTTCAAACTGATTGCGGATGCCCAGTTCATCGCACTGATTAAGCAAATTCACCAGCCAGTCGCGGGACAGCTCCACCGGCATACACCAGCGTACCATGCCTTCTTTCAGCAACCGGCGCAGCGTGACCGCGTTGTAGCAATTCAGCGCATGGCCGGCGACAAACGGCAGTTTGCGCTCGGCGCACAGATTCACCACGCCAAGATCGCTGGCTTCCAGCAGAAAATCGCCGTTGTCCACATAGCGTTTCAGCTCGCTTAATTCAGATGACGCCTGTACCAGCGCCAGGGTAGAGAGCACCACCTGCTTACCGCTGGCGGCGAGGGATTTCGCCATTTCCAGCCAGTCGCCGACTTTGGTCGCGCGACGCTTGCTGCACACCGCTTCGCCCAGATAAATGACATCAGCGCTGCTTTTTGCGGCCTGCTGATAAAAATCTTCCAGCGTCTCTTTCGGCCAGTAATAAAGCACCGGTCCTAAGGAATATTTCATAGCTCCTCTCACTGCCATTTACGGTGATATGCGCCAAGCGTGGTTTGAGTGCCTTCGGACATCGCGCCGAGCGTCTCCATCCAGTCGCGCTGTGGAACGAAGTTTTGCGGGGCGGCTTTGCAGCGATCGATCGCCTGGCGCCACACTTTCGCCACCTGGCTGACATAGGCCGGGCTGCGCTGGCGGCCTTCGATCTTCACCGAAGCGATGTTCGCCGCCATGAGCTCCGGCAGCAGTTCCAGCGTGTTCAGGCTGGTTGGCTCCTCCAGCGCGTGATAGCGCTCGCCGTCCACTAAATAGCGGCCTTTACACAGCGTTGGGTAGCCCGCGTTTTCGCCATCCTGGTAACGGTCAATCAGGACATCATTCAGGCGCGATTCCAGCCCCTGCGGCGTTTGCTGCCAGCGAACAAAGCGGGCGGGCGAGCAGGCGCCGACGGTATTGGGCGACTCCCCCGTCAGGTAAGAAGAAAGATAGCAGCGACCTTCCGCCATAATGCACAGGCTGCCAAACGCGAATACCTCCAGCGGCACCGGCGTGACGCGGGCCAGTTGTTTTACCTGGTGAATCGACAGTACACGTGGCAGTACTACGCGGTGGACATCAAAGTTGCGGTGATAAAAGCGAATCGCCTCTTCGTTGGTTGCCGAGGCCTGAACGGAAACATGGCGCTCAATATGCGGGTAACGCTCTGCGGCATATTCCAGCATAGCGAGGTCGGCGAGAATCAACGCGTCGGCGCCAAGCTGCGCCGCCATATCCACGGCGCGCTGCCAGCGGGCATAGCCGTCCGGATGCGCAAAAGTATTAATGGCGATGTGTAATTTGCGGCGATGCTGGTGAACAAAACTCACCGCTTCCTGCAATTTTTTTTCGGTAAAGTTAAGGCCGGCAAAATGACGGGCATTGGTATCGTCTTTTAACCCGATATAAACGGCGTCAGCGCCGTTTTCGATGGCCGCCTTCAGCGCCGGGAGATTTCCGGCAGGGCAGAGCAGCTCCATAATTTATCCTGAGGGTTACGTCTGAGACGCAAAATTGTTAACGAACAGGGATTTTAGTTAACCTTGCTGCGACAATTTTTGATTTAAGGCAGTTAAAGGCGTATTGGTAACACCAATAATGGGGTAGAAAATCAGACCCAATTGTTGATTTACGCCGCCATGTGATTTATTGGATATGGCAAAATAACAGGACTATTGAAACAGGGAGTAAAGCTCGTGTTAGATAAACTGCGTTCACGCTTAGTCCATGCTGGCCCGTCTCTGATGAGTGTACCGGTTAAACTGACGCCCTTTGCGCTAAAGCGCCAGGTTCTGGAACAGGTTCTGAGCTGGCAGTTTCGTCAGGCGCTGGCCGATGGAGAGCTGGAATTCCTCGAAGGTCGTTGGTTAAGCATTCATGTTCGTGACATCGACTTAAAATGGTATACCACGGTTGAAAATGAAAAGCTGATCGTTAGCCAGCAGGCGGATGCTGACGTCAGTTTTAGCGCCGACGCCAGCGATCTGCTAATGATAGCTGCCCGTAAACAGGACCCGGATACGCTCTTTTTCCAGCGTCGACTGGTCATTGAAGGCGATACTGAGTTAGGGTTGTATGTGAAGAATCTGATGGACGCCATCGAACTGGAGCAGATGCCGAAAGCGTTACGCGTTATGCTGCTGCAACTGGCGGATTTTGTTGAGGCGGGTATGAAAAACTCGCCGGAAACCAAACAGACCTCGGTAGGTGAACCATGCTAATTCGAGTAGAAATTCCCATTGATGCGCCTGGTATTGATGCGCTGTTACGCCGTTCATTCGAAAGCGATGCGGAAGCGAAGCTGGTTCACGATTTGCGTGAAGATGGTTTTCTGACGCTCGGACTGGTGGCCACGGATGATGAAGGCCAGGTGGTGGGCTATGTCGCCTTTAGTCCGGTTGATGTGCAGGGCGAAGATTTACAGTGGGTCGGCATGGCGCCGCTGGCGGTCGATGAAAAGTATCGCGGGCAAGGGCTGGCGCGCCAGTTAGTGTATGAAGGGCTGGATTCGCTCAACGAGTTCGGCTACGCGGCGGTCGTGACGCTGGGCGATCCGGCGTTATATAGCCGCTTCGGTTTTGAACTGGCCGCGCATTACGATCTTCACTGCCGTTGGCCCGGTACGGAAAGCGCTTTCCAGGTACACCGTTTGGCTGAGGATGCGCTGGAGGGCGTGACGGGGCTGGTGGAGTATCACGACCACTTCAATCGTTTTTAAGCACCGGCGTTTGCAGGCTGGACAGCAGCGCCTCAAACGCTTCGCGTTCCGTCACAAGGCGCTCTTTCTGGCGCTTTGTGAGCTGTTTGATGCGATACTCTATGCGCAGGGCCAGCGAGCGATCGCCAACCTGCGCCGCAAACGCCAGCGTTAACTCGCCTTTTCCCCGTAATGCTTTTGCGCCTTTTCCCGTTTGATGCTGCCTGTAACGACGCGCCACATCGGTAGTTATTCCGGTGTAAAGCGCATTGTCTGCAGTACGAATCAGATACAGATACCAGGGTGTCATTGTCGCCATCAGCATGATAATTTTCAGGTTCCCAGTATAAGCGAGAATAAAAATGGACACACTTACCGCTATTGGCCGTTGGCTGGCGAAACAACACGTGGTGACCTGGTGCGTACACCATGAGGGAGAGCTGTGGTGCGCCAATGCGTTTTATTTGTTCGATGCGCAAAACGTCGCACTGTATCTGTTAACGGATGATAAAACCCGCCATGCGCAAATGTCCGGCGCGTGCGCGCCAGTTGCGGGAACGGTCAATGGTCAGCCGAAAACGGTGACGCGCATTCGCGGCGTACAGTTTAAAGGGGTAATTCGCCGTCTGGAGGGGCAGGAGAGCGACGCCGCGCGTAAAGCTTACCTTCGTCGCTTCCCGGTCGCCAGGGTGCTGCCAGCGCCGGTATGGGAAATCCGGCTGGATGAGATTAAATTCACCGACAACACGCTGGGGTTTGGTAAAAAACTGCACTGGTTACGCGACTCACGCGCCCAGCAGGCGTAGTGCCTCGCGGTTAAATGCCGGCAGGTCGTCAGGCGTGCGGCTGGTCACCAGCTGATCTTTATCGACGACGACTTCCTGATCGTAAAATTCCGCGCCCGCATTCTTCACATCGATAATAATCGGTTTCACCGCCGTGAGTTTGCGCCCACGAATGACATCGGCGCTGATCAACAACTGCGGGCCGTGGCATATGGCAAAAACCGGTTTACCGCTGTTAACGAAATCGCGGGTAAAATCCACGAAACGGCTGTCGCCGCGCAGGTAGTCCGGCGAATGACCTCCCGGTAATAGCAAGGCGTCGAACTCGTCGGGACGAACGTCATCAATAGCCTTATCAATGGTGACGCTGGCTTCGCCTTTTTTTCCTTTCACCGTTTTACCCGCCTCTTTTTCGATGGTGATGACCTCATGGCCGGCCTGACGGAATTCTGCTGCCGGCGAGGTAAATTCTGAATCTTCAAATTCATCGGTAATCAAAACGGCAATTTTCTTACTCATGCGTTTCCTCCGCAGTGGTGGCGTCGGGTAAGGCAAATTTTCCACAATGATGGATACTTACCTCGTAGACTATTAAGCCTGGTCGATAGGGCCGAGAGTGCAAGGTGGACAAATCTGTAAAGGAGCGAGGATGAGTCAGGTACTGATTACCGGCGCGACCGGACTGGTCGGCGGACATCTGCTGAGAATGTTAATCAACACGCCGCAGGTGAGCGCTATCGCCGCGCCGACGCGTCGTCCGCTGACGGATATTGTCGGCGTTTATAACCCTCACGATCCGCAGCTTACCGATGCGTTAGCTCAGGTGACCGACCCGGTGGATATTGTTTTTTGCTGCCTGGGCACGACCCGGCGTGAAGCGGGAAGTAAAGCGGCGTTTATTCATGCGGATTATACGCTGGTGGTTGATACCGCGCTGACCGGGCGTCGACTGGGCGCGCAGCACATGGTGGTGGTCAGCGCAATGGGAGCAAACGCGCACTCTCCGTTTTTTTACAATCGGGTGAAAGGAGAAATGGAGGAGGCGTTAATCGCGCAAAATTGGCCTCGTTTGACGATTGCCCGGCCTTCTATGCTGCTCGGCGACAGAACAACGCGGCGGGTGAATGAAACGCTTTTCGCTCCGCTATTCCGGCTGCTGCCCGGAAACTGGAAATCGATTGATGCGCGGGATGTGGCGCGGGCCATGCTGGCGGAAGCGCTGGCGCCAGCACAAGAAGGCGTGACGATTCTGACCTCATCGCAACTGCGGGAAAAAGCGGAGTAGCGAAGCCGGATGATTTACCGGATGGCGACGCGGTTTACACATTTTTATCGCCACCCGGCACACCGGTTACTTAATATACGTAAAGGCGGTGGTCACGCGTTTCACGCCGCTCACCCGGCTGGCGATGTCCGCTGCCGCTTTACCTTCACGTTCAGTTACCAGGCCCAGCAGGAATACTTCGCCATTTTCGGTGGTGACTTTCACATTTGACGATTTTACCTGATCGCTGGTCAGTAGCTGTGAGCGAACTTTCGTGGTGATCCAGGTATCGTTAGAGGCGGTCCCCAGGCCGATAGGTTGACCCTGGCGAATCTCGTTATAGACCTCGGTGGTGCCTTCAACGCCCATCGCTATCTGTTTAGCGCGTGCGGAGAGTTCGCTGTTTGGCGACTGGCCCACTAACAAAACTTTGCCCTGATAAGCCGTGACATTGATGCGCGTCTCTTTTTTGATTTGCTCATCTTTCGACAGCGCGCTGCTGACACGCAGTTCCAGCGTTCCGTCATCCACCTGGGTGCCCACGCTACGCGGGTCGGTTGCGGCTTTGGTGCCGACGGCTGCCGTACCCACTACCGCGGCGGCGACGCAACCTTGCAATAGCAACGCAGAAATAAGGACTGCGAGCGGCGAAAATGCCTTCATGTGTACTCCTTAATCATCCTGGTGAGGAAAAAGCGTGTTATCGATCAAATCGCACAGGCAGTTTACCGTCAGCATATGCATTTCCTGAATGCGCGCGCTGTGGTGTGAAGGGATACGAATTTCAACATCCTGCGGCCCTAATAGTCCGGCCAGCTCACCCCCGTCATACCCGGTTAGCGCCACAATGGTCATGTCACGTGTGACGGCTGCTTCAACGGCTTTTACGATATCGCGACTATTACCACGCGTAGAGATCGCCAATAAAACATCGCCTGCATGTCCCAGCGCCCGGACTTGTTTTGCATAAACTTCATCGTGCAGGCGATCGTTAGCGATCGCAGTTAAGACCACATTATCGGTATTTAGTGCAATGGCGGGTAAACTGGGTCGCTCCGTTTCAAAGCGGTTAATCATGCTGGCAGCAAAATGCTGTGCGTTGGCCGCGGACGTCCCGTTTCCACAACAGAGGATTTTGTTGCCGTTAAGCAGGGAATGAACCAGCGTCATGGCGGCGCGGGAAATGGCATCCGGAAGCGCTTCCGCCGCAGCAATTTGAGTTTGAATGCTTTCTGTAAAGCAAACTTTGATTCTTTCGAGCACGCTAATCCTTAAAATCTTCAATTATGAGTGGTCGTTAAACGCATCCCGAAACCACTCAATCTCATTTCCGGTGAAGGCTAACACATCGAACCGACAATCCACAGTATCAAAACTCCCATTCTGGCGGGCGAGCCACAAGCGGGCAGTATGTAATAATTTGTGTTGCTTGCTGCGGGTCACACTAGCCGCCGCGCCGCCATAAAGCCCGGAGCGCCGATAGCGGACCTCAACAAAAACCGTCGTTTTTCCGTCACGCATGATCAGATCGATTTCGCCGCCGCGCTCGCGCACGTTGGCGGCGATAAACCGCAGTCCTTTGCTTTCCAGCCAGCGACGCGCGGCAGCTTCCCACGCGTCGCCAGCCTGTTTACGCGTTAGCTGGCGGGAACAATCTCCCCTTGCTGGTATTTGAGCCATGATAACTTCCTGTTAATCACACAATCCGGGCTGGCAGTTAATGCGCCGGTATTACCATTGATCTCAAACCCCTGCACCTGACGCATCTGCGAAAAGTGGTTCGCCAGCGTCCAGGCATCCACGCCCATGGCGTACATCCGCGCCAGAGAATAGTCGTTATGTACAGCGCTCAGCGCCTGCTGCATCAACGGCATATTGCCGCCTGCCAGCATAGGAATTTCACTGTATTGTAAACCTTCCATCTCCAGACGGAAGTCGGGGCCGGAGGTGCCTTGCGCGCTGCGGGAGCTGGCATACAGCGTCGCGCCGCTCTGGGTGCCGTTACGCATGGCGATCATCGGTTTGATAAAGCCAATCTCTTCCGGCGTAGCCAGAATATAGACCGCGTCTACGCGTCCGCCGCCGGTGATTTGCGCGTCGGTCGGCGGCGCAGGGATGGTCAGACCGCCAATGGTGACGCCAGGCTGCGCAGGCACGCTGGCGGCGACCGGACTGCCCGTCAACGCGATACCCGCGCCGCCGTTCACGCCCATTTTCAGCTCGGCTACGGAGCCGAATTTTTGCTGTAACACGATGCCGCCGCCCAGTTTTTGCCACTCCTGGGTGAAGGCGTTCGCCACGCGATCGCCAAGCGCGCTGCGTGGGATCAACAGCAGCGGCGACTGCTTGCCCTGGTCATAAATATGATGCGCCGCGTCACGGGCTTCATCTTCAGGAGAGAGCGCGAAATAGCAGATATTAGGGAAGCTACGTACAGTTTCCGGCTGGTTGAGCGCCAGCACGTTGAGCGGCGTGTTGCTTTTCATCAGCGCTTCCACATTGTTTTTCAACAGCGGCCCGACCACGATACTGGCGCCGTCTTGCTGAACCTGAGCGAGCACCTGATCCAACGGCTGGGAAGAGGTATCGTAGATTTTTAATTCAGCGGAGGGATCCGCCGGCGCGCTTGCTGTAGCAGGGGGAGTTTGTGGCGCGCTGACTGGCGTAGCGGACTGGGATGGAGCGTCATCAGTCAGATCGCTCACCGAGGCCTGCGACGGACTGGCGACGCCGTTGGTCATTTGTGGCTGCGTCTCCTCCACGCCAGGTTCTACTGGCGCATCAGGCGCGGCGGCAGGCTGCATCTCTACCGCCTGGGTGCCGAGGTTTTTCGCGGCTTCGAAACCTTGCTGGATGGTACGGCCAAACACGGCAGCCTGACCGTTCAGCGGCAGCAGCAGAGCGATTTTGCTGGTGGAAGCTGGTTTAAAACGTTGTACATTGACGAGCTGCGTCGGCAGCATTTTCGCCCCCGGATTTTGCGGGTAGCGTTTTTGCCAGTCGGCGATCCCGGCTTTCAGCATGTCCGGATCGTTGCGGTTGTCAAACCAGACGCGTTGCAGATCCAGCCAGCCCTGAAGCACATTTTCATCGGCGTTGATAACCAGCGTCCTGGCCTGATCCGGCGTCATGGCGGAGAGCGCCTGCCAGGTGGCGTCGATATTTTTTTGTTTCTCTTTCGCCGCCAGTAGCGGTTCCTGGGCGATTAACGCCCGCAATAGGGTAAGCGACGGGCGTCCCTGGCTGGCAACGATCTGCGCCTGCCAGTAACGCGCTTGCTGATTTGGCGCAAAGTCGGCGGGTTTTAGTTTATCCAGCAAGGCCTGCGCGCCTGCGACATCTTTTTGCGCCAGTTTGATTTCTACCGCTAATAAAGACTGTTCGCGACGCTGGGTATCGTTCAGATTTTGCGGGAGTTGATTGAACAGGTCGACGGCCTGCTGGCTTTTTCCTTCTTTCAGCAGTGCATGAATGGCGAGTAATTGCCAGTTGGTCTTGCTATCATCTGCGCTTTGCTGCATCTGATGCAGGTAAAAGGCGGAGTCAGCTTGCGCTGAACCCTGCATATAGGCTGCGCTTTGATCTGGCGCCTGGGTGCCGCACCCGGCGAAAAGTAGCGCAGCCAGGACGACAGGCAGCGCGCGTGCGGCGTTCAAACGAGAAAATGTTGAGGGTACCATACTGTATCCAGTGATATTTTTTTACGCAATGCTCAATATTAAATCGGCAATACGGACGACACAATGAAACAAAACGAATCGGCGGATAATTCTCAGGGCCAACTCTTTATTGTACCTACTCCTATAGGGAATTTGGCTGATATTACTCAACGCGCACTGGAAGTTTTACAAGCCGTTGATTTAATTGCCGCTGAAGACACTCGTCATACCGGTTTATTACTGCAACATTTTGGGATTAATGCCCGGTTGTTTGCGCTGCACGACCATAACGAACAACAAAAAGCGGAAACGCTGGTCGCGAAGCTAAAAGAAGGGCAGAACATTGCGCTGGTTTCCGACGCCGGTACGCCGCTAATTAATGACCCCGGCTATCACCTGGTACGTACCTGCCGTGAAGCGGGGATTCGCGTGGTGCCGCTACCGGGGCCGTGTGCGGCGATTGCCGCCCTGAGCGCCGCTGGCCTGCCATCCGACCGTTTCTGCTATGAAGGCTTTTTACCGGCGAAATCCAAAGGCCGCCGTGATGCGCTAAAAGCCATTGAAGCGGAGCCGCGAACGCTGATTTTTTATGAGTCAACCCACCGCCTGTTAGATAGCCTGGAAGATATCGTCGCGGTATTGGGAGAATCCCGCTACGTGGTGCTGGCGCGTGAGCTGACCAAAACCTGGGAAACCATTCACGGCGCGCCGGTCGGCGAGCTGCTGGCGTGGGTCAAAGAAGATGAAAACCGCCGTAAAGGCGAGATGGTGTTGATTGTCGAAGGGCATAAAGCGCAAGAAGACGACCTGCCCGCCGACGCGCTGCGCACGCTGGCGCTGCTACAGGCAGAACTGCCGCTGAAAAAAGCGGCGGCGCTGGCAGCAGAAATTCACGGCGTGAAGAAAAATGCGCTGTATAAGTATGCGCTGGGGCAGCAGGAAGAGTAAAAGCGAGCGCCCGGGAACCGCCTTTTATCGCCATCGTGTTAATACTCAATCAGGTGATTGATGTGGGTAAATTGATGGGGGCATTGGGCGGTGATAGCGGGCCGGGCCTTTCCTTCGGGCTTACTCTCGCGATCAGCAACGCATAACCGACTCCTTTTTAGACGATCATTAGTTCCACGCCTGTTTTCGCTAATGCCGCTTTATCCTGTTTGCTGATAGTGTCATCGGTTATCACACAGTCGATCTTGTCCATCGGCAATACCTGGTTAAAGCCGCGACGGTTAAATTTGGTCGCGTCTAGTACCGCGATAACTTTGTGTGCCGCCGCCGCCATGACGCCGCTAATGGAATAACCTTCGTTAAACGTGGTAATACCGTTTGTCGCATCAATGCCATCCGCCCCGACAAACATGACATCGGCGCTGATGCCGTGTAGCGATCGTTCCGCAATCGTGCCGTGCATTGAGTGGGTTTTATGCCGTACCGTACCGCCGCAAACCACCAGCGTGAGATCTTTATTTTCTGATAGCGTAAAAGCGGCAGGCAAGCTGTTAGTTATCACCGTAATATTGCTTTTTCGCGCGAGCGCTTCCGCAATCAGTAATGTTGTGCTCCCGCTATCCAGAATGATGGTCATTCCTTCTTCAACCATTGCCGCAGCCGCCTGGGCAATCCGCTTTTTCGGATCGCTGGCGAGTTGATACCGATCTTCCAGAATGACTTCCTGATTGTCGCCTTCCGCCAGATGACTTCCCGGTTTTGCCGCGCCGCCATGAAAACGGGTGACAAGGCCTTTCTCTTCCAGCAGACGCAGGTCAGCACGGATAGTCACTTCAGAAATACCAAAGGTATTTGAAAGGTCCATCACCAGCACGCTGCCTTGCGTATTAATCAGGTCGACAATTTTATTTCTTCGCTCAAATGAGTTCATATTGATTTGCCTGATAATTAACTGTAACTAGTTTAATCGAAGGATTGCGAAAGGTGAACGCTAAATTTCGAAAGGAAATGTGAGCCAGCGCAGGTTGCTGGCTCGTACCATCAGGAAAGTTGAAGTAGGATTTTGCCCTGCATGGGCGCGCCATTAAGCGCTTTGACTGCTTCTGCAAAGCTTTCCGCATCGCCGCGATGGGCAATGAGAGGGGTCAGTTGAAGACGTTTTTCAGCCAACAGGCGCGCTGCGGTTTCCCATTCTTCTCCTGGCCATGGCGCGGAGTAGTTCATCCAACTGCCGAGGAGCGTGAGTTCTTTACGCAAAATTAGCCCGAATGTACGCGTTGTCAGGGTGAGATCGTGATGTAACGTCCCCACCAGCGCCAGTTGCGCGCGCGGCCCGGCGATATCGATAGCCAGCGAGACGGTCTGGGGAGTTCCTGCCGTTTCGAGAACCAGTTGATCAAACTGAATGTCGGACAACGCGGTCTGGATGTCGTCGGCGGTCATTTCCCGGCTATTACAGGTATGCGTTGCGCCGAGCGCTTTCGCAAGTTCCAGTTTCTGCGGATTGATATCAATCGCCGTTACGCTTCGCGCGCCCAGTTCCCGCGCGCACTGTAAGGCCAGCAGGCCAATTGTCCCGGCACCAACGATAATTACGTTTTTCCCCTCGCAGCCCTGCGCCAGATGAAAGGCGTGTAAGCCCACGGTAATCGGTTCGATAAACGCGCCATCTTCAATCGGCATATCAGACGGCAAGCGGAAAAGATTGGCCCGTTTGACCACCACATATTCCGCATTACCGCCTTCGCTGCGCGATCCTACAAACTGATACTGTTTGCATAAAGAAAAGTAACCGCGTTCGCATTGCGGACAGTGAAAGCAGGGAAGAAGCGGGACACAAGCGACGGCATCGCCAGGCTGCATATCCGTTACGCCTGTGCCGTAGGATTCAACGTAGCCGCTGAATTCATGGCCTAACGTAATAGGATAATAATGGGCGCCCTGCGCGAAAATGCGCGGGATATCCGATCCGCAAAGCCCTGAGCTAACGACCTTGACCAACACATCGTCCTCGGCTTGCAGTTGTGGTAAGGGGCGTTCTTCAACGCGCACGTCTCCCTCAGCGTGAATAACCACTGATTTCATAACATTCTCCAGGAAGGTGAGGGGAGCGATTGCTCCCCTAAAATTAAGAGGCGATTTGACTTTGCTGTAGCGCCGTGGCTTTCTCAGCCGCGACAAACTGTCGGGCGCGACGCCAGGTCAGCAGTACGCCGGCCAGATAGATAATGGCAATGACGGCGAAGCCGACGATATTCTGCCAGGTAAAAAGTTGAATCAGCAGCCAGGTGATGGGGGAACCGCCCTGATCCAGCGAGGCGACTTGTCCGCCAGCTTTTAGCGCTCCGGCATTGGCAGCCAGTTGGGTATGCAGGCCAATCGTCTGCGTGGCTATCCACAGGGTGATACCCATGATAATGACACCTGAAATTAGCGTGCGGAACAGGTTGCCCTGGTGTACCGCGACCGCCATCGCAATAAAGAAACCGATGGTGGCGAGGTCGCCGAACGGCAGCACCTGGTTCCCCGGTACTAAGACGGCAATCAGGATGGTCAGCGGAATGAATATCAGGCTCGCGGAGACAACAGAGGTATGACCGAGCAGTAGCGCTGGATCAAGGCCTATCAGGAACTCCTGCCCGCCAAATTTAGCCTGTAGACGTTTACGCGCATGTTTCGCGATAGGCGTTAGGCCATCCATAATAGGTTTAATGACGCGTGGCATAAGCAGCATCACCGCTGCGGTTTTGACCGCCAGTTGCAGAACGGCTTTGGCGTCGTAGCCTGCCAGTACACCAATCACCAGCCCCATCACGAAGCCGACAGTCACCGGCTCGCCAAACGGTCCGAAGCGTTTCTGGACATCGTCTGCGCTAAAGTGAATACGATTGAGACCCGGAATTTTCTCGATAATGGTATCAACGAGTACCGCCACGGGGCCCAGGTACGCGGATGAACCGTGTGGGATAGCAATCCCCTCGAGGCCAAAATAGTCGCGGGTATCTTTGGCAAACCAGTCCCCCAGTTTGTAGACAAAGGCGGCATGAACCACAACGCCCAGAATCCCCAGCCAGTATGAACCGGTCGCCAGATGCAGCATGGCGCCCGTGAAGGTCATGTGCCAGATATTCCAGATATCAACATTCACCACGCGGGTCATGCGGGTCACCAGCATCAGGACGTTAACCCCGATGGCGACAGGGATCGCGACCAGCGCGATTTGTGACGCCCAGGTCATGGGCGATGAACCTGGCCAGCCGACGTCAATAACGTGGAGATTGATTTGGAAATGTTCCGCCATGGCTTTCGCCGCGGGGCCGATAGAATCCAGCATCAGGCCGATGACCAGACCAATACCCACGAAGCCGATACCAATATGCAAACCCGATTTAAAACAATCCCCAAGCTTCATTCCCAGCAGTTTAGAGAACACGATGATCACCAGAGGCAACATCACCGTTGGGCCTAAGTCGAGGATATAACGCATTATTTCGCTAAACATACGTTACCCCATGAGAATGGACAGAATTTTTTGCTGTAATGCTTCAATACCCACGCCGGAAACAAAAGGCATACCGTGAACGACGGGAATATCGCCAAAGGCGCGATCGACCCTGGCAGTGGTACAGATAAGATCGGCGCCGTCCATATAGGTTTCGATTTCGGTGACCCGGCATTGCACTAAGTCGAGCTCAATATGGTTGGCATCACATAGCTCTTTAATTTCTTCCGCAGCCATCGTTGAGGTTGCAACCGCACCGCCACAGGCCACAATTACTTTACGTTTCATAGGGTATTCCTCATTATTATCAATTTATTATCAAACCTGGACGCACTGCTCAGGCTCAAGGATGGTTTCCTGAAAGCGTATCGCCAGTTCGGCATCCGGCGCGCTTAACAGGGCATCGAGGGTGCTCGGGTTCTGTAGCTCACTAAACAGGCGGCGCAGAAGTTTTAGCTGTGCCGCCGGGTTTTCAACGATTAAGGCGATGATTAACGAAACGGCAATCTCTTCGTCATCATCCGCCTGTTGAAACATGACCGGCTTATCTGGACGAATCAGATAGATAGCGGGTGATTTCGCATGAACCGCCTCGCAATGAGGGATAGCGACGGCGTGACGCTCCAGCGCAATGCCGGTAGGAAAAGACGCTTCACGTTCCACCAGCGCCTGCGGATAACTATCATGTACCACGCCTTTCGCCAGCATCTCTTTGCCAATGTGCGCCAGCGCCTGTTGGCTCGAGTCGAATGTGATTCCGGTTCGGACAAATAGTTGGCTCATAAATTCTCCATTATTCAGGCAACATCCGGCGTGCAACCGAAGCGATAAGCGCGCAGAACATCCTGAATTTTGTCAATAATCAGGTTATGCGGCGTAGGGGTGAGCACGCCCTCAGACAGGCGTTCAAACTGTACGGGCATAAACTGGCTAATTAATCCCAGCGGCAATGTGACGTTGTTCAGATTGGCGATTAACTTCTCTACGCTTTGACGAATACGCGGGTGCGGCCAGTAATAGCGAATACGGTCAGACAAACTAAAGTGGATGTCGACCATCGCCTGGCTCCAGGTTGGACGGTAGTATTTTTTCCAGTAGCCTGGCTCGTTTAGCATCACTTCATCGATAACTTCCATCACGCGGCTACGTTGTTCTGGGGATACCAGCTCATTTTCCATTTGCGCAAGTGCGAAAATGGCTTCGCGCAGCGCGAAAGTGAGCGCCGGGCCGACCTTCAGAATGGCGTAATGATCGCGAACGAGGGCGCGGTAGGCCTGTCGCGTCTGATAATCAGTCGAATGCGCTTCATAGACCATCGGCGTTTCTTTTATCCATGCGGAGAGCGCCTGTGCCGCCTGCGGCTGATAATGAATAATCTGGGTATGATCAAATTCAACGCCCGGTTGCACCACAATGGCGATCACGCGTGACAGTGCTTCTTCCAGACCTGATTCACGAAACGCGATTTGGTGAGTTTCCAGCGTACGGGCAGCATCGACTTCGCGGGTGACATGAACGCTGCCGATGGTACTGGCTTCACCGCCAGGAACGGGCACTTCCGTGCCGATGACATAAGTCAGATGGTATTTTTGTTCTTCGTTTGCGGTCTCTTCTGCTGCTTTACAAAGCACGGCGGCACGGCGTGCAACGACCATCGGATCCAACGGTGTCGGGTCATCTGCGCAGGACATCGACGCGTCCAGGTGAATTTTGCTAAAACCAGCGGCGACATACGCTTTTATTAACTCAACCGACTTTTCCATTGCCGCCGCTGCCGGTTCGTTCTGCCAGCAGTTAGGCCCTAAATGATCGCCACCAAGAATCAACCGCTCACGTGGAAAACCCACTTCCTGGGCGATGCCATAGACAAAATCACGAAAGTCAGCCGGTTTCATGCCGGTATAACCGCCAAACTGATTAACCTGGTTAGAGGTCGCTTCAATCAGAACTTTGTTCCCGCTGTTCAAATCAAAACGTAATGCGGATTCAATCACCAGCGGGTGTGCTGAACATACGGAACAGATCCCTATCTGTTCCCCTGCTTTGTGACGAGAAATTATTTCTTTCACTTCTGGCTCCGATATCTTTTGTTTATCTTCATAATATTTTTGGTTTGAAGGCAAAGGATAATAATGGCTTTCGTGATCCAGCTATGAAAACGCCCTTTGCCGTGCTAAATCCGGGGGCTTTAGAGCTTCCCTTCACAACCGCAGTCGGCAATCACTTTACGTACAACCTCTTTCATGGCCGCTTTCGCCGGGATCATGTAATGGCGGGGATCGCTGGCCTCTGCGTGTTGCGTTAAATAGTTTTTAAGCGCGCCGGAAAAGGCGATTTTTAGCTCGGTGGCGACGTTAACTTTGCAGATGCCCAGCGAAATAGCGCGGGTAATATCGCGGGTCGGCAGGCCAGAGGCGCCGTGAAGGACTAAGGGGACATCAACCCGCTGACGAATTTCCGTCAGTCGTTCAAAATCAAGTTTTGGTTCAGCGGTGTAGAGGCCGTGAGCGGTGCCGATAGCAATGGCTAACGAGTCGATACCCGTTTTTTCTACAAATTCCCGGGCCTGTTCCGGATGGGTATAAAGCGCATCTTTACCGTCAACGATAAGATCGTCTTCCTGCCCGCCGAGACGCCCAAGTTCAGCTTCAACGCTGACATCGTAGCGATGACAGTAATCAACCACGCTTTTCACCAGCGCAATATTGTCGGCAAAGGGGAAATGCGACCCGTCGATCATGACCGAGCGTACCCCGGCGGCGACTTTCATTTTGATGTCGGCCAGTTTTTCATGATGATCGAGATGTACCGCGAGAGGATGGTTCCAGCTTTTCGCCAGTTCTGCGGCGATAGCCACGATATTACCGACGCCTGCGTAGCTAAAGGTGCCTGGCGTACCGGCGACAATCAGCGGAGAGCGCAATTCTGCGGCGGTTTCCACCACCACTTGCAATGTCTCCAGGTTGTGGATGTTAAACGCCGGCACAGCATAGCCTTCCTGCTGCGCCTTCTTTAGCATTGTTCTGCCTGAAATGATAAACATCCTTCCTCCGAAATCTTTCGTTTGTTTTCTTTGAAAGAATTTATAGGCTTTCGGAATGTTTTTTTGTGATTTTGATCTGATAAATGAAAGTTTCGAAATAAAATGGAAGTTATCGAAAGTCAGGCGTAAAAAAAGCATGTCGGGCAGACATACTTTAGGCTACAGACTAAGGGCGAAAAAATACCGGGTAGCGCTGGCGCTTACCCGGTCTACAGATTATGCGGTTATACCCTGGTCGGAGAAGGGTACTGACTGGATCAGGTCACTGGCGCCGGGTTAAATATCGCCAGTTGGTTATGTAGGCCCCACTGGTCCGAGAAAGTCTTTTTCCGGCCGCTGGCGACATCGAGAATAAAGTGAAACAGCTTCCAGCCCACATCTTCGATTGTCTCTTCACCCGTGGCGATGGTGCCTGCATTGATATCCATTAAGTCATACCAGCGGTTCGCCAGCTCGGTACGCGTCGCCATTTTAATGACCGGCACCGCCATCAACCCGTACGGCGTGCCGCGTCCGGTGGTAAAGACCTGTACGGTAATGCCGGAAGCGACCTGCTGCGTGCCGCAGACGAAATCGCTGGCGGGCGTCGCGGCGTAAATCAGGCCGCGTTTGGTGGGGCGCTGGCCCGGCGACAATACTTCGACAATGGCGCTCTTACCCGATTTAGCGATAGAGCCCAACGCTTTTTCCACGACGTTCGCCAGACCGCCTTTTTTGTTGCCAGGGGACGGGTTAGCGCTGCGATCGGTTTTCCCCATATTAAGGTAATTATCGTACCAGGCCATTTCATCCAGCAGGCGTTTACCCACGGCTTCGTTGATGGCGCGCGGCGTCAGAAGATGAATGGCATCGCGCACTTCGGTGACCTCCGAGAACATGACGGTCGCGCCGCAGCGTACCAACAGATCGGAAGCATAACCCACCGCCGGGTTTGCCGTGACGCCGGAAAACGCATCGCTGCCGCCACACTGCATCCCGACGACCAGCTCGGAGGCCGGGCAGGTTTCGCGCTGGCGCTGGTTCAGTTTCGTCAGATGGCGTTCGGCGACCCGCAAAATATCGTCGACCATTGATTTAAAGCCGACATGCTGCTCGTCCTGTAAACGCACAATACTGGCGCTTTCAACGGCGATGGCGGGAACATCCTCGGTGCCTTCCAGCAGCCGTTCCGGCTGCAGTTTTTCGCAACCGAGGCCAATCACCATCACTTCGCCGCCAAAATTGGGGTTGAGCGCGATATTATGAATCGTGCGAATCGGCACGACCGCCGCCGGCGCGTTGATTGCCACGCCGCAGCCGTACAGATGGTTTAGCCCTACAACGCCATCGACATTCGGGTATTTGGGCAGGAGATCGCGCTCAATTACTTTCACCACATAATCGACCACGCCCGCTACACAGTGCACGCTGGTGGTAATGCCAAGCAGATTTTTGGTGCCGACGCTGCCATCGGCGTTACGATAGCCCTCAAACGTATAGCCTTCCAGCGGCGGCAGCGGTTCCGGTACTTTGGTCGCCAACGGTAGCGTATTCAGCGGCGGCGCTTTTGGCAGTTCAACCAGCGACTCGTCGATCCAGCTTCCGCGCGGGATGTCGCGTACCGCATAACCGATGACTTCGCCATAACGGATGATTTCGCCGTGAGCGGGGATATCCGTCAGAGCAACTTTATGGCCTTGCGGAATATGTTCAGTCAGTTCCAGGCCATCCGGAAAACGTGTTCCGGCTTTAAGACCGTGGTCATTAACAATAATTGCGACATTATCGGTTTCATGTACTTTTATATAAAACGCCGATGGCGATTCCTGGCGAATTTCGATATTGGCCATTGTTTAACATTCTCCAGCCTGGATGATAGAAATAGGATTATCTATTTTGGTTATGGTTAAATCGTTAAATCTCAATATAAGAAATAAAGTTCATGCATAATGAAATAAGAATGACAGGAGTATAAATATAAGAATGTGATCCAGATCACCGCAAATTATGAAATTTTTTATGTAGGCCGGGTAAAGCGTAAATGTGTGCATTAGCGCCCAGTGTCATGGGCGTATGCTCAAAAATAAGCGTTAAACAATCCCTTTTTAATGAGCGTTTGCACAATGATTATCCGCCATAGGCTGTTTATACTGAATGGCGAATTCAGTGTATCTGACGAGTTATTTGAAAATACCATGATAATAATAAAAGACGATAAAGATATCAGAACGGTATATTGTGCTACAGGATGTGTACCACATTAGAAATAGAATGCGGAGACCCATTCTGATTTCAGATAAGCATTTTATTGTCGTTGCTATAAGTTATGGTGGCGGCATCACATGTAGAGAATTAAAGAAATAAGCGAAGGTATAAGCGATGAATAACGCTATTTTCCCGAATAAGTTTAAAGCGGCGCTGGCGGCGCAACAGGTGCAGATTGGCTGCTGGTCTGCACTGGCAAGCCCAATCACCACCGAAGTTCTCGGTCTGGCGGGATTTGACTGGCTGGTGCTGGATGGCGAACATGCGCCGAATGATGTGACCACCTTAATTCCGCAGTTAATGGCATTGAAAGGCAGCGCCAGCGCGCCTGTGGTACGTGTGCCAACCAATGAACCGGTCATTATCAAACGGATGCTGGATATTGGGTTTTATAACTTCCTGATCCCCTTTGTTGAAACGCAAGAGGAAGCGGCTCGCGCCGTCGCCTCGACGCGTTACCCGCCGGAAGGCATTCGCGGCGTCTCCGTTTCTCACCGCGCGAATATGTTCGGTACGGTGCCTGATTACTTTGCGCAGTCGAACAAAAACATCACCATTATTGTTCAAATCGAAAGCCAGTTGGGTGTCGACAATGTTGATGCCATCGCCGCAACGGAAGGCGTTGATGGCATTTTTGTCGGCCCAAGCGATCTGGCCGCCGCGCTGGGTCATCTCGGCAATGCTTCTCACCCTGACGTGCAGCAGACGATTCAACATATTTTCGCCCGCGCTAAAGCGCACGGTAAACCGTGCGGCATTCTGGCGCCGGTAGAGGCGGATGCCCGCCGTTATCTGGAATGGGGCGCGACCTTTGTCGCCGTTGGCAGCGATTTAGGCGCATTCCGCGCCAGCACGCAGAAGCTTGCCGACACCTTTAAAAAATAATCCTGGTATGGAAAGAGAGAACGCTATGACGATGAAAGTTGGCTTTATTGGCTTAGGCATCATGGGTAAGCCCATGAGCAAAAACTTACTGAAAGCAGGGTATTCGCTGGTGGTGTCCGATCGTAATCCTGAAGCGATTGCCGACGTCATTGCCGCAGGCGCGGAAACGGCCTCTACGGCGAAGGCGATCGCTGAACAGTGTGACGTCATCATCACGATGCTGCCTAACTCTCCGCATGTGAAAGAGGTTGCGCTGGGCGAGAACGGTATCATCGAAGGCGCGAAGCCGGGAACCGTATTGATTGATATGAGTTCTATCGCGCCGCTGGCAAGCCGTGAAATCAGCGATGCGCTGAAGGCGAAGGGCGTTGAGATGTTGGATGCGCCGGTCAGCGGCGGCGAGCCGAAGGCGATTGATGGCACGCTGTCGGTGATGGTGGGGGGCGATAAAGCCATTTTCGACAAGTACTACGACCTGATGAAAGCGATGGCGGGTTCCGTGGTGCATACCGGCGATATCGGCGCGGGCAACGTCACAAAACTGGCTAACCAGGTGATCGTGGCGTTGAATATCGCCGCCATGTCTGAAGCGCTGACGCTGGCGACTAAAGCGGGCGTCAACCCGGATCTGGTCTATCAGGCGATTCGCGGCGGTCTGGCTGGCAGCACGGTACTGGATGCGAAAGCGCCGATGGTCATGGACAGAAACTTTAAGCCAGGTTTCCGTATCGATCTGCACATTAAAGATCTGGCGAATGCGCTGGATACCTCCCACGGCGTTGGCGCGCAGCTCCCGCTGACCGCCGCCGTTATGGAAATGATGCAGGCGTTACGCGCGGATGGACACGGTAATGACGACCATAGCGCGCTGGCGTGCTACTACGAAAAACTGGCGAAAGTGGAAGTCACTCGCTAACGACGTTGTGCCCGGATGGCGTGTAGCGATCCGGGCCTGAATTTCAGGCTGGATAAGTGAAACGCCATCCGGCGTTGTGCAGTAACAGGCTACCACTATGAAAATCGTAATTGCCCCCGACTCCTACAAAGAAAGCCTTTCTGCCGCCGAGGTAGCGCAGGCGATAGAAAAAGGATTTCGGGAAATTTTCCCCGATGCGCAATATGTCTCTGTTCCGGTTGCCGATGGCGGTGAAGGAACGGTCGAAGCCATGATTGCCGCGACGCAGGGCGTTGAACGCGCCGCATGGGTGACCGGGCCGTTGGGTGAAAAAGTGAAAGCCTGCTGGGGAATGTCCGGGGATGGTAAAACCGCCTTTATTGAAATGGCGGCGGCCAGCGGACTGGCGCTGGTTCCGCCAGAAAAACGCAACCCTTTGATTACTACCTCGCGGGGAACGGGGGAGCTGATATTGCAGGCGCTGGAAAGCGGCGCAAGCAATATCATTATCGGCATTGGCGGTAGCGCGACAAATGACGGCGGCGCAGGGATGATGCAGGCGTTAGGCGCAAAACTGCGCGATGAAAACGGCGCGGATATCGGTTACGGTGGCGGAAGCCTTCATTGTCTAAGCGACATTGATATTTCAGAGCTCGATCCCCGTTTAAAACTCTGCGCGATTCGTGTCGCTTGCGATGTCTCTAATCCTCTGATCGGCGACAACGGCGCATCACGAATTTTTGGGCCGCAGAAAGGCGCGACCGAAGAGAACATTGTTGAGCTGGACAGAAATCTTGCTCACTATGCCGACATCATAAAAAAATCGCTGAATGTCGACGTAAAGGCGGCGCCCGGCGCAGGCGCGGCAGGCGGTATGGGGGCGGCGTTAATGGCTTTTCTCGGTGCGGAATTACGCAGCGGAATCGAAATTGTCACGGCGGCACTGAACCTGGAGGAGCATATCCACGACTGTACGCTGGTGGTGACGGGAGAAGGGCGGATTGATAGCCAAAGTATTCGCGGTAAAGTGCCGATTGGCGTCGCGAATGTGGCGAAAAAATATCATAAGCCAGTGATTGGCATTGCCGGCAGCCTGACGCACGATGTAGGGATAGTGCATCACTATGGCATCGACGCTGTCTTTAGCGTACTCACGCGCATCGTGACGCTGGAGGAGGCTTTTCGGGGCGCTTTTGACAATATTTATCGGGCATCCAGAAATGTTGCTGCCGCTCTGGCGATAGGAATGCGCAGCGCAGGGTGACAAAGTCGCGCGAACCCTCTATACTGCGCGCCGAAGCTGACCAGACAGTCGCCGCTTCGTCGTCGTCCTTTCGGGGAGACGGGCGGAGGGGAGGAAAGTCCGGGCTCCATAGGGCAGGGTGCCAGGTAACGCCTGGGGGGGAAACCCACGACCAGTGCAACAGAGAGCAAACCGCCGATGGCCCACGCAAGTGGGATCAGGTAAGGGTGAAAGGGTGCGGTAAGAGCGCACCGCGCGGCTGGTAACAGTCCGTGGCACGGTAAACTCCACCCGGAGCAAGGCCAAATAGGGGTTCATAAGGTACGGCCCGTACTGAACCCGGGTAGGCTGCTTGAGCCAGTGAGCGATTGCTGGCCTAGATGAATGACTGTCCACGACAGAACCCGGCTTATCGGTCAGTTTCACCTCTTCATAAAACCCGCTTCGGCGGGTTTTTGCTTTTACAGGGCGGCAGGATGAATGACTGTCCACGACACTATACCCAAAAGAAAGCGGCTTATCGGTCAGTTTCATCTCTTCATGCAAAAACCCGTCAGTGTAAGCTGGCGGGTTTAT